>NAUB01000022.1 GCA_003676145.1 gamma proteobacterium symbiont of Stewartia floridana | reverse complement strand
TGATTCGAACCCTTCGTTCGAAAGGAACGCAGTGACGCAGACGCCGCAGCGAAGCGAAGGCGCCCCGAAGGGGCGAGCGTAGCGAGTCAATCCCGACCCTCAGCCCACACCTAGGCCAAGGAGACCCTCATGCCCTCCTTTATTTGGCGGAGAGAGAGGATTGATTCGAACCCTTCGTTCGAAAGGAACGCAGTGACGCAGACGCCGCAGCGAAGCGAAGGCGCCCCGAAGGGGCGAGCCGAAGGCGAGTCACCAGGAGCGAAGCGACGCAGGACGCCGCAGTGAAACGTAGGCGCCCCGCAGGGGTGAGCGCAGCGAATCAATCCCGACCCTCAGTCCACACCCAGGCCAAGGAGACCCTCATACCCCCTTTAGTTGGCGGAGAGAGAGGATTGATTCGACCCCTTCGTTCGAAAGGAACGAAGTGACGTCGACGCCGCAGCGAAGCGGAGGCGCCCCGAAGGGGTGAGCGCAGCGAATCACCAGGAGCGAAGCGACGCAGGACGCCACAGTGAAACGTAGGCGCCCCGCAGGGGTGAGCGCAGCGAATCAATCCCGACCCTCAGCCCACACCCAGGCCAAGGAGACCCTCCTTCATGCCCATTTTTATAGGCGGAGAGAGAGGTTAGATTCGACCCCTTCGTTCGAAAGGAACGAAGTGACGCAGACGCCGCAGCAAAGCGTAGGCGCCCCGCAGGGGTGAGCGCAGCGAATCACCAGGAGCGAAGCGACGCAGGACGCCGCAGTGAAGTGACGCTGGCGGTGCAAAATAAATCCGCAAATAAACGCGAATCACCGCAAAACCTCGCTAATTCTTAAAATATTCAGGTCCCACTCGACATCATTTGCGCTCCATTCGCGGTGATTGGCGTTCATTAGCGGCAAAAATCAACATTCAACAGATCACCGCCACCAAACCAAATTTGACATCAATAAAGCACTTTACTGTTCGGTTTGTAGGCTCTTGAGAAAGGAGTCATTCATTGACTGTCCTGGCTAAATCAAAATAAGACTAATCAACTGTTTAGGCCCATGAATCCCATAAGCCAACGTCTGCTCAATATCCGCCGTCTTGGAAGGGCCTGATATCAACAGGACATTGGTCGGCAAACCATCCGCCCACCGTTCTTTCTCAATCACTTCGGCAAAGGTCTGATAGAGTTTCTTCGCATCCAGCAAAGCGATGTGCACCGGCGGTACCAGTGACATCAGGCGGGGCTCATCCCGGTCAGGCATGAGTACCAGGGTGCCGGTCTCGGCGATACCGCAACGGCTGCCGGTGATCGCCACATCGATCTGCGAGAAGAGCTCGGGCTTCCAGGATTCGATGGGTTGATCGTATTGATGAATCACACTGTTTTCGATTTTACTGGCGATCAGTTGCTGACCAATCTGTCCTGTACCGGTCAGGACTTGATGCAGGCCCCGTTTGGGTAGCTCCTCTGCCAGCCAGTCGATCCATTGGTCGGCGGGCAGGCGATGGACCTCACCGTGCACGGCAGTTTGACACTCGCTGAATCGGGCGATGCGTTGTTCGACACTCCAGGGTTCAATTTGGGGCGGGCTTTGTAACGGCTGTTCCAGGTCTGCCCGGTTGTTACGCAGACGTTGAAGGATCTTCTCTCTTGCTTCACTCATCTTCATATCCCTGCTGGCGGGCCAGTTCGCCAAGTGATCTGGGAGCGGGGGTCGGGATGGGACGGTAGCGTCGCCATCCGGCCGCGAGTGGCGGCTTGATGCGGCGTAAGCGGGTGGCGAGAAATTTAAAACCACGGTAGAGCAGGGGGGTGGCGTAGATCGATTGCCATAGCTTCCAGATTACTGCCTCACTTCGGCTGCGCAGGGCGCCGGTTCCGGGTACTCCCTTTTCGCTCGGTTTCGCGTTCACTGCGTCGGCACGCAGTCGGTTGATCAGTTTCGGCAGCGGGATGCGTACCGGGCATACCTCACCGCAGGCACCGCAGAGGGTGCAGGCGGAGGTGAGACTGCCGACTTTGTCGATGCCCAGACGTTGCGGTTCCAGCAGGATGCCGATCGGGCCTGGGTAGGTGGTGCCATAGGCGTGTCCTCCCACATGCACATAGACCGGGCAGTGGTTCATGCAGGAGCCGCAGCGGATGCAGCGCAGGGTATCGACCAGCTCCTCGTCGCTGCGGATACGCGATCTTCCGTTGTCCAGCAGTACCAGGTGAACCTGCTCAGGGCCATCCTTTTCGCCGGGCTGGCGCGGGCGGCTGATCATATTGAAATAGGTGGTGATCGGCTGGCCGGTGGCGGACTTGGTAAGGATCTCCAGCAGCGGTGGCACATCGGAGAGATTCTCCACCACCTTCTCGATACCGGTGATGGCGATGTGGATGCGGGGTGCGGTGGTGCTGAGGCGGCCGTTGCCCTCATTCTCCACCAGGCAGAGGGTACCGGTCTCCGCGACCGCAAAGTTGACCCCCGAGATGCCCGCATCCGCATAGGCGAACTTCTTTCGCAGTACCTGGCGGGCGCAGCCGGTCAGTTCGTCCACATCGTCCGTGTGGGGCTGTTCCGGGTGAAACTTCTGGAACAGTTCGGCGACCTCAAAACGGTTCTTGTGGATCGCCGGAACGATGATGTGGGAGGGTGGCTCCTGGGCCATCTGCAGGATGTATTCGCCCAGGTCGGACTCGATTACCTCAATGCCCCGCTGCTCCAGGTAGTGGTTGAGGTCGGTCTCCTCCGAGACCATCGACTTACCCTTGACCACGGAGGTTGCCTGCTCGGCTTCGAGGATCTTATGGATCAGCCCGTTGGCCTGCAACGGGGTCTCCGCCCAGTGCACCTGGATGCCATTCTCTGTCAGTTTGGCTTCGAGTCTTTCAAGCAGTTCGGCCTGTCGGCTGAGGGATTTATTGCGGATCGCTTTTGCCCGATAGCGCAGTATTTGCAGTTCCTGCTTGTCCGGGAACTGAGCCAGGCGACGTTGCCGTATCCCGTCCATGGCACTGCGGAAATTACGCCGCAGCTGGTCATTGTGCAGTGCCTTGTCAATGCGCTTGTAGAACGCCTGGTATTGGTTCATTCGCTTTCTCCAGAGGTTCTCTGCAGAAGAAATTCCGCCACATGCTGGGTTGGCAGGGCGTGCTGCTGGTGTTCCAGCGCACCGCCGATATTCATCAGACAGCCGCAATCCTGGCTGATCACCGTGTCGGCCCCGCTGGCCAGCAGGGCATTGCATTTGGCCTCCACCATGGCACCGGAGATGTCTGGTTGCTTGACGGAGAAGGTGCCGCCGAATCCGCAGCACTCAGTTTTATGGGAGTGATCCATGACCTCCACATTACTGAGCTGGGCGATGAGACTGTCGATCCGGTCAGCAACGCCCATCTCCCGTCGTGCGGAACATGAGGTGTGGATGGCGATTTTGGTCGGTTGGCCCAGATCATTCAGCTGCAGCGCCAGCACATCGACCAGGAACTCGGTCAGTTCATAGGTGCGCTGTGCGGCGGCAATCGCCTGGGACTCGTCCGGTTCGCCGGCGAACAGCTCCGGCCAGTGGTGTTTGACCATTCCCGCACAGGAGCCGGAGGGCACCACAATGGGATACTCTTTGGGAAAACAGTTCAATTGGGCACGGGCCACCGCCAGCGCCTCCTGGCGATAGCCAGAGTTGAAGGCGGGTTGACCGCAACAACCCTGGTTGGCGGGATAGATGACTTTCACACCCTCTCGTTCGATCAGGGCCATACCGGCCAGCCCTGCTTTCGGGTAGAGCAGGTCGATCAGGCAGGTGCCAAAGAAGTAAACCCGTTCCGGTTGGTTCATCGCTACTCCTCACTGAACATGGAGGCGTACAACTCTGAGTTGCGGGACAACTTTAACTGGCTCTTGAATTCGTGGAATGCCTGAAAGGCGAACTCCAGGTGTAAGCGCGCATTGTCCCTCGCCTGTTCCGGGTCCCGGTCCATGATGGCAGTGACGATGGCTTTGTGCTGTTTGCAGAGTTTTTCAACAAACGCGGGCTCCGCGTAGAACAGGTCAAGGTATTCGCTGACGGTGTTTTTCAGTACATCGTGTATGGCGTTGGTGAAGTGCACCAGCACAACATTGTGAGCCGCTTCCGTGATCGATTGGTGGAAGGCCGCATCCACCTGCAGTTTTTCGACACTGGAGGCCTCAGCGCGATGGACCGCAAGCATATCGTCGTAGCGGCTCCAGATCCGTTGCCGATCGCTCTCTGTCGCTCTGGTGGCCGCATTGAAGGCGGCTACGCCCTCAAGCTCTTTACGCACCTCCAGGGTGTCGAACTCCGCATCGGGCTGGTCCTGCAGCAGAGCCATCAGCGGATCGGTAAAACTGTGTGCCAGGGATTCGGTGACGTAGTTGCCGCCGCCTTGGTGGGTATGCAGCAATCCTTTGCTGGAGAGCTTCTGGATCGCTTCCCGCAGGGAGGGGCGGGAGATTCCAAGACGCTCCGCCAGCTGCCTCTCGGCGGGCAGACGCTCTCCGGGCTTGAGGGTGCCATCGGCAATCATGCCCTCCAGCTGTTCGGCAATCTGATCCGAGAGTTTTCTGCGTTGCATTATCTGCCTTATTTGGTCATACCAATTAACATTTTGACAGTTTATACTCCATTCAAGTGAACCACAAGAATAGATTTGGTAAATAAAATTTTAGTCGAGATCCTTTGAGTGCCTAAAAGTTACCAATATAAGGCAAAAATAACGCGAAAAATCATGATATACAGGTTAGATGGTTTCTGGCTGTTTTTTGTAGGCGTGCATGACATCTCACAACTAAAAGGACAGACCAATTAACCAAATGGTCATGGTTCGCCAATAGGTAGCATTCCATGCCTCAATCCCTATCGGAAAAATACCCGTAAGCACGAGCGCTGATTGATGTCATCCAATCGCAGTTACAGAAGGCAGGGTATCATCGGTGCTGCTGACAGAGTCTAGGAGCCGCTGTTGTGGCCTGCCCTTCAACGTGAGGGGTTGTAAAGCATTGCAGGCAATACAGTGATGAAACTGGAGCAGTCGATAGTGTGAGCTTCCGAGCAGAGTCGTCTGTAAGTGCTTAGTGATACCGGCCCCTGAACTGCCAGGATGCGGGAACCGTTTCAGAAATCGATACAGGTGTTTGAGCTGTAGCGGGTCGTGCAGGTCGACACTATCTCACTGTGCATCACCTTCAGTGCAGGCAAAAAGGGTTAGGAAAATGATTTTCTGGCCCTTGCAATGGCCCATCTGGAGGACCGTTGTTATACCGTCAGCGATACGACAGAGTCCCCCGAGAAGGTTGAAAAAATGATTCCGATCAGGCGCTTGATATCAACCACATTGATTAATCGCAATGTTTTACAAAGAATGAAATAAACTACTAAATCCCTAAGTTTTTCAGTGGGTTAAATTATGCACTGGAAGATTGGATGGTCTATGCTTAAGGGATGAGGTCCCTATTCAGTCATCCCCGCCAGGCCTTGAATGATTTCAACTCAATCGAGGTTGAGCGCCGGCGTATTCAGTATCATCTGATCTTCCTGATCGGGGCATTTTTTCTCGCAGCCTTCGCCCTGGCCAGCTATATCAATCTGCGCTATGAGACCGCCTATTTCCTCTTCGGCTCCCTTGTGGCGGCCATCGGCATAAACATCTTTGTGCTGAAGACCGAAAACCACAAGATTGCCGCGTGGCTCTACAGTACGGTGATGCTGGTACAGGTGGTCTATCTGATCATCAGTGGGGGAGTTGAGGCAACCGGTCCCCTTTGGACCTATCCAATCGTGGTCATCATCATCTCCCTGTTGGGTCATTTGCACGGCTATTTTCTATCCCTGTTTGTGATCGCTCTGCTTTCTGTACTGTTGGGTTTCGGAGATAGCTATGGCTTGACGCCGCACTACACGGATGCCTTCAAAATCCGCTTTATCGCTACCCTGTTTGCATTGAGTTGGCTGGTCTGGAGTCTCGAATTCTCCCGCGCCAAGGCGGCTGCGTTGTTGAACGGGCTCAATCAGCAGATCCTGGATATCAGCCGCACGGATCAATTGACCGGCCTGCTGAATCGGCGTGGTCTGGAAGAGAATTTCCACAGCGAGGTGAACCGTTCACAACGGGTCAATCAATCCTTCTCCCTGGCGCTGATGGATATTGACGATTTCAAAGCGATGAATGACCGCTACGGGCATCTGCTTGGGGATGAGATTCTCAAGCAGATCGCCAGTGTGGTGCAGTCCCAGATCCGAAGCATCGATACTCTGGCTCGCTGGGGGGGAGAGGAGTTTGCCATTCTGCTCGATAAATCGTCCCTGGCTGATGCAGCCTACATTGCGGACAAGGTCAGAAAAGCAATCCAGGATTTAAATCCTGAGCAGTCCCAGATCAGTGAAAGGATTACCATCAGTATCGGTGTGGCAGAGTATCAGCCGGGGCAGACCATGCTGGAGTTGTTCGATGCGGCGGACAATGCGCTCTATCTGGCGAAAAGGTGTGGTAAGAACTGTGTCAGAACAACCGATGACGTGGCCAGGGAGAATGGCCGGCCTAATCTCTCTTTGGTTTGAATTGGTATAGCGACTGCTGAAGATGCTATCAGAAGGCCGCGATGCGGCCTTCTGATCTATTGGTTACATCATCATGTCGTCGATCAGATTGGCAAACCAGCTGTGTGCATAGCTGACTTCGCGCTTACGTTGCTGATCTGAGGCATTCATTGGCGAAAGGCCGCCGGCGCCCTTGATCGGCAGGATGGTGTTGCTGCTCTTGTCCAGGGTATAGACCGCTGCCACGGAAATACCGTGCTCTTCGCCGAGGATGCTGTAGCAGGTGTTGACGAAGGTGGGATCCGGCGGTTCGATACCATTGAAACGTGAAACAATGGCAGCCGCTGCAACCTTGGCCTGAGAGTTGGCGGCATAGGCCGATTTCGGCATCTTCGCGGCGCTCGAGGCATCACCCAGAACATAGACGTCTTTATGCTTGCTGGATTCGAAGGTCAGTTTGTTGACCGGACACCAGTCCCCTTCCGCCAGGTCAGAGGCGAAGGCAACCTTGCCCGCTTTCTGTGGTGGAATGATGTTGATTACATCACCCTGGAACTCTTCGATCTCCGCCTGCAGTGTCATGGTGGAGGGGTCGAGTTCCTCAACCGTGCCACCACCGGCAGCGCCAACCCACTCGATCATGCTGTTCTCGGTGCCGAAACCGTAGAGCTTGCTCCAACCCTGGGTGAACAGACCCTGCTTGGAGAATTTATCCTTTGGATCGAGGATCAGGATCTTCGCCTTCGGCTTGTGGTGCTTGCAGTACATGGCGATCTGCGCAGCCCGCTCATAAGGGCCGGGAGGGCACTTGTAGGGATTGGGTGGCGCGACGATGATCACCTTGCCGCCTTCCGGCATGGCCAGAATCTGATTGCGCAGGGTGGTTGTCTGAGGGCCGGCAAACCAGGCGTGTGGCACCACTTCAGCGACCTTCTCGTCGTAACCCTCAATCGCATCCCACTTGAAGTCCACACCCGGGGAGACGATGCAGGCATCGTAGGCGAATGTTTCGCCACCTTGTGTGACCACCTGCTTTTTGTCGGGCTCGATGGCGTCGACCCGGTCGATCACCACTTTTACCCCATGGCGCTTCAATCCCTCATAGTCGAAGGTGATGGAATCCAGGGTACGGTCGCCACTGAGTACTTCGTTACTCATGAAGCAGGATTGGTAGACCTTTTTGGTCTCAATCAGGGTGACTTCGGTCTGCGGGTGAAGTTTGCGCAGATACTTGGCGGCGGTGCAGCCGCCGACGCCTCCACCAACCACAACCACTTTCGGGTTGGCAGCCAGTGCGAGTTGGGGAAAGCCAAGGGATGCCCCGGCAACGGTGGCAAATCGAATAAAATCTCGACGGTTAATCTCTGTCATGCTCTTTTCCTGTCCCGGGAATCAGTGTTGGCTGCCGTAATAGTGAATCAGAGCCGGCATGGCCCGATCACCTTCGGCCTCGATGGCAGCATCGACTTTACGTCTCATCTTCCTCGGATATTCCCGGCGGCCGTCGATGAAATCCTCCATGGTGTAGTGCAGATAGGGCATCCACTGACCGGCCAGGGTACCGGCATCACCAGGTTTGCCGCCATCCTCATGGCACTTTTCACAATACTCATCGTGCAGTTTGGCACCGAGTTTGGCCATCTCCGCATCATACTTCTGCGGCTTCAGCCGCAGTGTTTGCTTGGCGAAAAACCAGGCCATACTTTTGATCTGCTCGTCGTTATAGCCTTTCGCAATGCGGTTCATGATGGTGGAGTTGCGCTCATCGAACTTGTATCCCTGCATGGCATCGATAAACACTTCCGGATCCATGCCCGCAATGGATGGACTCGAGGGGCCGACACTTGAGCCGTCCGTGCCATGACAGCCGGCACAGGTGAAGGCCAATGCCTGACCAGTGGGTGCCGCCGCAGCGGTGGCTGGAAACAGTACTGCGAGTCCCAGCAGGAGATAGGGCATTTTCTTTTTCATCATTTTCTCTCTCTGCATATTCCCTGCCTATCAGTTCGGTGAGGTAACCAGGCCGATCAGTACCAGGGTCAGCAACGCCAGGCCTGCCATGATCAACACCGTAGTGATAAAAGAGGCGGCCAGATCTGCTCGGCGTGAGGGTTTTCTGACCAGGTAGTTGTTGATCTCACCGGTGGCGGCCAATCGCTCATACTCTTCGCGATGGTCGTGGCGGAACTCCTCGAACGGAATGGCGCCGGTGAAGATGGTGGTACTCATCGGGAAGCGCTCAGGCCGGAAGTGCACATTGAAGAAGTGCACCGAGTTGAGGAATATGGCAGCCAGCAGCGCCTCTTCAGCATGTACCAGGGTCGCTATATTGAACATCCAGCCTGGCAGAATCAGGGCTGTCTTCTCCGGTGCAAACAGCATGATGCCGGATATGCCGATTACCCCTGCACCCCAGAAGGGGGCCCAATAGTCAAACTTCTGCCAATAGGTCCAGTGGGAGAATTGAGGACGCTCACCTTTACCGATGAACCATCTGAACATACCTTTCAGGTCGCTCCAATCCTTCCAGTTGGGCAACATGGAAGTGCTGCCGAACCATTTGAAGTCCTTGCCCTCGCGAATGATGTTGGTCACGGCGATCATCAGATGGACGAAGAATATTCCCAACCAGATCACGGCAGCCGTACGGTGGATGATACCCTCCATCTCGGTGCCACCGAGGAATACCACCACCGCCTTGGCCCAGCCGGTGTGGGCGAACAGCAGCGTGGTGCCGGTGAGGATCAGGGTCATGGTGGAGATGGCGAAGAGGCCGTGAATCCAACGCCAGACGACCGGGAAGCGGCGGAAATAGACGATATCCGGCTTATCCAGATCCTCGATGAAGCCTTTACCCTGGAGTCGGTCCATCACCTCACGGTAGAGCCACAGCAGCACATGTACCCAGAAGAAGGCCATGACTGAGAAAATCAGTGTCTGCATGAACAGCTTGAAGAACCACAGGCCAGGGTAGTTCTCCCGGTCATCCGCATCACCGTGGGGCCAGAAGGTCAGGAAGTTCTCATTCGCATCTTCGTGGCAGACCCGGCAGTTCTCCAGGCGGTTGTTGGCGTGGATCTCCGAGGTGGGATCATCCTCGCCCTTGACCTTGTGACTGCCATGGCAGTCGTGACATTTGGCGGTGTTGGTGTAACCGAGGCGGTGCACCTGTCCATGATAGGAGTCGAAGTAGGTACGCTGTGCCTCTTCATGGCAGTCACCGCAGTTCTTGGTGATCGCCAGTTTCGCTTTGTCAGTTTCCGGTGAGTCGATCTCGTGGGTGGTGTGACAGTCGGAGCATACGGCCGACTCACTATCTTTCTGTTCCAGCACGGCGACACCGTGAACGGAAGTGCGGTAGTCCTCCAGTTGCTGCTCATGACATTTGCCGCAGGCTTCAGGATTCTTGAGGCGCTTTTCGGCGCGTTGAATGCTGCCCAGTTCACCCACGTTGTGGGCTTCATGGCAGTCGTAACAGGTCGCATTGGTGCGGGACTGATCCAGTGAGTTGGGCTGTGCATGGATCGATTGCATGTAGCTGTCGATCGACTCATTGACCACTTTGAGTCGTTCATGTTTGCCGTCCGGATCATCCTTGACCTCTTCCCAGGTCTCACGATGGCAATCGAGACAGCCGACGATGACTGCCGGGGCCTTGCGGTGGGGGACTCGATCGATGGTGATGTGGCAGCTGTTACAGTTCAGTTCACCATGCACACTCTCGCGAATCTGCTTGCTGTGGACGAAGATCTTCACTTCGCTGCCATCGTCGCGAACGTCGGTCTTCATCTGCTCATCGCCATGACAGGTCAGGCAACGTTCGTTGGAGATGATACGTTCACCGGTAAGCGGATCGAAACCTTCCGGAGGCTCTTCTCCGAGGATGCTTATGCCGGGCTCAGTAGCACCGTGAACCGAGTGTACAACCAGAATCAGAAAGAATGGAATTAGCCAGGTAGCAAGCCTGGAAACAGTTTTAGGCATGTTGCCTTCCCCCTTTTTTTAACTCTTTTTCAAACACACAACCGATCCATCGACAATGGGGCGTGTACTGTTTGTGCTACTACTTGATTGATTGCATGCCGGATTGATTCTAATTAGTTTAAGGCGTGCAATCTTTTCCACCCAGGAAATCTATGGTCGGGCATTTATACCATGCCTGAATTCCATAATCGCCAAAGAATATCAATGCAGTTGACTATTATCAATGAATTTGGTGTTGTTATTCCTATCGCGTTAAGCAGGCTTGTTTGTGCCGTTATAGCTATTGCACCGCAACATTCGGTATCCTCCCAGTCACTGGAAATCCCTTCTCTTCAGAGAGTCTGAAATCTCTATCAGTTGAGTTATGACTGTTCAATTAATCATCTCTCCCTGGGTGACTTTGCTGGCCATTGAGGGATCAGTGTCCGGGGAGTCGGACAATCCCGCTTGTGGCGGTGTTGCACTCCTCAAGAATCCTGGCCCTGGGTAAGCGTGGTAAGCTGATTACGAATGAACGGTGTCTGACTGTCGATGAGAGATGGTGATGAATTGAAGCGGAAGCTTGTTGGTGTGGATCTGGCCTGGCATAGCGACAGGAATCCGACCGCGTTGGCCAGTGGAGAGTTGCTCGATGGTGTACTCAGGCTGCAGGCCATCGAGGTCGACCTGTTTCCTGTCCAACAACTGCTGCAACATCTGAGGGATATTGATGGTTTGAGGGGAGTCGCCATCGATGCCTCGCTGATCATCCCCAATCAAACTGGCCAGCGGCGATGTGAAAAAGCGCTTTCAAGGGTCTATGGATCCAGAGGGGCAGCCTGCCATGCTTCCAACACCACCCTCTATCCCCAAGCGGATAGTGTGGCTTTGTCCAGGCAGCTCAGCCGAGAGGGTTTTCAACATCTGGGTCAGGCCAAGTGGCAGATCGAGTGCTATCCGCATCCTGCGATTATCGAAATCTTCGGGCTTGAGCGCAGACTGCTCTATAAGAAAGGTTCTGTGACACAAAAGAGGGCTGGCCAGAAACAGCTGGCGGAACTGATCGGGCGCCTGAACAACAGCCCGGTATTAGCGCTCGAAATCCCCCCGGATCTGCAAACCTATTTCGATCCGGCAGAGATTGATCAACTGACAGGCAGGTCGTTGAAATCCAATGAGGACGCATTGGATGCAGTGATCTGTCTCTATATTGCCGGTCTCTATGCACTCAACGCCGAAGGCATTGTATTCGGCGATACGCAAGCGGGTTATATCTGGGTCCCTCAGGGATATAAGCTTGCGGATTAATCCTCTTTGTAACCCCATGCGGCATAGACAGGGTCGGAGTGGGGTGTCTGACCCGCATAGATGTCATCGGCCGGGCGTGGCCAGCCTCGGGCTGAGAAGGTATTGAGATTATTGTAGCCGCTCTGGCGTAACCACTGGGTAACCATTCCCAGCCGTTCAACCTCATGCAATTCACTCCAAATTCCGATCGCCTTGGTTGGAAACCATCGGTTGCTGAAGCTGACCACCAGAATACCACCGGGACGTAACACCCTCAGGGTTTCCGCCAAAACCTCAGCAGGTTTTGTCAGGTACTCGATGGCGGCTGTGCAGAGGATGGTATCGAGGCTGTCACTGTCGAATGGCAGATTTGGGTTCCGGTTCAGATCCTGTGTTATGCGGCTCTCTGCAAGCCGGTTCTTCGATAACTCCTGTTGGTTCATGCCCAGCAGGTGCAGCTTGCCCAGATCGGCCCCCTCCAGGTGGGAATCAAAGCTTGCCATCAGATCAAGTGCCTCGGCCTGGGGCGGGATCAGTCTCCGGTAGAGGGTATTGAGTTGCCGACGTGCCATGGAGTCAAGATGTTGGATCAGGCGGGGTGTGGTGTAGAACACTTGATCCGCCCTGTCATCCATTCGTGTCATGCCCTTGGCATCATCTCCGAAATCAATATCCTCTCCGCTCTGCAGTGGTGTCGCCAGACCTGGAAATTTCAACAACTCATCCAGTGGGTTGTCGCAACGGCCAGTGCGTCGGTCGCGCCCCGGCAGGACTCTGTCGATACCAAGTTGCAGTTTGACCCGGGTTCTGGCCAGGGGGTGATTCAGATCCAGCTTCATGCGGTCGGCGTTGAGTTCGATGATCCTGGCTGGCTCCACCGCCTCACGGTAGAGACCGGCTACTCCCTTGAAAAAACCTTGCGGGTAGAAGCGTCCCAGTCTGGGTGTGACCACCAGTCCCGGGCGATGGTGGCGGTCGAAACTTGCCGGTTTGGTGACAATCTGGCGTGTTGAGTGCCAGTTCTCAGTGTAATCGCCGGGCTGGATTGGGGCTTCCAGCCGGTCCCCCTGCTGAAGCCCGGCAAGGTTCCGGCCGATTGCCGACGGCAGCATATCCGCCTCACGCCAGATGCTGAACTTCTCCACATGCAACCTCTCCTCATGTGAGGCCTGTTCATCGGACCAGTGGGCTGTCAGCGTGACAGAGGCCAATCCCTGGCTTTCCAGGACCCGAAGGGGCTCTGATTGATTGGTCTGCTGGTTCATTGATTCTCTGTGGGGCTATACCTTGCGTTCCAGTTGGTACAAATATTAGATTAAAATATTGTACAAAACAAACTTAATTGTACAATTATTGTCACACACTTAAAGAGAAAAACGCCTGTGCCAGATTCAAGAGGAGAGATTCCATGAATGGTGTAGACCGCTATGCCGACCAAGAGCAGTTATCCACACAACCCGACCCTCTAGCCCAGTCTCACCAGGTCGAAACGGCTGTACAGGGGGTTGGCTATCTGTACGAGGTGATATCCGTTTGGATATCAGAAGCTTGCGGAATCTGTTCTGAAAAATCACAGACTATTTTGGCAACATACGAATGATCGATAACACATCAATCAATTGCTACGGGATACGTCGCTTGAATCCGTTTCTGGGCGTTCTGCAGATCATTGAATTGCAGGGCGGACGGGCCTCAACCACCAATGGCAGGGTGTGGCATATCGAGTCACAGATCGTGCGGCATGGGGGTTGGGGAAGTCTGAATGCCCATGATTCGATCAACAACTGGCACCTGATCGGTCTGTGGTCTGAAAAGGAGGGGTTGATCAAAGCGCCAATGGTGAGCGGGGATTGGTACGCTGATCTGTCTGATCAGCTGATAAAACAGATTCTGCGACATCAAGATGAACTACCCTTTCCTTTGACGGATCGGCGCGAGTTGTGGTTACTCGATGAGACTGATCGCAAGCCGCTGGCGCTTTTGATGTCGATGCAGCCGGGTCCCAGACACAGCAACCATAAACCCCGCTTCTGGCGAGGCTGTCTGGAGCGCAGAGGGGTTGGTGGAGATCATCACTTCAGGGAGATCGATCGTCTGGAGAGACTGGTCAGGAAAAGGGCGGGCTTTCATGTCAATCACCTCTGGGTGACCTGGGATGTGGATCGTCAGTATGCTGAAACCGACTCGGGAGAGCGCATCGATCGGGCCGATATACCCAGCTTTGGTCTGACAGAAGATTGGCCGGATGATCTGAGCGGTGCCCTGGTGCAACGTTACGTGGACTGGATAGCCCCCGCGCTGTTGACCCTGCCAACACTGCAGGAGGCAGAGCGGCGACGATTGGAATCGAATTTGGGACGGCGAGCTTCCCGCATCGAGTACTATTGGCGACTCTATCCGAAGATACTGGATCGGGATAAGATACCCGCTCCCAGAGTCTGGACCAGAATGACAACTGACAATAGCGGGATTACGCGATGATAGAGCTTGGCCATGTGGCGTTATATGTGAAGAATCTGCAGGCTTCAACAGCGTTTTACTCAGCAGTCCTGGGGCTGCAGGCGCAGGGTGAAATCTTTGGCGGCAAAGGGGTCATGTTCAGCGGTGGACGTACCCATCATGAGTTGTTGCTGATCGAAGTGGGCGAGGCGCCGGGTCCGCTTCCGGGGCGCCGAAGAGGGCTTTATCACGTCGGCTGGAAAGTGGGCAATGATCTGAGCGCCCTGAAGCAGGCGCTCGATCGACTCAATCAGGCGGGTATTCAGATCCATGGTCTTTCCGACCACACAATCAGTCAGAGCATCTACCTCGAGGATCCGGATGGCAATGAGATCGAGCTCTATGTGGATGATCCATCGATCGATTGGCAGCAGGACAAGAGCTGGATCGATGATCCGGTTAAACCCCTCGATCTCAGCTGATGAACAGCGCCATGAAACTTCTGTTGATGGGGTGCCTGGTGATCCTGTTGTCAGGCATGGTAATTGGCTGTGCACAGCATCAATCACAGTTGAAGACGGTGTCCAGTGTCGAACTGCCGCGTTACCTTGGCAAGTGGTACGAAATAGCCAGATTGCCCAACCGGTTTCAGAACCACTGTATCGGTGAAGTGACAGCCAGTTACAAGCAGCTTGAGGGCGGTGATATTCAGGTCATCAATCGCTGCAGGGATCAACAGGGTGAGATGGATGAAGCAAAGGGTGTTGCACGTATCGTGGACGACAGCACGAATGCAAAGTTAGAGGTCAGTTTTGTCTCCCTGTTGGGCTGGAGTCTGTTCTGGGGAGACTACTGGATATTGGGACTCGGCAGCGATTACGACTATGCGGTGGTCGGTATGCCGAGCAGAAAGTATCTGTGGGTACTCTCGCGACAACCTGAAATCACCACTGAAAAGTGGTCGGTGATTGAGAAGATTGTCCAGGCTGCGGGCTATGATCCGGGCAGACTGATCAGAACAGACCAGTAGAGGCAGCGTTGCACATCCAGTCGTTACCTCAGCCCCAGCGTCCTTAACACCCTGCCGGTTTGACCTGCTGCTGCCTTTTGAGAACGCAGTAATTTGTCACAATGTATCAGTGTCAAAGATCACTTCAGAGATTATTTAAACATCTATTATTTATTGTAACCGACTGAATAACGATTGCTTTCAGTTCGGTTGGTCACCGATTTCGGTGGAAGAATCCCAAGCTGGTAGAGGGTTTGAGGTCTTTTGGGGCAGAGCGGCTGTAATTGTCTCAGGCAGGGTTAAAAGTCCAATAAAGAATGGATTGAAAATTAAGCGGGGGAAGTGACATGTTGACTGATAATGAACAGCTTCCGGGCATGGATGATAGAAGTTCGAGACCGAGAGGCTTCCGACATAGGGTTAAACAGGCGTCAGTTCGTGAACTGGAAGTGATGGCTGTTCGGTTACGGGATGCGGGTGATGAGAAGGGAGCGGAATACCTCGAGCGTCAGGCTGTAGCCCTACTGGATAAAAAGATATGCCGTCGGGTTTTGACTCAGAGTCGCCAGCTGAAAGCCGGGATCGATGGTAGAGAGATTCCTCTGATCGAAAGTCTGGCCTAGGGCCTGTTAACACTTGCTTAAGTCATTCACGGCCAGAGAAGCTGGGTCAGCCTAATAGGTTAACCGCCAATGAACGCCAGTCACCGCAAAATGCCGCAAAAAATCCTGATGCAGAGGAGTCCATTAGCGAAGATTCGCGGTGATTGGCGATCATTGGCGGTCAATTTCTTAAGTAATTGCCATTCGGGGCAGGTCCTGTTGGATTGGCACAATCAGATCCTAAGCCCTAAGTCTCTAAAGTAAAGTGAGCGTTGGCCGTAGAGTGAGTCTGACAGGGATTTGATTAAAGATTCCATATAACAGAACAACGACCATAAAAAATTGTGATTTTGGGATAGTTTTTAAGTCGTAAAAACTACGTAGCTGTAGAACGTGGTAGTAATGGAAGAGTTAATTCAGCAGTACACAGAGCACGCCAAGAACGGTTTCTACTCTGTTCACTTGTCAGAGATCTCAAGCAAGGGAAACCAGGCGTTCACCACATCCGATATTCTGAATGACAAAGGCGTGCTGCTGGCGCGTAAGGGCATCAACATCGATCGGGATGTACGACAGCAGCTGATCAAGCACAAGCTACTGAAGCCTTTGGATAGCCACATTGGCCTGGAACATCAGGCGGATACCCAGACCCTGATCACTGAATTCAGACGTCTGTTGGAAAAATACCCCGATCTGAACAGAGTGAATGAGGCCCTGCAATATGGACCAGAGTTCGAAAAACTTCTGCAACTGGAGAGACTGCATCCGCTACTGACTCAAAAACTGACCGTGCTTGAGGCACAGATGCATTCCGAGTTTGAAAAGAGCATCTTCTCTGCCTGGCTCTCCAGCATGATCGCACGGGAGATGGGGCTGAGCATGGATGAGCGGCGGGATATCCTGGTTGCCGCCCTGATGCACGATATTGGACTGCTTCATCTGGATCCTGACATTGTCTGCAGCAACAGAAAACTCTCTGCTCAGGAGTGGAGTACCGTTCGTGCCCATGTCATCGTGGGTAAGATTATTGCTGACTCAGTGCCAGGCATCTATCCAGAGGTCTCCCGTGCCGTCATAGAGCATCATGAGGACTGTTTTGGCGCAGGCTATCCATTCGCCTTGAAAGAGGAGCAGCTCGGTAATCCTGGCAAGATCATAAACATGACCGACAGTATCCATTCCATACGGGTCAAGTCATTTCGAAACAGCCAACGAACCCTTGGTGATATCAAGCCATACCTGCAGCTTAACCCTACCACCAATGGTTACGAAGTCTATCGCGCCACCATGTCCATCATCAAAAAGTCAGGCCTGCAACCGGTCAGACTGCGGGCTGATGAATGTCCAAAGGATTATGCAAAAAATCTGGGTAAGCAGATCGATATTCTTAGAGAGGCAAAGCAGGCACTGGATGATATTCACGAAAATCTGTTGGAGCTCAAGGAGCGAATAGATCAGCAAGATGCGAAGCAGCTTTCCGCGATTGCCGCTGTCACCTGCAGAATACGCTCTACCCTGGACGAGTCCGGCCTGTTGAGTAGTGAAATTGCTGCATGGCTGTGTAAGGAGAGAGAGCTGTCCGGGGTTGATGAACAGGTCCTGGGTGAATTCAATGAGATCGAGTTATTGATCAAAGAGCTGACCTGGCAGATACGCAATACCGTTCGGATGTTTCACAGTTACAACGATTCGGATGCAACGCGTGACGCCATGATGCTGGAACACATCGAGGCATCCATCGAATCGATTCAGGAGATCTTTGACCGGCTTGATTAGTCTCTGTCAACACCAATCCAAGTTTTAGCAAGAATGGTGGGGCATGGCTCCACCCTAGCATTGATTTCAGGCTGTAGGGTGGAGCCATGCCCCACCGATTAGGCTTTGCGTAAGCACCATCATGAGAGTCGGCTCTCATAATCGTCATAGCCGAATTGTCGGATCACTTCGATCTCCCCCTGTTCATTTCGAATCGCGATGGCCGGATGCGGGACTCCGTTGAACTGGGTGGTTTTCACCATCGTGTAGTGAATCATATCCTCAAACACGATCCGCTCACCGATTTGCAGCGGTTGCTCGAATGCATAATCCCCGATGATGTCACCGGCCAGGCAGGTAGGGCCGGTGAGTCGATAGGTATAGGCATGGCTGCCTGGTTCAGCGCCATGACGCACTTCCGCCCGATAGGGCATCTCCAGTATATCGGGCATGTGGGCAGTGGCCGAGACATCCAACAGCGCGATGGCAATACCCCCACGCTCGATCAGATCCAGTACCGTGGCAACCAACGGGCCGCTATCCCAGGCGATGGCTGAGCCCGGTTCAAGCACGATATCCAGGTGGGGATGGCGTTGGCGAAAGCCTTTCAGAGTCTCGATCAGTCCGTCCACATCGTAACCCTGTCGGGTCATCAGATGGCCGCCACCCAGATTGCACCACTTCAGGCTGGGCAGCCAGTGAGCGAACTTCTCCTCGATGGCCTGGATCAGTCTGAAGCTGGCATCGGCGTCGGATTCACACAGGGCGTGTACATGCAGGCCTTCGATGCCGGGTGGTAAATCCTGCGCAGCCTGTTCAACGGAGATGCCGAGTCTGGATTGGCTGTGACAGGGGTTGTAGAGATCGGTAGCCACTTCATCGATCGCGGGATTGACCCGTAAGCCGCAGGATTTACCGGCTGCAATGGCCTGATTGCCGAATCGCTGCCATTGGGAGAGGGAGTTGAAGCTGATCCTTTCCGCCAACGGCAACAGCTCAGGGAATTCGGCTTCGGAGTAGGCTGGAGCATACAGATGAACATGTCCACCGAAATGGGTTTTCGCCAGGCGAGCCTCATTGTAGGAGCTGGCGGAACAGCCCGACAGATACTCCCTCACCATCGGGAAGGCCGACCACATGGCAAAACCCTTGAGAGCCAGAATGATATTGCAGCCGGACGCCTGCTGTACCCGATCGATCAGCTGAAGGTTTTCTCTCAGCCTGGCTGCTTCGAGCAGGTAGCAGGGTGAGGGCAGGGCGTCGAATTCACTACTCATCGACAGGCAGGGTATCGATATCGATGTCAAATTCCAGGTCCTGCCAGGGCAGGCCGTATCGGTTGAGATCCGCCATGAAGGGATCCGGATCGTACTGCTCCATATTCCACACACCAGGCTTGCGCCACTTGCCTTGCAGAATCATCTTGGCGCCGATCATTGCCGGTACACCGGTGGTGTAGGAGACCCCCTGAGCCTGGGTCTCCCGATAGCAGGCCTGATGGTCGCAGACATTGTAGATATAGCGGCTGACCGGCTGACCCGATTTTTCACCCTTGATGATGCAGCCGATATTGGTTTTTCCCTTGGTACGGGGACCGAGGGTGGCTGGGTCCGGCAACAGTGCTTTGAGAAACTGCAAGGGTACGATCTGCTGGCCCTGAAACTCGATGGGCTGAATGCTGTCGAGTCCCAGGTTCTGGATCACTTCGAGATGCTTCAGATAGCTTTCGCCAAAGGTCATCCAGAAGCGCATCCGCTGCACCGGGATATGTTTGGTCAGGGATTCCATCTCTTCATGGTAGAGCAGGAACATCTTGCGTGGGCCGATCTCCGGAAAGTCGAATACCCGGGAGATCTGCATGGGTCTGGTTTCCACCCATTGACCATCTTCATAGAACCGGCCGTTGGCGGTAACCTCCCGGATATTGATCTCAGGATTGAAGTTGGTGGCGAACGGGTAGCCGTGATCGCCGGCGTTGCAGTCGAGGATATCCACCTGATGAATGCGGTCGAAATGGTGTTTCAGTGCGTACGCAGTGAATACATTGGTGACACCGGGATCGAATCCGGATCCGAGCAGGGCGGTCAACCCCGCCGCCTGGAATCTCTCCTGGTAGGCCCATTGCCATTTGTATTCGAATTTGGCTTCGTCGGGTGGCTCATAGTTGGCTGTATCCAGATAGTGAACAGCGGTCTCGAGACAGGCATCCATGATGGTCAGGTCCTGATAGGGCAGGGCCACATTGATCACCAGTTCGGGCTTGACCCGTTTGATCAATTCAACCAGTTCAGGCACTTGATCCGCATCCACCTGGGCGGTACGTATGGTGGTGGATTTGATCTCACTGGCAATCTGATCGCACTTCGAGAGGGTTCGGCTGGCAAGCCAGATCTCAGTGAAAACCTTGGGTACCTGGGCGCACTTGTGGGTCACGACTCTGCCGACACCTCCGGCGCCGATTATCAACACTCGACTCATGATTCAACTTCTCGGATCGATTAGGAATATGCGCGGATTTTAGACCCAGATTATGGGTTTTGTCTTGTGCTTTTTTTCGGCCTGCGGAGTTCAATAAAAACTGCCACTATCTGAATATTTCATTGGCCGCGAATGGACGCAAATCACCGCCAATGGTCGCAAAAAACTGCAGATGATCTTTGCTACTCCATTACCTTTGAGCGATAGGATACGGATGGATCAAGTTCAGTTGGTTTCCCTCGCCTATCGAGCTTTGTGGTATGAATTGAGATAGCCAAATAGGGTGTGAGTAAGCAATATTCATCACTCAAAACAACCCCAATACAAGGTTTACCGGGTGAGTCTGGCTTACATACATCAATGGAGAGAGGCTTGGATGCCTCTCCTTGGCCAGTCTTGAGTAAAGGGTACAGTGGTGATCGCTACTGTTTTTTGCGGCCATTGGCGGTGATTCGCGTCCATTCGCGGCTTAAATCAACGGCTCCATAGCTACACGGAGAGAAAACTAAGGCACCCGCCGGAACATCCACCAGGCCAGCCCCATGAAGAACAGCAGCGGCAGAGCGGTGGCGAACAGGGCATTGAACGAATAGACCACCGCCATATAGGAGAAGGCCCGATTGAGCAGGTAGAAGACAATGCCCAGCATGGCGCCGACGAATACCCGCTGTCCCACACTCACACTGCGCAGTGAGCCGAACACGAAAGGGATACTCAACAGCAGCATCACCAGGGTGACCATAGGTGCGGCGAGTTTTCCCCAGAAGGCAACTTCATAACTGACCGATGCCTGCCCATTGTTGCGTAGATAATCGATGTAGCGCCACAGGTCCCAGGCAGCCAGCATATGAGGTTTTACCGTCAATACATCGAGGGAAGCGGGTTCCAGTTGGGTCTCCCAGGTGAGCTCTTTTTGCTGGCTGACCTGGATCTGCTGATCGCTGAAGCGACTCACCGAGACACCCTGTAAGATCCATCCATCCGACTCATAACTTGCCCGTTCAGCATAGATCGCCCGGAGCAGGCGGGAGGCGCCATCGTATTCATACAGAGAGACTTCGGCCAGTTGCGCATCCGGCAGCACCTGACGGATATTGATGAAGGTGTTGTCGTCGCGGGACCAGAATCCGTAACGGGTCTTGAGACTGATCTGATCGGAGAGCGCCTCCATTTTCATGCGCTGCGCCTGCTGTTCCGTGAGAGGCGCCAGATACTCACCGACCCAGACTACCGCCGCCAGAATCAGCAGACCCGCCTTCAATACCGATGCGACGATCCTGGCGATGGAGATGCCGGCGGCACGCATCGCCATCAGCTCCGAATTCCCCGCCAGGACACCCAGCCCGATCAGGCTGCCGAGCAGGGTCGCCACTGGAAACAGCTCATAGATGTATCGTGGCAGTCCCAGAAATACATAGCTGTAGGCCTTGCCGGTGGTATAGCCACGCTCAACATCCTCCAGTTCGGCCACTACCTCGAAAAAGCCGATCAGTACCAGCAGCAGTAACATCACTGCCAGTACACCGGTGAGTACCGATCGTCCGATGTAGCGATCCAGGGTGGTGATCATCCTGGAATCCGCAGTTGGACAGGGTGAAGTGTGCGCCCCCACAAGCGTGCAATTCGCCCTGTAGCGTGACTTACCCAGCGAGGGATACCCTCTGTCAAATCTTTTTTCATCTCATTTACCGACTTTGCAACAGAATGGAGTGGTCAACTGCGGAATCCAGGGTCATGCCGGCTGCCCCCTCAGTCGGCGTCGCAAACGACGCAGCGGCGGTGTATCGGGCAACAGCATCAGCAAGCCGACGATCGCCAGGCTCAGATGAACCCACCAGATACCCAGCCACTCCGGTGTACGGGCGTGGATCATCCAGTTTTCCGCAGCACCCTGCAGGCTCAGGTAGACGGTGTAGAGTACGAAGGCGAAGACCAGCCGGCCAAAGGGGCCCTGTCTCGGTAGAGTCCGACTCAGGGGAAGGCTCAACAGGGCAAACACCAGCAAACCCAGCACCTGAGAGAGGCGGACCTGGAATTCAGCCCGGTCCTTGATCGAATCCGAGTGGAGCAGATCGTAACTGGAGAGGGATCTTCGGGTCACCTTCGCCTCCCCACCGGATGAGGCCTTGATCAGCAGTGCATACTCATCAAATTCACTCACCTGATAGTCGGCCTGCCCCGGTATACCGGCATACCGCAGCCCATCCTCCAGCACCAGATAGCGGTCGCCAGTGCTGTTTTCGATCCGCTGATAGCCCCGTTTCGCGCTCACCAGGGTCAATGCATCCTCCCGGCGCTGTTGTACGAAGACCTTCTGCATGCGGCGCTCATCACTGTCCAGGGCCTCCACGTAGAGCACCAGATCGCCCTGACTGTATTCGTTGAAGCGGCCGGCACTGATCCCGGCCAGCTCCATCGCCTCTCCCTGCTGACTGCTGAGCAGTTCGGCACTCAGGCGACCGGCCCAGGGGGTGACATAGAGGGAGAGCCAAGCGGTGATCAGGGCCACCGGGACAACTACCAGAACCATAGAGCGGTAGATCCGCATGCCGCCGATGCCGCAGGACTCCAAGGCCACCATCTCGCTGTCCCGATACATTCTGCCCACCACATAGAGCACCGCAAAAAAGAACGCCGGCGGTATCAGGCGGGAGAAGTAGACCACCATCTGCAGTGCCAGGGCCTGGGCCAACAGCTCCGCATGCAGCTCGCCGGTAGCAACCTCCTTGAGCAGCTTGATGAAGCTGTTACTGGATAGGATCAGGGTCAATACCAGCAGAATCGCCGACATCGCCTTCAATACCTCACGCAGCAGATAGCGATCAATCAGTGTGATCAACGCAGCTTCCCGACAGTGGTGTCTATTTCAGAGATCATTCATTCAATTCAGATTGTTCCGCCGCAAATCCTCGCAAATCAGGCTTAAGTCCGCAAATGGAAACAGATTTTAACAGGCCCTATCAGCAGAGAGTCGAGGGCTTCTGCCTGCCTGATTGTTATCTGTTTTAACCGGCAAATGGGGGCGGATACGCCAGGATCCTATCGGAAACAGCCCTACCTCTGGATAGAACACGTCAGACACTTTTCTATCCCTTCGATTTTCAGGTTGTCGGCATCTCTTGCCTCCCATAAGATGTGTCACAATGAGAAAGAACGACTAGAAGAGGCCTTTGACTTCATGGAATACAGCATCAAAACCGGTGACCTGACCAAACAACGTACCGCCTGTTTGATACTGGGGGTGTTTGCCAGACGGCAACTCTCGCCCTCGGCACTGCTTGTGGATAAAGCCAGCAAAGGCCATCTCAAGGAGATCCTCAAGCGGGGAGACATGAATGGTGAGAGTGGTCAGCAGTTGATGCTTTATGATGTACCGGGGATTCAAGCGGAACGGGTTCTGCTGCTCGGATTGGGTAAAGCATCCGAGTTGAATCGCAAGCGCTATATGAAGGCCCTCACAGCCAGCATAAAAAGCCTCAATGAAGGGCATGCCATCGAGGCGGTGTGGGGTTTGTGCGACGTGGCGGTAAGCAATATCCCCGAGGCCGGGATCGTGCGGGAAACCATCGTCCAGTCTGAAGAGAGTCTGTATCAGTTCTCGGAGACCAAGAGCTCGGTCAAAAAACGCCAACGTCCACTCAAGCGGCTGGCGGTATGGCTCGCTGACAGACGGCAGCTGAAGACGGCGCAGAAGGGGCTGCAGCAGGGCAAAGCCATTGCCAAAGGCATCAAACTGACCAAGGATCTGGGCAATCTGCCCGGCAACTATTGCACCCCCAGCTACCTGGCGGATCAGGCACGAAAACTGGGCCGCTCCCATGACAAGCTGAAGGTGCAGGTGCTGGAAGAGAAACAGATGGAGAAACTGGGTATGGGAGCCCTGCTCTCCGTCTCCCGGGGCAGCCGGCAGCCTGCGAAACTGATCATCATGAACTACCAGGGCGGCAAAGCGGATGCCAAACCGGTAGTGCTGGTCGGTAAGGGACTGACTTTCGATGCCGGTGGCATCTCTCTCAAGCCGGCCGCGGCGATGGATGAGATGAAGTATGACATGTGTGGTGGTGCATCCGTTTTCGGCACCATGATGGCCTGCCTCGAGATGGATCTGCCGATCAATCTGATCGGCGTGGTTCCCAGTTCCGAGAATCTGCCGGATGGGGATGCCAACAAACCGGGGGATGTGGTGACCAGTATGTCCGGACAGACCATCGAAGTGCTTAATACCGACGCGGAAGGACGACTGATCCTGTGCGATGCCCTGACCTACAGTGAGCGTTTCAATCCGGCCACAGTTATCGATATCGCCACCCTGACGGGTGCCTGCATTGTTGCGCTGGGCAATCAGGCCTCAGGTCTGATGGCAAATAACGAGTCGCTGGCAGAGGAGCTGCTGGATGCCGGTTCATCCTGTGGTGACCGGGCCTGGCAACTGCCTCTCTGGGATGAGTACCAGGAGCAGCTCGACAGCAACTTTGCCGACATGGCCAATATCGGTGGAAAAGGCGCCGGTACCATCACCGCGGCCTGTTTTCTCTCCCGTTATACGAAGAAGTTCAAGTGGGCTCATCTGGATATCGCCGGTACCGCCTGGCGTTCAGGTGCGGCAAAGGGCGCCACAGGTCGACCGGTTCCTCTGCTGACGCGCTTTTTGATGGGGCGCTGCGGTTTATGAGTCGCGGGTTGCGCTTGAGTGGATAGTCTGCATGACACAGATTGACTTTTATGTGCTTGAGGAAGGCTCCAGGGGGAATCGTTTCACCTTGACCTGCCGGCTGTGTGAAAAGATCTATCACCAGGGACGGCGCATCCTCATCCATACTGAAAGTGAAGAGGAGACAAGACACATGGAACGGCTGCTCTGGACCTTTCGTCAGGGCAGTTTTGTACCTCATGGGATCGCCGAACGTTGCGATCACAGTGTCACTCCGGTAATTATCAGTCATCAGCAGGAAGCTGGAGAAGAGCAGGATGTGCTGATAAATTTAAGCCGAGAGGTGCCAAACTTTTTTAGCCGATTCCAGCGGGTTGCTGAAATCATCGACCAGGAGCCTCCGGTGGTGAGCGCGGGTCGTGAGAGATTCAAATTCTACCGCGACCGGGGCTATCCGTTGAACAAACATGATATCAGATAGATGAGCGACGAAGAGAAAAAGCCGGAAGTTGATGATGAGATACCTCTACTGGAGGATGTCGTCGAACCCGATGACCTGGCTTCAGAATTTCACACCTTTGCCAAGCTGCCCGAGGCCTCGGAGGATAGTGGGATTCCCGAGTACGATGAAGTTCTGCTGGCGATGCGTGACGAGATTGCAAAGCAGCTGCAGGATGATCTGAGCAAGATGCTGTCTGAGGTACTCGAACGTGCCATCGAGGAAGCCGGGGAGCAAATTACACGAGCCCTGCACGATGAACTGGATACGACACTGGAGCAGAAGATCCGCTACCGCATCGACCAGCGCCTCGATATGGAGTTCGGTCCAAGAGGGCAACTCGATCCCGAGCAGGATTGAGCGCTGCAGTATCTCAGCTCGCATGATTTGAATTTAAGAATGTTCAGTCCGCAAATGAACGCGAATAAACGCAAATAAGAATCGCGAATTGCAATCCTGTTTGGAGCTGGATCTGACTCATCATGAAATATGGCTGACTAGCATTGATGGTGGTGGCGTCCATTTGTGGCTTGAGTAATATGCCCCAATCCCACAACAAACGTTAGCGACAATTTGCGTTCATTCGCGTTCATTTGCGGACTGAAACTAATAAACTATCGCCAGCGAACCGTTAGCTGCAATCCGAGATAGTCGTTGATCAGGGGGTCGATGCGTTGCCTGTATGGGCTGTTCCAGTCCCGATCGTCGTAGATACCGAAACTGGGGCTGCGGTAGAACGAGCGTAGTTCCAGTTCACTGTCGGTTTCGATCCAACCATCCACAATGGTGTTGAGGGTGCCCAGAGGGTCGGTGAGGACAAGCACGGTCTGATCCCAGAAACTGTAGCTCGACTGACTTTTGATCTCCCGGCGGGTGTCTTCGAAATACCAACCGAGCAGAGAGCCGAGACCGGGAGTGAAGATCATGTCCTGGATCGAGACAGGTTCGAACAGGGCTTCCAGGCCAAACTCATAGATCGAGGAGAGGGTGAACGAGTACCAGAATGCGCCGGTCTCGCTGAGGCCCCGCTCTCTACCCCGGGTGTAGTAGGTCATACCCCAGTAGGGGTGGAGGATGTAGTTGATGTACCACTCGTCGGGATCCCAGCGGGGATGGGTGACGTTATCCCACCACTTGTTGACCGTGTACTCCTCTTTCTGCTCATCGGTCCAGGCGGAGATCTCTTCCGGAAGTACATACAGCAGACCGACAATAAAGAACTGGTAACCGAAGAAGTATCCTGCATCCTTACGCAGCCCTGGGTAGTCTGCCGGACTGGTGTCTCCAAGCTCTCTGCCGTAACCGTAGGGTCGTTCAGGGGGCGGTTCGCTGCTGTCGAGGATGACGTTGCTGGTCAATGTGGCGAGGCGGGTGGTTTGAAACAGCGTAGTGCGCTGCAGTTCTGTCTCATAGAATGAGACCGGGCTCTCTGGTAACCACTCTGAACTGTTCGCCGTACCCCAGGAGAGCAGGCTAATGATCAGGATAATCAGTCGACTCATGGCACCTTTCATGTCTGCTTGTCTGATTGCACTCTGCATAGATGCCAGAAATCCTTGTAATACCCGGAAAATCTAGGGCCTGTTAACACTAATCCAATCGCCCGGCTCGATTGTGGATGTCATTGGCTATTTTGGCGACCACTCCCTGTGGTCCAGCCAGTCAGTCTCAAAATAGGACGATCCGCACCTGAGAGCTACTATTCATCGGCTGCCACTCTGATTTCTAAACCGCCGGCCCTGATATCCGGATCTGGGAGGGAGATCGGTGGGGCCCGTTATAGAGGTGTCAGGATCGTCAAACCGCGCGATTATAGCGGATTGGGGGGCGGGCGCCCACTGCAATTGTGGGATTTGAGCGTCAGTTGGTTTTGCGCAGGTTTTCCAGATTGTTCAATACCCGCTGGGCACGTTGAATCTTCTCCCGTGCCCGCTGGTCCTGGGGATCGAGCGCCAGTGCCGCCCGCCAGGTTGCCTTTGCGCTTTCGATTTCACCATCCCGGTAGAGCCGGTCTCCCGCACTCAGAAGATTGTCGATATAGCGTTGCAGTTGCCGGTCGACCTTCGCCAGCATCTCTTTGGCACGGCTGTTTTTCGGTACATCTTTGAGAATTTTCTGCAGAGCGTGCTTGGCATCCCGCAGCTGGCCACTCTCCAGCAGCCGGTTGGCTTCCGCCAGACGCTTGTCCAGCTTCTCTTTCCAGCGCTTCTGGCGGGCGGATTTCTCTTTCTTCTCCAGTGCCTTCTTGCTTTCGCTCTGCTCCTTCAGCAGGTGGTCCATCAGGTTTTGATCCGATTCGTCCAGCTTCAGTGAGAGCGCGATACTGAGGCAATCCTTGGCCAGTGCATTATTCCGCTTGTAGTGTCGCCAACCGCAGTCTGACAGGGCGAGGCGCATACTCTGCAGTTGCGCCTGGGTCTGCTCCAGCAGTTGCAGGTATTGGGGGTTGTCGCTGGACTTGGTCAGCTTCACCAGGATCGGCAGCTGATTTTTCAGTGCCGAGGTGTTGCTGATCAGCAGCTGATCGTTCAGCTCCTCCTCGACGATTTTCTGCTGTCCACGCAGGTTTTTCAGCTCCTGAATGTAGCTCTGATTCTTTTTTGTGCCTACGCTGGCCTGATTGAGGAGCTGGATGGCCTCACTGTAGCGCCCTTTGGCGACCAGCTGCCGGCTGTATTCAAGCGAATCATCTTTGACCGGTGCAGGGGTCTCTCTTGGCTGCAGCAGCTGGCATCCGCTCAGCAGTAACTGACAGATACAGACTGTAATTAGGGTCAGTGAAGACTTCATCCAGGGTGTTTGTTCAGGATATGGGCCATGGTGCGCATCAACCATTGACCAAATTCTCGCGACGGTGTTCCCGCGATGGAGGGAGAAACCCGATTTTTTTTGCCTCTGATTTTCAGTTCCGGCTGTCGGTGCAGCTCAACCATCTCATTGACTCCAGGAAACTCCGCAGTGGTCTCACTCATCATTATGCCATCGGCCGGAGCGGCACCACAGAGTCGCGAGGCCAGATTCACACTGTCTCCAACCACGGTATACTCCAGCCGGTCGGGAATCCCGATATTGCCGGCCAGCATGACACCGCTGTTGATTCCGATACGCAGCATAATCGGCTCTTTTCCCTCTTGCCGGCGCTGTTTGTTGATATGGCGCACCAGGGCCTGGATCAGCCAGGCGCATCGAACGGCCTGTTGGCCATGCTCGTCGTCCGCTTCGGGGACGCCAAATAGGATCATAGCACTGTCACCGATGAATTTATCCACCACCCCCCGACAGCGATGGGCCGCATCGGCAATCGCACCGAGATAGAGATTCAGCAGCGAGGCGACCTCATCCGCCGGCAGATCTTCCGACAGTTGGGTGAAACCCACGATGTCACAGAATAGCACGCTGCCCTCCATCTCCTGGTTGGCGAGACGGGGCTGGGAGAGATTGGAGAGGATCTTGTCCGCCACCACCGGTGAGACATAGCGGGAGAGGGCATCCTCCACCTGGCGTTTTTCCAGCATCCCGGCAGACATCCGCTCGAAGTGGGCGTAGACCTGTCCGATCTCATCCTTTCGGTCCTCATCCCCCTGGGAGATCAGCATCCCCGCTTCCGGTTGATGGCCCGCCTGGGCAAGCAGGGTGATCGGTCGGCTGAGGCGCTTGCTCAGGACATAGGAGAGAATTGCGGCAATCAGGATCAGGCCGATGGTGGCGAAACTGATAATACGAATGGTGCGTTTCTGGTTGCGGTCGAGAAAGGCCCGATCCAGGGTGATCACAGCGTGTCCCGCGATGACATCCCGAAAATGGATGGGGCTGAAGAAGGTGATTGCCGGATGCCGGGTGTTCTGCTCATCCCGCCAGGACCAGATCATTGGCGTGAGCTCCTCCGTGGTCGGCAGCTGATGGGGGACATTGCCCGAGATCACCCAGGGCTTTTCCGAAGGTACGATGGCCGCACCCACCACATTGTCATTCTGAGTCTGACGACTGACCAGGCCCTGCAGGTTGAACTGGTCTTCCGCCAGCAGGGGTTCGCTCGCCGAGTGGGCCAGCTGTTCAACCAGCACCTCACCGAAGCCTCTCACTTCGCGCATGTGGAAGCTGGTCTGCTGGGTGATCAGAAACCAGCCGAGAACGCCCATGACCAGGGTGATCAGGGTGCCGATATAGATCGTCCATTTGATGGAGATCGGTACAGGTGCTTTACGAAATAGTCGAACCAACCAGTTTAACAAGACAATAATCCAATATAGTCAGTGGAGTGGGATGTTTATATTGGTTTTAAAGAGGATTTCAGGGCAATCCGGGAGCGAGATTATAACCCTATTTACTCACGCTGTCGTAGACCCTGTCGATATTATCGATCAGCTTGAAGAGCAGCGCCGGTTTAATCGATCAGGCGACCCGTTTGATGTGCTGAATCAGTCTCGCTGAGATCTCCTCGATCGACATGGAGGTGGTCTCCAGATAGGGGATGTTGTAGTGCTTGAACAGGCCCTCAGCCAGTTTGACCTCCATTTTACACTGTTCAAGAGAGGAGTAGCGCCGGTCCGGGCGTCTCTCCTGGCGGATACGCTGCAGTTGATGTGGGTCGATGGTCAGACCGTACAGCTTATCCTTGTACTTGGAGAGGATCTTCGGCAGCAGGTCGCTGTGCAGATCATCATCCGTGAGCGGGTAGTTGGCGGCCAGGACGCTGTGCTGCAGGCCCAAAAAGAGGCAGGTCGGGGTTTTGCCGCTGCGTGAGACACCAACCAGAATCAGGTCGGCTGTCTCATAGTTCTTGGTAATCGCACCATCGTCATTGTTGAGAGCGAAATTGACCGCGTGGATACGCTGGTCATAGGCGCGACCGTTCTTGGTGGTATGGAACTGCCCCAGGGCGTGGGAGGAGGGTAGTCCCAGCTCCTCTTCCAGGCGGGTGGTGAAGGTTTCGAAGAAATCCATCACCGGTACATCCAGGGTTTTGAAGTAGTCACGGATCGAGGGATCCACCAGGGTGGTGAAGACGATCGGTTTCTGTCCCGATTCGATGGTCGTGTGGTTGATCCGCTCAGCCACCCGGCGGGCCTTATCCAGACTGTCTATGAACGGCCAATGCACGGTCTCATATTCAAAACCGTCGAACTGACTCAGCAGTGAGCGCCCCATCGCTTCGACAGTGATACCGGTATGGTCGGCCAGAAAATAGACAGTGCGTTTCATTGGGATTTCAGATGACTCTACGCTGATGGAGAAAGGTGGCGGGGAGACCGACGGTCTCCCCGCTTCACACTAGTCACTCAAGCCGGTCAACAGCCTCCAGGTATCGACAACCGTGTCAGGGTTCAGGGATACACTGGTAATCTTCTGCTCCACCAGCCATTCTGCAAGGTCGGGGTAATCGGATGGTCCCTGACCGCAGATACCGACATATTTGCCCGCCTTGTTACAGGCCTGAATTGCCATACTGAGCATCCGCTTGACCGCCGGGTTGCGCTCATCGAAGCTGCCGGCAACCAGCCCGGAATCCCGGTCCAGTCCCAGGGTCAGCTGGGTCATGTCGTTGGAGCCGATGGAGAAGCCGTCAAAGTACTCCAGGAACTCTTCTGCCAACACCGCATTGGATGGCAGTTCGCACATCATGATGACACGCAGGTCGTTTTCACCCCGTTTCAGGCCATTCTGTTCCAGCAGGCTGATCACGCCAGCGGCTTCATCCAGGGTGCGGACGAAGGGGATCATGATCTCAACATTGCTGAAGCCCATCTCTTCGCGAACCCGTTTCAGGGCGCGGCACTCCAGCTCAAAGCAGGATCTGAAGCTCTCGGAGATATAGCGCGAAGCACCACGGAAACCGATCATCGGATTCTCTTCGGAGGGCTCATAGAGCTTGCCGCCGATCAGGTTTGCGTACTCATTCGATTTGAAGTCGGACATGCGCACGATGACCGGCTTGCCCTCGAATGCGGCTGCCAGGGTAGAGATGCCTTCCACCAGCTTCTCCACATAGAACCCCACCGGATCGTCATAGCCGTTCATATGGCTCTGTGCGGCCGCCTTGATATCCTCAGGCAGTTTGTCGAACTCCATCAGTGCGCGCGGATGGACACCGATGGTGGTGTTGATGATGAACTCCAGCCGGGCCAGACCGATACCCCCATTGGGAATTCGGCTGAAGGCGAAGGCGCGGCTCGGATTGGCCACATTCATCATGATCTTGGCCGGTGCTTCCGGCAGACTGGTGACATCACCCTGGGTGACCGAATATTTCAGCAGACCCTCATAGATGAAGCCGTCATCCCCTTCCGCACAGGAGACCGTCACCTCCTGGCCTTCCTGGAGCTTCTCCGTCGCATCATGACAGCCGACCACCGCGGGGATGCCCAGCTCGCGGGCGATGATCGCCGCATGGCAGGTGCGACCGCCCCGGTTGGTGACGATCGCCGACGCTTTTTTCATTACCGGCTCCCAGTCAGGATCGGTCATATCGGTAACCAGCACATCACCGGCTTCCACTTTGGCCATCTCACTGGCATCCGCAATCACCTTGGCGACGCCGCTGCCGATACGCTGTCCGATGGCGCGACCCTGAGCCAGCACTTTGCCGTCTCTCTGTTCCAACTTGAAACGCTCGACGGAGGCGGTGTCGACCCGGCTCTCTACAGTTTCCGGACGTGCCTGCAGGATGTAGAGCTGGCCGTCGGTACCGTCCAGACCCCATTCGATGTCCATCGGACGCTGGTAGTGTTTCTCGATGGTGATCGCCATCTGGGCCAGGCTCTCGACCTGCTCGCTGGTGAGGGAGAAACTGGTTTGATCCTGTGGTTCCACATCGACCGTCTTGACCCGCTCCTCACCTTCCTGGCCATAGACCATCTTGATCGCCTTGCTGCCCAGGTTGCGGCGCAGAATAGCGGGTCTGCCGGCTTCCACATTGCCTTTGTGCACATAGAATTCATCGGGATTGACGGCACCCTGTACCACGGTCTCACCCAGGCCGTAGGAGCTGGTGATGAATACCGCATCCTTGAAACCGGATTCGGTGTCGAGGGTGAACATGACCCCGGCTGAGCCGACGTCGGAGCGCACCATCCGTTGGATGCCTGCAGAGAGTGCCACATCCTCATGGGCGAATCCCTGGTGAACGCGATAGGAGATGGCTCGATCGTTGTACAGAGAGGCGAATACCTCTTTGATCGCGATCATTACGTCATCCAGACCCTGTACGTTGAGAAAGGTCTCCTGCTGTCCGGCAAAGGAGGCGTCGGGCAGGTCTTCAGCCGTCGCTGAGGAGCGCACCGCGACAGAGGGAACCTCCTCTGCATCACCCACCAGCTTCTTGTAGGCCGCGGTGACAGCATTCTCCAGCTCTTCCGGAAACTCGGCTTCGACCACCCATTCACGCACTGTCTTGCCCGCTTCCGCCAGTGCCGTGACATCGCTCACATCGAGCTGCTGCAACAGCGGGTCGATTCGCTCCGCAAGGCGGTTGTGTTGCAGAAACTCACGATAGGCATGGGCTGTGGTGGCAAAGCCACCGGGAACGGAGACGCCGGCATCGGCAAGACCGCTGATCATCTCACCAAGAGATGCGTTCTTACCGCCGACCTGATCGACATCATGCATTTTCAGGTTTTCAAACCAGATTATTTGTTCATTCACCGCTTGCCCTCGGCTTGTGGATTGATTGGATGGATCAGTCATTGTTTTAACCTCTGAGGTGGTCTCCTTGACGTTGGCAGCTGTTTCCGCTGCACAGACAGCTTTTACCACAGCCTGTGCCCTCTTCCTTATGAGGACCAAACTCAGGATGCAGTTTAGAAAAGCGTCGGGTGATGGACTGGACGATCAACCAGCCCAACAACAGAATCGGTATCACGGTCATGGCGATGAGATAGTCGAGCATCGTATCAACCTCCAAGTCCGGCAAAGCCCATGAACGAGAGTGAAAGCAGACCACCCAGCATCAGACTCACGGCGGCACCCTGGGTGATGCTCGGCATGGTCGAAAGCTCAAGCTTCTCGCGCAGACCGGCCATCAGCAGGATCGCCAGGATAAAACCGACTCCGGCGCCCAGTGCATAGACCAGGGATTGCAGGAAACTGTACTCCTTGAATGTCTGGAACAGGGCCAGACCAAGGATCGCACAGTTGGTGGTGATCAACGGCAGAAAGATGCCCAATGAGCGAAACAGGGCAGGGCTGAATTTTTTCAGAGTCATCTCCACCAATTGTACGGCACTGGCGATCACCGCGATATAGGCGATCAGGCGCAGGAATTCAATCTCAAAGGCGACCAGCACCTCATTGATCAGAAACGCACAGACTGAACTGACCAGCATTACGAACAGGGTTGCCAGGCCCATTGGTACGGCGGTATTGATCTTTCCCGAGACACCGAGGAACGGGCACAGGCCGAGAAACAGGGCAAGTACAAAGTTGTTTGCCAGTACCGCGTTGAGAAAGATAAAGCTTAGGGTTTCTGTCGCCATCGTGGTCACTTAATGATGTTTGAGGAGAGCGGGCTGCAACCGCCTGCAGGGATCTGAACCAATTTCATCTGATCGATTCTGTCGTTCATGATTCTGCCGCCGGATTCAGTTCAGTCTCGGATTTGCGCTGCTTCAGCCACTCGAACAGCAGCAGCCAGGCACCCAGTACCAGAAAGCCGCCGGCGGGCAGCACCATCACCACCCAGGGTTCGAATCTGGGGCCGAACAGATCGATGCCGAACAAGCTGCCGGCACCAAGGATCTCGCGCACCACGCCAAGGCAGAGCAGGGCCAGGGTAAAGCCCAGTCCCATGCCGGTGGCGTTGACGATCGACTTCAAAGGCGGATTCCTGGAAGAGTAGGCCTCGGCCCGGCCCAGTATCATGCAGTTGGCTACGATCAGCTGGATGAATGCGCCCAGTGCATTGTAGAGATCCAGGGAGATCGCCTGGATGGTGTAGTCGACAATGGTGACGAAGGTGGCGATGATGACGATGTAGGTGGCGATGCGCACCTGCTTCGGAATGCTGTTGCGCAGCAGCGAGATCAAAGTGCCTGAGGCGAGCAGTACGAAAAGTGTCGCAATACCCATCGCCAGGGCATTGATTGCCGAGTTGGTCACTGCCAGTACCGGGCACATGCCCAGCAGCATGACAAACACAGGATTCTCACGCCACAAACCTTCACTGAAGGTGTCCCAGGTGATGGTGTTGTCTTGTTTTTTCGCCATGGTTATCAGTTAGTTCAATTCAGTTATTGTCAATCAATCGGACTCGGTCTTACTTTGCGCATGATCAATTAAATCAGGCATTCTTCACTGCGTCCCGTTGTCCGGTGTTTCAGGTTCGCTTGGCGGCGGTGGCGCATTGCGTATCACATCAATGTGTGGCATCAACTGGGGCAGTAATTGCTGAGTGGATTGATTCAGCGCCTTGCCCACCGCTTTTGCGGAGATGGTCGCACCGGATATTGCATCAATCTCCCAAGGGTTCTGTTTGGTGCCCGCTTTGACGGTGACAATCTCATTGGCCAGTGCGTCGCCGGCCGCATTCAGCTTTGCCTCCAGTGCATCAAAGTTGGCGACAAAGTTGGCATCGGTGATGATTTTGTCACCCAGCCCCGGGGTTTCTGCCAGCTTGAGCACTTTGATCCCACGGACGCATTCACAATCGGGATCGTAGCCATACAGCAGGTGAATCATATCCGCATAGCCCTGAGCGCCGGCCTTGGCGGCAACACCTTTCAGGTTGCCCTGTTGATCGTAACCCGCGTAGACCAGTACCCCCTCAGTGGGACCATCCGGGCTGACTGGCGTCACCGCAGATTCAGTGACCAGGAAATCACGTCGGGCAACCGCACCCGGGATCACCTGAAATACCGCGGTCTCGATGGCGCGCCGCTGGTTTTCCGCGATAATCGGTTTGGTCAGCTGGTAGGTGAGTACCACCAGAAAACCCGACAACATGGCGATTCCCATCAGGGTGCGAATCATCGGGCCCGTCGGCGTGGACGGTTGGATGGCTTGAGCTTCCGGTGTACTCATTTGCCTGCCCTCTGCTCGCCGAATACCCTGGGTTGGGTGATCTGATCAATCAACGGTGTGGCCGCATTGCCCAGCAGGATGGCATACATCACCCCTTCGGTCAGACCGCCGAAGAGTCGGATGATCACGGTGATAACGCCAATCATCACGGCATAGATCACCACCCCGAGTGGGGTAACCGGTGAACCGACCATGTCACTGGCCATGAACCAGGCGCCGAGCATCAGGCCGCCGGAGAGTACCACGAACAGTGGGTCCGGATATTTGGCCGGATCGATCATGTAGAAGATACCGGCAGTCACTGCGGCGCTGAGCAGGACCAGCACCGGAATGCGCCAATCGAGCATCCGTCTTGCCGCCAGATAGAGACCTCCGGCCAGAATCAGCAGCGCGGAGGTTTCGCCGGCGGAACCGGCAGTGGTACCGAGCAGCATATCCATGTGGTCGGTCACGACACCTTCGAATTTCTGCAGCGCCAGCGGGGTGGCACCGGAAAAGGCATCCACGGTGACTTCCGAGACCCAGTCGCCCACAGCGGGGGGTTGTAGGAATGGGGGCGTCAGTGTGGTGGGGATGAACTGGCTGAAGCGACCATCGAAAAAGGCCGGTGTCCAGGTGGTGATGGCAACCGGAAAGGCGGCTTGAACAAAGGCACGCCCGATCAGTGCGGGATTCATGGCATTCATGCCCAGTCCACCGAACATCGCCTTGCCCAGCGCGACACCGACGAAAGCGGCAACCGCACCCATCCAGAGGGGGAAACCCGGCGGCAGGGTCATCGCCAGCAACAGGCCGGTGATGGTGGCGGACCAGTCTCCCAGGGAACTGGGCTTACCGCTCAGCGCATTGAACATACGCTCACTCAACAGGCAGGTCAGGGTGACGACCACCAGCAGTGCCAGTGCGCTGATACCGAATTGCCAGACAGTGAATGCACAGATCGGTAGCAGGGCGTAGACCACATTGCGCATGATGACGACCACATCCTCCCCGGCATGGGCATGAGGTGAGGTACGCAGTTCAATGGTGGGTTTTTTACTCATGTTTGTTTTTCAGCTATACAACATAGGCCGGAGGGTTAGGCAGCCTGTTCCCGGTTGATCGCTTTGGCGATCCGAAAATACTGCACCAGGGGAATATTCGAGGGGCAGACATAGGAGCAGCAGCCACACTCGAAACAGTCGGTCAGGTGATACTCTTCAGCCATCTCCTCATATTTACGCTTCGCTGCCAGTTGTCCAAGCATCGAGGGATTGAGATGCATGGGGCAGGCACTGACACAACGGGCACAACGGATACAGGGCCAGATTTTGTGGCTCTCTTCCTCGATGGAGGGTTCGTTCAGGACCAGCAGTCCGGAGGTGCCCTTGGTAATCGGGGTATCCAGCGCGGAGACGGCAGGCCCCATCATCGGACCACCCAGTATAAACTCAGTACGAGCACCCTCATAACCCACATAATCGAGAATATATCGGATCGGGGTACCCAGTGGCACCAGGTAGTTGGCCGGCTTGGCGATGCCGGGCCCTGCGACGGTGATCACCCGTTCGATCAACCCCCGTCCTTTGGGCAACAGATCCCCCAGACCGGCCAGGGTGCCCACATTGTTGACCACTACGCCCACATCGGCGGGCAGACCGCCTGTGGGTACCTCCCGATCGAGAGCCGATTTGATCAGCATCTTTTCAGAGCCTTGAGGGTACTTGGTCTCTACCGCTTTGACCTCCACCGGGCTGCCTTTGGATAGATGGCTCTTAAGCAGCTCCACCGCGTCCATTTTATTGTCTTCGATACCGATGATCGCCTTTTCCGTACCGGTGGCGCGCATCGCGTAACGAATGCCACGCAACAGAGCTTTGGGGTGTTCCAGCATGATCCTGTGGTCACAGGTCAGGTAGGGCTCACATTCGCAACCGTTGACGATCAGGGTATCGACCTGTTTGTCTGGAGGTATCGAGAGCTTCATATGGGAGGGGAAGGCGGCGCCGCCAAGTCCCACCATGCCGCTGTCCTGGATTGCCTGGATGATCTCTTGCGGGGAGAGTTCACTCATCTCCCGCGGCTGTTCCCAAAGCACCTCCTGAGTCGAGCCTTCATAGACATCGATGAGGATCGCATTGGTCTTCGGGCCCTTCGGAGTCGGCATCAGTTCGATACCGGCGATTCGGCCAGTCGCCGGGGCATGCAGAGGGACCGAAAAGTTTCCGTCCGCTTTGGCAATCGGTTCACCCCGAACCACCTCCTGGCCTTTGACAACCAGAGGTATCGCCGGTTTGCCGATATGCTGGTCCAGCGGCAACACCAGTTGCGGGGGGAAGGGAAGACGGCGGATCGGTTTATCCGCCGTATCCTTGTGATAGGGTGGATGGATGCCGTGTGTAAAGCCTTTCTGCCCAAACAGCAGGTTGAACAATCCCATAGTCTCTCTGATCTCGTTTAACCTTGAGTTCGCAATTGAACACGGTGTTGTGGGAAATCCATTATCGGGTTTGCCATAACAGGATCCATGCGCCGGATCGTAGCCACCAATTGCAGAATCGAGATTTAACAGGCGGAGCCGAAGCTCCGCACACTGTTAGCCAAATCGACCATCCTGGCTGTGCCGGATGGTCGCCGTGGGTTTACTGAAATTTCGCTGCACGTTTGACGAACTTTTCCAGGTCTTTTTCAGTAGCGTTCCAAGGTGTTCCCGGATGGATACAGGCCGCCGTGCACTTCTCGGCAGCCTTCACGATATCCTTGAACTGACCACCCTTTGGATCGTTGATAATCGCTTTCTTTTCGTCGTTGTAGGCGAAAATTTTCGGATTGATCTCGATACACTCATCACAGGCTGTACATTCCGGGGTTTCGATCCATACCGGTTCGTAATCCGCTGCGGCAGCGCCGTTACCTCCTGCCGCAGCGGCCGCGCCATTGCTGCCATTGGCAGAGATGGAACCTGCCAGGGCGTCCGCGTTACCGCTGGCTGCCATGGAGAGCAGGGTGGAACTGAGGCGGTTGGCCATATCGACCTTGGCCTGATCGACCAGGGCATCCACATCCACTTTGTTCATCTCACCGGCGACACCTTTCAGCTGACGCCAGAACTGTCGGCGCTCTTCACAGGATTTGGCAATCTCCTGCGCACAGATGATACGCATCAGGCGGTTCTTGCGATCCACACCCCAGATGTAAGGGAATTTGCCTTCCCGGTCATCTTCATCCATCTCCAGGAACTCATGCATGGGGACCATCTCATCGTTCCAGGTCTCAGGAGGCGCCATGCGGAACTGCTTGCGGAAACGCCCTTCGGTGACGGCAAAATCGGCGAAGGTCATGGGTACTTCCAGTTTACACGCTTCACCCTTGTCATCCTGGTAGTCGATGGTATAGGTAGGCCAGTCATCGTCCAGTGAAGGGTTGCCATCCAGATCGATACATTCCTCGATGGTCTCACCCGCATCCGGGTCGTACTTCATCAATGGATAGGCTCTCGACTCCACAGCCATTTTCGACTGTCTGAATGCAATGTCGTCACCCACACCATGCTCCGGAGGACAGACCGCATAGATGTTGAACAGTGCCGGACGGCGGCTGTTCAGGCCATCGATGTAACCTTCCAGCAGGTGGGTGGTGTTACTGATGGTGCCCTGCAGGACGTAGGTCGTGCGATGGGCGATACCGATCAGCGAGACCTCTTTGCGAATCTCTTCCTTACCTTTCCAGGCTTTACCGTAGGGACTCATATCCGCAACCTGGCCGATGTAGCCGGAGGTACAGGCCTGGCCACCGGTGTTCGAGTAGACCTGGGTATCGAGAACCAGGACTTTCACCGGCATGCCGGAGGCGAGGGCACGGGAGAGGTTCTGGAAGCCGATGTCATACATCGCACCGTCACCACCGACCGATACCACCGGTGGACAGAGCAACCACTCCTCTTCGCTGAACTGCTTCCAGTTGAACTGCTGGAAGAAGGCGCCATGCTCGATCGCATTGTACTTGCCGGCCAGCTCCAGTTCCGCTTTACGAATGGTGGCGAAGCCGTTTGCCATCTTACGCATGTGGCCTTCGAAAAGACCCATGGCGACCGATGGGCTGTCCTGGAATAGATGGCTGGCCCAGGGGAACGGATAGGGGTTGAAGGGGTAGGTGGAGCCCCACACAGAGGTACAACCGGTGGCGTTGACAATACCCATCTCGGCGCGACCGTTGTTGGTCTCACCCTCGGTGTAACGCCACTTCAGGTCTCTCAGTTCATCCAGCAACTGGGTCGCGGACTGCAGCCATTCGCGATCGATGACCGTCTTCTCGTGGTCGCTGTCCAGATTCTCGCTCAGCCCGGAGAGGGTCAGATCACTCTCTTCACTGCCGGACATCGCTTCCGAAATCGCTTTCGAGCTGCTCAGATCCACACCTTCGGCCAGTTTCAGACGGATGTGCTGCTCCAGCTGTTCGATCAGCTTGTCGATCTTTTCGATCTGCTGTTTGACCCGTGGCTGCATCAGTGCAGTGACGGTTGAGGTGAACAGATGGATGATGGTCTTTTCACCACAGCCCAGGCAGGCGCCGTCGCCACAGGAGAGGGAGTTGTAGTTCTCCTTGTCCATCAGCAGGGTCTGCAGTGCGCCGATCTTTTCGTCCAGGTCGTCGATGCGATTGAAGGAAGGATCGCTGGTTGGCAGGTCGAGCCAGAAATTCCAGTCGTCACGCATACGCGTAATTGCGGCTTCGTCCTGATGGGTGGCGACCAATGCGTCGTCTTCACAGATGGTGACACACTCCATACAGCCCTTACAGGTGTATGGGTTGACGGTAATGGAGAAGAGACCACCACTGTTCTTGCTCTTCTTCTCCATGTTGTTCCAGTAGGGCTTGGTGATGGAGAAATCGAACTCACCCATCGCCTGCAGGAATAGACCGAACTCCTCTTCCAGGGTAGCCCGTGCATCCTCTTCAATCTCGGCGGCCGCTATGGTCTCGAGTACCGCCTGATCCAGGACAGTCCGCACATTGGCCGCTTCGCCGGCCTCTTCGAGCAGTGCACGCAGACGTTTCTCCACGTTGCGGCTCTCTTTACGCAGGTATTGGGTCGGACGGCCAGCGGTTTCGATGCGGTTGATCGCGGTGGCGAATACATCGCTGACCTTGTTGACCAGGCCGGGGATCGCGCTGTCGGGACAGATGGTGTAGCAGTCGCCACAGGCGGTACAGTTTTCCGCAACCCATTTCGGATAGTCGAAACGGATCTGGGTCATGTCACGGAAGACACCGGTTGAGGCTGGCATCAGTGACAGAGCCTGGTAAGGATCGGCCAGATTCTCATTGCCCTTACCGGAGGCGTAGAAACTGCCGGTCTGTTCCCAGAAACGGTGTACATCGGAGATGCCGCCGTCCGCTTCAGGCAGTTGCTTGAGCATCACCGGCATGCCGATCTCTTTCTTCACCGGCAGTTGAGCGCTGCTGCCGATGACTTTGTTTGTGATCTCGTGGATCTCATCGAAACCGCGGCGTACAACCCGCAGGTTGTCTTCAACCACCCGGCGACCCTTGCTGCCGAATTTGGCGACAAGTTGACTCTCGATGGCGCCGAACAGTTTCTTCTCGTCCAGTCCCGCCATCTCCATCAGCGGAGAGCCGGCAAAGAAGGCGCCCTGGAAGGCGTTACCCTGCATACGCAGTTGCAGTTCGGCGTCGGAGGCCTCCTCTTTGGCGATCTTGAAACCGTCCACATAGAAGACGTGGATCTCGTTGTCGATGATCTGCTGCTGCATCCAGCGGGGGAAGGATTCCCATACCTCATCCGCCGAACCCAGGTCCGACTGGATGATCAGGGTGCCTCCCTGTTTCAGACCGGCCAGTGGATTGGAGTGACCGAACACGTTTGCGTCCGGGCTCAAGACCACATCCACATAGTGATACTCGCAGTTCAGCGGAATCGGTGTCGGTGCCGCAGAGAGGTAGTAGGTGGTGGGCTGACCCTTCTTCTCGGAACCATATTTCGGATTCGCTTTGATCTCGTAACCGAGCAGATCATAGAGGGTCATGACCAGGTTCTTACCGGTGGTGATGGCACCCCAGCCGCCAACCGAATGCATTCTTACGGTAATCGAGCCTTCCGGCATCAGATTCGGATTTTCCGAACCGCGCAACGCCATCTCGCCGATGTTCGGATAGGCTTCGAGCAGTTTCTGGATATGGATCTCCTGCTTGGGTGTGTCCGCATCGCGCACGAAATCGATACCCAGGTAGAAGAACTTGCGCTGGCTGCCGTCAGGCAGCATATTCTCTACCGCTGCGATCAGTGCCTCAGGCTGCAGGTCACGGGAACCCAGCCCATAGGCGCCGGAGTAGAGGTGAGGGGCATCGGCAAAGCTGCTGTAGCAGTCATACTTTGCGTAGGGCAGTGCCAGTTTGCCGGCTTTTGCCTGACCGTTTTCAATACATTTGGAGACCACCGAGCGGACTTCACGCATCAGGGGCAGGTCTTCCGCAAGCGGCTGGTCGGTACGCTCCAGTACGCAGACACCCTTTTTACCCTTCAGGATCTGACCCAGCTGGTCACCCGGGAAGGGGCGGAACATGGTGATGTCGACCACGCCGACCTTCAGTTTGCGGGTCTTTTCCAGATAGTCGGCCAGGCCATGGGCCTGAACGATCATCGAACCCATGCCGACGATCAAGTAGTCGGCTTTCTCAGTGTTATAGGTGCCGATGCGGTTGTAACGACGCCCGGTGAGTTCATAGAACTCATCCATCGCCTTGTCAGTGATTTCAGGAATGTGTTGGAAGAAATAGGGCCTCTGTGCAGCGGTAGTCTGCATATAGGCATCCTGGTTCTGCACCGAGCCTGAGAGCATGGGATTGTCCACATCCCAGATCGCCGGTACCCGGCGACGGGTCTCACCGAACAGCAGCTTCTGTGCCGGGGTGGGGCATTCGATCTCATCATCCGGACGACCCAGATACTCAGCGATCAGCTCCCGTTCAGGCACCTGCAGGGGTTCGATCAGATGGGTGGTCAGAAAGCCGTCCTGGGCAACCGCCGCCGGAGTCAGCGAAAGCTCGGCGATCTTGCGGCCGATCAGGTTCAGGTCGGCGGCACCTTGAGCGTTGTTGGCGAAGACCTGGAAAAAGCCGGTATCGTCGATACAGTGGAAATCGTCATGGCCGCAGTGAACGTTGAGTGAGGCCTTGGTAATCGCGCGACAGCCGATGTTCAGCACATAGGGGAGGCGTTTGCCCACTGCCGCATAGAGGGATTCATGCATGAATGCAATACCCTGGGCAGAGGAGAAGTTGGTGGCACGCAAGCCTGTCATGGACATGCCGGCGGTAACCGCTGCAGCCGCGTGCTCCGACTCCGGTTCGATAAAGATCAGTGACCGATCGGAAACATTGACATGCCCTTTGGCGGTCTCTTCGGCCCAATATTCACCCATTTGGGTGGATGGGGTGATGGGATATGCACCAGCGGCGTCAGAGGCTTCCCTCTCACACATAATGACTGCCCCGTTACCGTCCATTGCCATACGGATACCAGGGTATTTGAAGCTCTTCTCTTCTTTCTTACCGAACATGGAAACTTCTCTTTGCTAGGTTTGCAATTTACTTTCTACCGCTATGTCGATGTATATCTATATAGAGGAAACAGAAAGCATAGGCTTAAGGTTTTGACTGCCAACATCAGAAAGGCAGTGCTTCTTTACGTACTATGCGCTTGGCTTGTTGCCCTTTGATGACTCCCAGGGATTCATCAAGCCATACAATTGCCCCGGTCGGGCAACGCTCAGTAGCTATAGGGGAGGCTAAACTAATCTTGTTATAGTCGATTACAGCCAAATTGTCTTGAATACTAATCAATCCTTCCGGGGAGTCTTTGACACATCTTTCACAGGCGGTGCAGGCGACTTCGCAATCGTCTTCTGCAGTGTCACCATGTTGCAGATTTTTACAGGCCACCCACAAGCGATGGGCAGCGTCCTGAATTGAGAACAGATCCTTGGGACAGATATCGACGCAATCGCCACAAGCGGTGCATTTTGCGTTGTCCACGATGGGTAATCCGTTGTGGTCCATGGTGATCGCATCGAACTCACACACATCCGCGCAATCGGCCAGACCGATACAGCCCCAGGTACAGCTCTTCGGGCCGCCGGAGACGACGGCGGCTGCACGGCAGCTCTCGAGACCTTTATAATGGGCGCGCATACGGGCGACATGATTGCCACCGGCGCAGGCAAGACGGGCTACCCGTTTCGCCACATCACCACTCTCCACGCCCAGGTAGTCGGCGATCTCCTCGATCGCTTCGGCGTTGCTGACGGTACATTGAGCGGGAGTGACCTCGCCGGAGATCAGTGCCTCGGCGAAGGGACGGCATCCGGCACTGCCACAGGCACCACAATTGGTGGCGGGCAACATGCCTTCCAGGTCATCGATTCGTGGGTCTTCGAATACCCAGAGTTTTTTGTTGGCAAATACCAGCATGGAAGAGAGTAGCAGGCCAAGAATGCCCATAAAAAGGATAGCGGTCGTGACGTTAAGTGCGATCTCAATATCCATTTCCAATACCCGATGTCATGCCTGTGAAACCTAACTGAAACCCTTTAGAAACCTTACATAGTTTAATGTTGGGGTTAGTATTGGTCTATGGAATGGGTTAAATAGAAAGTATTAATATATCTAAATACTTCATTAGCATTCAAAAAATTAATGAGTACATAAGTGCTCTGATTGATTGACACCAATCCCTACACTCAACTCTATACCCAAGGCATAGGATTTCAACCATGCTGGCCTATCAGAAAAAGTATCGGCGGGGTGGGCTGAAATTTAACCTGAAAAAAGTGGTGTTATAGTATCTTTCAGCGGTTTTTCAGGTAACCATTCCGGTTGTCGGTCTGAGTCTGCTGGCGATTGGGACGGTGAGTGGCGCCGTTGACTCAAAAGGGCCACCATCCCGAGCCGTTTTCAAGTCTGCTGCGGCAACTGGCAATCTGTTGACGATAGCGTTTTGCATTACTCTCGACCCGGCGGGCGACCTTGGTCAGCCAGGGTTTTTTCTTGTAACTGCCTTTTGCGTAACCGCCGTGCCCCTCATGGTAGGCCAGGTACTGTCGGTACGGGTCCCATTTCGAGATACCGAGTTTGCTGTGGGTGGTTTTCACATACCAGCCGATGAAATCCACCGCATCCTCGTAGTCATCCCGGTCTGCCCAGCGGTTACCCGTCTTCTCCCGGTACCAGTCCCAGGTGGAGTCTTTGACCTGGGCATAACCATAGGCGGAGGATTTACGAAACCAGGGGATGAACCAGAACAGCTTCTCCCTCGGCGGCTTGGCATCGTGCCTGAACCTGGACTCCTGATGGATGAACGCCAGTTGCAGATGAATCGGTACGCCCCATTTTTCAAACGACGATTGGGAGGCTTCGTACCAGTCACTTTTCTCCTCAAAGATATGGCAGGCGTCAGCGGTGTTTTTCGGGGGCGAGCTCGAGCAGCTGTTAAGCAATAAGAGTGAAGCTGAAAAAGCCACAGTAAGTTTTTCTTTTTGCTTGAAAATAACTTGGTACCTCAAGTTCTGCCTGAGTTGCTGGCCTATCCTGCAGGACTGCCGGGTTCTTGTCACGTATAATAGCGCCGGTTTTGACCATAGGCAGAGTGTAACGATCCCGTTATCGGGTATTTTTGTGCCGGCCTTAACAAGAAAAACACGATTTTAGAAAGACAACTTTCAGGAGCGATCATATTATGAAGCTGATACTTTTAGGTGCGCCCGGTGCGGGCAAGGGCACGGTTGCCAAGGAATTGACCAAGCTGGACGGTTCAGTTCAGATTTCCACCGGTGACATCCTACGTGGTGCGGTCCAGGCCGGCACAGAACTTGGCAAACAGGCCGAAGCCTTTATGAAGGCCGGTGACCTGGTGCCCGATGATCTGATCATGGGCATCATGGAACAGCGCCTGCAGGAACCGGATTGTGAGAAGGGATTTCTGTTGGACGGTTTTCCCCGCACCATTCCTCAGGCTGAGGCGCTGGGTGAACTGCTGAAAAAGATCGGTGTGGATCTCGACTTCGCGGTGGAGATCGATGTGCCCAGAGAGGTGATCCTGGATCGCCTGACCACCCGCAGAACCTGTGAAGCGTGCGGTGCCATCTACAATGTCAAAAGCATGCCGACCAAGGTCGAGGGTGTCTGCGACAAATGCGGTGGTAATGTGGTTCAGCGGGATGACGAAACGGAAGAGGCGATCTCAAACCGTCTCGACGTCTATCAGGAAAAGACCGCACCGCTGGTCGGATACTACAGCAATGAAGAGATGCTGTTGACCGTCAGCGCTACCTCCAGTGAGGCGGTAGTGAATGCGATTCAGGAGAGATTGAACGGCTGAACAGGCCCCGCTAAGGTGGCGGCGTAGTCAGCCCATTGCAACAGCCAGCCCGCTCTCTGAGCGGGTTGTCTGTTTTAGGGGCTGTTAACACGAATCCAATACGCCCTGGCAGCACTGATTGTGAATTCGGGCTATTATCCCTTGATTGCAACGAGGAGAGGTTTCTATGCCTGAGTTTGGTAATCCCTACATGCTCGAAGAGTATACTCTGGATGATCTGAAACAGAATCCGATTCTGGTCTGGGCGATGCATGATACTGACAGTGGAGAGAGACAGTTTCTCACGCCGCTCCTGAATACCAGGAATCTCAGTCCTGAATTCAACCATGCCAAAATACTCCTCTCCGTGGTTGGTGAAGAGGTGTATGCCGAAGCCAGCTACAATCTGGAGGATCGTTCGATCTACTCAATACTGATCTGGGATGGAGACAACACAGTCGAAGCAGAAGACTGCGCACTGGAAGCACCAATCACCTTACAGGCAGTCCCCGAGATTGATGGTGAAGCCAATGTGGCATTCGTGCTCAAATCCAAGCAGGACTACTATGCCTACCGGGGCGATACCCCTCGATAGTAAAAATTCCACACAACAACAGCATTCTTGTGCAGAAATTGTTATGCTTGGCGGATTAACAGCCCCTGGTCTGTCAACGCAAGGATAATGTAAAATTCGACGGATTGGATTTCTGATGTAAATTGGATGACGTCTGTTAGTACCATCGAGAGATAGCAATAGCTAAGCCATGATCAAGCTTTTTGGAATCTATATCTCTAAGGCCGTCGTACTGCTGGCCGTTGCGGAGGTATTGATATTTGTCTCCTCGATGCATGGCGCCATTCTGCTGTTCCACCAAGTCATCAACGAGACAGTCTCCCATCTGGAGAGCAACATGCCAGTGATTTTCGCACTGGTGATGTTTTCCGCAATGACCGCCCTGGGTCTCTACCAGAAAGGCTCGATGGCTACCTCATCAGGTTTTCTGTTACGGATCATCCTGGCCTTTCTGGTCGGTGGTGTGGCCATGCTGCTGTTATTGGCTGTCGCTCCCGTGTTCGTCGATCATGGCCAATCGGTACTCAGTTACGGTTTGGCCCTGTCACTGCTGGGTATTCTGCTGGCGCGGACGATTTTCGTTCGGGTGACTTCCGATAAGATTCTGAAGCGCCGAGTGCTGGTTCTGGGTGTGGGAATCAATGCGGATCGCATCGAGGAGTCGGTTAGAAACAAAGATACACTGGGTATCGTGGTAGTGGCCTATGTCAATCTCGGTGACAGGATTGAACTGATCGACAAGGACAGGCAGATCATCAAGGACCAATCACTGCTGGAGATATCCAACCGTCTGGCAGTGGATGAGATTGTGGTGGCAGTGGATGATCGACGCAAGAAACTGCCAAACCACGAGTTACTTGAGTGCAAGATCAAGGGAGTCAGGATACTCGATCTGCTGACCTTCTTTGAAAAAGAGCTCTCGATCATCAATATCGATCTGCTCTATCCCAGCTGGATGCTCTACACCGACGGCTACCGTCAGAGGGCCTTGAACCGGGCGATCAAAAAAGCCTTCGATATGTCAGTGGGCATTATTATTTTTGTGTTTGCCGCACCACTGATGGTTCTGGTCACCATCGCAAGTCTGATCGAATCAGCGGGCCGGGATCCGATTCTCTACAGTCAGGTTCGTGTCGGCAAGAACGGCAAACTGTTCAAAGTCTACAAATTCCGCAGTATGCGTACCGATGCCGAGGCGGATGGTGTGGCCAGGTGGGCGACCAAAAATGACGCCCGCATTACCAAGCTGGGTGGTTTCCTGCGTAAAACCCGGCTGGATGAGTTACCGCAGATCTACAACATTCTGAATGGGGATATGAGCCTGGTCGGACCACGACCGGAGCGGCCGGAATTCGTCATGCAGCTGTCGAATGACATTCCTTACTATCCTCAACGTCATTGGGTCAAACCAGGCCTGACCGGCTGGGCGCAGATGCTCTATCCCTATGGTGCGTCTGAAGAGGACGCCAAGCGAAAGCTTGAGTACGATCTCTACTATGTTAAAAATGCCAGCACCATGCTCGACTTCGTTATCCTCTTGCAAACCATAGAAGTGGTGCTGCTTGGCAAGGGTGCCCAATAGGCAATCTGATCGAATACCAAATCCACTGATTTCAAGATTCTGAATTCACTGTTTTCTCAAATCACCGTGGATTCCGGAGTCAGGCATGAAATAGCCTTGTCCGATAGCTACCATGGTATATCATCAAAAGAAGCTAAGGGCTTCAGCCGCATCAGAATTTCGGAGCTGTAACAGCAGGATCGCTGATCACTGGGTGATGTTGTGCCCGTTAGATAAAACACTAAAAGCGATCCTGTGCAATGAAACGTATCGACATCTTTCCCTGGGACGATAATTTCAATACTGGTCTTCCCACGGTCGATGAGCAGCACCGTCAATTGGTGCGGATGTTGAATGAGCTGGCATCCCAGTTTGCGTTCGAATCGGAGCAGATCGACCTCAGCAAGGTATTCGATGGGCTGTTGGAGTACACGGTCTATCACTTCGAGACAGAAGAGGCCATCTGGCGAAAATATCTGCCGGATGAATCACTGGAGGCGTCTCATCGGGAATCCCATCAGGCTTTTATCGATCAGTTGCAGGCTTTGATCAATCAGTCAGATCTGGGCTCCAAACATCAGGTTGCTGAAAAGACCCTGGAATTTCTGGTTCGCTGGCTGGCCTCCCACATACTCGAGTCCGATCGACATCTCTCCTATATCATCCTGGGCCTGCGCCAAGGCCTTGCGCTGGAAGAGGCCAAGCACTATGCGCTCGAAGAGATGAGTGGGTTTACCCGCAAGATGATCGATATCATCCTCTCCAGCTACGGGATTCTCTCCAGCAACACATTGCGACTGATGCAGGAGCTGGTGCAGCAGAAACAACTCGAGACGAAACTGCTGCGCCAGAGCGGTTTTCTCAAAGTACTGATACAGACCTTGCCCGATCTGATCTGGTTGAAAGATCCTGATGGAACCTATCTGGCCTGTAATCCAAGGTTTGAGGGATATTTTGGTGCTTCAGAGGATGAAATTCTGGGCAAGGCGGATGCGGATTTCATGCCGGCGGAAAAGGCGGACTCCTATCGAGAGCGTGATCAGAGAGTTATCGAACAGGGTGGTCCGAAGGTGTATGAAGAGTGGGTCACATTTGCAGACACTCATCGTGAACTGCTGGAGACCACCAAGACACCGATGTATGACGAGCAGGGGAATCTGATTGGAATCCTTGGCATTGGACACGATATTACTGAGCGTCGAAAGAGTGAAGACCAATTGCGTCAGGCCGCCAGCGTTTTCGCCTCAGCCCGTGAGGGGATCATGATCACCGGTCCTGACGGCACTATTCTGGATGTCAACAGTGCTTTCAGTCGAATCACCGATTACAGTCGCGAGGAGGTGCTGGGCAAGAATCCCAGGTTGTTGGCTTCCGGGCGTCACGACACGGCCTTCTACGCAGGCATGTGGCAGGAGTTGCTGAAGCACGGTCACTGGTCGGGAGAGATCTGGAACCGGCGAAAGAATGGTGAGGTCTACGCTGAAATGCTGACCATCAGCAATGTCTATGATGAGCAGGGCAGCCTCAAATACTATGTGGGACTCTTCTCCGACATCACACCACTCAAAGAGCAGCAGAGAAAACTGGAGCGGATTGCCCACTACGATGTGCTGACCGGTCTGCCGAACCGGGTTTTGTTGGCTGATCGGCTCTATCAGGCGATGCTTCAGGCACAACGGCGCAACACACTGGTGGGTATCGTCTATCTGGACCTGGATGGCTTCAAGCAGATCAATGATGCGTATGGTCACGATGTGGGGGATCTGTTTCTGATTCAGCTTGCGGAACGCATGAAACACGCCTTACGTGAAGGGGATACCCTGTCTCGCCTGGGTGGGGATGAGTTTGTCGCGGTGTTGATGGACCTTGTGGATCATGCCGCGAGTGTCAATATTATTGAGCGCTTGATGGCATCGGCAGCGGAACCGATACACATCAAAGGTATGGAGCTGAAAGTCTCCGCCAGTCTTGGCGTGACCTTCTTTCCTCAGGCAGAACTGCTGGATGCGGATCAACTGCTGCGACAGGCGGACCAGGCCATGTATCAGGCCAAGCAGGCAGGCAAGAATCGCTACCATATCTTCGACGCTGAACACGACCGGACGGTGCGGGGCTATCATGAGAGCCTGGAACGGATTCGCATTGCCCTGAAAAGTGGTGAGATGGTGCTCTACTATCAACCCAAGGTGAATATGCAGAGCGGTAGCGTTTTGGGTATGGAGGCACTGATTCGCTGGCAGCATCCACAACGAGGATTGCTGTTACCCGGTGCTTTCATGTCTGTCATTGAGCAGCATCCGTTTTCGGTCGAGCTGGGGGAGTGGGTGCTGGATACCGCACTCGCACAGATCGCTGAGTGGCGACGGGCCGGGGTACCTTTGCAGGTCAGTGTGAACATCGATGCCATGCATCTGCAACAACCCAATTTTGTCACCCGACTGCGTTATCTGCTGGCAAAACATCCCAATGTAGAGCCCGGCGACCTGGAACTCGAGGTGTTGGAGACCAGTGCTCTGGATGAGATCGATCAGGTCTCGGAAATCATACGTGATTGTCGTAACCTGGGTGTTGGTTTTGCGCTGGATGATTTTGGTACCGGTTACTCCTCTCTGACCTATCTGAAGCGATTACCAGCCGGGTTGCTCAAGATCGATCAGAGTTTTGTGCGGGATATGCTGGATGACCCGGATGACCTTGCAATACTGGAAGGGGTGCTTGGTCTGGCATCCGCCTTCAGTCGCAACGCCATCGCCGAAGGGGTTGAAACCCTGGCGCATGGTGAGATGCTGCTGAAACTGGGATGTCAGTATGGGCAGGGATACGCAATCGCCCGACCCATGCCATCGGAGGAGGTTCTGCAGTGGCTAAGCGATTGGCAACCAGATCAGCTTTGGAGTGAGACAGTCCGACTCAGCCGGGACGATCAACCCTTGCTGTTTGCTGCGGTAGAACATCGGGCCTGGATCGCTCACCTGTTGCAGTATGCGCAAGGTGAGAAGCTGGCTCCACCGGTTTTGGATAGACATCAGTGCCGATTTGGTCAATGGCTGGATGGGCAAGCCAATACCCGATTGGCCGATTCTCCAATGTTGCAAAAGATCATTTCAATTCACGAATCGATTCATGACTCGGCCGAGCAGCTTGTCAATCAAAAGATCGGTGTCGAGGTGAAGGATTTCTTGAGTGAAATCGAGACATTTGAATCCCATCGGGATGAGTTGTTGCTGCTGTTGAATGAACTGATGGAGCACTCCAGTCGGGATTGACAACTCAATCTGCAGATGCGCCGGATGAACCAGCTTTTGCTGGCTCCAATCCTCAGTCGGTTACCGATCGATGCATTAAACTGCAGCCGCCGCTAGCAGTTGACCCGATCGCTCGCTACTCTGGAGTTTGCGGGAAAACCTCAACTTCTGAGGATAGGGGAAGACATCCGCCTGTCTACCGGCTGCCAGGCTCTCCTGGGCATTCTGCCAACTGCTGATGTGAAACAGATCCGGATGCAATTCCATCAGCATTTTACGGATTTTTGGATCCGTGCTGATGAAAGTGATGAACTCTTCAGGAAATATGTCATTGGGATTGACACTGTACCAGGGCTCATCTCTGAACAGATCGAGAGAGCTTCTTGGCGGCGGGATTCTGCGGAAGTTACATTCACTGAGATAACAGATCTCATCATAGTCGTAGAACACCACTTTCCCCTGGTCATTGACCCCAAAATTTTTGAACAACAGGTCGCCGGGGAAGATGTTCACGCCCATCAGCTGTTTCAGCGCCAGTCCCCAGTCATCGAGGATCTTTCGCGCCATCTCTTCATCGGTCTCTTCCAGATAGAGATTGAGAGGTTTCATGCGGCGCTCGATATAGAGATGCTTGATCACCAGTTTGTCATCGTCGATTTCGAGTTGATCGGCGATGGTGTTCTGCAACTCCTCGAGTAATTTCGGTTCAAACCGATCGATTGGCAGGGCCACTTCGGCAAAGTCGAGGGTGTCCGCCATACGGCCGATACGGTCATGTTTCTTGACCTGAAAATAGCGCTCTTTGATCAGTTTGTGGGTAACCTCTTTCTGGGGTGGAAATTGGTCACGTATCACTTTGAATACATAGGGAAAGGATGGCAGGGTAAAGACCTGCATCACAAGTCCGGGTGTGCCGGCGGCAAGGATGAATTTATCCTCGCTGTCGTCGAGATGGTTGAGCAGATCCCGGTAGAACTCATTCTTCGCCTGTTTGTGCAGCCCAATGCTCATATAGAGCTCAGAGAGGGTTTTATCGGGCATGATGCTTTTCAGAAAAGCGACCGTGGCGGTGGGGACCGGGGTTTTGGCCATGAAGTAGGCCCGGGCAAAGCTGAACAGGGCTTCCACATGTCGGCTGCGGATCAGCAGGGCATCGACGAACAGGGCTCCCTCTTCATTGTTGATCAGCGGGATGATGAACGGACGGATTCTATCCCCATAGACCATTCTGCCGATCAGATAGGCCGCCTTGTTGCGGTAGAAGGGTGATTCGAGGATATCGAAGCGCAGATCTTGCGGGAGGTTGTCGAATCCGGCCTGCTCGATCAGCGACTCGGCCAGCAGTTTGCAATCCCTGTCGATGTCCTCGTAGGGCAGGGAGAAGTAGAAGGCGGAGAGCATGTCCCAGATGCAGCCCTGCAGATTCCCCTCGTCCAGGTGGAACGACATATAGACCTGGTAGCGTTCGGAGAGGCCCTGACGATCCACCTGAGATTCAATGAAGATCTTGTCGTTATCGTAGTAACGTCTGTCAAAGAGCCTGCAAAATACTGAATTATAGAAAGTTTCAGCCAGTTCAGGACGGCTGTGAGTACGCAGCAGTTTGCCGTAGATCTGTTTTACATCCTGCCACAGCCCCTCATCCAGTACCTCAATGTCAAAGCTCGACTTGAGTCGTTCGATCGCCTCTTTGACACGCATGTCATAGAAGCTGATGCGCTTCGCCGACGCCTCACGCACAGCCTGCCAGTCCGCATGTTCAAAGCGTTGACGGGCAGCGCTGCTGATCTCCTGAAAGAAGGAGAAGTGTCTCTCGAATCCGGTCAGGATCGAGCGAGCGATCTGTTGGGGCTGGTTCTGCATTGTTTTGGTGCGTCGTTTTTTCGTTTGGTCGTTATATCTGAGCGTTTAGGTAAGGTTTAGCAGATTTTTATTGCGGTGCACTATTTTTTTTGTCAAAGCTAACTATTGAGATTTTTTTGAAAATAATGTTGACCTTTTCACTATGCTTTAACGCAGTGCACAAAAAGTCGAACACGCCTCAGAGAATGGCAGTGCGATTTTTCAGCCGTTACGACCGCACCAAGCAAGTGCGCGGCGAAGAATATGAGGAGATTGAAAATTATGTCTAGTACCACATCGACCCTCTGGCATCAGGCACAAGAGGTCAGAATCACCGGCGAGATGAAGTCGGAGTATCAGGAGATACTGTCACCGGAGGCACTTCACTTCGTTGCTGAGCTGGAGCGTCTGTTTGGCGAAACCAGACGTGAGCTGCTGAAGAGCCGTTCACAACGCCAGCAACTGCTCAACCAGGGTCAACTCCCCGATTTTCTGGAAGGGACCAGCGGAATCCGGCAGTCTGAATGGACGGTTCGTCCGGCGCCAAAGGATCTGCAGGATCGACGGGTGGAGATTACCGGTCCGGTTGATCGCAAGATGCTGATCAACGCCCTCAATTCCGGGGCAAAATGTTTTATGGCGGACCTCGAGGATGCCCACTCGCCTCACTGGAGCACCACTGTCGAAGGGCAGATCAACCTGCGTGAGGCGGTCAACCGCACACTCAGTTTCACCAGTCCGGAAGGCAAGCAGTACCAGCTCGGTGATGAGCTCGCCACCCTGATTGTACGTCCCCGTGGCTGGCATCTGGAAGAGAAACACATGAGTGTGGACGGCCGACGGATCAGTGGCGCCTTTTTCGATTTCGGGCTCTATCTGTTCCATAACGCCAAAACCCTGCTGGAGATGGGCAGTGGCCCCTATTTCTACCTGCCGAAAATGGAGAGCTACCTGGAGGCTCGGCTCTGGCGTGATGTGTTCGCCTGGGCAGAGCAGGAGCTCGGTCTCGACCAGGGCACCATTCGCTGTACCGTACTGATCGAAACCATCACTGCGGTTTTCGAGATGGATGAGATCCTCTACGAGTTGAGAGACTACATCTGCGGTCTCAACTGTGGCCGTTGGGACTACATCTTCAGCTTCATCAAACGTTTTCACGCCAATCCGGAATTCGTCCTGCCGGACCGCAGCCAGGTCACCATGACCGTGCCTTTCCTCAGATCCTATTCAAAGCTGCTGATCAATACCTGTCATCGTCGTGGCGCCCATGCGATGGGCGGTATGGCGGCACAGATCCCGATTCGCGACGATCCACAAGCGGATGCAGCGGCCAAAGAGAAGGTCAGACAGGATAAGGAGCGGGAAGCGACAGATGGCCATGACGGTACCTGGGTGGCGCATCCGGGACTGGTTCCTGTGGCGATGGAAGTTTTCAACCACCACATGCCTGAGGCCAATCAGCTCGATCGCATCGATGAGTCACTCTCGGTCAAAGCAGCTGATCTGCTGGCGGTGCCTGAAGGTGAAATCACCGAAGCCGGATTACTCAACAATGTCAGTGCCGCATTGCGCTATACCGCCGCCTGGATCGGTGGCCGCGGTGCAGTACCGATTCACCACCTGATGGAAGACGCGGCTACTGCCGAAATCGCCAGATCCCAGATCTGGCAGTGGATCCGCTATCCGAAAGGTGTTCTGAGTGATGGCCGCAAGGTCACCTATCAGATTTTCGAACAGGCCGTTAAGGACGAACTTCATGAGATCAGACAGGAGTTCGGAGAGTTGGCCTATGAGTCGGGCAACTTTGAACAGGCAGCTGAGCTGTTGAAACAGATCGTTGCCAACGATGAGTTTGAGGAGTTCCTCACCTTACCGGCTTACGAGCAACTAACTTGATTGGTCGTAGCGATACCACCAAAACAAAATTGAGACATGACTGGAGATGACACAAATGACACGTAAAGAACAGATCGAAGCGTTGAACAAGGATTGGGCAGAAAATCCCCGTTGGACAGACGTCAAACGCGGTTACAGCGCTGAGGACGTAGTCCGTCTGCGCGGCTCGGTTCAACCCGAATACACCTATGCAAAGAAAGGTGCCGAAAAACTTTGGGACCTGGTTCGCGGCGATGCCAAGAAAGGCTACGTGAACTGCATGGGCGCGATCACCGGTGGTCAGGCGATGCAGCAGGCAAAGGCCGGTATCGAGGCGATCTATCTGTCGGGTTGGCAGGTTGCCGCCGACGGTAATACTTCCGAAACCATGTATCCAGACCAGTCTCTCTACGCCTATGACTCGGTACCCACCATGGTGCGTCGTATCAACAGTGCCTTCAAGCGTGCTGACGAGATCCAGTGGTCAAGAGATATCAACCCCGGTGATGAAGGTCACGTGGACTATTTCCTTCCCATCGTGGCCGATGCGGAAGCCGGTTTCGGTGGCGTACTCAACGCCTTCGAACTGATGAAAAACATGATCGCTGCCGGTGCTGCCGGTGTTCACTATGAAGATCAGCTGGCGGCGGTAAAGAAGTGTGGTCACATGGGTGGCAAGGTACTGGTACCGACTCAGGAAGCGGTGCAGAAACTGATCGCCGCCCGTCTGGCAGCGGATGTGATGGGCGTGCCCACCCTGGTACTGGCCAGAACCGATTCCGAGGCAGCCAATCTGTTGACCTCCGATGTGGACGCCAACGATCAGCCGTTCCTCACCGGTGAGCGTACCGCCGAGGGCTTCTATCGGGTCAAGAACGGTCTGGAACAGGCCATCTCCCGCGGACTTGCCTATGCACCTTATGCGGATCTGGTGTGGTGTGAAACCGGTACTCCGGACCTGGGTTTTGCTCGTGAATTCGCTCAGGCGGTATTGGCTGAGAATCCAAACAAGCTGCTGGCCTATAACTGCTCACCTTCTTTCAACTGGAAGAAGAACCTGGATGACAGCACCATCGCTAAATTCCAGGATGAGCTGGCTGACATGGGTTACAAATATCAGTTCATTACCCTGGCGGGTATCCACAACATGTGGTTCAACATGTTCGACCTGGCCTATGACTACGCCCGCGGTGAAGGCATGAAGCACTACGTTGAGAAGGTTCAGGAGCCTGAATTCGCAGCCCGCGACAAAGGCTATACCTTTGTTTCTCACCAGCAGGAAGTCGGCGCTGGCTACTTCGATGATGTCACCACCGTGATTCAGGGTGGCGCCTCCTCCGTGACCGCTTTGACCGGTTCCACTGAAGAAGAGCAATTCGACAGCGCGGCAAGCATGTAGTCTCTCCAGCGTGTGATTCGGCGGTTGAGTGATCCCTTCAACCGCTGAATCACACAGCTGCTACCCAGTTTTCTGCCCTTCGGCCGTGCCTCCTGGCACGGCTTTTTTTTCTTTCCGGAAAGGGTGGCCGGGCTGGCGTTACTGGACATGAGTAAGTGCTATAACTTGATATAACAAAAGAAGAAACAGATTGGAGAGTGGAGATGACTACCAGTGAAAGCACCCTGAAGACAGCCGATCTATATGACATACATGAAGAGTCGTTACAGATCTGCTATCCCGGATTTCGCCACTATGGGGGACAACATGCCTTCAGCGGCCCCATCGCAACCCTGAAGTGCTTCGAAGACAATTCGTTGGTGCGGGAACAGTTGGACCAGGCAGGGCAGGGCAGGATATTGGTTGTGGATGCCGGCGGCTCGCTTCGTTGTGCCATGTTGGGTGACATCCTGGCGCAGATGGCGGTGGACAATGGATGGGCCGGGATCATCATGAATGGCTGTATTCGGGATGCGGCTGAAATCGGTGAGATGCCTCTGGGGGTTATGGCACTCGCCACCAATCCACGAAAAAGTGTAAAAAAAGGTGTCGGAGAAGTGGGCGGTGAGGTCTATTTCGCCGGGGTAAGTTTCAAACCCGGTGAGTGGCTCTATGCGGATGAAGACGGCATTGTGGTGCTTGATCATCAGGCGACTTAAGTTGGTGTTTTTTGTAATCGTTAGTCGATTCGGCCCGGGTTGATTCATAAGTTGCCTAGTGAATTCCCCGGCGGATCACGGTATAACCTGCATTCAATATCCAACCAAACGATGGTGTCTGTATGGTTTTACTGATCGTCTATGTCTCCATAGCCTTGGGTTTTTCCTTTCTCTGCTCGGTAGCCGAGGCGGTGATTCTGAGTGTCACTCATCCCTATATCTCGGTGTTGGAGAAGGAGGGACACAATGCCTCCTATCTACTGCGCAAGATGAAGCAGAACATCAATGATCCCCTGGCTGCGATTCTGACCCTCAATACCACCGCCCATACCATTGGTGCCGCCGGCGCCGGTGCCCAGGCTGCTGCGGTATTCGGCAACGCCTATGTGGGTGTTGCCTCAGCGGTACTGACCCTGATGATCCTGATTTTCTCCGAGATCATTCCGAAGACTCTCGGTGCTCACTACTGGCGCCAACTGGCGCCGATCACCGCCTATGTGCTGCAGTTCCTGATCTGGATTCTCTATCCTTTTATCTGGATGTCGGCGATTTTGACCAGGCTGCTTTCCGGCGGCCACAGTCATGGACAGTTCAGAAGGGATGAGTTTGCCGCCATGGCTCAGGCGGGTGCCGACGAGGGTAAGCTGGAACAACATGAATCCCTGATCCTGAAAAACCTGCTGCTGTTAAGGGAGACCCGGGTGAGTGATGTCATGACCCCGCGAACAGTGGTCTTTTCACTGGATGAGGATATGTCGGTCGATGACTACCTGGAGCAGCACAACAGCAGCCGCTTCTCGCGGATTCCCGTCTACAAGGACAACCGTGACCATGTTACCGGATTCGTGCTGCGCAGTGACCTGTTGCTCTCCCATGCAAGGGGCAATTCAGACAACCCGTTGACAGTCTATCGAAGAGAGATCATTGCCGTGCCCAACAGCAGCTCTCTTCAGGCTAGCTTTGAAACCTTCATGGAGAAGCGCAGCCATATCATGTTGGTGGTGGATGAGTATGGCAGTATGGAGGGTATTCTCACACTTGAGGATATTGTCGAGACTCTGCTCGGGATAGAGATCGTCGATGAGGGAGACAAGATCGAGGATATGCGTAAACTGGCCAGACGCTTATGGAAAAAGCGGGCTGCGGATATGGGGATCGATATCGAAGATCAGGGTTAGTCATTGTCTGGGTAATTCGAGTTATTTCTCATCGATGGTTCAGCATGCTGTTTGTCACTTCGCTGAGTGCTCATGACTGTGTGGAACAATTTCTACTGATTCAGATCTGCGGCAGATGGTGGAAAGATCCAACCACCGATGGCAACCATTCACCCTGACTATTCCAATAACTCTGATAAGAGACGAGGATCGAATTCCTGGTCATAGAAATGACCCTGCAAGCAGGGGATTCCTAGATTACACTTAGAGATTCGTAAGCATGTCTAAAAAAGGAAATAAAGGATGAGTCGAATGTATCGAGTTGTATCTATTGGAATCATGTTGATTATTGCGATGAGTGGCTGTGGCGGTACCACAGGTGGTACAAAGCCGGCTGCAACTGCAACAAAACAGAGCGCGGTGAGCGTTGCCTCTGGTGGGCCTGCTGTGAGTGTCACCAAGCGGATCAAATATGGTAAGCACTCCAATGTGCCCGATAAGGTTAAGGCAGAGTGTAACTTGGATACCCAACTGCCTGCCTACATCAAAACCTTTGCTGCTGAAACTGATACTGCCGTCAATCTGAAGGATGGTGCGGTCAATCAGAAAGCCAAGGGCAGGGTGCTGAATGTTGAGTTCAGCAATGTGGTTGGAGCCGGCGGTGGTGCCTGGAGCGGCGCGAAGTTTGTTGCTGTAAAAGGTGAGCTGTTCGAGAACGGCAAAAAGATCGGCAGTTTCAATGGGCGCCGTACATCCGGCGGTGGTTTCTTCGGTGCCTACAAGGGTACCTGTAAGATTCTGGATCGTTGTGTCAAAGCGCTGGGTAAGGATATCGCTTTATGGATGATCGATCCGACCATGGATGCGATGATTGGCGAGTTCTAAATCGTCAGGTTCAGTTTGATCTGAGTGATGGGTATGGTGCAGTGACAATTGGCCGATAGGATTTGATTTCGATCGCCACTGCATCATACTCAAGCTAAACCGTTCAGTTGCATTAGAGCGGTTTTTATCCTTGAGTTACTGCCTGGCTGCCTGGCTGCCTGGCTGCCTGCTGTTCCTTACAATAAGCTTTGGATTTCATATTGGCCGCAACAGGGTCAATCCCCTGGCTGATATACTCTTCTGTCATATCTTTTCGGCAAGCCTGGTAATTAAACAGTTCTACGTCCACTGATTCCGAACAGCTGGATAACAGGACTGTTACCGTCAGTAAGGCAAACTTCATCTGTCTTCCTCCCTGGGGCCTATTGGATCAGTGCAAACAGGCCCTGGTGCACGGTTTGATAAATTCTAAGGATATCGCTCTACGGATGATCGACTCACCAATGGATGTAATGTTCGCTAGTTCCAAGAGATCCTCATCGTATAGCGGCACTCTGTGCGATTAAGCGATGAGCGCTTGGCAGTTCCTGGTTACTCGGTAACTGCCTTGAATCTCTGTATCACCTGTTTGGTTCTGGTATCTGCTTTTTCAACAATACCGGTGATCACTCTCGTCGCTGGCACCTTCTCCCTTTGATCGCCGTAGCAGGGTGATCCTCTGAAGTAGATTCTGAAAGTGCCGGCTACAAATCTTTCAGTGGCTGAAAATCTCTCCTTGTTCGCCACAACGGCCCGATTGAATTCACTGTCGCATTCACAGTCCATGTGACCTCTTATGAGATAACAGATGTCATGTTGTCTGCAGATCGCATCCAGGATATCGATTGGGGGTTCAGCGGTTTTGGGGTTTGTCGGGTGATTCAAACCACACCAGTTGCCATATTGCGGCATCAGTGATGAGGGGTTCTCAGTGTTCCCCTCGGCGATCAGATTCAAGCCGGGCAGCAGCATCAGAATCAATAGCAAGACACTTTTGTTGATTCCATTCAATCCTGTTACTCCTCGGGATGGTCAAGGGCTACAGGTAGGAACCCGGTGCGACCACTTTCATGCCATGGATCACCAGATCGTCGTAGAGTGGACTGTCAATGCGTCCCAACGAAAAGATCAGGGTCGAGTCCTGCGGTGCCTTGACGGCGGCCTGATGTCCCACCAGTTGCGTGCCTGCAATGTCGAGTCGACTGTTATTGGCTTCGATTGCCACTTCCCCTTCAAGATGTCCGCCGGTGATCGTGACGTTCGAATTGCGTGTCTTCAGAGCGGTACCCATGGAAATCACCCGGGTGTTGCGCAGGCTGACATTGGAATCGATGATGACAATGTTATTGATTTCCGCATCCTGGACCACCACATCTTCACAGCTCTGTATCAGCAGACTGCCGATGCGTCCGCTGATCACATGGCCCGACTCACTGTTGCACTGCACCGTCTGACGGAAAGGCGGAGCGGCCTGTTTGGTACTTGATTTGGCTTTTGCCTTGGTGCTTTGGCTAAGGTGTGGCCTGAGCATATCGTGGAACAGTTCAGGCTGATCGATAAAGGCCACGTGGCCGCCGTTTGGAATCAACTCCAGACGCGCATCGGGCATCAGCGATTCGAGCACATAACCGGTGCGCACGGGGGCGATCTTATCCTGCTCTCCCCAGACGATCAGGGTCGGCTGGTGAACGGTCTCCGGAATCCGGCTGAAATCATTCTGCACCAGTGCCAGTCCGGCAATGGCAGACGGGTCGCCGCGCAGTACCTTGTTGCGGAATGGCTCCAGATTGATGAGTAGATCCATGTTAACCGGATAGCGCTTTTCCAGGGCGCTCATCAGGGTGCCCGCCAGATCGGTGACCTTGCGCTCATTGAAAACATTGTACTGATTGAGCACCTTATCGACGCCCAGTGGAGCCAGATACTTGGTATAGGCCTGTCGATGCAGGATGCCGGCGGCAGAGATCAGGGTCAGAGTCTTCACCGCTGCCGGGTAGCTGTGGGTGAACTGCAGGCTGATCGCACCGCCCATGGAGTGACCAACCAGATGAAATGGTTTGCCCACATGTTTGTCGGTCAGCTGATGGATCAGCCGGGCGTAGTTGACCGGTGAGTAGAGGGCATTCTGCTTGGTCGAGCGGCCAAACCCCGGCAGATCGAAGGTGAAGATGAAATAGTCCTTTTTCAGCCGCTGCAGGATATCCTCCCAGCAGGTCGAGGCCTCATCCCCAAGACCGTGAACCATCACAACGGCGGGTTTGTTCGGATTTCCAGCGGTTCTCAGATAGACCTGGCCACCGAATACCCTCTCCGGCTCATACCACTCCCGCTCATGGGGTTTGGCATTCGCCTGCAGGCTGACGAACAGCAGCGAGAGCAGAAAAAGCAGTACAGTTGGTTTTATCATCATAGGGCAACACTCAGCAGCTTTCCTTTACTCCAGGGCAAGATGATAGCAGGGTGAGTAGTCCCCTTGTAGTTTCATTCTGTTCTGTTCGGCGAAAGCGATCAGCAGCCGGTCCATGGCGTCCACCACCTGCTGCTCGCCATGCAGCTTGAATGGCCCATGCTGCTCCACAGCACGGATGCCGTCCTCTTTGACGTTGCCGGCGACAATGCCTGAAAAGGCTTTGCGCAGGTTGGCGGCGGCCAGATGGGCCTGCTGCTGCCGGTTCAGCTGCAAGCGGGCCATCGCCTTGTGGGTTGGGATGAAGGGGTGCTGCAGATCTGTCTCTATGTGCAGTTGCCAATTGAAATAGAAGGCGTCATTACCGTCGTACCGGTAGCTTCTGACCCGCTCCATGTCCTCAGCCATGGCTTTTGCCACGGCTTCCGAATCATCGATGATGACCTGATAGTATTGGCGCGCCTGATCACCCAGTGCGATTCCGATAAATCGGTCGATTTCATCGAAATAGTCCGCGCACTCGGCAGGCCCGGTCAGGATCAACGGAAAGGCGTGCTCCCGGTTGTCGTGGTGCATCAGTATACCGAGCAGGTAGAGCAGCTCTTCCATGGTTCCCGCGCCACCGGGAAAGATCACTACCCCATGACCGGCGCGGACGAAGGCTTCCAGGCGCTTTTCGATGTCCGGCATGATCACCAGTTCATTGACGATGGGATTCGGTGGTTCCGAGGCAATGATGCCGGGTTCGGTGATACCCAGGTAGCGACCATTGCCGATACGCTGCTTGGCATGACCCAGAGCCGCCCCTTTCATCGGGCCTTTCATCGCCCCTGGGCCGCATCCTGTGCAGATGTTCAAGCCCCTAAGGCCGAGCTGATAGCCTACCTCTTTGGAGTAGTCGTATTCGGATCTTCCAATAGAGTGTCCACCCCAGCAGACGATCAGATTGGGGTCCATGCCGGTGTGCAACACCCGGGCATTTCGCAGGATATGGAATACCGCCGAGGTGATGTGTACCGGGTCGTCCAGATCGTACGCTGGATTGTTCTGAATCTCGTTGTGGACGTAGATGATATCTCTGAGTACGGCAAACAGATGCTCCTGGATACCACGGATCATCCTGCCATCCACGAAGGCGCTGCCCGGTGCATTCTCCAGGCGTAGCTGGATTCCCCGGTTACTCTGCATCAGATGGATGCCAAAGTCCCGGTAGCTGTCGAAGATATCCTTTGCGTTATCGGTTTCGCTGCCACAATTGAGCACCGCCAGTGCGCAGCGGCGAAACAGTCCATACAGACCCTTAGCACTGGTATCCAGCAGGTCGCTGACTTCAAGGTGAGAGAGTACTTCCAGGCTGCCGCCCGGCCTGACTGTGGCGCTCAGCCGGGTGATCGGCGGTTTGTCTTCGTTGTGGGTCGCTGAGGAGATCCTGTTCTGGCTTGCTTTACTCATAGTGATACTGGTTTGAGTCCGTTACGCATTATCGTGAACCTGTGGGTTCAGAAAAAGGCTATGCAAAAATCAATAGACCGAGTAGCAGCCAGAGAGTTCGAGGATGTGATCTTGTCACATCCTCGATGTGGTTGATGGTATCCGCGTTATGGCAAAAGGTCTTCGATGATCTTACGCTCTTCGAGCAGCTCTTTTTCAGAGGCTTTCAGACGCGCATTACTGAAATCATCCAGTTCCAGGCCCTGGACTATCTCGTAGTCACCATCTTGACATTTCACCGGAAATGAGAAAACGACACCCTCATCAATCCCGTAGCTGCCATCGGAGTGAACCGCCATACTGACCCAGTCATCATCCCTTGTACCCAGTGCCCAATCGTGCACATGGTCAACAACCGCGTCAGCCGCAGAGGCCGCTGAGGAGAGTCCACGGGCCTCGATGATTTCCGCACCGCGTCGTTGAATCCTGGGAATGAAGTGATCGATCGCCCAATCCTGACTGACCTGCTCGAATACCGGCTGGCCGTTGATCAGGCAGTTGTCGATATGCGGATATTGGGTCATGGAGTGGTTGCCCCAAATGGTCATTCTGGTGATATCGGCCACCTGAACATTACTCTTGTTGGCCAGCTGTCCCAGGGCCCGATTGTGGTCCAGACGGGTCATCGCGGTAAACTGGCTGGGTTTCAGGTCCGGTGCATTCGCCGCTGCGATCAATGCATTGGTATTGGCCGGATTACCCACCACCAGAACCCGCACATCCGGCGAGGCATAATCGTTGATCGCCTTACCCTGATTGGAGAATATCTTGGCGTTTTCAGTAATCAGATCCTTACGCTCCATACCCTTGCTGCGGGGTTTTGCGCCAATCAGGATGGCGTAATCGGTACCTCGAAAACCGATACTTGGATCATCGGTGAGGACGATATCGTGCAACAGGGGAAAGGCACAATCCTCTAACTCCATACCAACACCGTTGAGCGAGGAGAGCGCCTGGGGGATCTCAAGCAGACGAAGAATGACCGGTTGGTCCTGACCGAACATGTCGCCTGAAGCGACTCGAAATGCCAACGCGTATCCGATATGTCCAGCAGCGCCGGTTATGGTGACTTTTACAGCGGGTTTCATTGCGGTTGGATCCTCCCATTAATTTATTAGATGCCCGGATAAGTATAGTTAGTTCCATTCTTATGGCATAGTCAATTCTAAAGCTAAAAGCGATGTATTTATCAATCCTTTTTATTGTTCCCCACCGGAACCGTCTAGGCTTTGCCAGATTCAGCCTCGATGATCACTTCATGCATCTCTATGGCGCCCTCACCTTTGAAGGCCTCTTTCGGCATCGGGTTGGCGTGGGCCTGTCGAAAGTCATCGCTACCGACCCAGTTTTCGAAGGCTGCTTTGTCCTGCCAACTGGTCAATACGATATAGGGTGTATCCGGTTTACTTGGTTTCAACACCTGCATCCGTACAAAGCCGGGTTGTTTTTCGATCTGACCGCTGCGAGCCTGAAAGCGGGCCTCGAACATCTCCTCGTAGGCCTCGGCGACCGGAACTCGGTTGGCAACAATAAACATTTTTGACTCCTTGGGTTCTGATTTCTTGGCTTATAGCAGTTAACTACCTAAATGGTGGTAGGCGGGGAGTGTCTGCAGCCTGTTGTCGGGTTTAGCTTCGCCAACGGTAAAGTGATAGAGGCTTTGCAATCCACTCTCTTTGATACCTGCAACCTGGTGAACCGCATCATCGAAAAAACAGCCGATGCCGGTACCTCTGACCCCATGGGCCTCCGCCTGCAGATAGAGCACCTGACCGATCAGCCCGGCCTCCCAGAATAGCTCTGGGTAGGCTAACGGCCCTGACGCCTGTAACGCTGTGTCGAACTCCGCCAGCATGCCGAGGCTGAAGAAGCTGCTGGCCGCAATATCCTGATGGCAACTGAGGGCTCGGGCGGCTTTTTTAACCTCAGTAGTGACCAGCTGATGGAGCAGAATATGGGCTGGACAACCCTCAACAGGCTGCCAGCTGAAATCTTCATCCAGGCTCTGTTTCAGTAGTGGAAGCGCCTGCTGCGAGCGGGGCAACAGATAGAGACCGGGTGACAGCCCGTCCACCCGATGGACAAACAGCAGCAGATGTATTCGGGGCTGGTAGGGCCAGCTTTTCCATGGATGTTCGGTTGCTCGGGGCAGGCAGTGGTCGAGTATCTGATAGAAGTGGCTCAATGGCAGGATCGATTTGCCGTTGAAGGCCTGTGCACTTCGTCGCTGCAGAATGATCTGGTGGATCGGTTGGTCCGGTCCCCTGGCGGGTTCCGGGAACGACTCCGCCAGTGGTAATTGTCGGCAGGGTGGGCACGCCATGAGGGGGTGTTCCAACTCATCGATCAGTGGCCATTGGTGGCTTGGCTGCTGGCTGAGTCGATTGGCGGTGCCATGCCATTGTTTGGCTGTGGGGAGTTGCATCCCATCACCACTACTCAGGTCTGATGGCTGATCCGGCGGTTCCCGCAGACGGAATATCAGATCCGGGTATTCATTCTCCGCATCCTTGAAATCCTCCTGCCTGTCGAGCCCCAGCAGCCTGGCCAGCTCGCTGCGACTGAGTGGCAGACGTTGCAGGCAAACTCCCAGTGCGGCAGCCGAGTAGGCGAGGGCACCGATTGCATGACCGATGTCGAGCTGCACATAGCGGTAGGCCCGTTCGCCATATTTCCAGGCTTCACGCCAGGCAATGCTGCTGAAGGCCAGCAGGATCTGCGGCTGGTTTGCTGAAGCTGATCCGGTTTCTGCACGTAGTTCCAGGGCGTGGGGATAGGGCGCATAGTGATAAACGCCATCCTTCAGCGACTTCAAGCCACTGACCAATAGGTAGGTTTCTGTCGGATGCAGATTGCCGCTGGAGGGATTGCAGCGCAGTGACCAGCGATCAGGTCCGTAGACCTTCCAGGCGGCCAGGCCCATGCTGAAGCGCAACAGACTGGAGATCTCAGTCAATCCCCAATCTTTCAGGGCAAGCTGGGGTTGCCGGTTGTTGAGAGTGTTGAAACCCGCTTTGGGCAGTTCTTCAAAGTCCAGGGGAAGTTTGATCAGAGGGGCCGATTCAAACTCTCTGAATGGATTTGGTTGTTGCTCCCAGTCGAGATATTCCGGGCCGGCAGCGTATCGGTCGAAGTGGTGTTTGGTCCGCTCATGATAGGCGCGTACCAGTTCCAGGGTTGCTGTCGAGTGGTTTGCAATCATAGGGGACGACTGTATCTCACTCTGGTTTGGTGGTACTCATTTGAGCAATTTTGGTACCAGTCGGGATCACCCTTCACTTGATGCAGATCTTTTTGCTCTCTATGAGGCGGCCACTTCATCAGGAGTCTTGGCCCGTACGGTGAGGGCATGCAGTTCCCCGGAGGCAATCTCCTGATTGAAAAGGGTTAATATGGAACGTTGGCGCTGCAGGCTTTTCATATCGGCAAACGCAGGCGTGGTGACATTGACCTCAAAGCTGCAACTCTCTCCGGCAACGCTGATTTCCGCATCCGGATAGAGCGCTTTAATGCGATGCATCAAATCTTGTTCATTCATGTCGATATCTCGTTGCTCAATAAGAAGCTGCCATCTTCTCACGGATTAGCATCCCAATGGCAGAGTGTTTCGATCGGGAAAATGTGGAAATCTGGCTGAAAGTCGTTGAGAAACTCTCTTCGGCTCACTATACGGACTGCTAATCAATGCCTCAACTCTCTGATCACCCGGGTGATATTTCGCTCTGTTTTTGAAGAGCAGGAGGTCATTCGGCCGTTGTCTGTTGTTGAGTATTTAATCCCTTAATAGTTTTCTGCAGAGAGATATTTGACTCTCTGGTGCAGTTGGTGCAACGTTCTATTGATTCGGCGAGCCAAGCCTATACCAAAGGCGTGCTGAAAATCACTGTAAAGTGATCTGTAGGGCCGCCGGCTAATAATAAAATTCCGGCAGGAAGGTGACCATGGATATCCATAATAAACCGATTGAAGAACGTATTGACTGGTTGTTCAACCACGCCCACAACCACTCCTGTAACTACACCAATCCGGAAAACTGGTTGGCTCGTACCCGTTATCTGGCAGAGCACCCGACGGCGATTGCGGTACTGAAGTGTATGGATGGGCGAATCAATATCCCGATTGCCACCAACACCCCGAAAGGCATCATTCAGCCTTTCCGCAATCTGGGCGGCATGTTCGATCTGGGCTGGCCCCATCTGGGTGAAGTACTGGCCAGCTATGTGCAGAACATAATCTCCGAAGGTCGCCACACCATGATTCTGATCACCTACCACTTTTCCAAAGGTGATCCAAGTAGGGGGTGTGCCGGATTCAACTACGATACGGAGGCGGCGAAGGCCCATACCTTCGAGATCAAACGTCAGGTAGAAGCGGTATTTGGTGGAGGACACCAGACCGTCTATCCCATCGTCTGCGGTTTCGAGACCGACGAGGACGCCCTGATTCTGCATGGCAGCAACGGGGAGCTGCTGAACATGGCCGATATCAAGCCATTCGAAAGGGATACCCTGAGACCGCGGCTGGAAGCCCTGTTTCCGGATATGTCTAAGCAGATGTGCGAGGATCTACTGCCGCTGATTGCTGGCAATCTCGAACATATCGAAGCGGCCAGGCAGGTCGACCGCGAACTGAATATCGAGCATCGGGAGTGGATGATCTGCATCGGTCGTGGTTTCGACTTTCTGCATATGCCGAATATTGCGCTGATCATCGGTCCATACAGTCCCAGCCTGGCCGATCCAATTCATAAAGCCGCCGGTATCATTGAGAGCAACATGAAGGCAGGCCGGATACCGGATGATGGTTTTCTGCTGTTTGCCTCGGTGCCGTTTCAGGATGTGGGTGTGGATCAGGCCAGGGCAAAGATGAAATCGAATTTTTTGTGTGATTTCGCTGCCAATGAGATTCGCCAGAGCAATCCGCAGCTGGCTGAGAAGATGCATGTGAAATCCGCTGTGTTGAATTGGCAGTCACGGGCACTTGAGGTGATGAATAAAGAGCACTGATCCCGATAGGCCTGGTTAAGTATTCGACAAACGTGTAACCGTCCACCTGATTGAGTGAAACGATGGCTTGCCCGGTTTTGTTGCACTCAATCTGATGCATGAAAGTCCGGTCGGTTTTAATCTCTTTTAGCGGAAGGTTGTGAAGATAGCCCATTGATGAGTAGTCGGTGACATCGCCATCGATGGCTTGCGGTATGCCGATGTTACTAAGCTGTTTGAAAGCCTCTTTGGTATGGTTGTTATCATGAAGTATTGCCGATTCGGTTAATTCAAGTTCCAGTCAATGATCGCTCCAGCACAACTCGGTCGTGTTGATGGAGACGATTTGACGATGCCGGATAGAGATACGCAGATCTTGTTCACTCTGCTGTGTCTGTTTCACTCACTTGTTGATCTCATTGGAACAGAAGAGAAAACTGCCGCCGGCACTCTTTTGTCTCATACATGGCATGGTCGGCATTGACTGCCACTTCATCCCTTTCCAGTGTATCGTTTGCAAAGATGGCGATACCGCCAGCTGCTGAAAGCAAACTATTGGGTCGCCGGGTTAATAGCTAACTCGTAATTGATGTTGTCTGCGACAGACCGGGCCGCTACAGTGGCTTGATCCCGGTCATCCAGGTCCACCGGAATCACCATGAACTCATTCCCCCCAAAAAACAGCTACTGAAACACTTACAGCGGTCGAGATCGACGAATAGCATTGCGACACAGTCGACTTTCTTCTTGCTTGGCTTATTACAGTATCAGGAAGGCTAGGGCCTGTTAACACTAATCCAATCGGCCAATTGGATTAGTGTTAACAGGCCCTGGTTTGATTTGATCAATACTTGATCATTTGGAAATTTGGATGGTGATTGCCTGGATGGGAAAGGGAGCTGCTCACATACATGTTGATCGATGCATCCCAGCCACATTTTCAGATCACTGCATCCTTGATAACCATGCAACTGCGGTTGCCTGAGTCAAATCCAGTACCTGTCCAGGAAACAGACCGAACATCAGCACCAGCAGGGAAAACACCAGCATGGTGAGCAGCTCTCTGGGTTTCAGATCCTGAGCAATACGAACCTGATTGTCGGTAATCGGTCCGTAAAAACTCTGTCGATAGCTGTTGAGCAGATAGCCGGCTCCGATGATGATGCCGAACAGGGCCGCCAACCCTGCACCCGTATGGGTGGTCAGGGCGCTGATGAGGATCAGAAACTCAGCAGGGAATCCACTGGTGCCGGGTATTCCCAGTGAGGCGAGACCGAGAAACATAAAGAAGGCGGCCAGCAGTGGCATGGATTGGGCCGCACCGCCGAGATGAATCAGATCGGTAGAGCCCAGGCGGTGGTGCAGATAACCGGTGAGCAGAAACAGTCCGCCGGCAATCAGAACAAAGTTATAGAGCTGAAACATCGCACCCTGCAGCCCTTGCTGGTTGAAGGCGGCAACACCCAACACCACCAGACCGACATGGCTCATCGAAGCGTAGGCGAGCATACGCCGCAGATTGGTCTGGTTGAGTGCAGCCAGAGCGCCATACAGTATCCCCACCACGCCAAGCCCGGCCAGCAACCAGTGCAACTCCTGGGCTGCATTGGGTGCCAGGGGGATGGCGAAACGGATCAGTCCGTAGGCACCGAGTTTCAAACCGACCAGCAGTGCGGCAATCGGTACCGGCCCCTCCAGGGCTACGATCGGCAGCCAGGTGTGGAGTGGGAAGAGTGGGGTCTTGATGGCAAAACCGATCAGCAGGAAAGCAAAGACGATGGTCTCCATGCCTGGGGGGAGGCGGGTGTCGAGCAGGGTCAGATAGTCGAATGATAGCCCGGCCGGGGGTGTCGCACCGATGATCTCAGCATGGTTGATCGCGAGTACCGTGAAAGCCAGCAACAGGGGGATACCGCCGGCCAGCATGAACAGGGTGTACTTGGTGGCGGCGTAGCGCCGGTGTGGTCCGATCCCCCATAGGCTGATGAGAAAATAGAGCGGCGCTAGGGTGAGTTCCCAAAACAGGAAAAAGGCCAGGGTATCGATCGTGATAAAGACACCCAGAGTGGCGGTGGCGAACATCAGCAGCAGACTGTAGTAGATACGCGGCATGTTCTGGATGCGCTTCCAGGAAGCCAGGGTCACGGCGATAAACAGCAACACCGTCAGCGGCAGAAAGGGGGCTGAAAAGCCATCGATGCCGAATCTGAAATGGGCATCCAGCGCCGGTATCCAGGGGTAGGTCTCCAGCATCTGGAAATCACTGCTGGCACTATCCAGCAGAAGCAGTGCAGAGAGGGCCGGGATCAGGGCCAGGCCGAGTGTGAGCAGGCTGATCATCCTGGCTCTGACCTGGGGGATCAGCCAGATCATGGCGATGCCGAGCAGTGGCAACAACAGCAGAGTTGAGAGCAGCGGCAGGTTGGTGAGTGTTTCGATTCGGCCCATGGTGATTCGCTTCTCAATGGGATGTGTAGAGGGCACTGAGTGCCGACAGGGGTTGATCGATCAGTTTCAGCCAGGGTTCGATATAGAAGCCGGCACTCAACAGCACGGCCACCAGGGCGCTGACCACAAACACTTCCGCTTTGGTGATGGCAATGATCTGAAAGGGTTGCGCACCATTGGGTCTGGGGGCCAGAAATGCCCGCTGGAAGGCCCATAGCAGAAAGCCGGCGGCTGCCACATTTCCCAGGGCGGAAGCGATTGTCACCAGGGCGCCGAATTTGTGGATTGCCGATTCCAGAATCAGATGTACCGCATCGAATCCCGGTGTGCCGGGCATACCGATGATTGCCAGCCCACCAACCAGAAAGGTGATGCCGAGAAACGGCAGATTGTCGAACAATCCCCCCAAGTTGGGCAGCAGGGTGGTATGGGTGCGACGATAGAGCAGGCCTGTGGTGAAAACCAGGGCGGCCAGAGCGAGTCCGAAGGTAAGCGATAGGATCACACTGCCCATGAAGGCGGCGTGCTCCAGGCTGAAGACCCCGAGTATCAGGATTCCGGTATGAGAAATCACCGCATAGGCCAGTAGACGCCTCAGGTTATCCTGCATCATGGCGAGGAAGGCGGCGTAGAATATGCCGCACAGGGCGAAGGCGACCACATAGTTGTGCCATTCGATCACGGCGGTAGGCAGTAGTGGCAATACGAATCGAAACAGACCATAGATGCCAATCTTCAAACCGAGTAGCAGGGTAGGGGCGACAGCCACATTACCATGCTCGGCAACCAGCGGTAACCAACCATGCAACGGGAACAGTGGGGTACGGATGGCCAGACCGTAGAACAGCAGAAAGAAGGCCACCGAACGGAAAGTCTCGGAGACTGGCGCCTTGGACAGTTGAATCAGATCGAAAGCCCAAACCCCCTGGTGACTGTCAGCGTAGTTCCAGCCTAGCAGCAGGGTGCCGGTCAACAGCAAAAGAATGCTGATGGTCATGAACTGATAGAAACGTCGCATCGCCATGCCTTTGTCCGGGGAGTTGCCCCAGCGCCACAGCATGTAACCCACGATGCCGATCTGAATTGCCGAGATCAGGACAAACAGCAGCAGGTTGAGGGTAACGAACATACCCATCAGGCAGGCCTGTACCGCGAAAGTGGCCATATAGAGGTGGTTGTAAGGTTTGAGCTCGCGAACCTTAGCATAGAGTATCAACAACAGAGTCAACAGACCGGTCAGCAGGATAAATACCACCGAGAGACCATCTACCGCTGCCTGGTAATTGAGCACAGAGAAGAGCTGTGCGGTTTCACTGAACTGCATACTGGTGACACTGCTGTCGTAGTGGAGCCAAAGATCGATCCCCAGCAGCAGTTCAATCGAAGCGGCCGTGACAGCGGCCGGCAGCAGCAGGGGGTGGCGCTTCAGCAGCCAGATGGCAAACAGAGAGAGCAGCGGCAGCAGTTGCAGCAGTGAGAGTATGGGGTAGCCGATCTGCGTCGACCAGTGGATGGTTTCTATGATCATAAGGCCCCCTAGAGAATCACCGCGAAGGTGGCCATGATCAGCAGAATCAGATAGCGGGGCTCAGTCAGTAACTGTTCAACCCGCTCCACCAGTGTGCCGATACGTCGCATCGAATCCCACAGACTGGCTCCGCCCTCCCGCAATACCAGGTGGGACTCGAACCAGTAGAGCAGGTTGGCCAGCCAGGCCATCAGTCGACCGGCCACCCCTGTGGCCTGATTGACATCCGCCTGGCCTCCCGGTTTCTCCTGTTGCATCGCTTCCCACTGGCTCAGCGAGGATACACTGCGGGAGTAGATCGGCAGGCCGACCAGGCGGGTCACCACCTGCTCGTCGAAATACTGTACATCCTTGGCCAGGGAGCTGGTCGGTCTGACCAGCAGCACATCGGCCAGCGGATCGAGCCAGAAACGTTGCAGCGAAGCGCGATGCAGCCAGCGTTGGCGGGATAGCCACACAGGTACTGCAGGAGTGGGCTTGTCAATCTGGTTGACCAGGCCAGGGGAGGCGAGAAACTGGAAAGCCCGCCAGATGGCATGGAGCGCCAGGTGCCAGGCCGCCAGAGTGAACCAGCCCATACCACACCAGAAAAACATCCAACCCACCTGGGTGGTGGTGGCGAACATCAATGAACTTTTGATGTCTGTCTGACTCAGCCCGGAGAGCCAACCGTAGGCCACGGTCAATAGTCCCAGCAGGGCGATGATCACCATGATCGCCGGTGCCTGCTGCAGCAATGGAGCGAGGCGAATCATCAGGATTACGCCCGCATGCACCATCAATGATCCGTAGAAGATAGCCGAGGTGGGTGTCGGTCCTTCCAAGGCTCGGGAGATCCATGGGGAGAAAGGGATCTGAGCTGATTTGGCCAATGCTGCGATGACAAATCCCATAATCACCACACCGGCAGCGAGGGTGTCCAGATCACTGCCGTGACGGGCGATCTCCGGCCACTCCACACTACCCAGCCAGTAGAGTGAGAGGGCAATACCGAGAATGAACCCGGCATCGCCAATACGGTTGGTAACGAATACCCGTACCGCATTTCGGGTGGCTGTGGTTCGCTCGATCGCATAACCGATCAACAAATAGGAGCTGACACCGGCAATTTCCCAGCCGACAAAAGCCAACACCGCATTACCGGCGATGACGATCAGCGACATGGCTCCGGAAAAGAGGCTGAGCAGTAAAAAGGCGCGCTGAAATCCTGCTTCCCGATGCAGGTAGTTGACTGAGAATCTGAGGGTCAGCAAGGCGATCAATGTGATCACCGGCAGCAGCGACAGACCGATGCTATCCAGACTGAAACTGATCCACAGACCGATCGCACCGCTGCTGAACCACTCTCCCAGGGTGACCTGTCCTGGAGGACCCTGCCAGAAACCCATGATGGCCAGAACCAGACTCATCAGAAAGGCAATGGCAGCGGCCGATAGTGCGATATGGGCGGTCAGCTGTTCACCCGCTTCCCCTCGATTGACGTTGAGGATGTAGCCAAGTGCAATGAAGGCGGCTGCCAGCCAATAGACGAATGGGACCATCCATACACTCTGTTCAACCATCAGTGGTATCCTCCAGCGGCGTTTTGATCAGCGCGGTAGGCAGTGCGTCTGATGAGCCCAGATACCAGCCATCCGATCTATCCACTCTGGTCAGGGGGCGCTCATCCGCCGGCTGCCAGGGTAGCCATCCCTCGCGGGGATTGAACAGCTTCAGTTCTCCACTATGCGGATCGATGGCCACCAGCTGTACCCAGTCGTTGCCAACCAGTTGCTGCAATGGTGGTTGGCGCTGGTAGATGGTGGTCAGAATCTCTGTACTGGCTTCTACCACGACGAGCAGCCGCATCGCCTCGTGAATCTCGACCATCTGACGGGGCAGACCGGTACGAAGGTCTGAACTGGCGCCCTCCATGACGCCGAGAAAGCCGGTCACATTATGGGTGACCTTGGAGCCGCTGCCATAGTTTTCATTGTCCACCGTGGAGAAATAGTACTCGAGGCTGATACCGGCGCCCACGGCACCGTTGATCAATAAGTGACGCTCCAGAACCTCTCCTTCCGGATCGGTACTGGCATCATAGGAGATCAGAAAAGCCCGTCGGTCGAAAAATGCTCCCCGGCTGAGACTGCGCCGGCCGATGAAGGCGCACGCATTCGTGGCATGACCCAGCTCCGGGCGGGCCTGGGAGAAGTCGTTGGCTCGGCCAGCGACATGCTCCATTGCCTGTTGTTCGGTCAGTTTGTGTGGCGCGGAGGCGAAGCGTCGGCAGCGTTCCCGGGCGTGCCGCTTACCCGCCTGTATCAGAGCCTGGTCAAGTTTGCCTGCGGCTGCTTTCAGTGAGCTGGGTATCAGGTCCAGGTCATAGCTGATGATCTGATCGCTGCAGGTGTCGTGTTCCGCGCCGATGAACCAGCTCTCCTCTGGGATTTCGATGCCCCGTTCACTCAGCAGTTTGCGCACCTCGCTGCGGTTGGCCATGGCCGCGACCAGACGGGCATTGGGACCACTGAAGCGACCTGAGCAGGCACCACAGTTGTAGGCGGAGGTGTGAGGATTGTTCTGGTTTCTGGAGCCATGTCCAAGGATCATCACAAGGCGGCTGAAGCCACTGGTGAGACCGGTAGCCTTCAGCAGGGTCTGCACCCGGTCGGCCTGTTCAACATCGGTAAATCCCAGACGTGGCGCCTGCAGCGTTGCCTCCGGACTCTCATTCGGCGCGGTGAAATCGATACGGGTCTGCAGACTCTTTTCAAAGCCGGATTTCAACTTTTGCTGAAAGTGGCCAAACAGACCGGGAGACAGGATCTTACCGAGCAGAACCGGTAGGGCCAGTGGTGCGGCCAAAGCTGAAAGCAGACCCGGCAGCACAATGCCCTGGCGGGTCATCTGCAGAAGTCGCTGGTGGCCCTGATTGAGCAGCGTATTACGTTTTCTGTGTTTCGCACCCAGGTCAGCCAGCCCCGCCGCCGGTTGTTCGCATACCTGATGGACCGGAATCACCGGTGCCGGGATGACCGGTGCCAGTGGGGCAGCGGTCGTATCATCCAGCCCCTGCCAGTTGTGAGGTACATTGAAGTGGGCAGCAGCGCCCAGGGTCTCAACTTCCGGGTAGATCTCTTCCAGGTGACGCCGGATCCCCTCCTCACGATCATCCATGCAGAAGATCAGTTGCGCGGCAGGCGCTCTCTCCCGGTTGTTCCAGGCTCCACGACCATGATTCTGCGCCAGGGCCTTGAGAATATTATCCCGATAGTGTTTCTCGTAGGCTTTCAGCCAGATATAGCCCTGACGATCCTCATCCAGTTCACCCAGAGCAGTGAAAATCATACCGATCTGATCGAAACTGAGCTGGCTTACCTGGTTGCCGCACCAGCCCAGGTGCTGAGCAAGCTGGAACAGGGGCCAGGCGCCGTCACACAGGGTTGGCCGATCCTGGCCTTGTGACTGCCCACTGCTCAGACGCCAGGTCCAGATCAGCTGTGCCAGGTGGTTCCAGCGTTTGGCATTCGCCAGGGCTTCCCCCTGCTCAGGGGCGTGTATGGCCCTTTGAGCGCGACTGGCCAGATACTCCGGAAGCCGGCTGTTGAACAGCGCCTCCCTGACGGTGAACTCATCATACTGATGGCGGAAATACCAGCGCAGCATGTCGAGACTGGACTCGATATTGAAGTGCTGGGCACAGAGATTGTGGGCATGGATGCGTTCCAGTACCAGGCGCACTGCAAGGTAGTCGAGCATTTCCACCGGTGCGGCGAGGGATTCATAGTCCCGATTGTTATGCCGCCATAGCACCATACCTGACCAGCCAGGCAGTTCGAGTGCCAGCCGTTCCAGATAGCCAGTCCAGTGCTCCTGTGTCAGTCCCATCCGTTGCAGTTCGCTGATGATGGTCTCCAGGGGATCGTTGTCCATCAGCTCAAAGTGCTGCTGCCAGCCTTCGATACCGGACAACTGCCAGATCGGGTCGGAAGCAGCCTGGGATCGCCAGAAGTGGTAGAAACCACCCTCACTAAAATCCGCCTGCCAGCTCGATACCCCCTGGTCGAGAAAATTTCCCAGCACCCGGATCAGTTGCGGTCTGATGTTGTCGAGCAGATCCTCACCGGTCAGGGAGAGCAGCAGGTCGCGCATGGTCTTGCCCTGGCCAAGTTGCGCCATCATCTCATCCAGTCGCTGAAGGGCTGAATGTTCCATCAGCTGGCTGCTGCTTTGAGTATTGGTCTTGTTATCACTGCCATCCAACAGATCATGAAGCAAGGTTTCAGCCAGTTCGGGGGCCAGGTCGAATAGCTCTTCCGGGTGGGTGGGGTCGTAGGAGAGGTTGAGCACCGACAGGCAGGCTTGCCAGAGATGCTCAACTGCTGCTGACTCACTGCCCAGTCCCGCAGCTTCCGCATCCGCCAATAACTGTCTGCGGGCTGTTACGGGTAGTTCGGAATTGAGCTTTTGCAGCGCTGCTTTCTCCTCAATCTGCCAGTTGAGCTGGCAGCTGGAGACAATCGTGGTGGGCATGGTCATCGCCGCCAGATAGACATCGCTGCGCTTGAGTTGGTATTGATCGGTTTCCGCCAGCAGCAGTTGAGGCTGTAACGCGGCTTCCTCATCAATTGCGTGGCGAAGTTCGTCCCGGGTGATCCTTCCCTGGCGGAGAAATGCCTGATAGCGCTCAGCAGGAAGATAACCCCGGGCGCCGGTCAAGTGCCGGGCTGTTGCCAGGGCCTCAGGAAAGGGGAGATGCTGATAGCCGTGCAGCGTATTGTGATGCACGAAATCCCGGATTGGAGCCTGACTGGGCAGTGTGTGTTCGAGATGGTCAATTGCCGCTCTGATCTGTTCTCGGATGTCCTTGCTGGATGATTTGGTTTGTTGCATAGCCTACCTCACATCCTGAACAGTTCAGAGAGTTGCAGTGCGGAGGCGTTGACCAGATTCAATACCGGCCCCGGGAGGAAGCCAAGCAGTAGAGTAAAAATCGCCAGGGTCGCGGCTGCGACCAGTTCCGAGGGCCGCAGATCCTCCACGTTTTGCATTCCGGGACGGACTGGGCCGGTAAACAGCTGGCTGATCGTGCGGACCGCATAGGCGGCACTGAGCAGTACGCCTAGAGTCAGAAGAGCGGCCGCCCAGCCCCAACGGGAGAATCCACCGATAAGGGTATTCAGTTCTGCGATGAAGCCAGCCGTACCCGGCAGGGAGACTGCAGCGATAAAGGCCAGAGTGGTAAAGAAGGCAAATCTGGGCATTACTCGAACCAGGGAGCTGTAATCCATGACATTGCGGGTGTGGGTTCTCTCATAGAGCAAACCGATCAGCAGAAACAGCGATCCGGCAACCAGACCGTGTGCCACCATCTGCATCAGCGCACCGTGCAGGCCAGCCAGATTTAGGGCGGCAATGCCCAACAGCACCACCCCCATGTGGCTGATTGAGGAGTAGGCGATCATCGCTTTCAGATCGCTATGCCGCCAGGCGAGCAAGCCACCGTAGATCAGACTGATGAAGGCGAGTATGGCAAGTACCTCCTGCAGCGCCATCACAGCATCAGGCAGCATACTGGCTGCCCGCAGCAGACCATAGGAGCCCATCTTCAACAGTATCCCCGAGAGCAGTATCGATACCGGACTGGGCGCCTCCACGTGAGCCAGGGGTAACCAGCCATGGAGTGGAAAGATCGGCATTTTCACCCCAAAACCGATCAGCAGGCCTAGAAAGATCAATATCTGGGTCTGCTGCGGCAACAATCGACTTGTCTCGGTCATTACATCCATGGCGAAGCTGTGACCTGGAACAGAATCGAACAGCACAAGGATGCTGATCAGCATGAATACCGATCCACCCATTGTATAGAGTACAAAATTGAGCGCTGCACCATGACGATTGCTGCCACCCCAGCGGTCGATCAGGAAGAACAGGGGGATCAGAGTCAACTCCCAGAATACATAGAATAGGGACCAGTCCTGGGCCAGGAACACACCCAACATGGCCGACTCGAGCAGCAGCACCAGCATGTAGTAGCCCTTGACCCCCTGACGAATGGCGCTGGAGGCGAGCAGGGCGACGACACTTAACAGGGTGGCGAGCAGCACCATCGGATAGGAGAAGCCGTCCAGTCCGAGGGTAAAAGTGGTGCCGAGGCGGGTGTTCCACTCGGTTTGGTGAACAAACTGCAAGCCGGGCTGGTGCAGATCGAACGAACCCAGGTAGGACCAGGCAAGCAGCAGGGTCGCTGCAGAGGAAACCAGGGCCGTGTAGCGGATCAGGTGCACCCTGCCCCTGGGCAGAAAAAGTATCGCCAGGACACCGGCAAAGGGTGTCAGCATAAGGTAGGTCAGGCTAGGCATGAAGACCTGCCTGCGAAAATGACACTCGGTATAGGTGCCATTCGCAGAAGATGCTCATAGGAATCAAGCTCGATTGCTGGCGAGCGGTGACCTGAGTGGGCAGTTATCCCGGTCGTAGCTGTCGCCCAGCTCATCCCAGACATAATTGAGCGCCAGACCAATCCGGGAGTAGAAGGTCTCTTCACCCATTTTGTCTTTCAAGCCGGTGCGACGGATGGTATCCATGAACTGCTTTTTCATGCGGGCGACCACCAGGGTGATTCCCTGAGCCTGCAGTCGCTCCCAGAGATGGTGCAGAACCTCTTCACCGGTCGCATCGATCTGATTGATCCCCTCACCATCCAGAATGATGTATTTCAGTTCCGGATTGGCGGCGACTACGCCAAGCATCTTGGTCTCGAAATAACCGGCACTGGCGAAGTAGAGCGAGCCATCGAAACGAACCACCGAGATCTGCGGGCTGGTCGGCAGCTTACGCACCCGGATGTCACGCATGGTGCCATCTTTGTAGCGGGAGAGCTGAGCGAAACGGGGACGCATGGTGCGCCACAGGAACAGCCCCAGAGAGAGCAGTACACCGACGATGATGCCTTTGTCGAGATGTGGCGCGAATGCCAGGGTCAGCACAAAGGTGACCACCGAAACCACCGCATCGTGGGGCTGGGCTTTCCAGGCATGGATGATCGGGTCGATCTTGATCAGATTGATGACCGCCATGATGATTACCGCAGCCAGGGTTGCCTGGGGCAGATGGTAGAGCAGTGGGGTCAAAAAGATCAGGGTGATCATCACCACCACACCGGTGACGATGGAAGAGAATCCGGTAATCGCGCCCGCATTGATGTTGACCGCAGAGCGGGAGAAGGAACCCGATACCGGGTAGCCGGAAAAGACGCCTGAGAAGACATTCGACAGACCCTGTCCGATCAACTCCTGATTGGCATTGAGGCGCTGGCGGGTTCTGGCTGCCATCGCTTTGGCGATGGAGATCGCTTCCATAAAACCGATCAGGGAGATGGTGATCGCCGCCGGAATCAGGGACCAGATGGTGGTTACCTCAAAGGTCGGTATGGAGAAGCTTGGCAGACCGTCCGGGATAGTACCCACCACTTTACCGCCGGCATCGGCAAAACCGGTAGCCCAGGCCAGTACGGTGGTTACCACCACAGCGATCAATACCCCGGGCATCGCCGGATAGAAGCGTTTGACTCCCCACATGATGCCAAACGCGATCAGCGCCATCAGCAGGGTTGGCGCATGGGTGCTCTCGGCCGCAGCCAGCAGCGTGTTCCAGACAGTCTCATAGTGGTGCTCAGCCCGTTCCGCAAAGACGCCAAAGACCTTGCCCAGTTGTGAGGTGGCGATGATCAGAGCACCGGCATTGGTAAAACCGACCACCACCGGGTGGGAGAGAAAGTCCACCAGCACGCCGAGTTTGAACAGACCGAGAAACATCTGAAAGACACCGACCATCAGGGCCAGCAACATGGCATAGGCGAAATAGGTGTCCGGAGAAGTGGCCAGGGGTTCCAGTGCGGCGGCGGTCATCAGAGAGACCACGGCGACCGGGCCGGTGGCGAGTTGCCTCGACGAACCGAACAGAGCGGCGATCATCGGTGGCAGGAATGAGGCGTAGAGACCGTAGTAGACGGGCAGACCGGCCAGCTGTGCGTAGGCCATGGATTGGGGGACCAGCACCAGGGCAACAGTGATACCCGCGATGATATCGGCCCGAATCGTCTTTTTGTCTTTGAGTTCGCCGATCCATTGCAGATAAGGGATAAAAGCGTTTTTCCAGCCCGCCATCAAACTTCTAATATGATCCCACATTATTGCATTCACCCACTTTTTGCGGCCTACACCTACATCTTGATCGATGTGCAGCACCTGGGGCCTGATAAGGGGGGGCAGGTCGTTTCCTGGCGCCCTTAAGTTGTCACGCTTTATTGTTTTTTTGGTTTTGCGGAGGCGCGGTCGTACTGCGTCGTAAGCTGTTGTTATACCTTTTTTGTCTAGAAAACCGGTTTCTAGAACAGATCAAGGGTAAAGGAATCGCGCTTAAATTGAAAGAAAATTTGGGATTTTGCACCCCATGGAAACAGTTTATACCTGAGTAAAAAAGTCGGATAAGCCACGGCCTGGCGGGCCTCGGGAAGTGCGGATCGACACTAGGGGCTAGGGGGTTTTTCTATCGGATTCAGGGCAAAATTTAGAATTTTAAGTAACGAGATTTCAAAGCTGATGAATCTGACTTATCCTACATGCCCTTAATTTGACCGACTTAACAGTCTGACAAAGTAATCGAACTGTAAAACTCAATAAACGATGTTAAGTTTCCGATAGTTGTGAAGGTCGTTGTTTGAGATACGGTCTTTTTGTGATTAGCCAAACTCAGAGGTATTCAGTGAAAGTCTTCTCTTGGAAAAATGTGGCAAGCGGGATTCTGGCCATTCTGTCGATATCCATTCTCAGTCAGGCCCATGCGGCCAAGCCGTTACTGGAAGGTGGCAATGAAGTGGGTTTCGTGGTTCGTGCCTCGGACGGTACAGCCTGGGGTTGGGGTGACAACCAAAATGGCGAACTGGGAAACAGCACCGGTGAGGATAGTACGATTCCTGTCAAAGCATTGGATATCGCCGATATCGTCGACATTTCCATGGATGACTTCTACTCATGGACAGCTGCTGCGCTGTCTGACGGCACAGTCTGGGTCTGGGGTGACGTTCTCGGTCGAATGACACGCTACCAGCCATATCAGATTCGGGCATTCAGCAATATCGTGGATGTTGCAGCAGGCCCCTGGCCGATGGCGGCAGTGGCTGCTGACGGTTCGCTTTGGGAATATGCCCTGAACAGCGTCTTCAACGATGACGAGCCGAGGCAGATCAAGGGGGTTTACAATGCTGTGTCGGTTGCCGTATCCCTCAACAGCCCCTACGTACTAAGAAACGACGGCACTGTATGGACCTGGGAGCAGGTGAGTGTCTATGACGAGACGCTGGGCTACTCGGTATTGGTCGATGAACTGACCCAGATCGCTGGTCTGACCGATATCGTGCAGATCGACGGTGGTTACGATCATGCACTGGCCCTGAAGGCTGACGGTACCATCTGGGCCTGGGGTAAAAATGCCTATGGTCAGCTCGGCAATGGCACCTTCGATAACAGTAATACCGCGACCCAGGTGCAGGGTTTGAGCGGTGCCTACGACATCTCGGCCGGTTATCGGCAAAGTGCCGCGGTTCTCTCCGATGGCAGTGTCTGGACCTGGGGTCGCTGGAAAAGCAGTATCACCGATTTCGTCTCCGTTCCTGAACAGGTTGCTGGCTTCACCAACGCGGTACAGGTCTCAACCGGTAGAGGACTGGGTGGCTTGGTGATGGACAGGGATGGGGATGTGGTCACCTACAATGTCAACACCGTTTCAGCCATCCCGAATGAGGATGACAGCGCTTCATTGAGTGTTGGTCCGGTGCTGGAGTCCCAGATCCCGACTGCCTGCAGGCCTACCTATTTCATGAATGGTAACCTGCGCCTGCCTTGTGTCTCACTGGGTGGAAGTACACTTTTTGATGTTGAACTGAGTCTGCAAACGGATGGTAATTTGAGGTTTGCTGTGGATGCGGCCGTTGAATTCACACCCTCTACCCAGTTGCAGCAGCGCAATTGCATGACCACCTTTACCAATGGTGAGGCGAACATCTCCTGTCTGGTTGCCATGGATGTGACCCTGGGACTGGATAGTCTGCTGAATGTGGTTTTAACCCACTCCGCCGATTCTGATACGACCACACTGTTGGATCTTACACAGATCACTTCCTACTGATCGGGAATAGCCCGGCGACCAAGCGTTCGCTTGCCGTCGCCGGGTCTGCCGCCAGCCTTGACTTGATGTTCTGGGGACCTACTCCATCCCTCGTCAGGCGTCTCCATTTCAATCCAGCTGGCATCGATCACTCTGCCACGCCTTTTTTGCAATCCAGCGGCCGCCAGGCAGTTCCCTTATCCCGGCATCTGCCGTTGCCTGTTGATTCATCGGTCTCATCTGATGATACCCAGGGCATCGATCTGCAATCACTATGATTGGCTCATCTTTTTCGAATTTTCCCATCATTACAGCAAGATGGCATGCTTAAGATATGATCCGGCATGCCGTTAGAGAGCCATAGACAGTTACATGTCAAAGATGGTTATTTTTACTTGGAGGTGGTATGCCATGATCGGCGCTGGTCTTTCTATTCGTGCAAAACTGATGGCAGTAACCGGCCTTACGTCAGCACTCTTTATTTTTGCACTCTACTACACACTCACCGGTACTGATCAGGTCAGTCAGCACTTCACCAGCTTCATTGAACAGGATCAAAAGCGCATTGAACTGTTGCGTACCATGCAGGCTGAGGGCTCCCAGGCGGTTATTGCTTCAGCGAAAAAAGTGATGGTCCCGAGCCTGGTTCCACCGGCAAAAGTTGCGGCCAAAGCTGGAGAGCAGTTCGATCAGGCTCTGCATAACGTCAAAGCCCTGTATGGGGATGATCCGACAGGGTATGCCAAGATTGAAGAGATCTCAGAACTCTGGGCGCAATGTCTGCCGAATGCCCTGGCAGTCATAAAATATATCGACGAGGGCAGGAGCGATGAGGCAAAAGGGCTGTTCACCGCTAAGGTGCAAAAGAGCTGGGGCAATATCCGTAAACGTCTGCAACCTTTGATCATTGCGGAAACGGAACGTACCGCGATTACCCAGCAAGCCGTCAAGGCGGAGGTAGCGGAAATCTTCATGACCGGTACCGGCCTGGGGGTGATCGCGCTTGCCATTGGATTGCTGCTGAACTTTCTCATCAGCCGTAACATCATTTGCAGTATCAACCGTGTTGCTGATGGTCTGGAGTTGATTGGTGCTGGAGATGGAGATCTTACTCAGCGTCTGCCGGTGGCAGGTGGGGTTGAGCTGGAGAGGTTGGCAAGCGGTTTCAATCAGTTTGCCTCGGAAACCCAGAGCCTGGTGCGTAAGGTTGCAGACTCATCACAGCAGATGAACACTTTCTCAGCGGAGCTGGCTGAAGTCGCACAGGCTTCAAAGGCGACTGCTGATCAACAGGATGAGGCGATGCGACAGGTGGCAACCGCAATGACCGAGATGACAGCCACTGTTAAAAGTGTCGCAGGGAGTGCTGCGAGTGCGGCAACAGCGGCCGAAAACGCCGATCATCAGGCAAAGCATGGCAGTCAGGTGGTCGATCAGACACTGAATGCGATTGAGACCCTGTCCCAGGGTGTCGAACAGGCCAGTAACGATATGAAGGCGCTTGAGGAGGAGACAGCCCAGGTTGGTGTGGTGGTCTCTGTCATCAAGGGAATTGCCGAGCAGACCAATCTGCTGGCTCTGAATGCCGCCATTGAAGCGGCACGTGCCGGTGAAATGGGCAGAGGTTTCGCCGTGGTGGCTGATGAGGTCCGAACCCTGGCCAGTCGCACCCAATCTTCTACCCGTGAGATCAACGACATTATCGAGCGCCTGCAGGAGGGTGCACGCAATACCGCCGGTATGATGGAAGGGCGTCGTGACGATGCGGTGGAGACACTCAAGCAGGCGGCTCAGGCGGGAACTGCACTGGAAGAGATTACCAGAGTGGTTGCAGACATTCGGGACATGAATGTTGAAATTGCCAGTGCGGCCGAGGAGCAGGAGGCGGTGTCGCTGGAGATCGAAAGGAATACTGCCAGTGTCGGGGCGTTGTCACAGCAGAACAAAAGCTCTACATCCCAGACCGAAGCGACCGGTTTGGAGATGCAGGCGATCTCCAAGCAGATTTCACAGCTGGTGGGGCGTTTTAAGATCGATTGAGCTGCTAACCTGTTTGGTTAAAAGTCATTGTAGTGAGTGATCAGAAAATGGCGCCAGAACCGCTTGTCAGAATCCTCTCTACAACTGGTGTTGGGATATCTGCGAACAGATCAATCTGTCTCTGATGCTCAGCTTTGGTCTTGAGATGCACTGATCGTCTCCAACTCCTCGTCTGATTCATCATGCAGTCTACCCAAAAGATCGAAATCATCGAGGATGCAGTAGACAGCCGGTACCAGGAACAGGGCTACCAGGGTGGCTGCGGTCAAGCCGAAGGCGATGCTTGCGGCCAATGGGATCAGGATCTGTGCCTGCAGACTCTTCTCCAGCAACAGGGGCGTCAGTCCGGCGATGGTACTGATCGAGGTCAACAGAATCGGCCGGAAGCGCGCTCTGGCGGCATCTTTGGCCGCTTTCATAACGGCAATTCCCCTGGCGGATGCCTCCCGGATGAAGACCACCAGCAGGATCGAATCGTTCACCACAACACCGAACAGGGAAGCCATGCCGACCATGCTGGGCATGGTCAGATCGAGACCCAGGGCGAGGTGGCCGAACATCACACCGATCAGCGCGGCGGGGATCACCAGCATCACGGTCAGTGGTGCCATATAGCCTTTGAACTGCAGCGCCAACAGCATGTAGACCCCGATCAGACCAAGCAGCACATTGCGGCCGATGGACTGGCCGGTTTTTGCCGACTCCTTACTCTCACCCTGGATATCGAAATGGATATCCGGATAGCGTTCGAGCAGCCCCGGAATGAACTCCGCCTGGGCCAGTGCCAGCAGCTCCTGGGCGTTGGCCTGGCTGCGATCCACATCCCCCTGTACGGTGACAGTCCTCTGTCTGTCGACCCGGTTGATTCTGGCCCAGCCACGCACCTCTTCAATCTCAGCAACCGCTGAGAGGGGGATCAGTCTGCCTTCACTGCCGGCAATGCTCAGGTTGTAGAGATCCTCCGCATCGACCCGGTCGCTGGCGATCAATCTCAAATTGACTTCGTAACTCTCCGGGCCGATCTGAAACTCATCGATCTTCATACCCTGGTAGGCGGTTCTGACCTGATCGGAGACCTGCTGTGCATCCAGACCCAGGACACCGGCGCCGGCCTTGAGATGCAGTCGGAACTCCCGTTTCCCCGGGCGAAGATCATCGCTCAGGTCGTTCACCCCCTGGTAGCCGTTGAGCCAGGCTTGCAGTTCATTGGAGGCTTTTTTCAACCGCTCCAGGTCATAACCCATCAATCGCAGGTCGATGGGGCGTCCACCAGGACCAAAGGCCGGCTCGGTAAATTTGATGCTGATGACATCGGTCAGTTGGCCTGTCTCTTCGCGCCACTTGTTGATCACATCGTCGAGTGGGGCATTCCTGATTTCGGCGCTGAGCAGGTCGGCGACAACCCGGGCGACGTGAGGGCCCGATTCATAGGCATCCGGATTCTGCCCGTAGATCACGGTGACATTGCTGACCAGTGATTGCTGATTGGGTTGGTTCGAAGTGAAAGCCTGGTTGGTTCTCTCCAGGGCCTGGGTGAGATGCTCAACCACCTTTTCGGTTCGTGACAAGGGTGTACCTTGGGGCAGCAGAATACGCGCTTCAAGCACATCCCCATCCAGGTCGGGAAAGCCGACAAACTTCAAGGCGCCGCCGGCGGGCACGGCGATGGAGAGAATCAGCATCATGAAGACGATGCCGAGGGTCAGGTAGCGGTAGTCCACGGCCCGATCGACCAGGGGGCCGAACCAGTTATCCCGGAAACTGCTGAAACGGGCTTCGAATCCCTGTCTGAAGCGGGAGAGCTTTTTACTTTTCATATGAGCCAGCGAGTGGCTCAAGTGGTGTGGCAGAATCAGGAAGGCTTCCAGCAGACTGACGCTGATCACGATGATCAGGACAATCGGCATGATGCGCAGTATCTGGCCGATATCTCCGGAGATGAATGCCAGCGATCCGAATACCATCAGGGTGGTGGCGAATGAGGAGGCGATACCGGGAAGGACCTGCTTTACGCCGGTGATGGCGGCATGTAAGGGCTTGTCCCCTTTGCTCATGCGTGAGGCGATGTTTTCCGCAATCACAATGGCGTCGTCCATCAACAGACCGATACCGATCAGCAGACCGACCATCGAGATCATATTGATGGTGACATCGAACAGAGGCAGTACGAAGAGTGCGCCAAGAAAAGAGACCGGCAGCCCCATGGTGACCCAGAAGCTGTAACGCAGACTGAAAAACAGCCACAGCACCAGGAATACCATGATCAATCCCTGGATGCCGTTTTTCACCAACATGTTGAGGCGGTCCTGAACTACTGAGGCGCGGTCCTGGGTCAGGGTCAGTTTTATGCCTTGAGGTGCATTAAGATTCTCCTGCTCGACGAAACCCTCAACGGTTGAGAGTACCTCGAGAATATCCTGAGAGCGGGTTTTGGCAATATTCAGGACAGCCGCCCGCTCACCGTTGAAAAGAATTTTATCCTCATCCCGGTCGAACCGGTCAGTGATTCCGGCGATGTCGCCGAGGCGAATGGTAGCGCCGGTGGAGCTGGCGATTACCGGCAGGTCGAAGAACTCATCCGCATGTTTACGCTGATCATCGAAGCGAATCAGAATATCCTCCTGATCGCTCTCCAGTCGGCCAGCCGGGGTGCTGATGCTGTGTCGGCGCACCGCATTGGCGATGTCCTGCGCGGAGAGACCGAACTGGCGCAGACGCCAATCAGCGATTTCGATTCGGATATGGTGGTCGGAGAAACCGGAGATGGTGACTTCCGCCAGATCGGCCCGGGTCAGCAGCTGGGATTTCAGATTCTCCGCATAGGCTTTCAGTGCGACCGGATCCCGCGGGCCGGTAATCGCCACCGAGATGACCGCTTCGGTTCGTCCGAGCTCTTTGATGATCGGGGGTTCCGTCTGCTCAGGCAGATCGTCGAGGGCATCGATCTCCGCCTTCACGTCATCGAGAAAGCGCGCCATCAAAGCCCCTTCGACCATGCTTGCTGTCGCCACGCCAACCCCTTCACTGGCTTCACAACGCATCTCATCCAGATCGCTGATGCCTTCCAGCGCATCTTCCAGGCGGCGACAGATGGCGTCTTCCACATCCTCCGCCGTGGCCCCTTTGTAGATAACCCTGACCTCGACCTCGTCGTTCTCGATTTCTGGCAGGGTTTCACGCTGCAGGCCGGGCAGGGCGGTCAGCCCCAGCAGCATGATCGCTGCCATTAAAAGATTGGCGGCATTGGGATGACGGGCAAACCAGTTGATCATAGCTGACCCCGGGCGCGTTGCTGCAGTAGTGCTTCCATCTGTTGGTCCGGAACCGTCTGTAGCAGCATACCGCTGACAGCCGGTACCAGGTCGGAAATCACAACCCTTTGTCCGGCTTGGATACCCTTTCCGATGACGCTGATATCACCCTGGTTATAGAGAATCTCCACCGGTTGTCGCTGTAACCGGTTGTTCTCGTCCGCCAGATAGACGACGCCGTTCTTGATGGTGGAGCGGGGCAGGATAATCCGGTCTGCCTGGGTCTTACCCTTCAGCAGCACCTGCACGAACATCCCTTTGGAGAGGGGTGGACGTTGTCCCGGTATGACCTTTTCGAAGGGTCTGTCCACCGCTACCACGACACCCATGGTACGGGTGTCCGGATCGACCTTGTCACTGAAACGGACAAACTCCGCCTGCCACTCGGCTATGGTAGTGCCCAGGTCGAGTCTCAGCAGTGGTTCGAAGGCCACCGCTTCGGCCAGATTCCCTCCCAGCATCTCAAATTCAGAGACGTCCCGTCCGATGAAAAGGCGGCGCAGGGATGACATGGGAAAACGGGCCACCACTTCCACCCGGTCAACCTCGTCGCCTGCCAGCAACAGCCCCCCCTTACTGACAAACTGGTCAATTTCGATCCCCATGTCGGCGACCCGCATATTGAAGGGTGCGTAGACACTGGTGTTCTCCAGATCCCTTTCCGCCTGTCGCTTCTTGGCTTCCAGGACCTTCAGTCTGGTGGGCATAAGGGCCAGGCTGTTTTTTACATTCTGCACCGCATTACGGCTGTTCAGCAGGTTCCGTTCCGCATTATCCAGATCACTCTGGGAGGCGGTCCCTTTTGCGGTGAGTTTGGTGATGCGTTGCAGTTCCCGCTCTGCGATCTTCAGGCTGCGTTGCTCGATCGAGAGTGAGGCTTTGACGTTGTTCTCTTCAACCTTCAGCTCAGCCAGTTCTGCGGAGACCTGCGCGAGATTGAGTTCATAATCCACCGGGTCGATCTTCAGCAGCAGAGTCTCCTTGGTGATGATCTCACCGTTCCTCAATCTTGGATGGAGTTCCACGATACGCCCAGACACCTGTGCCACCGCCGACCAGACTCTGGCTGGCTGAATGGTGCCGTAGCCTTCAGCGACCGGGGTCAATGCCAATTGCGGAGCCTCAACAACCCGTACCCGCTTGGTCGGTTCCCCGGCTTCGCTGGTGGTTGGTGGCTGTTTATTGCCAACCATCACCATCAGTATCCCGATACCGAGCAGGATCGGTGGAATGACCAGGAGTTTGCGCCAAATTGATGAATGGTCTGACATGATGTTCAAGGCCTGTTATTCGCTGTGGATGGGGATTGTCTGTGTGTCGAGTATGGCTCGGCACTGGCACCGGAGCTGCTCTTTGATCGCGTTGATATCAGCCTGGTTGTACTGTTTTTGTTCGAGAATCTTCAACAGGGTTGTCTGAGCGATCCTGAAGATGATGGTCTGACCCAGCAGGGTATGGACCATATACAGAACCTGGGGCTCGGTTGCAGATTGACCGCGATACCTGGCAACCAGTTGGGCCAGGGCTTTGTGCATCGGAGCGAGCAGATTTTCGAACAGAATCTGAAACGCCTCGGTTGGCCGGTTCTGTTCACGGAAGATGATGCCCGGTGAATGCTTACCGACCTCACCGAGCAGTATATGTTCAAAATAATGCTCTAGAAATTGACAGACTTTTTCGGCGCAATCCTCTGCGGTGGCCTGCTTCATCCATGCTTCCAGTGACTCAAGCTGCTCTGCCATACCCGCTTTGAGTGTTTCTGAAAGGTAGCTTACTGTGGCGTGGTAGAGGCCCTGTTTGTTTTCAAAATGGTAAGAGATGGCGGAGATGTTGGCGCCGGCCATCTCGACGATTTCCCGGGTACTGACTCCGTCATAATCCCGACTGCCGAAGGCCTCCAAAGCGGCCTCCAGCAGGCGGGTTCTGGTGTCATTTCGGCTTTCGGCAGGTTGATTGGACATTGCTGTCAACTCATCTTGAGTGGAACAGGAAGTATAGTTCCGATTGAAAATTAAATCAAACGATTGATTTAAATTCTATCTGGCCATGTATTAGAGTGCTGATATGGGGAGGGGAGTCAGTGATGATTGCAGATGCCGCTGTGTATGCTCAGTCCATTGTGTGGCCGGCCAGTTGCAGCATATCGGGGAAGTGAGAAATCAATACCCCGATGACCATCAGTACCACGACCAGAGTGACACCACCGACAAAATTCACCAGCATGTTTTTACCGGAACTGTGGTCTGCCAGGGCATGTGCCACATCGGAAATATTCACCAGACCCTGTAACTCATCGTTTTTATAGATCAGCAATCGCCGGCATTTATTGCTGCGCATCAGTTTGATGGCATTGGCGCAGGAGCTGTCGTAGTGGACCGATACCAGGTTTTTGGTACAGACATCGCTCAGTTTTAGTGCGGCCGGCTCCTGGCCTGCACCAACAACGCGCACCAGAAGGTCCCGTTCGGTAAACAGACCGGAAACCTGCTGTTTATCCATTACCACCAGTGAGCCGAGGTTGTTATCCGCCATGAAGCGTGAAGCGGTCAATATGTCTGTATCACTGTCCAGTGATGAGACAGGCTCTGAGATTAGTTTGCCTACACGACATGCCATCGAAGTATCCTTTGATTGGTATATATAAATGTTAAAGTCAGATTGATTTTGTTTTATCAAGCTGCCAGCAATACCCGTGCCATAGCGGATAGTGTCTCGCCTTACACTGCGTATGTCCGAGTAGACATGAGCTTTCTTTATTCGACGATTTTACTCTATTGTTATGTTTTGCTTGTTGATCGAATTGTGACTTTGTGGTGAAACTGTCAGGAGCTGTTCATCATAACCCGTTATGCCTTTCCGGCTTTCAACCAAAAGGGCGCCAAACAGGATTACTGCTTCTCTTTACGCACTTTGAGATGAGCCATTCCAATGCTTCAATCACTGTCCCCAGCGGCTTTGAATGTTTCACTAAAACATATACTGGAATGTGGAAATAGCCAATGAGTGAATCCATACATTGATTAATTGAGTATAGGGTTTGAGTAGATGGTAGTTGTCAACAATCCCTGTAGATTGAATTTGCCCCAGATTATGCTCATACGAATGCTGCTGGCATGATCCGTGCGAATCATTGATCTCCAGTGGATGACTCGCAGTATCGACCAGATAACTCTCTGCCATGAGAGTCAGCTGGTGGGCAACTTCCAGGTGTCATCGTTGAAAGTGCGTACTGCTGTCTATGGGTAATGGTACTAATATGGTTATAACTACAAACAGAGAGTGGCAAAGCTCATGAAAGCATCAGACCTTATCGTAAAATGCCTGGAGGAAGAGGGCATCGAGTATATCTTCGGTGTGCCTGGAGAGGAGAACGCCGACTTCATGCTCTCTCTGGAAAAATCTGAAAAGATCAAGTTCATTCTTACCCGTCATGAACAGGGTGCCGCATTCATGGCTGAAATCTATGGTCGTTTGACCGGAAATCCCTCCGTCTGTCTGGGGACACTCGGCCCTGGGGCGACCAACCTGATCACCGGTGTCGCCGATGCCAACATGGACCGTGCGCCGATGCTGGTGCTTACCGGGCAGGGCTCCACTGAACGATTGCATAAAGAGTCCCATCAGATCATGGATGTGGTGGATATGTTCAATCCGGTTACCAAGTGGGCGACCAGTATCTACAATGCAGTCACCATTCCGGAGGTGATGCGCAAGGCGGTCCGGATCGCACGCACCGAAAAACCCGGCGCGGTATTGATCGAGTTGCCGGAAGACATCGCCAAGCATGAAGTCGATTCTGAGCCGTTGGAGCCACGCCGCTTCAGACGCTCTGTGGCAGACGACAAGATTGTCGATCGGGCATTCGAGTTACTCAAAAATGCCAAACGACCGGTGATCATCGCCGGTAACGGTGCGATCCGTCGTCGTGCTGCCAAACAGTTGAGAATCTTTTGTGAGAAGACGGGTATCGGTGTGCTGACAACGTTCATGGCCAAAGGCGCTGTGGATTTTGATGCGGACTACTGTCTCTATACCATCGGTCTCGGTAGTAAAGACTATCCCACCTTCGCCATCGATGAAGCCGATCTGGTGTTGACACTCGGTTTTGATATGGTGGAGTACCATCCCAGGCTATGGAATCCGCACAGGGACAAACCAATCATTCACGCCGATTTTTTACCCGCAGAAGTGGATGAATACTATCATCCCCAGGTTGAACTGGTGGGTGACCTGGCGCATACCCTGTGGATGATCAATGAACGATTGGAACAGCGGGGAGTACCCGATCTCGACCTCACCAGGCAGCAGGAACTGCGGCAGCTGATGCAGGATGAGTTGGCGATGCACGCGGATGATGAAACTGAGGGGACGTTGCGTCCACAGAAGATGTTGTGGGATGTCCGGAAAGTGCTGGGTCCGGACGATATCGTGTTGTCCGATGTGGGTGCCCATAAGATGTGGATTGCCCGACACTACCACTGCCATCAACCGAATACCTGCCTGATACCCAATGGTTTCTGCTCCATGGGGGCTGCTTTGCCCGGCGCCATAGCCGCCAGCCTGGTGGCGTCTGAGAGACGTATCGTCGGTATCTCCGGCGACGGTGGATTCATGATGAATATTCAGGAGATGGAGACAGCCAAGCGACTCAACTGTAACTTGGTGATGTTGATCTGGGAGGATCACGCCTATGGTCTGATCGCCTGGAAACAGGAGAGTCAGTTCGGTCGCCATACCGATCTGGCATTCAACAATCCGGATTGGTTGCAGTTGGCGGAATCCTTCGGCTGGCATGGATATCGGGTGAGTGAAAGTAAAGAGTTTGCCGCGACTCTGGAGAGCGCTTTTTCAAAAACCGGCCCAAGTTTGATTGTTGCACCGGTCGACTACCGTGAGAATATGAAGCTGACACGCAGACTCGGTGAAATCACCCAACCCTGCCCATTGTCCAGTTGAGGAAACAGACCATGACCACCAGCCTTAAGGTGACTTCCCCCTATGACGGCTCTCTGCTTGAAGAGATACCTTTCAGTGACGACAGAGCGATTGAGCAGGCATTGGAGACAGCCTATGGCTGCTATCGCAATCGTCAGTCTTGGATACCCCTGCATGAGCGGGTCGCGATTCTGGAACGACTTGCCCAGTTGATGACTGAGCGATGTGATGCACTGGCACTGCAGGCCGCCCGGGAAGGGGGCAAGCCATTGGTCGACTCGATTGTGGAAGCGAAACGAGCGGCTGACGGCGTCAAGCTGGCGATTGAAACCATTCGCACGGAAGCCGGCGAGGTTGTACCGATCAACAGCACCCAGGCCGGCGCCCAGAGAGTGGCCTTTACCCAGAAGGAGCCGATTGGCGTAGTGGTGGCGGTGAGTGCCTTCAACCATCCTTTGAATCTGATCGTGCATCAGGTGGCGGCGGCTGTGGCGGCAGGATGTCCGGTGATCGTAAAACCGGCCGAGGATACACCGATCTCATGCAAGGCCTTTGTCGACATGCTGCACGAAGCAGGATTGCCCAAGGCCTGGTGTCAATTCGTTGTGCCTGAAAGCCTGCAACTGGCGGAGCAGCTGGTGACCGATCAGCGGGTCGGTTTTTTCAGTTTTATCGGCAGTGCAAAGGTGGGTTGGATGTTACGTTCCAAGCTTGCGCCAGGCACCCGATGCGCCCTTGAACATGGCGGGGTGGCGCCACTGATTCTGGCGGAGGATGCGGATATCGAGAAAGCCCTTGCATCGGTACTCAAGGCGGGTTTCTACCATGCCGGGCAGGTTTGTGTCTCCGTGCAGCGAGTCTTTGCAGAGGCGGGTATCGCTGAGGAGTTCAGTCAGCGACTGGCACAACTGGCAGACGGTTTGAAGGTTGGTGATCCTGCCTTGATGGAGACTGAGGTAGGGCCATTGATCAGGCCGGCCGAGATGGAGCGGGTTGCCAGTTGGGTGGATGAGGCGGTTGCCGAGGGTGCTCAGCGATTGAATGAGGCTGGACGGCTGGATAACAACTGTTACAGTCCGACGGTCCTCTACAATCCTTCCCACACCTCAAAGGTATCGCAACAGGAGATATTCGGGCCAGTGGTGTGTGTCTATAAAAGCGACTCTCTGGAGGTTGCTCTGCAGCAGGCCAATGGACTGCCCTATGCCTTTCAGGCAGCTGTCTTCACCCGGGATATCGATAAAGCGATGATGGTCTTTCGCAATATCGATGCTTCGGCGGTTATGGTCAACGATCATACGGCTTTTCGAGTGGATGGAATGCCGTTTGCCGGACTGCGCCAGTCCGGGCTGGGGGTTGGCGGTATACCCCATACCATCCGTGACATGCAGATCGAGAAAATGCTGGTATTGAACTCGGCCCAGTTGTAGCAATGAATGCAGAAGATTAAACGTTAACCCTAAGTTGGAGATTGCTTGATCAGATGGAGTAGGTGGTTCAGGTGCGCGATTAACAACAACAAACAGAAACAAACTAGACGGAGCCGATCATGACGATCCATGACTATTTTCTGAAACGGCCGATTCTGACTTTCCTGCTGTTAATCGTCTCCGCTTTGGCTTTCGGCTTTCTGACCATCAATATCTTTCGACTGTTGGCAGCGAATTGGGAGTTCATCGTTACCTATGGCGTGGTTGCCCTGCGTGAGGGCGCCTTGTGGCAGACCCTTGAGTTGATCTTGACCGGCATCGTGTCGATGCTGTTCTTTCTAATCTTCAGGTTTTGTGAAGATATCCTGATCAGCTGGTTTGGCAAGCGGAAAATCGGCGCGGAAAAGAAAGTTCAAACCGATGGAGATCAGGGCGTGGATGGATGAATTCCCCATCCACACCCTGATCGATATACTCTCTGATCCGTTTAGAGGTTCTCTTCGATGATCATCGGTTGAAACTTGAAGACCTGTTTCGATTTCGGGTTTACAGTGATTTTAACCCAGTGAACCCGACTCGAACCAAAGTTCTCCACCCGGGTGAAGTTGCCGATGAAGCCGTTCTCAACCAGTCCCGGTTTGTCTACCCGGAAGTAGTGGGAGTCACCGTGTGCCAGAACAACCGGCTTGGCATACTCCAGTGTACGTCGTTCGAGGGTGGTGAGGATCTCATTGAATCCCTCTCTGGCTGCCGTAAGGGCATCCCCTCGGGGCAGAGCATAACCGACTTCCAGAATCGGGTTGGCCTGCATCATGAACAGTACGCCTGGAGCATCCTCTTCAATTGCCTTATCGAAGGTCTCATTGATCCACTCTACCGCTGCGTCGATGCGGCGGTAGGCCTCTGCGTCATCCTCGTCACCTCTGACCGCTGAGGAAGCAGGATCGAATGCTTTCAGGCCGTTGTTACTACCGACCACATGGAGAGCCGTGAAGATCACGCCGTTTTTACTCCAGCGGACATTCTCCGGAAACTCCTCATAGCCCGCACTCCAGGCCTGGGTTTCAACCGACATGGTTTTACCGCCGATGGTTTTACCGGGGGTGGAGAAGAAGACCTCTCTCAGTTTTGCCAGCCGCTCGAGGGGTTGATATTCACCTGCATTGACCCGATGGCAGTCGGTCCACTCATTGTCACCGGGGGTGTAGATAAAAGGTTTCTTGAATGCGTTATAACGGTCCAGGCGATCGTAGAACAGATCGTCGGAACACTCGGTGCCACCGCTTTTGATATCACCGGTATGGATAACCCACTTGAGTTTCTTCTGCCGGTTGACCTGTTTGACCAGGTTGTCAAACGCCGGATATTCACTGTAGGGCGCTACGCCATAGGGAACGTCACCGATCATGGCGAAGCTGAAACGGTCGCCATCCTCTCTTTCAGATCGGTCGTCACGATCATCGCCTGCTATCGCTGAGCAGGAGATCAATAGAGCTGCAAGGCTGGCAGCGATTTTGGTAAGTGTTGCATTCACGGGCTCATCTCCGGATAAGATTGGTTCTGTTATATCGGGATACTCAAAGATTGATGTTTGTTTGTGTTGTTCCAATAAGCTGAACAGTTCTGTTTGATACAGGCAGTTCGCTGTCTAAGCAGATTCAAACATCGGTGGGAGAGTGTAGAACCGAAGCCTTGCAGGATGATTGCAGTTATGTGGTTAAACTATTTCAGCTGAAGTGTATCGAGATGGAAGATCGCGTTGATCGCTGTAGGGTTTATAGATGATTTACATAAAGAATCATATAATCGTCACAAAACCGGTCAAACGGCTGACATGGTTTCATTTCACAATGCACAGCGCGTAATGAGTCCGTTATATTTAAGCGAGATCCTATCAGGGATCGACTGTGATGAGTTGCGTCTTAGAGGAATAACCTTAGATGTTCAGATCCGTATCGGCTCTGTTTATGACAGTTTTGATCAGCCCTATAGGCGGGATTGCCACCGCAGAGGGCTTAAAGAGCGATAACTTCAATCCACTGGTCGAGTCGGCTGATTCAACCGATTGGGATCCCGTTTCGCCCTGGAAGTTGCCGCAGGGCTACCATCAATGGGTGGTTGCTGACGAGCGCAGTCTGAATATCTATGACAGGGGTCGAAACGATTGGCATGACATGAACACGGTCAACGAGACCGGGCCCAGGCAAGGTCGTTACCTATACCGCACACATGAGCAGCAACTGCCGGGAAGTCTGCCGGAGGGTGGTTCTGTCAGCGTGGTCGATCTGGAAACCGGCGTGACAAAGATCCTGGTGCAGAACCCCAGCTATAACTCACTCGACGGTATCCGCTGGACCCCATGGGGAACGCTACTGATTGCTGAAGAGGTTGCTGGTGGACGCCTGTTTGAATTTTTTCTGCAGGATGATCTGGTAGCTGCCCGGGATGTGATCGACAGGCTGGCTGTCGGACGACTTGCCCATGAAGGCATCGATCTCGACAGGGCAGGCAATCTCTATCTGGTCGATGAACATCGCGGTCGTACCTCAGGCTGTCGTGGGGTGGTGCCCTGTGGTGGGGGCATCTATCGATTTGTACCCGATGTGGTGGGTGACCTCTCATCCGGAAAGCTCTACGGCCTTAAGGTTACCGGTGCGGATGGTGTCGGTCAGGGAGAGTGGGTTGGTCCGATTGATCCTCTGACGGCGCGGTTATCGGGCAGCCAGGCGGGTGTTCAAAGTTATCAACGACCGGAAGACCTGGAGGTGATTGGTGATACCCTCTATGTGGCCATCACCGAAGGACCGCGGGATACAGCGGTAGATCCAACCTCCGGCCGACTGGTTTTTACCCATGAATTATATGAAGGTCGTGTGATTGCGATCGATCTGAAAACCATGCAGGTGAGTAACTTTGTCAAACCCGGAATCAATGTTCCGGTGGAGATCGGTTATCCGGGGGAAGAGGGGCATCAGACAGGATTCGATAGTGTGGATAATCTGGCTGAAGCGCCAAATGGTGACCTACTGATGATAGAAGACAACGCCCCGTCGGACATCTGGATCGCCAGTCAGGTTACCAATAAGTTGGGTGCTTCACGTCGGGTATCACTGTTTGCCTCTTTGAGTGATCCTCAGGCAGAGGGTTCAGGTATCTATTTCAATCCACACGATGCCAGTGTACTCTATGTCAATATTCAACACTCTGCTGCAGCGGATGGGGATGGTACCTGGGCAATCAGTCGTGATACCAGGCAGTCGGGAGAGAGCGGTTTGGATCAATAGAGTGTTATCGGATCCGCAAGAACAATAAGAGAAACCGGCATGGATACCGGTGCAAAACAAGCAACGGATTGAGTCCGTCTGAGGTGGCTAATGGCCACCTTTTTTTTCTTCAAATCCAGGCTTCAGCTGGATTCAGTGCACCGCTGACAGGCCCTAAACAGATATAGGTTATTCAGCAATTCGAGACCATTCCAAGTGTCAACGTTAGAATGCCAGATACCAACACCTTGCAGTTCAACAGAATAACGTGACCTTGCAGAACTTCAGAACAGATAGAAAATGGGATCTGTATAGGGCAGCTCGATGGAACCGATATTGTTCTCCGGTGAAGCCAGGTCATTAACCAATAAACCGCGGCTGCTGATCGAATAGATGTAACTGTTCATCTGGTCATCGGAGACAAAGAAGCTTCTGCGAATGCCTTCCGGATAGAACCAGTTTCCGTTATCCGGATCCTCATAGAAGAAATCGTGATCGATGGCGGCATAGGGTTGGATCCCCGATTCGGCGGTGACCCTGAACAGCTCCAGGCCATTGAAGATATCACTCAATCCGAAATCTGTGCTATCGGTGACACTGTTCCATTGAGTCACCGGGATGGCCAGCATCTTCTCCTGTTCGAACCAGGTGAAGGCATGGTGGTCATATTGTGCTTCACTGTAGCTCCCCTGACCGATCAGGTGTTCAGACAGGAGTATCGGCTGGGAGAGGGTGCTGACATCAAACAGGCTCAACTTGATCGAGAGATTCTCCTGACCGATCGCCAGCAAACGATCCCCTTCAATCGGATGCAGGTAGGTGGAGAAGCCTGGTACCTCCAGCTCTCCAGCCACCTGGGGATTGGCAGCATCACTGAGATCCAGGGTGATCAACGGGTCGATCTGTTCAAATGTCACAACAAAACCCCGCTGCTGATCAAAGCGCACGGCAAACACACGTTCACCAGGTTTACCAAGACCGGAAAGTTCTGCATGGGTCACCAACTGGTTATCGTTTTGCTGCAAAACGAAGAGGCGGTTCTCAGGATCATCATCCCGCCACCAGTTGAGTTCTGTGGTGACCACCCGCAGCAGGCCCTGATATTCATCCATGGAAAATTTGTTCAGCAGATGACCCTCCACACTGCCGGAGGCAAGATACTGGGGTGAACCAGTGAGGCTGAATTTATGGATTCGGGTTGAAGGGGTTGGGTAGTCGTCGCCCTCCATGACCGGAAACCAGAGCCAGTTGTCATCCTCGATGCTGGCGATGTAGAGGTTGTCCTGACTGGCATAGACCATGGTGCTGTTGGCCAGTACGCTGGTACTGGTCAGATCAGCCAAAGGGTTACCCAGATCGAAAGCGAGTAGAGTGACGGTGCCTGTTCCTGTGACATTTTGTGGCTGATAGATCTCACTGCAGCCACTGATCACTGAACTGACGGCGTCGATCTGTCCATCCGGATCGGTGTTGTCCGCCATCATCGGTAACAGTTGTTCAACTTCCACACTCTGCGGATCATCGATCACACTTGTCAGATCGAGTTGGGTGGCAACCACCAGATAGACCTGCTGGTCGATGCGCAGTGCATCCACATAGCCGGACTCCACGACCGTCTCCCTGATCACCTCGGGATGTTGCGGATCGCTGATCTGCAGCAGGGTGATTTTGGTCATGCGGCCGATGCGGGGTGCGAAATCGGCACTCAGGCTTTCATCGAAATCCGCATAACTCTCCGCATAGATCTCGCTGACCACCCAGGCGGTATCGTCGTAGATCAACAGATCCAGAGGAGTGCCGTCTATCTCGGTTCGCGACAATTCCTGACTCTCGGCCGCAGGCCAGGTCTGCAGCGCCATGAAATAGTTGCCGGAGAGGAGGTAGGTATGGTTACCGTCGGTCTTGATGAAGTCCGCTTCATCGACTCCGGCGACCTGGTTGTTGGTGCCGGTGACAGCTTCGATCGTCGGTTGCTCCTCTTCGAAGGAGATCGGCTCAGGGGAGTCGGCCGCATCATCAACGGAGACTGGTAATCCCGCCACATAGCCGGCCAGCAGATTCTGCTGTTCCGCGGTGCTGACCAGATAGGACTTCAAGCCTTCACAGCTTTCGAACCGGGTCAGTTTGGCTGAGCTTTGCACAGCTGTATTGCCACCGCTGTCACTGGACTGGTTGTTCGATGAGTTACAGCCGATCAACAGCGTGAGTAGTGCGGCAAGTATGCAACGGATGAGTGTGCGGGGGCTTGAATTGGACATCAATGTCTCCAGCGTAGCATTGTAGGATTCAATGGTTTGCGCAGCTTGATTTCACTGCAACTCATGTTAGCAAAATGGTCGTTCACTGACACCAATGTGAGAGAATTCCCCTCTTCATTACCACTTGTAATGACCCTCCGCTGCGCAGTTGGATCCAAGGCTGTGCCTGGATCGCCAGTTAACGATTGGGTTCTCTGGGCATGTCCCGGCTGGCGCATTTTCAGCGCTCCAGGAGATGTGGGTGTCGAGCTCAATAAAACGGGCGGGACCCGACATTTTGTCATATGACCAATTAACCAGTACATTTCTGGCTGTTTAAAAAGTCATTAAAAATTAATGCTTTATACGGGTTATTTGATTTTGATATAAGAACTATGGCGGTTTGGTACTTGTGATCTGAGCTGAATCAACCTATAAACGTACCCCGAAACATGGCTAAAATGTCAGCCCAGATTCCTTTCAAATGGCCGAAAATAAGAAGTTTCCTGTGATCACTGCACGGGAATAGGGGGCCTGTCCCGGTTATTTGCAAGTATCACAGTTAATTATCTATCTACAGGAAATATTCATGGCATATGACAAGATTGAGATACCTTCCGAGGGTGAAAAGATAACCGTTGATGCAAAAGGGGTGTTGAGTGTTCCCAACAATCCCATCATTCCCTATATCGAAGGTGACGGCATTGGCGTGGATATCACCCCTGTGATGCGTAAAGTCATCGATGCCGCCGTGGAGAAATCCTATGGGGGTGAGAAGAAGATCTCCTGGATGGAGGTCTATGCCGGCGAGAAGTCGACCCGGGTCTACGATGGTGACACCTGGCTACCCCAGGAGACCCTGGATGCGGTCAAAGAGTATGTGGTTTCAATCAAAGGTCCTCTGACCACACCGGTTGGTGGTGGTATCCGTTCACTCAACGTGGCATTGCGTCAGCAGCTCGACCTCTACGTCTGTCTGCGTCCGGTACGCTATTTCGATGGTACCCCAAGCCCACTGAAAGAACCGGAGAAGACCAACATGGTGATCTTCCGTGAGAACTCCGAGGATATCTATGCGGGTATCGAGTGGGAGTCGGGCAGTGAGGAGGTGAAGACCCTCATCGAGTATCTGCAGAACACCATGGGGGTCAGTAAGATCCGTTTTCCAGAGACCTCTGGCATCGGCGTCAAGCCTGTCTCCAGCGAAGGCACCAAGCGCCTGGTTCGCAAGGCGATCCAGTATGCGATCGATAACGACCGGGACTCTGTGACGCTGGTGCACAAAGGCAACATCATGAAGTTTACCGAAGGCGCCTTCAAAAACTGGGGCTATGAGCTGGCCAAAGAGGAGTTTGGTGCGGTCGAGCTGGATGGTGGACCCTGGTGTAGCTTCAAGAATCCCAAGACCGGTAACGAGATCACCGTCAAGGACGTGATCGCCGATGCGTTTCTGCAGCAGATCCTGCTGCGTCCTGCCGAATACAGTGTGATTGCAACCCTGAACCTGAATGGTGACTACATTTCCGACGCACTGGCAGCCCAGGTGGGCGGTATCGGTATTGCACCTGGCGCCAATCTCTCAGATTCGGTCGCAATGTTCGAAGCGACCCACGGTACTGCTCCCAAATATGCCGGCCTGGACAAGGTGAACCCCGGATCACTGATTCTCTCTGCCGAGATGATGCTGCGTCATCTGGGTTGGGTCGAGGCGGCGGACATGATCATTAGCAGTCTCGGTGCCACCATCTCGGCCAAGACAGTTACCTATGATCTTGCCAGACTGATGGATGATCCTCAGGAGCTGAGCTGTTCCGCCTTTGGCGATGCCATGATTTCCAACATGTAGAGGAATCTATCGCCGGGGTGTCTCCCCGGCGATCCAACGGCTACCAGGGATGGGCGCCGTTGCCCGCTTCAATCAGAGGTTGGTACCAGCAGGATCGGGATCTCCGAGTGGCGTACCAGTTGATTGCTGGTGCTTCCATAGAGCAGCTCTTTTGCTAAGCCTTTGCCATGACTTCCCACCACGATGACCTCAGCCTGGAGTTTCTCGGCTTCCTGCATAATCTTTTCAGCGTAGGCGCCCTGAACCTGAAGGGCGGTGCAGTCCGTACCCCTGGCTCTGAGACGCACGGCATACTCCTGCAGGCTCTGGTGCTGTTGATGAAAATCCATCGCCTGGCCATCACGAACCGCTTGGGGTCCTGGCTCGTAGCCGACAAAGTCCGGCTCCGGGTTTGCGATATGCAGCAGCCAGAGTTGGCTGTCATCGGATGGTTTGAGGATCTTTACTGCCTGTTCAATCACATCCCAGGACGAGGGAGAGAGGTCTATGGCAACCAGTGCTTTCATCTTGCCAGGTCCTTATGGTTTTGAGTGCCTTACTGACAATTATAATGGAGAGTTGCCGTTAACAGGTCCTGGTTTGTGCAGATTGTTCTATCGATCAGAGATGCGTTGCTCTTCCCGTAACAACTGAATCCAATCCACTAATCCGCCTCTGGTTGGCGAAGCGAATCGAAAAAGTGGCTGATAGCGCGGTTCAATTGTTCTGATCGCTGAGGGTTGCGCAGGCTGGATTGCAGCCAGGCACGACTGCTCGGCATATAGAGCAGGTCACTGAGCACGCCATCGAAAAGCTCCTGTCCCACCTCATTCTCGGCCAGGCGCTGCAGAAACTTCTCACAGATCTGCTGCTCGGCCAGACACTCCCAGGCACGCCCGGAGATCGCCACAAGCAGTTCGCTGTGTGCGGAGTCAGGGTGCTCAAGTGCTTTCAATATCAGTTCGTTACGATGCTCAACTGCAGTCGATTGTGAAATACCGCGAATCACTGAACTGATGATTCTCAGATCCGCTCGCGGCTCTTTCATCGCCTGTCGTGCACGTTTGATCAATGCCAGTGTGATCGCTTTCGAGGTGGACTCATTCTCCAGACAGTGGCAGAGAGCCTCCAGGGGAGCCGCTGGCAGATCGACTATGGCCGAGACCATCTGTTGTTCGCTGATATCCGAGCCGATTCGGGCCGCCAGGTCGGCAATGCCCTGATAGCCTACAAACGACCACTGATCCCAGCCAAGATCACCCTGGAAATAGGCTTTGGCGTGTTCGTAATAGCGCGAGACCGGTCTGTTCAGGCTGGCGGTGAAACGGGCGTGGAAAATGGCCAGCCGCTCCTCCTTGGGTTGAAACAGATAGGGATTGTCCTGAATCGCCGCCTGCAACTCCTGCCTTTCACCCGCAGCACTCTGTCCCAGGTTTTCCATCAGTCGATGCAGGAAGTCATCTCTGGCCGCTTGCAGCAGTTTTGCCTGTTCATCGAGGGGAAAACGTAGAAACCAGATCATTGGATCCAGCGCCTGTTGTTGCGGGTCGGATAGAATCAGAGCAAACCAGGCCTGCTGCTGAAGCGGTGCGGGGTAGGGGGTCTCGGTCAACTCAAAATTGATGAAATCTTCCCTTGGGATCGGCGTTACCCGACGGCCCATGTCGTAGTAATTGAGCTGCAGGCCGCCAGACTCGAGAAATTCGGTCAGTGTTGCTATCTGGTTCATATCCAATCGATCAGGTGGTGTTCCCAGTCATCCGCCTCTGACTCACTCACCACCTTGCCGTGGATAGAGTGTCCACCCAGTCTCATCTGGCGATTCTCGCCGTTACACCGCAGTGGGTGCCAGGCAGGTAGGTCCTTACCCTCGGCGATCAGTCTGTAGGCGCAAGTTGGCGGCAGCCAGTAGGGATCCTCCAGATCCTTCGGTTGCAGGGTGATACAGTTGGGTACCAGGATTGAGCGTTCCTGATAGTGTGTACAGCGGCAGTTTTCCTGGTCCAGCAGATCACACACCACATTGGTGAAGTAGATCTCCCGGGTCTCTTCATCTTCCAGCTTTTGCAGGCAGCACTTCGCGCAACCGTCACAGAGGGATTCCCACTCCTCCCGGGAGAGCGCATCCAGGGATTTGGTGCGCCAGAATGGTTCAGTTGTCTTGCTCATACCATACCGCAAACAGGGCCATTTCAAGGTGGGCTATCATAGGCTAGTTGGAGCTTGAATGCTGTAACTTTCTCAGGCCCGAAGTGCCATTCTGTAGATCACTTATAAAGGCTTCTGTCAATACTGTTTATACACACCTTTTTTTGGGTGAGCGAACATTTGACCGTTTAATGAAATTATTTAATTAAAAGTATAATGAAAAGACTATAAATATAAGAAAAATAAAGAAATATATTAATTGTATAGAAATTACACAATCTAAAAAGGGTACAGCAGGATCAAGGCTTCCAGGCGATTTAGGTGACTTTACCCACAAAGTTATCCACAAGTTCTGTGGAAATAATTAAGCGTTTTTTAATCCCGATTGGTGGCTGGGTTCCACTTGACAAAGTAATTTCGACCATCCGCTCAATCCATTGTCTGAAAGCGTCAAGGAATTTAGCTATCAGGTATAACCTGCCATAATCGGTGGAAGCAGTTATTGGCACTAACTGCGCGCCAACCTGAGGTCAGATTGCAGAAGTTCAGTCGTGAGTAGAGAAGAAGAGGATCAAAAGTTAATCGAGGCATTCGCGGATGCACTCTGGATGGAGCGAGGGTTGAGTCAAAATACCTTGTCGGCCTATCAATCGGATCTGCGAAAAATCTCTACCGCATTGCGACAGCAAAACGGCCGAGGTCTGTTGAGTGCCCGCCGGGCGGATCTGCAAAACTATCTGGCAAGTTTGAGTATGCAGGGGGTAAAGCCACGCTCCAGTGCCCGATTGCTCTCCTGTTTGCGTCAGTTCTATCAATACTGGCTACGCGAGGGGCGAATCGAAGCGGATCCCAGTGTGCGTATCTCTGCGCCAAAACTGGGAAGACCGCTGCCGAAGTCCCTCTCCGAGGCGGAGGTGGAAGCACTTTTGGCTGCCCCGGATCTTGAGGATCCGGAGGGTGAGCGGGATCGCACCATGCTCGAGGTGCTCTATGCAACCGGACTGAGGGTATCGGAATTGGTTGAATTGCGTCCGGAGCAGGTCAGTTTGACCCAGGGCGTACTGCGTGTCACCGGTAAAGGCGGCAAGGAACGGTTGGTTCCACTTGGGGATGAAGCACAAGGCTGGCTGGAAGGTTTTCTCAGCGGAGCGCGAACGGTTCTGTTGGGTGCACGGGTCTGTGCCCATCTGTTTCCCACCCGGCGTGGCAAGGGGATGACCCGGCAGGCTTTCTGGTATCGGATCAAAAAACACGCCGCAACCGCCGGAATACATCAGACCGTCTCTCCCCATACCTTAAGACATGCCTTCGCCACCCATCTGCTCAATCATGGTGCTGACCTGAGGGTCGTGCAGCTTCTACTGGGACATAGTGATCTATCCACAACCCAGATCTACACCCATGTCGCCCGGGAGCGATTGAAAACCTTACATGCCCGGCACCATCCGCGGGGCTGATTAAACAGTATTGTAATTTGTGCTTAAGAAGTGCATCTAACAGCATGATATTTTGAGAATTTATTACATATCATTTGAGGTACTTTGTTGGGGGTGCATAGATTCTTGGCAGTGTGATGAACAGACCTGTTAAATCCTGCAGTTGGATGTTTTTTAGATTGTGCTGAGTGATCAGTCTCATAGGAGTCCCGGTACCAGAGCAAACATTTTCTCAGCAGGCTGATAACAATTGCCAGGGATGTGGTAGAGTCGCAGCCAATTCAGCCAATACAGAGGGTTCCATTGATGCCATCATTCGATATCGTTTCCGAGGTTGATCTGCAGGAGGTTCGCAATGCGGTGGACCAGGCAAATCGAGAGATCGGTACCCGGTTTGATTTCAAAGGGGTGGATGCACAATTTGAGCAAAACGAGAGCGAGATCAACCTTAAGGCTGAACAGGAGTTCCAACTGAACCAGATGATGGATATTCTGCGCCAGAAACTGGTCAAACGGGGTGTTGATGTAGCTGCTATGGATATTCAGGAGCCCCAAACAAGCCTCAATGCGGCACGACAGGCAGTAAAGATCAAGCAGGGAATCGAAACGGACATTGCCAAGAAAATGGTCAAACAGATCAAGGCAAGCAAGCTGAAAGTCCAGGCTCAGATTCAGGGGGATCAACTCAGGGTGAGTGGCAAAAAACGGGATGATCTGCAGCAGGTGATCACACTCATGCGGGAATCGGATTATGGTTTACCGCTTCAATATCAGAATTTTCGGGATTAAATTAAATGAAACGACTAACCAAAGGCAATCCACTCTCTGGCATTATGAAAGCTGTGATCATGCTGCCTGCTCTGTTGATGGTATCGACCCTTAACGCTGAAGTGACCCAGCAGGACGCGGATATGCAGAATGTCCGTAACGGCATGAACAAAGTGCTCAAAAGCGGTGAGATCACCAGTATTACACCGAGTGCTGTGGATGGCCTGTATGAAGTGATGGTTGGACCGCAGCTCTATTATGTCACCGCGGATGGTAAACACCTGCTGAATGGCAAGCTTTTCAATATAGAAAAGCGGGAGGATCTGACCACCCCCAAGATTTCCAAAGCCAAGGCAGTCTATATAGAGTCGATTGGCGAAGATAACATGGTTATATTTGCTCCCAAAGAGTACAAACACACCATTACCGTGTTTACCGATATCGATTGCGGCTACTGCCGTAAACTCCATGAGGAGATGAAGGACTATAACGATCTCGGAATCCGGGTGCGTTATATGATGTACCCAAGGGCTGGTATTGGCAGTGAATCCTTCCAAAAGGCGGTCTCGGTACTCTGTGCCGATGACAGGAATGAAGCGATGACCCTCTCCAAGGCGGGTGAAGAGATTCCGCTCAAGAATTGTGAAAACCCGGTTCGTGATCATTTTCAGCTGGGCCAGTTGCTGGGAGTGAATGGAACACCGGCGATTTTTCTGCAGAATGGGGATATGCTTCCCGGTTATGTTCCAGCCCAAAAGATGAGTTCCATCCTGAATCAGATGGATATGGAACTGGCCAGTCGGAACGGTGCGAAAAGCCAGTAAAGATCAATCCGGCATACTGCCGGGGAGATCGATAAAGAGTACCTGTTGTTAACTGAATCGGGCTTCCGGGATAACAATTCCTACCCCAGATTCAGTGTGGAATTGGATCCGCCACAACCCTACCTGAAAAAAATGGACTAGTCTGGTAATTTACACAGTTGAGATTACCGGGCTGGTCCTTTATGTTTGATCAGATCTTGATGTGGTCGTCAGCAGATCCGTCAATCTTTGATCTCAATCAAAAAAAGCGGAGTTGGGAGATAGCTTGATTATAGAAGTGGCCATGCGTACCGATAAAGGTATGGTGCGAGAGCAAAACGAAGACGCAATCGGCGGTGACCCTGATCTTGGAGTGCTGATTCTGGCCGATGGTATGGGGGGAGCCAATGCCGGTGAAGTGGCCAGCGAGTTGGCCGTTGATCTGCTGTCGAGCCATCTGATCGTCGGCAGGAGCAGTGACACCATGCCTGATCAGTCATCCATGCAAATGTCGATTGAGACTGTCAATCAGGCTATTCTGGAGCTGGCCGAACAAGTGCCCGAGTATCAGGGAATGGGAACAACGCTGGTATTAGGGGTGTTCGACAACAACAGTATTCGTTATGCCCATGTTGGTGACTCACGACTCTACAGGTTACGTCAAGGTCGATTGGAGCAGTTGACGATAGACCATACACTGATCCAGGAGATGATCAACCTGGGTGACTTTGCCAATATGGAAGAGGCGATGATGGCAGGTGTTCCCACCAATGTGCTTTCGAGAGCACTGGGATCGCAAACTGAGATTGTGTCTGATATTGCCGAATCGGAAGTGGAGCAGGGTGACCTCTATCTGTTCTGCTCGGATGGACTGACCGGTATGGTGACGGATGATGAAATGCAAAGTATCCTTGAAAACAATAATCTGGATCTTGAGCAGCAGGTGAATGAACTGGTCGATTTCGCCTGTCGCTGTGGTGGTGTCGATAACATCTCAGTAATCGTCGTGCGGCCACAATTAAGCACTGAACAATGAAAAAGCCATAAATGAATACTTTGGGTAGATGAAGTATGGAAAAACTCGTAGTTCTGAGTGACGATGAGTCCCCGCAAGAGTTTCCTCTTGTAGATAAGCGACTGTTGATCGGACGGGATGCGACTTGTGATGTCTGTCTCGGCGATCGCTCTGTCAGTCGCCATCACGCTACTCTGCTGCGTGTCTTTCGTGGCTTCTCGATCGAGGATGAAGGCAGCACCAACGGTACCCGTGTGAATGGGGATTTGATTACCAAAAGGTTTCTCAAGCATGGGGACTTGATTGAAATCGGCAAGTACAACCTGCGTTACATTGCACAGCTTCCTCATCATGAGATGGAAGAGGAAGATCCGGATCGCACTGTGGTTATCAAACCTGTTCAGTCTGCTCCGTCAGAGCCTGCGTCAGCACCAGCGCAACAGGCCAAACCGGCATTTTCCTCATCACCGGCAGCTGATCATAAAGCGCCAACGACAGCGGCTGTTTCGGCAGTCAAACCGGCCACTCCCTCAGCAGCTCCGAGTGGCAGTCCGTCCCAGAATGGCACCGCAAAAGTACGTTTTCTTGAGGGTGATCATAAAGGTGAGGAGCGGGTGATCGATCGCTCCTTCTTCAGTGTTGGAAAACCGGGCGGTGACCTGGTCCTGATCAATCATCGTCATAACGGTTACTTCCTGTTGAAGGTCGGTGGCGACAACGTACCGAAGATCAATGGCAAACCGATCAAGGCAGGCGGAGTTGAGTTGAACAATGGGGACCGTATTACCCTCGGCGAGCTCTCTCTGGAGTTTGAGGATTAGTCTTAACAGACTCTACTAGGCCTGGCCGCCAGCACAGATGGACGATTGCGTCCATCGGCTCGCTCAGTTGATACCCCCCCTGGATGTGAAGCGATAGTCGCTGCTGAGCAGTGAGGTCAAGCGCATGCAGGAGGCGAAGCTTGTGGTGTTTTCGAGAACGCCGTGCTTGATTACCCCTTCCAGCAGATCCTTGCCATCCCAGTTGGGATTGGTCAACTCCGATAAAAAACGGCTCTCCTGTGGATCGAGTTGACGGAATGCCAGTGCGGAACCGTGGCTATCGATGCGCGTGACCTGTGCGTTCAATTGCATCGACTCGATCTGTCCCGGTCTCCTGAATAGCACCCGATAGTGGTCGTTGAGCTTGGCGCCGCTCATTGCATTGGCAAACAGACCTGATTGGCTGATGTCGGAAATGATCCGGTTTTGGCTGACCCCATTGGCTTTGGATACAAAGGTGACCTGAAAGGATGTTTTTGTTCTTGGATTTTTACGTGCATCCATTGGCGTGACTCCTTCATAAAAGTGTCACATTCCAATTTAGGTCGCTGCGAAGCAATTGAACATGGTGGTGAATACCCCATGAAATGAGGGTTTACCTTAATGCGCCTATCCTATCAATTATCTGATTATCATAGGTTGAGACAGGCCCGCCCATCAGTTTTGCAAAATCAATACAGGCGCAGCCACTGCTTCCATGCAGATAAGCTCTTGAATGATTTGTAGATCAATCCTTCAAACGAAAACCGATATCGATCGTTACCTGCCAGTGAGCCACCTGCCCATCCTCGATGTGACCGCGGGTCTCCACCACTTCGAACCAACCCATGTTACTGATGGTCTCGCCCGCCCGTGCGATGGCATTGCGAATGGCATCGTCGCTACTGCTCTGGGAAGAACCGACTAACTGAATCTTTTTATAGACATGATCGCTCATCAAACACCTCGGTGATGGTAATGGTTGGGAATTCAGGGTTCACTGGATTCCAGTTTCTCTTTCAACAGATAGAGTTGTTCCAATGCCTGACGCGGGGTCAGATCGTCGGGATCGATCCGCTCCAGCAGGGTCTCCACAGCGGAGGGCTCGGCAGGCTCTGGTGAAAGGTTGAATAGGGGCAGTTGGCTCTGCTGCTGTTCCGCATGTCTTTGCGCGCTGGCCTCGAGTTCCAGCAGCCGTTGCCTGGCTTTCTTGATGACGGTTTTCGGGACGCCTGCCAGGGTTGCCACCTGCAGTCCATAACTCTGGTTGGCCGGGCCCTCTCGGACCGCATGGAGAAACACAATGGTATCACCGTGCTCAACCGCATCCAGGTGTAGATTGGCAATCCCCGGATACTCTTCAGGTAGGGTGGTGAGCTCGAAATAGTGGGTGGCGAAGAGGGTGAAGGCGCGCAGGTAGGTGGCCAGTTCCACAGCGCAGGCCCAGGCCAGTGAGAGCCCGTCGAAGGTAGAGGTGCCACGCCCCACCTCATCCATCAGGACCAGACTCTGCTCGGTGGCGTTGTGCAGAATATTGGCGGTCTCTTCCATCTCGACCATGAAGGTGGAGCGACCTCCGGCCAGATCATCTGAGGCCCCGATACGGGAGAAGATCCGGTCGATCGGTCCCAGCTGTGCCGAAGCGGCCGGTACAAAACTACCCGCATAGGCGAGCAGGGTGATGATCGCGATCTGTCGCATGAAGGTCGATTTACCACCCATGTTGGGGCCGGTGATCACCAGCATCCGCTGCTGCTGGTCGAGGGTCACGCTGTTGGCGACGAAGGGATCCTGGCTGACCTGCTCGACCACCGGGTGGCGGCCGTCGACAATCTTCACTCCGGGTTCTTCCACCAGTTCCGGACGGACCAGATTGAGGCTCTGCGCCCGTTCCGCCAGATTGCAAAGCACATCCAGATGGGAGAGACCTTCCGCGCACTGTTGCAGCGCGGGCAGTGACTCAGCCAGGCGTTCAAGCAGCTGCTCATAGAGCAGTTTCTCCCGGCTCAGGGAGCGCTCTCTGGCGCTCAGTACCTGATCCTCGAACTTCTTCAGCTCCGGGGTGATGAAGCGCTCGGCACCCTTCAGGGTCTGACGACGAACGTAATCGTCCGGCGCCTTGTCCGACTGGCTGCGGCTGATCTCGATGTAGTAGCCGTGTACCCGGTTGTAGCTCACTTTGAGATTGGCGATCCCGGTACGCTCCCGTTCCCGGCTCTCCAGATCGAGCAGAAACTGATCGGCATTCTGGGAGAGGGCGCGCAGTTCATCCAGCTCCGCATCATAGCCTTTAGCGATCACCCCGCCGTCACGGATCAGCATCGGTGGCTGTTCGATGATGGCTGTCATCAGCAGTTGATGCTGTTGCGGGTGTTCGCCGATCTCAAGCGCCAGGGATTGGGTCAAGGGGCTGTCGAGACCTGCCAGCAGCGGTTGCAGCTGGGGCAGGGCGCCAAGTGCATCGCGCAAGGTGGAGAGGTCTCTCGGGCGGGCGCTCTTCAGGGCGATGCGTGCAAGAATACGTTCGATGTCGCCGATGCCCTGCAGGATCTCCTGCAGCGCCGGATAGAGGTCCGACTCCAACAGTGCCTGGATGGTGGCATGGCGATTGGCAACCGTCATTCGTTCCCGCTGGGGTTGACTGATCCAGCGCTTGAGTTTGCGGCTGCCCATCGCGGTGACCGTACGGTCCATGATGCCGGCCAGGGTGTGTTGCGACTGACCGCTGAGCGAGTGGATCAGTTCAAGGTTCCTTCGCGTGGCCCCATCGATGATTACACTGTGGTCCCGGTGCTCAACCTGCAGGCCGCGGATATGGGGCAGGGCGCCAAACTGGGTCTCCTCCACATACTGCAGCAGGCAACCGGCAGCACCCACCGCGTAGGGGAGATCCTGACAGCCGAAGCCGCCCAGGTCGCGGGTGCCGAACTGCTTGCTCAGTAGCTGCTCCGCTGAGTCGAAGTCGAAATGCCATAGCGGACGACGGGTGATGCCGCCATTCAGGCTGATGCGCTCTGGCAGGGACGAATCCTCATCAAGCAGGATTTCCGCCGGATTGAGGCGCTCCAGCTCTCCCCCCAAAGCCTCCAGAGTGGCCACCTGCTGAATGGTGAAGCGACCGCTGGCCAGATCCAGTGCAGCCACTCCCAGTCCATCCTTATGTTCATTGACTGAGACCAGCAGGTTCTCCTGCCGCTCTTCCAATAGGGCCTCATCGGTAAGGGTGCCTGGGGTGACTATACGCACCACCTTGCGCTCCACCGGGCCTTTGGTGGTGGCTGGATCGCCGATCTGCTCACAGATCGCCACCGACTCGCCAAGCTTCACCAGCCGTGCCAGATAGCCCTCGGCCGCATGGTAGGGAACCCCGGCCATGGGAATCGGTTTGCCCGCCGACTGGCCCCGTTTGGTCAGGGTGATATCGAGCAGCCTGGCAGCCTTCTCCGCATCGGCAAAAAAGAGTTCGTAAAAATCCCCCATGCGGTAGAAGACCAGCATGTTGGGGTGCTCGCCCTTGATGCGCAGATACTGCTGCATCATGGGTGTATGCTTAGCGCTCTTGCCCCCTGTTTTTATTGAGCTGTTTGACATAACTTACTGAAAATATTCAATATAAATTTCTGGCGATTATCATTTTTAGTAATCTAGTGTAACTCGGCATCACGTTGAGTCACGGCATATGTGTACCAAGAAAACTGTATTTGATATACCATGTGTTTCGCGAATTTAACAATTAAGGTATACCAGTGACCAATTATACGCGAAAGGCTATTACTAACCGAGCTATAGAGAAAATGAAGGTCGGGGAGACGTTGGCGGATATCGCGGAAAACGAAGGTCTTCGTGTTACGAGAGGTGCGAGAGGGGTCACTTTTTGGTATCGCTACCGGCATCCTGTAACGGGAAAGCTCAAGCGACTAACTATTGGTCATTTGCGTGACATGCATCTGGCTAGCGCTCGTGTCGAATTACAGGAGTTGAAGGGCCTTAGGTTGAAAGGGGTCGATCCTGCGAGTGTAGTCCGTGAAAGCAAGCGGAAAGAGAAGGAAGAGGCGGAGAGAAGGCATTCCGGTTTCACGTTTGCCGATATGATCGAGGACTACCTTAAACGTACTGTTTATCCGAGGAGAAAAGAAAAAGGCGCAAAAGAGGCTGAAAGAATGCTGAATGCTTGTGTCGTTTCAATTCTGGGGGAGCGCCTGGCGGCTGACCTGACTCGCAGAGATATTCTGGAAGTTATAAATAAACAGATTGATGCCGGTAACAGCGTTCAGGCTGGAAGGCTGCTGTGCGAGATGGTTGCTGCTTTTGAGCAGGCAATATTAAGGGATTCGCTCCCAGATGATTTCGCCAATCCTGCTGTGTTGGCCCAGCAGTCGCTAAAAGCCTCGAATGTCAGTCTTTCGCCTCGCCGCCGCAAGCGCGTCATTTCAGACGATGAACTGAAAGTTTGGTGGGAATGGCTTAACCAGCCAGGGATCGTGACGCCGAACCATCGTCGAGCGATGATGTTAACCCTTCAAGTGGGTTGTCGTTCCGGCGAGGCTATCTCGGCTCGTTGGAGACAATTCAATCTCGATGACGGGACTTGGCATCTGGGTGATACGAAAACAGGCGTTTCGAGAACGGTCCGGCTACCTCGCCAGGTTCGGGATTGGCTCAATGCCGAGCGCCTTCTTCGGCCGAACGATGAATGGCTATGCCCTTCTCCTAAGGGCGGGCATGTCCAGCAGAAATCGATCACCGAGAGGCTTTGGCTTCTTAAAACTCAGGATAAGTTGCCAAAAATCGAGCCTTGGGTTCCGCACGATTTGCGTAGAACCTGTCGGACGGGGTTGGCTCGCTTGAAATGCCCGCATGAAGTCGCGGAAGCCGCTATGGGGCACGTTGTCGGAGGGGTTGCTGGTATCTACAACCTGCATAAATACGAGTCTGAGGTTGGCGACTGGCTTCAACGCTGGTGTGATCGCTTGGATGAAGTGATTGGAAAGTCTTAGCTCTATACTAGCTTGCTGTCACACCCCGGTTTGTCGTGCGCCATCACGAAATGCTTGCCTGTCGGTCATGCTTCACTACATTTAATTTAGATGGTTGATGCGTTGAATTAGAACCCCGCTTCGGCGAGGTTTTTATTTGCCGCATCGAGCAATTTATCCCCTATGTCGATGGGCGACAAGTCGATTTCTTTCATTACTTCATGGTAAAGGGCGTACATGAAGAGAAGTGTCTTGACGACCGCGTCTTCGTCTAGTTGGTAAGCGTCCGATATCTGTGTGGTGAGGTCTAAAAGAGCGTCAATTTGCGTTTCTTCTTCGAGTGTGCGAATCACATAGTCAGCCATGTTTCCGATCACGCTCGGAGTGGCAAGTTCGTCTTGTATGTTTTTCACGTTCTTGAATGCGTGCATCGCCATCAATGCGGAGACAAGGTCAAGTACCCAGTGTTTGTCGTGGTGGTAGGTGGGCAGTAGGTTGTATAGCTTCAAAGCCAGCATAAAAACGATAATGCTGTTTGGGAGAAACGGGTCGTAAAAAGTCGATAGCGAATCTTGAAATTTTTCTGAGTCTTCCGGTGTGCTTAGCGTAAGCGGACTATAAGAAGACGAGTAGGCAATGCCGTAATCACTCTTTTCGATACGCGAAAGGCAGCCGAACACCCCTTTGGCGCCCGTGTGGAGTGGAGCCCATTGGTGGTGAATTGCATCCATAATTTCCGCAGCATTTTTTAGGCTCTCATCCCGCCTGGAGTCTTCAGTTGAATACGAATAAACGAGTGCGTCAATCGCGACAAAATGACGCTGCATCGGATGGCCGTAAGGAGCGGGTTTTAGCCATTCTAGAAGTTTGTTGAGTTCGGCATCGTTATCGAATTTCTCGGCAGTTTTCTTATTGGGGTATGTGCTTCCATCCCACCACTCCTTCCATTGTGATATCGGCAAACCGATCCCCCGGTTTGTACTGATCTCTCGGACTGTCGGTCCCTGCTCGGCTTTGCTTCGCGACAGGTCGGGTGTTGCGCAGTCTTTAAGTAATCTGGCCCATGTTTTTGTCCGGTAAAAATCTGCTGGTTTTCGGCAGATGGCGTTCGGCTGCCTACCGCGGCGCCGCACAGTTTTTTTCATATCCATAGTCAGCCAAGTATTCGTTGGGCGTTCTAAAGTCGTCGGAATGATTCGCTAAATTATTTTTTGTTCCGTATTTTCAGATGATAACACCTTGAATAATAATGCGAAACATCAGTTAACGAATCAACGGAGTAAATCAGTGGAAAGCCAGGAAATATTCTTGACAATCGAGGAGGTTGCAGCCGAATTGCATATTTCAGTTGGTACAGCCCGAAATCGTCTGTCCTGCAAATGTGCTCCTATGCCGCCGAGCATCAAGATCGGTAGGCGTAGATTGTTTCCTCGTCGTTTGTTCAGCGAGTGGCTAAGGAAACTATCCGTGGAGCAAATCCCCGGGGAAATGCCTGACGAACCGTCTCGCGGCCGTGGAAGACCCCGAAAAACTACAGAAACCGAGGTCTTTTATGACTGAGAGGGAGGAGTTGTTGGGCGAGGAGTATCGGCCAATCGCCTACTACAAGGTCTTCGCCGACCTTGCAGGATGCGTTAAAGCGGCCTTGCTGTTGTCCCAGGCCCTCTACTGGAGTCCGCGTTCCGCTCTCGAGGGCGGGTGGTTCTGGAAGTCGATGAAAGAATGGGAAGAAGAAACTGGACTGACCAGATACGAGCTTCAGGGGGCGCGGAAAAAGCTCGTGGCGCTAGGGTTCATGGATGAAACCCGTAAGGGAAGGAGGCCGGGGACTGATATGCACTACAGGGTGAACGTCCAGGTAATCCAGGACGCACTTCGAGAGACAGTAGGTAGGTAAGAGATGAGGGTAGTAAACGAGTTCGGCAATCTCGTATTCGACGACGACGATCCTCGTTGCGCGAATGAGATTTGCACGGCGCAGGGCGAGCAGTTCGCGTTCGTTACTGCGTTAGACATCGGCGCTCCTGGCTCACGTTTGAGTGAGCCGTTAACCAAAAGGTATTGGGGGCGGTTCGATTGGAGAGACAAGGCGGTGTCGGTAAGGAACATCCTGTCGACTGGCAGGAAATGGCCCCGATTAATCTGCCGGGTGGGAATGGGAGCTCGAATTTGAGTTTTGTGGCCGCTGTCCAAGCGGGCTAGTAAGAATTACAGACTGACATTCCGCGTTGTGGGGATTCAGCGCTCTAGAAGGGGAGTTATGCGAAGTGCCATATACAGAGATTAATTCAGAGATTACAACAACAACAACTGAAGCAAGCGATTATTTCGGTTCAGTCGTCGAGTTTGGGCTTGTCTTCCATAAGGAAGTCAGTCCGTCACAACGGAAAGGGATTGCTCGACTACTGTCGGCTCACTCTCGTGATGCTCAGATGATCGTCCACGAGCTCACCGGGCGTATTGAGTTAACACGTGTTGATAATCCTATTGGCTATATCAAGGGGATTCTAGAAAACATTGGGGAAGAAGGTTTTCAACCAGAGCTAGCGTTAGCCGTGGCAGATCGCCTAGAACAACGCCGGAAACTAGAGGAGAAAAGGCGGGAGACGGCACGCGAAAAGGAAGTGTCTCGAAAGTGTCGCCGGAGTTGCGGTGAAGTTTCCAAGCATATGCAGGATATACGGAAAATTCTCCCCAAAGGTGGCAGGAAGTGACAATGCGTAAAGAGGCATTTCACCTCCGTGCCTATTTGTCATTTCACAGTGTCGTTGATCGTGTCGAGTATTGCGATTCAACGACAACTGTAAACGATCGTAGTAAACCGACCGCGCGAAACGCAGTCGGCCTGATATTAGAGCGGCTCGAACATTCGGTGTTCTCCGCCGAAGGAAAAAAAACGTGCGCTATCAAGCCTGGACGGCTCTTTGTCGCACCCTTTTTCTCCTCTTTGCACTACTTCCGCCTGGACGTTGTCGTACTACAAATTCACCTGCCCCCTGTCCGCACGCTGTCGCGCTTGACCATCCTGCGCGATGGCGTTGGCAGATATGTCAGCCCTGACAATATATGCCGCCGACCTCCGGCAACGCTGTACGCGTTCCATTCGCCCAGGATGGTCAAGCGTTCCACGCTCGACAGGGGGCGGCCGGATACGCCTTCCGTGTTACTGGGGGTAACTCGGAAGACTGACTCGCTGGGACGAGTCAATCCGGCCCGGTGCGCCATCAACCGGTCTGGGGACCGGTGGGACAACGCATCTCCCGTCAAGCTGCACGCTCACCGGGAGACCGGGCCATCTGCTTTTTCCGTTGGCGGAAAAAGCAGATTCACGAGGCCTGGGGGCCGCGTGCCCGGCCATCGCGACCGGCCAGGTCGCGATTCTCTCGTGGGCGAGAGGATGGCGCGTTCTTGGACGAACACGCCTTGCGGTGTCGCTGTATCGCAGGGCGGTCGCTAGTGTTGACTGAGATCTCGAATCTCTACGACACCTTCATGGCGGCTAGAGCCGAAGAGGCGTTGGAGGCGGTTGTTTTCCTCGGTCCTAGAAAATGGGTTTGGTTTGCTGTCGGGGTGGTTGGAGTGTCCTTGCTCCTCGCATGCGTTCGCATCGTTAGGTTGGTACCGAAGGAACGTACTTGGCAGCTGGCCATGATAAGGAATGTGGCCTCGTTGTTTGGAAAGGCTTTGTTGGTGTTGTTGTTGCTGGTCGTTTTCTACGCGTACTTCGCTTACGCGGGCAGCGACTTGGTTTGGTCGGCATCTAATAGAAGGGGATTCTGGTCATTTGTTAGCGACCATGGGCCTTGGGCTATATACGGGGGTGGCTTCGGAGTGCTACTCGGGATTCTAGCTTGGTCGAAAATTGCTACGCAGTTAGAGCCAATTATCGCTTCTAGGCTACATGACCAGACTAGAAAGGATAAGCATAAGGATCGTTTGACCGATGCGCGCACGGTTCAAAGGTTCCTTCCTTCTTTGGCAGGAAAGCGCATCGACTACGAAGCAGCTTTTGAATACGCGAAAGAGAAGAAATCTGTCTTTCTCGGGGTTAACCAGACAGGCAAAGCGGTTTTGATCCCGAAAAGAAAATGGGACAAGTCCCACGTGCAGATCTGTGGTCCGACCGGTACGGGAAAAGGCGTTCAAGCAGTGGTCGTGCTGACTCAAGCTTTGATGCATGGCGATGGTGTGTTCGTATTCGATCCTAAACGGGACGAATGGGCGGCGTCTGTTTTGGCTCAGGAATGTGAGAAAGCAGGTGTTCCATTTTCTTATGTAGACCTTCGCAGTGATGCTCCACAGGTAAACATAATTGGAGGGGCGACATCGGACGATTTGTTCGAGCTATTCGTTGCCGGGTTCGGACTAGAAGAAAAGGGCGAGGCTGCGGATTTCTACAGGATTGACGACCGAGAGGCTGCCTACCAACTAGCGCGGGCATTCGAACAGAACGCAGAACTGAGTCTCCCGGAACTGTACGACCTCGCTCACGAGGTGCTCGACGACAATCTCTGTGAAAACGCGAAGGGATTCTTGGCGCGCCTCAAACAGTTAGCCCGTTTGGAAGTGGTCAATACGAGAAAAGGAATTGATTTGACGAGTGTTCTAGAGGTTGGCGGCTGCATATACGTGGTCGGCTCCATGCGCGGTCAAGACATACCTGCATTACAAAAGATCTTCGCCTTACGCGTTATACAAGCCATAGAAAACCAAGTGGAGCCTGTTCGACATGCGAGCATATTCCTAGACGAGATTAAGTATTTGTTATCAGCGCCTACTGTGAATGCATTCGGGACTATCCGTGACAAGAATTGTAATCTAATTCTTACTCACCAAGCCCTCCAAGACTTCAGGGATTGCGGTAAGGACCTTTCACCGGACGCTGTGGAAGGGGCGATCAAGACAAACACCCAGATTAAATGGATATACAGGACAAAGGATCCGGAAACGGCCGAGTGGGCGGCGAAGATGTCCGGAAAGATACTCGTTCAGAAAGAGCGCAGGGTCATTGACAGAAACGAGTTTCTGTCTGAATTGGCGCGGTCCGAACTCATGACCGACGAGATAGAGCGCTACGCAGTAGACGAAAACATAATCCAGCATCTACCTGACGGTTGCGCGCTCTACATAGGCGGTGAAAACGCTCAGTTGGCACTTACACAGCCGATTCCTACGGTTAAACGTACATTCAAGGTAACTCCAGCAGAACCGGTTGAGCGCAAAGTAGTAGGGAGCGACCTTATTTCTAGCCCTGCCCCTGAAGATCCTATTGCCCATGAAACTGCAGGGACTGGAGGAAGACTACTGTGACTAAACGTACGTTGCTTAATGCCAGAGAGCGTAAAGAAAGAATTGCAGAGAAAACGCGAATTGTTCTCGGTTTTCTGCGTGACGAAACCTGGACCGATATCTCAGTAGTAAGGGAGCTACTCGGTTTTTCAAGCGCCCAGGCCGCGTATCAAACCATGGCGAAGCTCGAGAGATCGGGCGTGGTTAAGCGGGCGGAGATCCAGGTGTCCTATGGTCGGCCCTTGACGATATGGGGCATTACCGAAATGGGGCTGCATTATGCGTTCGAGTTAGACGAGCCCCTGCAAGACAGGAAGGTGTTCGAGCCAAGCAAGGTAAAACCGATCGTCATGCAGCACAAGATCGATTTGCAGGTAGCACGCTTAAAAGCAGAAAAGAAGGGATGGAGCGACTGGGTGGCGGGTGAACTACTTGGAAAGAGGATTAAATGCTCGAAGTACCCTGACGCTGTTTCACTGGACTCCAGCGGAACGCGCATTGCGATCGAATTGGAACGGACAATTAAGAGTCGAAAACGATACGCGGAGATACTGGTTTCCCACTTGGTTCAAAGGAAGAAAGGCGACTGGGACAAAATTTTCTATCTGTCGCCCGACATGGATCTGTCTGCGCGCATTAAACGGGCGTTCAAGTCCATCAAACAGGCTACGTATAACGGCGAGAAATTCGCCGTGACTGAGGATCACCTCAGCCCATTCCATTTCTATTCGTTTAACGAAGATGATTGGCTTTCAAACGGAGGGTGTTAATGAGAAAGCAAATAATATTTCCGGGATCTCATGGGCAGCCATGTGTCGTGGAATACGAGATAAAGCACGAGTTGATAAAGCGCGTGAACCATGTAGTGGTGATGATTTACGAGTTATACGAGCGAAATCCAGGGGGGAGTTCGGCTGGATTCCGGGATATATGCGAATACTTAGTAAACCGTATATTGAAAGAGGAGTTAGTCGGGGTGAGTTTGGAGTTTATACACTTTAGGTACATCTGGCAGGGGGTAGACGGTCAACGGTCTTCAATAATTGAATTGACAATTGCTGATGAGCCGAGAATGAAAAAAGATTTTGATTATGCTGCATCAAGCGACTCAATAGTTGGGAGTATCAAGACGTGGCTAGCTGTTAATCTCGGTGGAAAAGTATTACAAGATCAGCCCGAGTGTTCGAGATGTTCCGCTACTGCCGGAATTGGATATGTGAAAGTTATCAGAGATCCGTTAACGGAAGCGGATGATCGGGGAGAAATACATGCCTGAAAAAAGTAATTCAAGTGGGACTTATGGTGAACCCGAACGTCATTCAGCGCGTATCAAAGCTATAAAAAGGATAGCGAATGCGATTGAGCGGGACCAAGATTCCAAGAAGCGTTTCCTTCAAGCATGGCTTAAAGGGGTTAAGAAAATTGGTTGGCAATATTTCCAATATCAGTCACCGATTGATACGCGCCATTTGCCCCGTGTTGATTCAATAGAGGAGGTGATTGACAAATTACAGGCGATGCCGGACTGTAAACTTATCCGTGAGAACATTGGAAGTATGTCGAGCGGAGAGTCTGCACTTCTTGCGGCGATGTGCTCTATATTTAATGCAAACTGGGGTGGAGAGTTAATGCGAGAAGTCGGAATTAATGGACTAGCAGATCTTTCAAGGCGTCTTGATGAGGCTGGTACTGACGTGGTATCAGAGCTATTAATTAATTATCGAGGTTGGTGAGGACTATTGAACTCTTATGCAGGCTCACGGGTGTGCTATAGGTATCCGGTGAAAACAATATGGTTGATACTGTAACTAAGGACAAGCGCTCTGAGATAATGAAGAGAGTGCCGCAGAAAGATACCAAGCCTGAACTCATCGTCAGGAAGCTTGTACACGGGCTAGGTTATCGGTATCGGCTACATAAGTCAGGCCTGCCAGGTAAGCCAGATTTGGTGTTTTCGGGAAGAAAAAAAGTTATTTTCGTGAATGGTTGCTTCTGGCATGGCCACGAGGGTTGCAAATACTCCAGGCCGCCTAAATCCAATAAGGACTATTGGCTGCCAAAGTTAAAGAGGAACAAGGAGCGGGATGCTTTCATTAACCAAAAACTCTATGATCTCGGGTGGTCGGTCTTGACGATCTGGGAATGTGAGCTTAGAGATATGCAGGCGGTAAAAGGAAAAGTGTTGGATTTTCTAGAGGGTATCGAATCAGCAGACTGACCAACTGAGTCAGTCGGACTTAATCCGTCAAATTCACAGGTAGATTTTAAGGATGGTCTGAAAAGTGTATTTTTACGTTGACGAGAGCGGCCAGACAGGGCTGAATCTTTTTGATGACGCGCAACCTTTTCTTTTTTACGGCATCTTGTCATCACGTTTAAACTTAGATGTTCTCGCAGAAAAACAACTGTCGGCGTTGCGCAAGAAGCTTGGGGTTAAACGTTTACATGCGGCGGAATTAGGAAATGGCCAGTTAGTAAAAATCGAGAAAGGATTATCAAAAATAAAAAAGAAATTTGATCTACGGTTTGATTTTTATTGTGTAGCCAAAGCGGATCACGCTCTTATCAGTTTTTTCGATCAGACTTTCGACCAAGGATTAAATCCCGCTTTGCCATGGACGGCATACTGGACGCCAATGAGGTACGTGTTGCTCATCAAGTTGGCGTATCTTTTTGACGAAGAATTGTTGAAGAAGGCATGGGACGCCAGAATTACAACAAACAATGAAAAAGCGGAACAGCAACTTGTTGACGTATGTAAGGAGGTAATTAGCCGAGTTGGAGTTTTACCCGACAAAAGATCTCGCGAGCTGATTACTGATGGAATGAATTGGGTAGTCAATAATCCATCGGAAATTGGCTACAACGTGGATGCTAAGAAGGATGCTCTTCAGATTTCGCCGAATCTTATTGGGTTTCAGTCGGTGATGCATGGCATTGCTGGCCGGCTTGAGAAAACAAGAGCAAAGGCTGCTGCAGTCATTGTGGATCGTCAGTCGCAATTTAATAAGGCACAAGAATTCATTGCGGATTTTTATCATAAAGCGAGGCACGTGCCGTGGGTGAATGGGCCAGGCCTGCCGGTAATGGATTTAAAGCATATGCCCACGGTACCAATAACGTGCACAGCCGGTACTGATAGCGCAGGCCTAGAGCTAGTAGATATATATATTTGGGTTTTTAAAAGGCACTTTGAAGGTAAAGAGCTAGCTCCGGAACTGTACAGCCTAATTCAAGGCCAACTACACCGAGGGCGTTATGACGAGGTTTCAATCAGCGCACTTATGGAGCGCTGGGGCAAATGGTTCGAAGAACTGCCAGAGCCAACAGAGGAGCAAATGAATGAGGCAAAGGAGCTTCATGAAACTCAAGAGGCAAGAAGAAAACCTCATGTCGTCAAATAACTTAACCGTCGTCTACAGAAGGAAGCTAAATTCTCCGCTGCACCCGGAATTCGTCGCCTGTGGGTCGTGGCGTTACCAGTGAAAAGTTATGCCACATGAAACCGTGATTAAACTATGTAAGGAGGCCCATTCGAAGCACTGGCGAATGAGTGGTGATGCGGGTACGGGGGATAAGCTCGCAGCGGTAGTAACTTCGGATTGGCAAAATGCTGTCCTATCGAAATACCCAGGGCGCTTTTCGGCTGAGCACCCCGTTGCTGATCACCTTAACGAAAGAATTGACTTAGTCGATTTGGAGGCAGGAATAGCATACGAACTAAAAGTTTCACCAAATAATGATCATTTCGAGTTCTATCGGGATATCTTCAAGGTGTTGATCGCTAGGGATAACTCAACACCTCAATTAAGGTCATTTTGTTTTGTGTGTCCAGCACAGGCTGCCAATCGTTACAAAAAGGGGTTGCGCAAAGCAGCGCTTGAGGAAGGTCCTCGTCTAGGCCTGGAAATCTCAGTTGAAGCACTGTGATCGAAACGCACGACAAGGCGCTCATGTCGATGCTGGCCCGTACCTCGACAGTTCCAGCCCTGTGTTCAGTACGTTGTTCAGTTGAACCCAGTCATCGTGATGAAACTCTACAGGCCTTTCCTCAAGTCCATTTTCTTTGGTTGGCTCTAGTATGCGGGACATATCCCCAAGAATTTGTCCATAATCCTCGAAGGGTCTGTTGTCCCATTGGAACAGACCGTCTAATTTTCCCGCTTGTTCGTCCTGCGTGAACTTCATTATTTTGTCTAATGAATCGATTGCGAAAACCGAGTCTGGGATATCTCCCTTTAAACCGTATTTCCTTAATTTGTGTACATTGGTGGTGAGCAGATCGGCCTCGTTTCGATATACGCCGGCAATAAATGCGGAAAAAGCAGTTGCAACGAAAACCATAGTTTCAGGAAAGCAATAGCGAAGGTCATCTGGAGATGTAGAGGTAACTAATCTCTTTATTAGGGCGGCAGATTCTGAATCAATATGTGTATCGAATGCTAAATACATCATGATGTCCGGCTTGTTTAGGGATAGCCAAACCATACAGTCGCCGGATTTTGTAAGCGTCAGTTCCATTCTGTCATTGTCGCCGCCGGTTACAAAGTTGATTAATCCGTATGTCACCCCTTTTTCTATCTGCTTATCTATCAGGCTTTCTTCGTAGTCGAATGCTTCCGCTAAGATTTTTCGTACCTTGCTTTGGCTTATAGGGAATTCTTCGAAGTGCTTTAATAGTTGGGCTACGCGAATAAATACCAGTCCCTGCCAAACTCCCTGTCTTTTCTTAATCGAATCAATGTCATAATAAAAAGGATTGGGAAATACAGATGCATAGTATGCGGAGTTGTCGCGACGTGGCGTTGATCGAATTAACCGCTTCCCATGTAAGAACAAATTCCGATAAGCCTCCCTACTTACAAGTGCAGGGTCGACATGCTGATGTAATTTCTGGGCTTGTAGTTCAGTTCGAACATAGGAGATAAGGTTGTGTGATAACCCGCGAAAGTTTCCGTTATACGCGGCATCAAGCAGGCCGACCTTAGGCTTGTGTCCAAGTGAGTGTTTGAGTGTGTTTACAATGGATGTTTGGTAGGTTTCGGCTACTTCATTGAATACCGTAAAACAATGATCTAGTTCTACTTTATAATTAGCGTGCGACCGGATTTCCTTCATTTCTTCAGAATAATATTTATCTAGAAATCTTATATCTGTACAGGCTTTTATTTTTTTATTGAAAATGCATTCGCCGTAATTCTTCTTTTCATCCAAGATTGGCAGCGGGACTTGTTCTGTATCTGTTTCCGGGTCGATTACGCGTTGTTCCAAACTAGGCATTTGGACCGGTTCATTTCCCAATTCATCATAAAACTCAGGTCTCATGGCTATGAGGTAGAAAGTCTTCTTGTCAGGATTGGCTATGATTTCGCTGATTTGATGAACTATTTTTTTAAAGTGCGGTCGTTGATCCTCATAATGCCAAATCACGTTGTCTACGCCATCAAGAAAGTAGTACATTCGCAAGCCTAGGCTTCTTGCAATTTCCGTGGCTTTCTTTCCTAGCTGTAAGAATTTGACGAAATCTAATGACCTGTGTGGCCTCGCTTTATCATTCCGGGCATTCGAATCTTCTACGAAAAGCTGAGTGACGACGTTCATGTTGGATGAATGTTCGTCGGAATTGTAGTCACGGACATAGTCTATACAATCGCTGAGAGCTTTCCGGTAACTCGTTCCAGCGCCGTCTATATTGATTAGCTCTTGGGTTGACTCTAGCTGATTTAAAATATTTCTATAGACGCGATATCGTTTGGCAGTAATGTCCGTATCTTCGTTTAGCTTTATTGAATCTATAAGTACCCGTAATAACTGCATGCGCAGGTAGTCGTTTATAGAGACTTCCGCGCCCCTCATGAAAACGTGATCGTATAGCTTGCTGACATCACAGCGGCATACTATGCATTTGTGCTTTTCAATTTCATCCAAATCCTCATTCAAAATCCTGTTTTGAATTGTGGACTTTCCAGTACCTCTGCCTCTAACCAGGCAAGCAACAGATTTGGATTTGTTTGTTTTTACTGTGTCAAGAATGAATTTTTTTAGTGTTGGATAGCATTGTTCGCCATCGCAAAAAAGGTGGAGGAATCTTTCCCGTTTTAATGGACTAGACGGGGTTGCTGCTTGTAGAGAAAAAGCCTGCGTGCAGATTTCAAGAAATTTGTTTTCAACATCGGACAGGTTGACGGCGGGGATTCCATATCGCATAGCAGCGATAGTTCCGTCCATTAATCCTGCGACATATACGTTGGGTTTTATATATTGTGTTAGTTGAATGTACGAGCTTTCGTCATCTATCCTTGAGTTGCTAATAAGAGCGGGAATGATTTTCCGCAATAAGGATTTATTGGAGTCGACTATTTCACCATTGATGGTGAACTTAGAAACTGGTTTCCAACTCATATTTCTTTTCCAAAAGAATATTGTTTAGGACTGAAATATCAAGAGCTCCGACCGAAGAATTATTATCTAGTATATCAATCAATTCGGCGACCACTCGTTTCGGGTACGCTAGTTTTTCGTGATCTTCTAAGGATGACATTAGGTCTCGCAAATCGGTCCTTCGTTTAAGTATCTCGGCTACAATGATGGATGGGGTTTCATCGTGCTGATAAGATGCATCTAAAACCCTTCCGATGGATTTTAGAGCTGTCCTTTTGATGTCTCTTATTTGTGCGCTGACACGAGCTTCTAGCTGGTGTAATTTGGACAACTGCACTGAGGCAAAGCCAAAGGCAACTTGGGCGATTGCAATGATAATCGGAAGTACAGCTGCTGTGATAATCGTTTTTTCTGTTACTACTGCCACTAGTACCGTTGCGATAACCAGTAGAACGTAAGCGAATAAAATGTATTGCCACTTTTTGGATAACATCAATATGGGTCCTGGCTAAAACAAATTCCTTTGGCGTACTGGATTGGGTTTATTGATTACCCGTGTGCTCGTAATTGAGCTTGTTAACTAATGAGGGTGAGCTAGAGAAGCAAGGGATGAGGCGAACCGTTGCTCCTCTTCTTCTAGATTCGTTTCTGCTAGGTCATAATAATACTCATATACATCTACTCGGTAGCCTTCTCCTACAGTACCAAGATTTATAAGAGGTGTGGCCGGGCTCGATGGTGTCCTTGGTAAAATAAGAACTGCTATGTTTGACCCGTAGCTCAGCGCGTGAGATATAACTTGATACCTGTCATTGTCCTTGCTCCCGGGCTTGTATTTTGCATCAGCAATAATTTTGAATTGATCGTCGATTTTGATGATTAGGTCAGGTTTCGCATCGCCTTTGGCTAAACTGGGCTGGCGGTAGAATTTCTTCTTGCCTTCCTTGTTGCCGTCAAGAATTGCGGTATCCGCAGGGAAAGTAGATCGGTTTAGTCGTAGTGAGTTTAGTAAATATTTTTCGAAAGCTGCGGCCATGTCCAGAGTGAAAGTGCTCATGTCCACATCATGGCCGCTTTCGTCGAAACTGATTCCGGCATTGTTAATAATTAATCGGCATATTTCACATACGTTGGCGTAGTATTTTCTCAGATCGGAGATTTTGTCGCTTTCAAGAGAGTCATATACATCTTTTTCGAAACGCCTGTCGTGGTACAGGCTTACTCCGTCAAAGTACGAATAAAACTCGATCAATTCCTTTCGTAATTTGGCTTTTTCGGATTGAATCGCGTGAAGTTCGATAATGCAGTAATTGATCGCGTATTTGATCAACTGGTTAAACGGGTTGTCAGGCGTAAAATCGAAGAATGAAATATGCGCTTTATTGAAGTGTCCGTGTGACCAGAGGTGTTTGATCGAGCCATTAATGTCGATTCGACCCTTTATCTTATGCGAGTCTTCGTTCCTTCTAAGGTATTCTTTCAGAACGCCTTCAGACTCAAGCTCTTTTAATTCGTTCGCTAAACATTCGGCCATAAACTCGAATACAACAGGAGTAGCAGTGTCTACCTCCTTGTACTTCCTCGCGAAGAAATCAAGGGTGTTGAATTTGTCTTCCGCGATAGAAACGATACGAGTCAGATTCGATATGGGAAACCTAGGCGTGATTTCTACAGCCAGGTCGTCGTTGATAGGGATAAGACCAATATACCCACCTGCGACAAGAGTCAGTTTGTCATTCCTTGGCTTGTAATCGATGCTGAAGTATTTCTTGACGTCCGGGAGTATGTTCAGCTTTCCTCCCTCTCCAATGACTTCGGAGAGGGGTATGTCAATTTCGCTTCTTTCTTCTCCTTTCTCGATTCTCATGCGATGCTTTCTTTCTGTGCTTCGCTGATTATTCCAAGATAGGCGTTTCTGACATCGGCGTACGCGTCTTCTTCGAAGCGGAACATTTTTTCGAAAATGAACTTCAACTTATGATTCCACAGCAGTATGAAGTCAATTTCTTCCTTTACGCCTTTGAAGTATGTGTGTCCAAACCCGTGAGGGGACAGTCGATTGGCAGTTTTGAAGAAGCTAATCACCTTCCCGAGTCGTTCTCCATTAACGCCGGATTGGTTTAATAAGTCTTTGAGAATATCTATGCTTGGCCCTAGTTCCAATACTTCGAAGCGCCGTTCCATTGCCGAGTCCAGGTCGGAAACGGACTTGTCGTATGGATTCATCGTCGCGAAAATCAGGACGTTCTGAGGAATTGTCGTTTTTTTCTCGGAGTAGGGTAGGCGAAAGCTTATCTCCCGGTAATCCGGCTCGATGTAAGTAAGTAGTTCGCCGAATATTTTACTCGGGTCGCCCCTGCTAAATTCATCGATTATAAGGATGTACGGTTCTTCTAGGTTTTCGCGGGCCCTATCGCATAAGTTCAGGAAAACTTTGTCTCTAGGGCTAAACAAAGGCTCGCTACCAGTAGGCGAGCCGGTGGATACGAGTCCTTCAATGAAGTCTTCGTAATTAAAGGCAGGATGAAACTGCACTCTTTCCAATCGCTCTTCATCGCCGTCAATGATCTTCACGGCGACTTTCAGCGCGTACCATGTCTTGCTGGTTCCTGGCGGGCCAGAGAACAGAATGCCTTTAGAGCCTCTGTCTAACAATTGTTGAACAGCTTTGAAGACAGGGTCCTCGTCGTCTAGATCGTTAGTCAACACTGTAGAGACGTAACGGCTAGTGTCATCCTCTTCGGTGGGAGACTCCGTTAGGGCAGAAAGATCGGGTGGCGTCGACGCGAATAGAACGGAACCGGCATCGCTTAGAAATGCTGATGTTTCAGACTCGCCCGGTACGATCGAATTCACGATATCGTCCGTATATTTCTCGGTAAGTTTGTCTTTAACGAGTGTTCTGAAAGCTTCGGTTGTTATAGTTTCTTCTTGAGCGCCGAAATCCTCTGCTCTTAGCAGCCAGACGCATAGTTGGATCTTGATATTGTCAATATCATACGCAGAAGAGAGGGTTTCACTGATATCGGAAAGAATCGAGGCGTGCTCTTGTCGCAAAAAGAGCAGGTGGCCGTTGGCGGGGCGGCCTGGGTATCTGATATCTCTGCTTCTGCTGGCGGCTAAACGAGTGGTGTAAAAGTTACTTCCAACGCCGTAGTCGTCTTTTTGGTCAAGCTCTCGTGCAAAATCTTTTGTATAAAGGCCACTGTCGCCTAGAGATACGACTTCGCCAACCGCTTCAACGAATCGTTCTCTTGATGGAGAGCCGACTGAAAGGTCGACTTCAGTGCCGCCGTTCTCGCTAAGCAGTTTACTTGTAGCGATCAGGTGCCTTAAGCCGCTTATTTTTTCCTTGCGGGATTTTCCCTCGGAAGTGTCAAGTTCGATCAGTCCGTTGTAGGCTTTTATTATTAGTTCGCTTGCCAAGTACACAATAGATTTTCCCTAAAATAGGCTCATAGAAACCTTCTGTTTGTGGATAGGCTGATTTACGTTCAAAGCGGTACTCTCTACTTTATTTCTTTTCAATTCGCTGACTTCCGTTTTCTGTAAGTAGTGCTTCAACTGTTCAGCCACCAAGTAACCCATACGGGGAGGAACAGCATTCCCTATTTGTTGGTATTTCGATTTTACTGATTTACCGAGAAATTTGAAATCGTCCGGAAAGGTTTGGATTCGCGCTATCTCTCGCACCGAGAAAATCCTGTCCTTTGTCGGGTGCCAAACGCCAGCGTTCTCGGGCTTGAAGGCCGCTGTGATTGTCCCAGAAATCTCGTGGCGCGCGTATCGTCGGAAGAAATTCGGGTAGTGGTATTTAGCCATATTGTCTCGAATCTTTTTCCAGCGTTCCGGTAGAACCTCGTACGGGAGACTCTTCCACGACCCCCCTTCAGGGATCATAGAGCCGTAGTGAAGCGCCTGGGGATTCAGTTTCATCAATTCCTTCTGGTTAGGAATCTTGACGGTCAAGCCCTTGAGTGTGGCTTTCAATGTCAGGTCCTTTCCTTCCACGATTTCTGGGAATATATGGTCGATGTAATTCTTGTTCTTGATCGCGATAAGGATTACTCGAATCCTGTTTTGCGGTACGCCGAAGTGACTGAAGTTCAACAACCTGTATGAAACATGGTACCCGTACTTGTTAGTAAGAGTATCCACGATTTCGTCTATGAGCTTTCCGTTTTCCGTTTTCGTGCTCAATATTCCGCGCACGTTTTCGAAAACGACCGCTTTGGGTTGTAGTTTTTCAATAAAATCGAAAGTTCGCTGATATAGGGTGCCGCGCGGATCTTTCGTGCCTTTCCGAGACCCTGCGTTCGAGAACGGCTGGCAAGGAAAGCCCGCTGTCAGAACATCCACGCCGTCAATGTCGGGCACCTCAAGCTTCGTCACGTCACCGTGAATAATGTCGCCGATGTTGTGCCTATACGTCTCACACGCGTCTTCGTTGAAATCGTTCGCCCATGCGATTTGGTATCCGGCCTGGTGGAAACCGAGGTCCATGCCGCCACAACCGGCAAACATACTTACGACCTTGAGGCTCTTTTCGTTCTGTTTCGACATGTTGGATTCACCGTCCATTTAGTTGTTTATTCTCATCAAACAGGTCCGTCTGCCTGGTCGATAGATAGGTTCGGACATAGCCGCGCATGAAGTCCCTAAGGACTTGCGCCGCAGGAACGTGCTGCGACTTACAGGCGTCGACAAATTGCTGGTGCAACTCCGGCTCTAGCCTGATTCGGTAATTAGACGTTTTGCCCATCTCTTGGACTCACAATGGATACACAAATGTGTGTCCATCATTATAGGGCATTGGGCTTTACACGACAAATAGTTCTCCATATGTTCTCTCTATTGTCAATAGAAAATTGAAGGAGATGGGTATCTGGGCCGATCGTGGAAGGCTGGCTAGTCGAGCGAACTTATCACTGTAATCAGGGATAAAGAACAAGCTCGGCTAGAGATGAACACTCATGTATATCAAGAGGTATATGTTATTCGATAAAAAAATCGCAACATACTGAATATAAAGACACTAACACCCATGCATCATCGGCGTATGCTGTTGGCTTTTGGCGGCTTTTGTCATCAGGCGGGGCGACGACTATTCGAAGGTGTAGTGCTTTTCCACATCCTTCAGGATATCCCAGGTGCACTTCATGCCGGCCGGAAAAGTGACCAGGTCGCCGCGGCCGAACTCCTGGGGCTCACCCCCTTCCGGGGTGACGATCACCTTACCGCGCAGGAAGTAGCAGATCTCGGTCTGGTCGTAACTCCAATCGAACTTCGATACCTCCTTGCTCCAGATCGGCCAGTCGTAGACCCCCTGGATCTCCAGTTTCATGGAAGATGGACGGTGTTCGCAGAGTATCTTGAGTTCGGTCATGGTGTGCGTTCGCAGTGGTAATAGTGTGAGCGCTGAGTTTAACCTGAAAGAGGGGAAGAGGTTAACTCCAAATACCGCTGCAAACGGATGGCTGATGAGGTTTTTGTCTGTATGTCGAATTCTAGCTAGGTGCTCCCTGGGTGGTTGTATGATCCACCCATAGCCTTTCAATTTTTACGCCTAACTGTGCTCTTGTGCTAACCCGCTTTTTCAACAACCTCTGTTGCTGATTCGGGACAGTTCTTTTGGATCAACGTCAGAAACTGTTGGGTACAAGCTTCCCAGGAGTAGTGCTCGGCGAACGCCCGACAGCTCTTTCTGTCCACTTCCAGGGCTTTGACTGTAGCGGTCTTGAGGTCTTCGTCCATCCAACCGTTCAGGCCGTTTTTGATCACGTCCAATGGGCCCTCCACCGGGTAGGTGGCCACCGGTACACCACAGGCCATGGCCTCCAGCATCACCAATCCAAAAGTATCGGTGCGGCTGGGGAAGACCATCACATCTGCGGCCGCCAGCAGGTTGGCCAGATCGCCGTTTTTACGATAGCCGAGAAAATGGGCATCCGGATACTTTTCCTGCAGGCTGGCCATCGCCGGTCCGTCACCGATCACGACCTTGGAGCCTGGGATATCGAGATCGAGAAAATCCTGAATATTCTTTTCCACCGCAACCCGACCCAGGTAGAGGGAGATGGGACCTTCAAGATCCAGTGCTTTCTCCGTCCTGGGTACGAAGTGGTCGATGTCGACGCCCCGGGTCCAGTACTCCAGATTTTTGAATCCATGCGCTTCCAGGGTCGCCTTCATCGAGCTGGTGGCTACCATGGTGAGCGTCGCCTTGCTGTGAAATGCCCGGACGAAGGCGTAGGAGAGGGAGAGGGGGATTGGTGCCCGCAGACGCACATACTCGGGAAAGCGGGTGTGGTAGGTGGTGGTATAAGGCACCTTGTGGCGCAGACAGTAGCGCCTGCCTGCCCAGCCGATCGGTCCCTCAGTGGAGAGATGGATCGCGTCGGGCTTGAACTCGTTCAGCAGCTTCTTGATTTTGCCATAGGGAAAGAGAGACAGGGGAATATCCGGATAGGTCGGCATCGGCAGAGTCCGAAACAGCTCCGGGTTGATGCAGAGGATCTCATGACCCCACTGCTCCAGAATGGTAATGGTTTTGTTCAGCGTACGTACGACGCCGTTAACTTGTGGGTACCACGCGTCCGTCAGTATCGCTATCCGCATATTCACCTTCTCTCTTATCGATAAGTTGCATTGATTCGTCGACCCAGTGGATCAGTTTCAGTGAGCCGTCCGCCTCTTCGGCCAGAGCGGTACAGCTCTCCACCCAGTCACCGCAGTTGGCATAGGTCAGGCCATCCAGGTCACTGATCACCGCATGATGGATGTGTCCACAGATCACCCCATCCAGATCCCGTTCACGAGCCGCCTGGATGACTGCCTGTTCGAAATTACCGATATACTTCACCGCCTCTTTTACCTGGCGCTTGAGATAGGCGGAGAGGGACCAGTAACCAAAACCCAATCGCCGCCTGGCGACGTTGAACCAGCGGTTCAGCCAGAGCAGCAGGTCGTAGGCATCGCTGCCCAGGTGGGCCAGCCATTTGTTGTTCATCACCACGCCATCGAATTCATCGCCATGCAGTACCAGGAACTGGCGGTCATCCTCGGTCTTGTGGATGATCTCCTTATGGATCTCGATCCCCGAGAAGTGGAAGTTGAGATAATCGCGCAGCAGCTCATCATGGTTGCCAGGTACATAGATCACCCGGGTACCCTGCTTGGCCTTCTTGATCACCAGATTGATGATCTCGTTGTTGATCGAAGGCCAGAACCAACCGGAGCGCATCTTCCAGAAATCGAGAATGTCGCCAACCAGGTAGAGGTTTTCACTTTCGGTATGTTTGAGGAAATCGAGTAGATACTCGGTGCGGGCGGCTCTCAGGCCAAGATGGGTATCGGACAGAAACAGGCTTTTATATTTCAGTGATGCCATCGGAGTTCTCGCATAGGTCTTGTGAACACCAGTTTGTACACCTGCGCATCGCCATGCCTGGCAAGGCCTGAGCAAGTGACATGAAGTCTTTCTCTATTCGGGACTGATAAGGAAGTCGAGGGGGAGAGAGGCTTTGCTCTCCGGGGTGACCCGGAAAAAACACTGGCTGCTATTGCTCCAGGTTTAATCGCTATGACCAAACATTACTCCTCGCGCCGAAAAGGGCGTTTTTTCAGTCAGGACAGGGGCATCAGATTGCTGCTCACGAGCCCTGTTTCACTGGGTGCGAACCTTAGTGGTTCTGCGTTGCAGTTTTATGAGAGGATCATGATTTGTTTATGACAGGGTCGATTTTTTATGACTAAGCTGGTAGAAGGAGCCGCATCATGGTGATGCAAGGCGAAAAGAATATTGGGCTGCGGCGATTGATCAACGCAATGCGCTGGTCAATGAAGGGATTTCGGTCTACCTATAAGAACGAGGAGGCCTTCCGTCAGGAGGTGCTGCTTGTGATCATCCTCGCTCCTCTGGGACTCTGGCTGGGTGACACGGGCGTCGAAAAGGCACTGCTGGTCGGGCCGTTGCTGATCGTGCTGATCGTGGAGTTGCTGAACAGTGCGATCGAAAGCGTAGTGGACCGAATCAGTACCGAGAACCATAAGCTCTCCGGGCGCGCCAAGGACCAGGGTTCGGCTGCTGTGCTGGTATCGTTGATGCTGGTGGCGTTATGCTGGGTTACGGTGCTGTTTTTCTAAACTTAACCGAACAGATCGTGGGAGAAATGCGTTACACTCTATTATCATGAGACAGGCGAGTGAATTGACAGGCCTGGACGCCAATATCCGAAATGCTGTGCGTGCAGTGATTGTACGTGATGAAGCCATCTTGATGCAGAAAAAATGGCAGCAGGAGAGAGGCTTCTGGTACACCTTGCCTGGCGGTGGCCAAGAGGTGCAGGAAAGCTTGACCCAAGCCCTGCAGAGAGAGTGCGAAGAGGAGATCGGCACCCGTGTGGTGGTGGATGGCCTGTTGGCGGTCGCCGACTTCTACAAACAACGCAGAACCGTACCACCCACGAGCCGCCATCTGATCGAGTTTCTGTTCGCCTGTTCCGTTCCGGATGACTATCTTCCCGGCCCTGGAATGCATCCCGATAAACACCAGATCGCGGTGGTATGGCTGCCATTTGCCGAGTTTTCTCAGGTCGAGCTTTTTCCGAAAAGTCTTGAGCGCGATCTGCAGCCGGTGTTGCAAGGTGCAAAACCGCTCTATCTGGGAGTGATTGACTGAGATGTCCCTACCAAAAGCGATTAATGACAATCTACAATTCCTGCTTGCAGAAACAGCCTCGCATCTGAGTCTGCTGCGGGACTATCTTGCGACAACCGCCAACACACCATCATCCCGACTGCTCGATCGCAAAGGCTATGTGGAAAATCTGCGTTTGAGCATTCACAACCACTGCCTGTCGGAGCACGCGGCGGCAGACAACCAGAGTGGCAACAAGCAGCTGTTACGAGCGGTGGAAGATGTGGCCACCCACCTGGAACGGATCACCGAACTGAGCCGGGAGGCGATGCTGCAGTCCCTGCAGGTGGAACAGAAGCGTCTGTTGAAGCGGGGTAAGTATCTGCCCATGCTGGGTCGGGTGTTGAAGGCTCTGGAGATGATCGAGCCGGCGCTGGCTGACAAGGACACCCGTCGGGCATTGAAAATTGGTCGGGTGGAACAGCGTCTCGATCAGGCCTATCAGAAACAGTTATTGAGCTACTCGAAGCATCTTAAGAAAGATAACCATCCGGCGGATCATATCGCTCTGATCATGCTGGGCCGTAACATCGAGCAGATGGGTAATGCCTTGTTGCGCATCAGTGAAGCGATCATCTCGGCTGCCATGGGGCAGCACTTCAATACCGATCGCTACCACACATTGAATGCTTCACTGACGGAACTGAAGGCGGTGAATGAGATGGAGGGTCTGCATGTGCAGACCATCGCCCAGACCAAATCCGGCAGTGCCATCAATGCGGTTGCCAGTGCCGGTGAACCTGGTTATCACGGGGTATTCAAGGATGGTGGCAAACGTAAACTCAAGGAGGAGAAGCAACGGGTCAACGACTGGCACGAGATATTTCCCGGTCTGGCGCCGAAAATCCTGGCCTATAAAAAAAGCGGCGAATCTGCTGCGATGCTGATCGAACATCTGGCCGGACAGACTTTCGAGCAGATTCTGCTGAGTGGTTCCGATAAGCTGTTTCAGGAGTGCTTTACCCATCTTACCGAGACTTTGAAGCAGGTGTGGGATGAGACCCGAACCGCCAAACCGGTCTCAGCCAACTATATGGATCAGCTCGCCAAACGTATGGATGATGTGTATGCCATACATCCGGAATTCAAACAGAACAACGTGGTCATCGGCAGCCAGAAGCTGCCCTCATTCGGCAAGCTGCTGACACGGGTTCAGCGGCTTGAGGCTGATATCCAGGCGCCGTTCTCAGTCTATATTCACGGCGATTTCAACGTCGATAACATCATCTACGATCGACAGCAGAAACGGATCAATTTTATCGATCTGCATCGTTCCCGTTATATGGACTATCTGCAGGACATCACGGTCTTCATGGTTTCCAACTACCGCCTGCAGGTGTTCGACCCGAGGGTGCGTCAGCGTATTGCCATCATCAGTCATGGCATCTACCGCTTTGCCCGAGGCTATGCGAAAAAGGTCAAGGATGAGAACTTCGAGCTCAGGCTGGCACTCGGCCTGATTCGCTCCTTCGTCACTTCCACCCGGTTTATTCTCGATAAATCCCTCTCCAGAGCGATGTTCTACCGGGCGCTCTATCTGATGGAGCAGTTGCTGGCGGCAAACGCTAAACCCAAACGTCGTTTCAAAGTACCCATAGAGGAGATATTCATTGGTTAAACCGAGAATCGGGGTTGTCGGTATACCCGGTAAATGGTCGACGGAAGTATTGGCCGATGCGGTGGCTGAGGCGACCGGTTACCGGTTGGTGATCGACATGGCCGAAGTGACCGCCGAGCTGGACAGCGGCAGACTGCTCTATCGGGGTGAGGATCTTACCCAGCTCGATGCACTGCTGGTGAAAAAGATCAGCGCGCAGTACAGTCCCCACACCCTCGACAGGCTGGAGATGTTACGACAACTGGAGCTGGCCGGGGTGCGGGTATTCAGTCGGGTTGAGCGGATCATCCGCCTGATCGACCGGCTCAGCTGTACCATGTCCCTCTACAATGCCCGGATTCCCATGCCGGAGACCCGTGTCACCGAGGATCCCGAGGCAGCCGCCCAGGCAGTCGAGGCGTTTCAGGCGGCGGTGTTCAAACCTCTCTATTCCACCAAAGCTCGGGGCATGACCCTGATCGAGCATCAGAGTGGTCCTGAGCAGGTGGCCAGGCAGATTGCCGAATTCCAACAACAGAATCCGGTAATGTATATCCAGAAGAAGCGGGAACTGCCTGGCAAGGATCTGGGGATGGTGTTTCTGGCGGGTGAATATCTGGGTGCTTATGCCCGGGTGGGTAAAAAAGGTGTCTGGAACACCACCATACTGAGTGGCGGGCACTATGAGGGTTATCAGGCAAGCGAAGAGCTGATCGAACTGGCCCGACGGGCGCAGGCGGTCTTCGGGCTCGATTTCACCACGGTGGATGTGGCCGAGACGGATCAGGGACCGGTGGTTTTCGAGGTTTCCGCTTTCGGTGGATTCCGCGGTGCCCACGAAGGGATGGGAATCGATGTGCCAACCCGTTATGTTGCCCATGTTATGGAGGCTTTATCAGCGTGACTCAATCAGCAGATGATTACCAACAGATGCAGAGTAAAACCGCTGCTGCCCTGTTGATTCAGGAGCAGACCCTGCATGAGATTCCTCTCTATCTGAATCTGGGCGAGTTGAGCGTCGCCATCAAATCGAACAGCCGGCAACTTTTGAGCCGCTTGGCTGACTATTTTGCCCACCTGCCGCAACAGCCGACCGATGGTGCGCTGGAGATTGTCGCCATTCAGAGCGATGTGCTGGAGACCGAAATCCAGTTTACCGATTGGAAACGGGAACCGGGAAAAACCGGTCGCAAGGATGCCTACCTGGAGCTGCCCGATGGTCGTCTGATTCTTAAGGTTCGTACCGGCATGCTTTTTCTGCAGAGCAAGGATCACTGTGTCGCGGCTGGGCCCTGTCTGACCTATGACAATCAACTGGTCAATTTCATCAACTCACAGATCATGAACTGGTTGCAGAACCGGGATTGGCTGATCTGTCACGCTGCCGCTCTGATGTTGGGAAACAATGCCGTGGCAGTCGCCGGCTTTTCCGGTGGTGGCAAGTCCACTTTGATGCTGCATCTGATGGAGCATCCAGAGAGCCGCTTCCTGACCAACGATCGTCTCTTTTTGCGCGAATCGAACCAGCTTGTCGAGGCTGTCGGTATCCCCAAGCTGCCCCGCATCAATCCCGGAACGGTGGTCAACAACCCGCGCCTGCAGGCACTCATCGAGGAGCCTCGCCGCAGTCAGCTGCTGGCGATGCCGAAACAGGCGTTGTGGGAGTTGGAAGAGAAGTTCGACGTGGATGTGGAACAGCTCTACGGCAAGGGGCGGATCGATACCTCTACGGCGGTGCCTTTGGCCGGACTGATTATCCTCAACTGGCATCGGGACTCTGACCAGCCGGTGAGCATGAAGCAGGTTTCAATCAGCGGCAGAGAGGAGCTGCTGAAGGCGGTAATGAAGTCCCCTGGACCATTCTATCAGGATCGATCAGGTCGCTTTCTTCAGGATGAAGCGCCGTTGGCCAGCGAGCCCTACCTGGCATTATTGGATAGAATCTCTGTCTACGAGGTGTCTGGCGGGTTGGATTTTGCCGCCTTGACCGAGCTCTGTTTCGATAAATGGGGCAGTGGGTCCTAGGGCCAATTGGATTCGTGTTAACAGGCCCTAGTGTTGAATGGTATGGACAGGTCAGTAATAACGGTGGTGTATCAGGCATTACCTTCAATCGGTTGTAGAAAACAGATAACAGGCCCTAAGAGGTAGAGAGACGATGGCACGTGAATTGTTGTTACTCAGGCATGGAAAGTCTGACTGGAGTGAGCAGGTAGAGGACTTTAAGCGTCCCCTCAAGGATCGTGGCAAACGGGGTGCGCAACGGATTGGTGTCTGGTTGCTGCAACAGCAGCTTCAGCCCGATCATGTGGTCAGTTCTCCAGCCGAACGAGCCATCGTCACGGCACAGAAGGCGGTCAAGGTGATGGGGCAGGACGCCGACAAGATCATCCAGGATCGGCGTATCTATGCCGCCAGGGTCGAAGACCTGCTGCAGGTGCTTGCTGAGGCACCCAAGAGCGCCAAGCGGGTGCTGATGGTGGGGCATAATCCCAGTCTCGAAGCCCTGACTGAGTATCTGGAGGGTAAGCGGATCCCCTTACCAAAGGATGGCAAACTGATCCCCACCGCGACCCTGGCCAGAATCAGCATGCCCAATGACTGGAAAAAACTGCGTCCAGGGGATGGAAAGCTGGATTCCATAACCCGCGCCAGCAGTCTGGATAAGAAATTCCCTTTTCCGGATCACAGCAGTAAGGAGATGCGTGATCGTCCCGCCTACTACTATAATCAATCTTCTGTGATTCCCTATCGCATCAAGGATGGCGAACCTGAGATCATGTTGGTCCGATCCAGTAAACAGAAACACTGGGTGGTGCCGAAAGGGATCAGCGAGCCCTGGCTGACCCTGCAGGCATCCGCGGCGAAAGAGGCATTTGAAGAGGCCGGTGTGGAAGGTGATGTGGGCAACCAAAGCCTCGGCAGTTATAAATATGAGAAATGGGGCTCCGAGTGTTCGGTTCAGGTCTATCCCATGCAGGTAAAAAGAGTGATCCCGGAAGATGAGTGGGAAGAGCGTCATCGGGGGCGGGAGTGGCTCTCGCCAGATAAGGCAATTGAGCGTATCAAGCAGGCTGATCTGAAACCGATGATCAAAAAGTTGGCAAAAATGGTTGAGAAGAAGAAATCCAAAAAGTAATGATGTGCATACAGTTCCGATATTTACTATCCGGCTCGATACCCAATGCCTAGTGTTATTGCGGCTCTGTTGAGGCACGGAGACTATCATCAGCTGCAGGATACCCCCAGTGCCTGGCAACCCTTTCCTCTGAATGAAGAGGGACGCCAACAGGCAAGACGCTCTGTCACGCTGCTGAGTGGGGCATTGCAGATGTTTGACTGGGATCTCTGTCCAGTGATCGACAGTTCCAATCTGTTACGTGGCTGGCAAACCGCGGACGTGATCCGCCAGGGTTTCAGCGACAAAACCTCATCACCATTATCGATCGAGGGTTTTGATGAACTGGCCGAACGCAGTATGGGGTCCGCAGCAAACCTGACCCGGCAGACCATCGAATCGATTCTGCAGGATGATCCGCGTTTTGAAAAACCACCGGCCGACTGGAAGTCGAACAGTCACTATCAACTCCCTTTGCAGGGTGCTGAATCGTTGATGCAGGCAGGTGTCAGAGTGGCCCGTCATCTGGATCATCGGCTTGCTGAACTACAGCAGCAGGTCGATACCGATACCGTCAAACTTTTTGTTGGTCACGGTGCGGCTTTCCGCCATGCGGCTCACCATCTGGGCGTATTGGAATTCGATCAGATTGCAGCTCTGAGCATGTACCACTGTCGACCAGTTTTTCTTGAGCGCCGCTATGCAGGATCTTGGCGTCATCTAACCGGGGAATGGAAGGTCCGCTCACGAGGAGAGGCATTTGTCGATTAGCGCTGATAACAAAACCGATAAGTATCATCATAAGCGACTCCCAAAATATCGGGGTCTGAAGTGGATCAAGCCTGAACTACCCACCTCCAGTGAACTCTGGCCGCTTGGCAAGCATCGTTCCATTGTCAAGGAGCGTGGGCAAAGGAGTAGCACAGAGTTTCTGCTGACCGAAGTGTTGGATAAGGAGAAGTGGCAATGGCCGAAGCGCGAGCTGTTTTTCTTTTCAGATCTGCACGCGGATGCGGATGCCTTCATCTCCTCACTGGTCGCCTCCGGCGGAGTAAGGAAAACCGGCGAACAGGATAGCGACCTGAAGTTGACCCGTCGTGGCAGAGAGGCCAGCTTTGTGATCGGCGGGGACTGTTTTGACAAGGGGCCAAGCAATCTGCGGGTGTTACGGGTCATCCGTCAGTTAAAAAAGCTGGGAGCGAAGATCACCATCCTGGCAGGCAATCACGATATTCGCATCAAACTGGGCATCTCTTCGGTGGGTATGGAGCCTGATCCGAGACACGATCACTTCTTCATTCGTATGGGCAGTAAGGCGGTTCCGATGTTGCGTGAAATCGCCGACCAGTATCTGCAGGACAGATCCGCTTTGAAGGGGATTCCTTCAACCCGGGATTGTCGACGTCTGCTCTACCCGCCAAAGCGCTGGTTCAAAGAGTTTCCCAAGATGGCGAGCTGGGTCATGCCGGACAATCGCATGGCCAGAGAGCTGAAGCGTCTCAGAGAGAAGATCGATTCATTCGAATCCGATTGTGAAGAGGCCGGCTTGTCACTACGTCAGGTCTATGCGGCGGTACTCATATGGCAGAACCTGTTTCTCAAACCCGATGGAGAGTTCAGCTGGTTCTTCAAGGAGATGAAGCTGGCGGTTCATCATGGCTCCTTCCTGTTTGTCCACGCGGGCATCGACGACCGGATGGCAAAACTGATCAATCGCAAAGGGGTTAAGTATCTCAACAAACAGTTCAAGGAGGATGTGGATGATGAGATCTTTGAATTCTATTATGGTCCGTTGGCCAATCTGATCAGGACCAAGTATCGGGATGTGGATATGCCGCTGACCCGCAAAGGTGTCAAACTGATGAATGAAGTGGGTATCTACGCGATCGTGCATGGACATGCCAATCGCTATCATGGTCAACGAATCATGTTGCGCAAGGGCATGCTCAACTTTGAGTGCGATACAACCATCGATCGGCACTCACGTAAAAAAGAGGGTTTGAAAGGGGAGGGTGCAGCCGTGACCATTTTTCATCCCGATCGACTGGTGTTGGGGATCAGTACCGACTACCCTCAGATCAAAGTGTTCGATCCGAAATCAATCATCGTCAAGAGAAAAAGCTCATGAGGCAAGGCAAAAAGAGTTTTCGACATGAATCCCTGCAGGATTGTGCCTCCATAGAGCGCCTGTTGAAATCGATCACCCAGGGTATCGGTAAAGGCAGTCTGGTGCTCAGTGACGATGAGGATGAGATGGAGTTGAAGCCCGATGGCTTGCTGCAGCTCAAAGTGACCGCCTCGCAGGATTCGGAGAAGCACCGGCTGAGTCTGAGAATCACCTGGACTGCGGCCGACAGTGAAGGGATCAAACAGAAAAAACTCAAGGTCAAAACGGATTGATCGGATTGTATTGTTAGCCTGAATTATTTTTAGCCGCGAATGGACGCCAAGTACCGCTAAAAGGCCGCAAATGTTATTCAAGGCTAATAGACATAAATGTGTCTCTTAGCACTGTTCCGTTAACTTAGTTGTTATGATGTTGATGTATTAATTGCAGTTCGGAATAAATATGTCTCATCGAGCTGAAAGCGGTGCAGCACTTGATCTTGAATGGTGCATACTCAAACTCTGGTTTGGTGGGGCCATGCCCCACCAAAGACGCTTTGATTAAACACAGACGCACCGGTTTTTTTTCAGACAACAGTGCCCTTGCGAGAGAGGGGCTTTCTTGCTTACCACTTGGGAAACTGGGAGTTAACGGTATCACCCTGCTGTTTTTTAATGGAATTAAAAATGTCGTCATATAAAGTACAATGAATTGTAATTGTATTTGCGTTTTTTAGCGGTGATTGGCGTTCATTTGCGGCATCATATCCACGATTCAATTAAAGCTCCCATGTGACGGTTATGATCGATTCAACAGAACAGATTCAATCTTTGTGTCAACAGCTGGCAGAGTTGCTGCTTGCCCGGGGTGAGCGCCTGGTGGTTGCCGAGTCCTGTACCGGTGGCTGGGTGGCCAAGGTTTTGACCGATCTGCCCGGCAGCAGTGACTGGTTCGATCGGGGTTATGTCAGTTACAGCAATCAGGCCAAACAGTCCATGTTGGGGGTCAGTGCTGAGACCCTGAAGCAGTTCGGAGCAGTCAGTCTGCAGACAGTGGCAGAGATGACCCGAGGTGCGTTACAGCAGAGTGGTGCGGATCTGGCTGTGGCGGTCAGTGGCATTGCGGGGCCTGGGGGAGGCAGTCAGGAGAAACCGGTAGGTACGGTCTGTTTCAGTTGGCAGATGGCCAATCGGGATCCTCTGTTGGAACAGTGCTGCTTTGCCGGGGATCGGGATCAGGTCAGGCTGCAAACCGTGGAGCACGCCCTGCGCCATGTGATCGGGCTGATTGAAAATGGCTGACCAGCGCCTGTTTTTTGCTCTCTGGCCAGAGACAGAGGTCAGAGAAGCTCTACTGCAACAGCTCTCCACTGATCCTCAGGTGAAAGGGCGCCGACACCACCCGGACGATCTGCACATGACCCTGGTCTTTCTCGGACAACTGCAGGGGCGTAAACCTGCCTGTATCGAACAGGCGGCCGAGTCCATCTCAGGCCAGAGGTTCGAACTGAGTCTTGACCATACAGGCTATTGGCCCAGGCCGAAGATTGTCTGGATTGCACCTCAATCGACTCCCACGCCGTTGGCCCTACTGGTTGACGGCCTGAAACAACGGCTCACGGCGTGCGGTTTCGAACCGGAACAACGGACTTACAAACCCCATGTCACGCTCTTCCGCAAGGCCCAGCGCATCTCCCCCTGGCAATTGACACAACCCATCCAATGGCCGGTCAAAGAGTTCGTGCTGGCATCATCGAACAATCCTCAGCCGAACCAGAGCCGTTACAAAATTCTGCAACGTTGGCCATTGGCTTAGGCTTGTTTTGGTGAAATGGGATTTTTTTTAGTCCGCAAATGAACGCTAATCAACGCGAATGGATTTATGCCTGATTAAAGGCTTGGTACTTGTTTCTCAGGTCAGCCCCACTCACAGACTATTATAAAATTTGCGAATCCCATTTGCGTTGATTAGCGTTCATTTGCGGACTTAATTTTCTTAATCTAACTCAGCGACCCGTTTTCAAAATCCACAACTCATTCGCGGCTCACATGCTCCAGTATGTAATCGACGAACGCCCGATCGGCGCGGGAGAGGTATCCATCCTTTTTCCAGGCGAGGGAGAGTTCCAGGTGGACAGGATCTGAAAATGGCACGGCTACCAGATCCTGCTGTGCATCCTGTTCGACAACCATGCGCAGAAAGGTGGTAATACCGAATCCCTGGCGGACGATCGCTTTGGTCAGAGGAATCAGATTGGTCTCGAAGGCGATGGTTGGTGCCTCGCCCCGCTGCTGGCTGAAACCATCGATGAATTCCCGCAGAAAATAGCCTGTCTTGAAGACCACCAGCTCCTGACTGAAAAACTCATCCATAGTGATCGAACTCTTGCTGGCAAAAGGGTGCTCTTTGGGGACGCAGGCAACCATCTCTTCACGGGTCAGAAATCGAGTCTCGAGATCGGCGGGCGGGGCATCCGCCACCACCACACCCAGGTCGAGTTCACCGCTGCGGATCATCTCCTGTAGACGTCGGGTGCCCTGTTCGAACACGGAGAGCCGCAGTTCCGGATAACGGTGTTTGAAACCCATCAGAAAGGGTGGGAAGTAGTATGAACCCAGCATGCTCGGAATACCGATTCGCACCTCGCCTTTGGTCAGTCCTTTGAGTTCGTTCATCTCCAGATTGGCGATGCTGGCCTGTTCCAGCAGTCGCTTCGCATGTTGCAGCAAGACTTCACCTTCGGTGGTGGCGGTGATCTGGCGCTCACTGCGTTGCAGCAGAGTCAGCTCCAATTCACTCTCCAGTTTGCGAATCGCGATGCTGATGGCGGGCTGGGCAATGTGCAGATGGCGGGCTGCGGCGCTGAAACCACCTTGCTCGACCACGGCTTTGAAATAACTCAGCTGTTTCAAATTCATATTCAAAAAATATCAAAAATATATAAATAATATATTTTCATTATAGATGTTGGTTGGCTAATCTCAATACAGAGACAACCACACATTCAACAAGATGATTCAAACCCACAGCAAAGCGTTCTGGCGCGCCACACTGGCCCTCTGCATCGGCTCGGTGATGGTGTTCAGCAATCTCTATATCACGCAACCGCTGCTCCCTCAGTTAACTGAGGTGTTTGATATCGACTCCTTACAGGCCACCCTGAGCGTCTCGGTTGCCACACTCTGCCTGGGTGGAGCGCTGCTGCTTTTCGGTCCCCTGTCGGATGCTTACGGCCGCAGAGTGGTGATCCATACCACTCTGCTGCTTTTGTGCCTGACGACTTTTGCCACAGCGTTTGCCAGTGATTACCACACCCTGCTGGTACTGCGTGGTCTGCAGGGGGTCTTTATTGCCGGACTGCCTGCCGCCGCCATGGCCTATATGGGGGAGGAGTTTGAGCCCCAGGGGCTGTTGCTGGCGGTGGGGCTCTATATCGGTGCCAACTCAGTCGGAGGCGTCTCCGGACGTCTGATCAGCGGTCTGGTTGCCGCTGAGTGGGGCTGGTCCAGCAGCTTTCTGGTATTGGCAGGGTTCGATCTGCTGTGTGTGGTTGTGGTGATCTGGCTGCTGCCGGCCTCCAGCCGATTTCAGCCCAAACCGTTTCGGCCATCCCCGGTCCTTCACGGCCTGGCCACGCATCTGCGCAATCCATTGATTCTGGCTGCCTGTTTTGTCGGTGGCCTCAACTTCATGATTTTCGTCAATCAGTACAGCTACATCACCTTTGTGCTGGCAGCGGAACCGTTCGGTCTCTCTACCTCCTGGCTGGGTATGCTGTTTCTCACCTATCTTTCCGGCACTCTGGCAGCGGCGTTTTCGGGGCGGCTGGTGAGAAACCGCTCCCAACCCATCGCCATGGGGTTGGGAATCGTGCTGTTCATGTGCGGTACCCTGATGACCCTCAACCAGCAGCTGTTCTGGATCATTACCGGTCTGTTCATCAATGCACTCGGCTTTTTCTTCAGTCACTCCCTGGCTGCGGGCTGGGTGGCCGGTCATGCCAAGCGGCACCGGGGCAGTGCCACCTCTCTCTACCTGGTGTTCTACTACGCCGGGGCGACCCTGGGGAGCTTCTATCTTGAACCCTTCTGGCGCTGGCTTGGGTGGTCCGGCGTGGTTGTCGCATCCCTGTTGATACTGGGCTTTACCCTGGGATTGTCCCTGTGGTTGGCCAGGTTCGAGAAGAGACGTGCTTCCGTTTGGGTATCTGAGACACAGCGTGCGGATTCGGTTGCCTCATAGGTTGGTTTTGCGCTAACCTTAGGTACTCAAAATGTTCTATTATGAGTAGTGGGAAGTCACTGATTATTGATTCTATTGGGAAACCAACATCTTAGGTTGAACATAGCAAAATAGTTTTAAGTATCGGTTTTTGAGGCTCATGACTTGAGCCTGTGGCCATGTGATAATCCCGCCATAAATTTCGACGATCAAAGTTTACAGATGAGGGTCCACCGAATGGATGATAACCGTGCAAAGGCTTTAAGCGCCGCTCTGGGTCAGATTGAGAAGCAGTTCGGCAAAGGTTCTGTGATGCGTATGGGCGACAGCAGTGCCGTGAGAAACATTGAAGCCATCTCCACCGGCTCGCTTACACTGGATATCGCCTTGGGTATCGGCGGTCTGCCAAAGGGCCGGGTGGTCGAGATCTACGGTCCTGAATCCTCCGGTAAGACAACCCTCACTCTGCAGGTGGTGGCCGAGGCGCAAAAGATGGGTGGCACCGCGGCTTTTATCGATGCTGAGCATGCTCTGGATCCTCAGTATGCGGAAAAGCTGGGGGTCAATGTGGACGAACTGCTGGTCTCTCAGCCGGATACCGGCGAGCAGGCGCTGGAGATCACCGATATGCTGGTGCGCTCCGGTGCGGTGGACGTGGTGGTTGTCGACTCGGTAGCCGCGCTGACGCCAAAAGCGGAGATCGAAGGGGACATGGGTGACTCCCATGTGGGACTGCAGGCCCGCCTGATGTCCCAGGCACTGCGTAAACTGACTGCCAATATCAAGCGGACCAACTGCCTGGTGATCTTTATCAACCAGATCCGTATGAAAATCGGCGTGATGTTCGGCAGTCCGGAGACCACCACCGGTGGTAACGCCCTCAAGTTCTACTCATCCGTTCGTCTCGACATCCGTCGTATCGGCGCCATCAAGAAGGGTGACGAGGTGGTGGGTAACGACACCCGGGTCAAGGTGGTTAAAAACAAAGTGGCACCGCCATTCAAACAGGTGCAGTTTGAGATTCTCTATGGCGAAGGCATCTCCCACCAGGGTGAGATCATCGAGCTGGGTGTACAACAGGGTATCGTCGATAAATCCGGTGCCTGGTACAGCTATAACGGTGATCGTATCGGCCAGGGCAAGGAGAACGTGCGCAACTTTCTCAAAGAGAATCCCGATATCGCCGACGAGATCGAAACCCGGATCCGGGCTGAACTGCTGCCTTCTCCTGAGGCGGAAGAGGCATTGGAAGAGGTGGAAAGCTGAATCTGCCCGATTATTCGGAAATCGAAACCGCTGCGGTCAGGCTACTGGCCGCACGGGAACACTCCCAGCAAGAGCTGCGGCGTAAGCTACTGAGCCGGCACTACGATGAGGCGTTGATCGAACAGGTGCTGGATGATCTGACAAGCGCTTCCCTGCAGAGTGATGGGCGATTTGCAGAATCCTTCGTTGAGAGCCGGGTGAGAAAAGGCCAGGGACCTCTGCGCATCATTATGGAGCTACGCGAGCGGGGCATCAGTCAGTTGTTGATCGATGAAGTGCTTGTGCCCTATGAGGATGAGTGGCAACAGCTGCTGGGAGAGGTCCACGATGCCAAATATGGCGCCATCCGGGCAGAGTCGAACAAAGAGTTGGCGAAACGGGCCCGCTTTCTCGAATCCCGCGGTTTTCCCAGTGAAATGATTCGTCGTCTGTTGCTGGATTAGGTTCTTAATCTCTTCTCTCAGGCTTTTGCCAGCCATTCACATCGGTGCTGTCTGCCACTTTTATTTTGTTGAACTCAATCACGATGGTGTTAGCGGGTTGATTGGAAACCTATTCTCCGACCGACTGCAATTTGAGGCACCAAGTCCATTCCACAGCAGAGACTGAAGGTCGCAAGAAGCACAATGCGCCAGAGTTACAGACCCGGATGGGAGAGTAGCTCCCCTCTCCCCTTGTGGTAGAGGGGCTGGGGGAGAGGGGGAGCATTTAACAGCGCAATCATCAGTATTAAAAAAACCGCAATAGAGGGATCGATGGGGGGAGTGCAGTCAACACTTCAGCGACCCCAAAGCCTGTCATCACCCTCTCCCCAACCCCTCTGCCATCAAGGGCAAGGGGCTTAGGATCCTGATTCCAGGGGAGAGAGTAAATTGCGCCATTCGGTGTGATCGGTTACTGGAGAAATTTTAGTGCAACAAAACGGGCTTTTTTTCTCCTTTCCTGCTATCTTTTGTCGTTTGTTTTTTATCAGTAATTTTACACCTAAATCATGAAGACCAGCGCTGACATCCGTAGAGCCTTCCTGGACTATTTCGCCCAACATCAGCATGAGATTGTGGCCAGTAGTCCACTGGTTCCGCAAAACGATCCAACCCTGCTATTTACCAATGCCGGTATGGTGCAGTTCAAGGATGTTTTTCTCGGTCGGGAGAAGCGGGACTACACCAGGGCGACCAGTTCCCAGCGCTGTGTCAGAGCAGGCGGAAAGCATAACGATCTGGAGAATGTGGGCTACACCGCCCGTCATCACACCTTCTTCGAAATGCTTGGTAATTTCAGTTTTGGTGACTATTTCAAACAGGATGCGATCAAGTATGCCTGGGAGTTTCTCACCGAAACCATTGGTCTGCCGGCAGAAAAGCTCTGGGTTACCGTCTATCAGGATGACCAGGAGGCAGCTGAGATCTGGCTCAATGAGATTGGTGTCGACCCGGCCCGTTTCACCCGCATCGGGGACAAACCGGGCGGCAAACGCTATGAGAGCGATAACTTCTGGTCGATGGGGGATACCGGACCCTGTGGGCCCTGTTCAGAGATTTTCTACGATCATGGTGAAGCGATCTGGGGTGGACCTCCAGGAACCCCTGAGGAAGAGGGGGATCGCTACATCGAAATCTGGAACCTGGTCTTCATGCAGTACAACCGGGATGCGGATGGGGTCATGACCCCGCTGCCCAAGCCCTCTGTGGATACCGGTATGGGATTGGAGCGGCTTGCCGCCGTCCTGCAGCATGTACACAGCAACTACGAGATCGATCTGTTTGCCCATCTGATCGAAGCAGCGTCGAAAGTTACCGGTTGTGACAACCTGCAGGAGAAGTCCCTGCGGGTCATCGCGGACCATATCCGCTCCTGCGCCTTCCTGATCGTTGATGGTGTATTGCCCTCCAACGAGGGGCGAGGCTATGTGCTGCGGCGTATCATCCGCCGTGCCATTCGTCATGGCTACATGCTGGGTGTGAAGGACGCTTTCTTCTATCAACTGGTGGAACCTCTCTGTCAGGAGATGGGCGAGTTCTATCCGGAACTGCTGAAACAGCAGTCCCAGGTGGAGAAGGTTCTGCGTCTGGAGGAGGAGCGTTTTGCCCAGACCCTGGAGCAGGGCATGAAGATCCTCGAAGAGACGATCAGTGAGCTTCAGGGCAAGGTGATACCCGGCGAGACCGTGTTCAAACTCTACGACACCTACGGCTTCCCCAAGGATCTGACAGCGGATATCGCCCGTGAGCACGAACTGAGTATCGATCAGGACGGCTTCGAAGCGGCGATGGGCGAACAGCGCAAGCGGGCACAGGCCGCGAGTCAATTCGCTGCCGGTGACGCGGTCGATATCGCACTCGATGAAGCGACCCGATTTACCGGTTATGAAGGGCTTGAAGAGGCGGCTGAAGTCGTTGCGCTGTCGAAGGATGGCACGACGGTCGATCAGTTGTCAGCCGGCGAGCAGGGCATGGTGTTTCTCAACCATACCCCGTTTTATGCAGAATCCGGTGGCCAGGTGGGCGATCTGGGGGTGCTGGAAGGGGACGGATTGCTGTTCGAGGTCGAGGATACCCGCAAGCAGGCTGGAGAGCTGTTTGCCCATATCGGCAAGCTTGAAGAGGGGGTATTGAAGGTAGGGGACAGGGTGACAGCCCAGGTCAACGCCTATACCCGTCAGGCCACCGCGCTCAACCACTCCGCCACCCATCTGTTGCATGCCGCTTTGCGCCAGGTGCTGGGCGATCATGTGGCGCAGAAAGGCTCCCTGGTGGATGCGGAGCGGCTGCGTTTCGACTTCTCCCATTTCGAACCGATCACCCGGGAGCAGTTACAGACCATCGAGCAGATGGTGAATGAGCAGATTCGCTATAACCATCTGGTCAACACCGACATCATGTCCCTGGATGAGGCCAAGGAGTCCGGCGCCATGGCCCTTTTCGGTGAGAAGTATGATGAAAAGGTACGAGTTCTGAGCATGGGGGATTTCTCCACTGAATTGTGTGGTGGTACCCACGTCAATGCGGTAGGGGATATCGGCCTGTGCAAGATTACAGCAGAGACCGGTATCGCAGCCGGCGTTCGGCGCATCGAGGCGGTCACCGGTCAGCGGGCGATCGAATGGATGGAAGCGGACGAGGAGCGGGTACAGCGGGTCGCCGAGATGATCAAGTCGGGACGTGACGAGATCGAAGACAAGCTGACACAGATTCTCGATCGCAACCGCAAACTTGAAAAAGAGCTGGAGCAGCTGAAGGCCAAACTGGCCAGTGCGGCTGGCAGCGATCTGGCCTCTTCCGCCGTTGCAGTGGGTGAGATCAAGGTGCTGGCGGCAAATCTGGATGGTGCAGACCCCAAGTCTCTGCGCGAGACCATGGATCAGTTGAAGAACAAACTGGGTTCGGCAGTGATACTGCTGACTGCCGTGGCCGGTGGCAAGGTCTCTCTGGTCGCCGGCGTCACCAAGGATCTCACCGGCAGTATGAAAGCGGGGGATCTGGTCAAACTGGCTGCTGAGCAGGTGGGCGGCAAGGGCGGCGGTCGTCCCGATATGGCACAGGCGGGTGGCAGCAACCCGGATGCCATACCTCAGGCACTGGAGCTGGTCGAGCCCTGGGTCAGAGAGAAACTCGGTTGAGCATCCGTTAACATCCCAGAAACCTACGGATTAAAGACACTTTCAGCGCTATTGGTCAGGGCCTGTCACAGGCCCCGGGTGAGTTGCAATACACGCTGTGTTTCAACCCATCGGTCGATGGTGTTAAATGAACAACTTTTTATTGGCACATTTTTTATAGGACTTTGAACAGACATGGCACTCATAGTGCAAAAGTATGGCGGTACCTCCGTCGGCAGCGTTGAGCGCATCTCAGCCGTCGCCGAAAAGGTCAAAGCATATCGCGACAGGGGAGACCAGGTTGTTGTGGTCGTCTCGGCGATGTCGGGTGAGACCAACCGACTGATCGGTCTGGCCAGTGAGATCGACGATAGACCCTCTCCCCGGGAGATGGACGTACTGGTCTCAACCGGTGAGCAGGTGACCATCGCGCTGCTCTCCATGGCGCTGCAGAAGATCGGTTGTGATGCCCGCTCCTACACGGGTGGACAGGTACACATTCTGACCGACAGCGCCCATAGTAAGGCGCGTATCCGGGATATCGACGCCGCCCGGGTGAAATCGGACCTGGATAAGGGGCGTGTGGTCGTCGTGGCCGGATTCCAGGGTGTCGATGAGCACGGCAGCATCACCACCCTGGGGCGTGGCGGATCCGATACCACAGCGGTAGCCATGGCCGCAGCGCTGAAAGCGGATGAGTGTCAGATCTATACCGATGTGGATGGTGTCTATACCACTGATCCCAGGGTTGTCCCCAATGCCAGACGGCTCGAGCGCATCACCTTCGAGGAGATGCTGGAGATGGCCAGTCTCGGTTCAAAAGTACTTCAGATTCGGGCGGTTGAGTTCGCCGGAAAATACAATGTTCCCCTGCGTGTCCTGTCCAGCTTTGAAGCGGGCGAAGGCACACTGATCACCTTTGAGGAAGAGAACATGGAACAGGCAAAGATTTCAGGTATCGCGTTCAATCGCGATGAGGCCAAACTGACGATCCTGGGTGTTCCGGATCAGCCCGGGGTGGCGCATAAGATCATCGGGCCGATTTCGAGTCAGAACATCGAAGTCGATATGATCATTCAGAACATCTCCCACGACACCGGGCGTACCGACTTCACCTTTACCGTCAACCGGGTGGATTTCAAGCGGGCCAAAGAGATCCTGGAACAGACCGCGAATGAGATGGGTGCCCGGGAGGTGCTGGCCGACGATCGCATTGTGAAGATTTCCCTGGTCGGTGTGGGGATGCGCTCACATGCTGGAATTGCCAGTAAAATGTTCGAAGCTCTGGCAAAAGACGGTATCAACATCCGTATGATATCGACGTCTGAAATAAAAATTTCCGTGGTGGTTGACGAAAAGTACCTCGAGTTGGGTGTGCGTGCACTGCACGACGCATTTGAGCTGGAAAAAGAAGTATGATCCTAAAATTGTTTGAAACCAGCTAAAACAGGGAGGTTTCAGCTCATTTCAGTACTTTTTTCCCTTTTTAACGCCTCTTGCTATTGCTAAAATAGTCTTACCAGTCCCGTATCTGCGGCGGCTTGGTTGGCAATGGTATAAGTCTGTGGGAATTTCTACAGGAGAATACCAATAAATGAAGGAAACACATGGAGACTGGAAATGTTAATACTGACTCGCCGAGTTGGCGAAACCTTAATGATTGGAGATGAAGTCACCGTTACCGTGCTAGGGGTAAAGGGTAATCAAGTTCGAATCGGTGTCAACGCACCACGAGATGTAACAGTGCATCGGGAAGAGATTTACGAGCGCATCAAAAGAGAACAAAGTGAAGAATCCTCTTAATTAGAGGTTCTGAACAAAAAAATCCCGGGGTTAAACGCCTCGCAAACAACTTTGCCACGGAAGGCAAAGTTTTTTTTGTTTATATGGAAATAAATCTGTACAATCTCGACTCCTTTTGGGGACCTGAGCGGTGCTCTGATCAGAGAAACCGCCAGCTGGCCGGACATTAGGCAAATCACCCAAGAGACCATATCCGGAGAGATGGCCGAGCGGCTGAAGGCGCTCCCCTGCTAAGGGAGTATGGGGTTAATAGCTCCATCGAGGGTTCGAATCCCTCTCTCTCCGCCATAAAAAAAGGGGTGCTCAGATGAGCACCCCTTTTTTTATGGCGGAGAGAGAGGATTGATTCGAACCCTTCGTTCGAAAGGAACGCAGTGACGCCGATGCCGCAGCGCAGCGTAGGCGCCCCGAAGGGGTGAGCGTAGCGAATCAATCCCGACCTTCAGCACGCACCCAAGCCAAGGAGACCCTCAAACACCTCTTATTACGGTGCAGAGAGCGCCAAAAAAGAATTCAGTCGCAAATAAACGCCAATCACCGCAAATCCACGCTAATTTTCCAATCAAGTACCATACATAATTCAGCCATTTATCATCCACTATTGATCCACAGCGACCACTCGGTAATATTTGCGTCCATCAGCGGTGATTCGCGTTTATTCGCGGCCAACAACAGACACAGCAACACCAGAAGACCACTCGTGAAACCGGCAATCAAAGCTCTACTATTGGACATGGACGGTGTCCTCTATCATGGCGAAAAAGCCATCCCCGACGCATTGGATTTCATGCGCCAGGTTGGGGAGTTGCCCCATGCCTTCATTACCAACAATCCTATTCTGCCGCCAATCAGGGTTGCGGATCGCCTCGAGGGAATGGGCTTCAAAAGACCGGATGAGAGACAGATCGTCACATCCGCCGAAGCGACAGCGCTCTGGCTGGCCCGACAGAAGCCGGATTTCAGATATTTTGCGGTCGGGGCCGAAGGTCTGCATCTGGCACTGCAAGCGCGAGGTCGGGAGGATTCCCAGCAGGCCGATTTTGTGGTGATCGGAGAGGGGCCGGGGATCGATTTCGAGTCTATCACCATCGGCACCAATCTGATCCTCAAGCAGGGTGCCCAACTGGTCTGTACCAATCCGGATCATAGCGTCGACGCCCATCATGAAGGCAGCCATCGGGTGCTGCCCGGTGGTGGGGCGCTTGTGGCGCCTTTCGCCATCGCCAGCGGAAAACAGCCGGTAATCATTGGCAAGCCCCAACCACTGCTCTATGAGATGGCGGCAGAGCGACTTGGGGCCAGCCTGGCAAATTGTCTGATGATCGGCGACCGACCGGATACGGACATTGCCGGTGCCGCCAGGCTGGGTATGATGACAGCATTGGTGCGTACCGGTCGCTTTGCACCGGGAACCCCTTATCCGCCAGAGCTGCCCGCTGCGGATTGGGATGTCGATTCACTGACCGAGCTGGGTCAGATACTATTTTGATCTCAGAGAGAGCCTATGCGTGACACCATCACCCTGACAACCCATCAACGGGAGGCGCTAATGGACATCACACCCCAGGTTGAGGCAGTGGTGCGCGCCAGTGGCATTCAGAACGGTCTGGTGGCGCTCTACGCCCAGGGTGCCACCGCAGCCATCATGATCCAGGAGAACTGGGATGACAGTGTGCAGCGGGATGTTGTGGATCTGCTGCGTAAACTGATACCGAAAGGTGTCTGGCAGCATGATCAACAGGATGGCAACGGCGATTCCCACCTCAAGTCCGGTCTGGTAGGTCCATCTGAGACCATTCCTCTAATCGATGGTAAATTGGGGTTATCCCAGTGGCAGAATATCTTCTTTTGTGAATTCGATGGCCCGAGACGGGAGCGCAGGGTGGTTTGCACGATCCTGCAGAGTCACGATTGAGCAGACTGAATATTAACGGAGTGTCTTGATGTTTTCCGCAGATAACCTGGAGCCTTACTACCTCTCACGGACCGATGTAAACCATCCATTGGCCAGCTGTTCAAAGTTTGGTTTAGAACTGGATGGTGCGAACTGGCCTTCGGTGGAGCACTACTATCAGGGCATGAAATTTGAGGAAGCTGCACTGCGGGAGGAGATCAGAGAGGCTGACCATCCCAACAAGGCGCAGAAACTGGCAGCGAATAAAAAACGATCGATGCGCAAAGATTGGAAACAGGTTCGTGAGGTGGTGATGACCCGCGCCATCTACATCAAATGCCGGACTCACCCGGAAGTGGCCGCTGCCTTGTTTGCAACCGGTGAACAGAAGATCATCGAGACCAGTCAGTACGACTACTATTGGGGCTGTGGGCGTGACGGGCTGGGTCACAACACCTTTGGCAAGGTGTTGATGGCGGTACGCAGCAAATTGAGGGAAGAGCAGTCGGATCAATAAGCTTGATTGAGATTCAGGCCAGCATCAACGGCAGAATCTCATCCAGCCAGCTATCGATGCGTTGCTCTGTCAGCAGGTGTTGCAGATGTTGATCCAGTACCAGTCCGACAAACCGTCCATCCACCACCGACTTTGAATGGTTGAACTCGAATCCTTCAACCGCACAGCCACCAATCAACTCAGCACCGGCTTGTTGCAGAGGCTGATGGAGAAGCATCATGCCATCGACAAACCGATCGGGATAACTCTCCTGATCGCCCAGGCCATAGAGGGCAATCTGCTTACCGGTTAAATCGGTGGATGTCAGTTGCGGCAGGAACTCCTGCCAACTGATCTCCTCGTTCCCCGCCGCTTTTCCAGGCAGCCTGCCTTCACCATAGGTGGGTGTGCCGAGTATCAGCTTGTCATAGGCAAGTAACTGATCCATCTCCACCCGGTTGATGTTGATCGGTTTGGCCGCCGGTTGACCCTCATGCCGGGCATTGATATTACGCGCGATCTTTTTTGCAATCAGTCGGGTCGTACCCGATTCCGTGCCGAAGAAGATACCGATCTTATGCATGCTGTTTCCTGTTTGCTAAACCTGATTGAAATAAATCCTCAGAGAGCCTGAGCTAGGGCTATTCCGCCATCTGTCGTGTTCAGGCAAGTGGCTGTATCTGTATCAAACCACCTTGCGAGGATAATTCAGCCGGTGTCTTCGCCTTGATCGTCAGGGCGTGCAGGCTACCGTTGCTGATCTCCTCCTTGAACAGGGCCAGGATCGGTTGCTGACGTTTCAGAATGGAGACTCCGGTAAAGGCTTCGCTGACCACATAGAGCTCAAAGCTGCAATCCTCACCGGCGATATCAATGACCGCCTGCGGATGCAGTGTACGCACACGTGCGATGATCTCTTCCTCATTCATGGCTACCTCCTAACTCTCAGTGGCGGCTTTCAGCATGGGAACCAGTTCGCCGCTTTGATACATCGCTTCGACAATATCGCTGCCACCGATGATCTCGCCATTGATGAACAGTTGAGGAAAGGTCGGGAACTCCGAGACCTCAGGCAGTGCCTGCATGATCAGTGGTGAGCTGAGCACATCCACATGCGCAAAATCCACCTGGGTTGCTTTCATTACCGACGCGGCCTTGGCTGAGAAACCACAACGGGGCTCTTCAGGGGTGCCTTTCATGTAGAGAATTACCGGGTGGTCACTCAACTGTTTACGAATCTTGTCTGTGGTTTTCATGCCTCTTTTCCTGCTTCATCATTGGATGCTTTAAAACGTTCCCAGGCCTCCCAGCCACCGGCCAGGTTGTGTACATTCTTCAATCCCATTTGGCTTAGAAAACGGCAAAGATCACGGCTTTGATTACCGTGATAGCAATAGACCAGTACGGCCGGATTGCTGCGTCGCTGACGGATCAGGCGTCCTATGGTCTCGTCTGAAACGGATAGGGCGCTGGGTAGTCGTCCCCGTTTATGACTCTGCTGGTCGCGCATATCGAGGATCAGGGGATCGGCCGTCGAAAGCAGAGTCTCGACATTCGAAACCTCAATATCAGAATAACCCATACCATCCCCCGAAAAGCTGTACACAAATTACCTGATAGGGTTCTGGCAAAAACTGTTCCATCTGATGGAAACAGGGGGAATTCGCTGAAAAACGGAAACAAAGGCGATCTCAGGGAGGATGATTGTCGCGATTCCTACAAACCAATCCCATGAGATCGTGGTAAGTGGTACAAAACAAAGGGCGTCTGAATCGTATCGAGAGCGAGTCGGTGCTGTCCTGCGGCTTGCCCATCCATAAGGGGCGTTTCACAGTGAGTTGGTTACGGCTGAAAACACAGTTTGGTCTGTGATTGCCAGACCGGGTAGCGCAACGCTTCAGTTTCTCTGGTTGGCTGATTCGATATCGAAAACCTGGCCGCTACGCTTATTGCTATACATCTTTCGATCACTGGCCTTGAGCAGGCTGTCCAAGGTCTCTCCATCTTCGGGGTAGAAGGCAATGCCCGAACTGGCTTGCAGTTGAATGGTTCGGTGTTCCACAAGCGCGTTACCCGTGAGTTTATTGATCACCTGGTGTTGCGCCTTTTCCAGATCACCTCGGCTGTGCACATCATCAACCAGAATGATGAACTCATCACCGCCACTTCGGCACACGGTATCTGTGGCACGAATACTCGACTGCATGCGGAATGCGGCGATTTGCAGCAGGTTGTCACCAGTGCGATGCCCATAACGATCGTTCACGGCCTTGAAGCCATCCAGATCGATAGTGAGAACACCAAAACCGGTTTTGTTTCTTTTATGGTGTTCAAGCAACTGTTGCATACGGTCTTCCAGCAGTCGCCTGTTGGGCAGACCGGTCAGCGGATCATGAAGGGCCAATTCCAGATTGGTAGCCCGGGTTTCGACCAATGCTGCAATCAGAGCACCGATCAGCAGCGCCAACAACCAGCCACTGGTCCGCAATAGCCAGATCGGGGTTAAATCTGAGCCCCATCCTGAAATGGGGATCGCAGCGATCTGCCAACTGCCATTCGGAAGCACAATGGATTGGACAACTGGAGACATTTGAAAAAGTGTTTCATCGCCGAAGATCAATGCACCCTGTGCGCCCTTGCTATCCTTTCCTCTGAGCGCCAGGGAGAGCCCATCGGTCTGTTCCGATATCCCTGCGCTCTGAAACAGGCTCGGTATATCGATCACAATGGAAGCCATTCCCCAATAACTGGGTTTATGCTCACTCAACAAGCCAGTGATACCTTGACGGGTATATATCGGCGTTCGTGCAATAAATGCCTGACCACCCTGTACCAGGTTCACCGGTCCTGCGACAACGGTACCTTTGGCATCCATCGCCTGTTTTACAGCTGGCCACTGCTTACTGTTTTTCTCATATTCCAGTCCCAGCGCCGATTCATTGCCGGCCAATGGAAATATGTGGGTGATGATGTTATTTCGTGCCAAACCGATGTTACGGATGTTGCGTCCCTGAGAGAGGATTTCGCTGACCAGTTGCGAAAAATTAGGCTCCTGGATATCTGGATGAGTTGCCACATAGGCAATCAAACCACGGGTCAGGTGCAGTGTGGAGTTGAGTTCGCCCTCCAGTCTGGCTCTCAGGGTTGAGACCCTTTCCACTACATCGGAGCGTTCATGTTCCTGGTTCTTTGAGTCCAGCAGATAGGCGATCACTTCCGTAGTGGCAGCGACCACCAGGAAGAACAGAATGCCTGAGATTAGGGCCAGGGAGTGTTTTCCCGTGGGCTTGAGTGAGGCAAGATCCAATCGTGTAAACCCCTTGAAACCACACAATTACATTTCTCCAATTATAACATAGGGCATCTCTGGAAATGTCGAATCTGGCCTGCTGATTGTAAGCAAGATCAGCCTGAATTTGAGGAAACCGATCTACTGTTCCAAACCGGGCATTTCAGGGTGTTCACCGATCTCAGATTCCTGATTACCCGGTAAATCCCCCGCCTGCAGAGTGGATTTTGCAAGATACATCAGATAGGGGGAGGCCCTGTAATTCACGCATCATCCGGTGACATCTGACGCTGATTCACTTCAGCATTCAGCTGGTGCTAGACTGGCTGCAGAAGTTAGGCGAAAGGCGGGGACTGAGGGTGGACAAAAACACAAAGATTCAACGTCGCAGAGCCGATTTTATCGGTGCCAGCGCCGAATATATCGATCAACTCTATGAAGCCTTTTGTGAAGATCCCGAGGGGGTATCGGCGGAGTGGCGCAGCTTCTTTTACGGTTTCGATCATGATATTGGCACAGAGGCCAAGAGCCCTACCGGCCATCTCCCCCAGCCGCCACTGATTCACCCGGGCCTGGATCGACTGTTCATGGCTTACCGCCTGTCTGGGCATCTTTATGCGGAGATTGATCCATTGGGGCTGGTGACCCAGCAGCGACCGAAGGAGTTGGATCCAAGCTACTACGGATTACAAAGAACCGATCTGCAGCAGCCGGTCAATGTGATCTCCATCGAGGCAGAGCAGACGTTGCCCGCCGCTGAGGTTATTGAAGTTCTTGAGCGGGTCTACTGCGGCACACTGGCGAGTGAATACCTGCACCTCAGCGCAGCGGACGAACGTCGTTGGATCGAGCGTCGGCTGGAGTCGACCCGGGGGGATTGGGCGGCCCAGAACAGCGACCGGGAACGTATCGATATACTCAGGGATTTAACCGCTGCCGAGGGGTTGGAGCAGTATCTTCATCGTCGCTATGTGGGGCAGAAACGTTTCTCATTGGAGGGGGGGGATTCCCTGATTCCCCTGTTGGACGAAATCGTCCAGGGTGGGGGGCAGCGCGGTGTCACCGATGTGGTGATCGGCATGGCCCACCGGGGGCGTTTGAACGTGTTGGTGAATCTGCTTGGCAAGGCGCCCAGTGAGCTCTTTTCAGAGTTTGAGGGAGACCACAGGCTGGATGCAGGCTCCGGTTCCGGGGATGTGAAGTATCACCAGGGTTTCTACTCCAACATCCAGACACCGGGTGGGCCGGTTCATCTGTCACTCGCCTTCAACCCATCTCACTTGGAGATCATCGGGCCGGTGGTGCAGGGTGGTTGCCGTGCAAGACAGGATCGTCATGAATCGGACGCCAAGGATCTGGTACTGCCGGTGATTGTGCATGGGGATGCGGCGTTTATCGGTCAGGGTGTGGTGACGGAGACGCTGAACCTCTCCAAGACCAAAGCCTACGGCACAGGCGGTACGATTCACGTGGTCGTCAACAATCAGATCGGTTTTACCACCAGCCACCCCCAGGAGGCCCGCTCCACCCTCTACTGTACTGAGGTGGCAAAACTGATCCAGGCACCGATTTTTCATGTCAATGGGGATGATCCGGATGCGGTGCTGTTCGTTACCAGGCTGGCAATCGACTATCGACTGACATTTCAGAATGATGTGGTCATCGACCTGGTCTGCTATCGACGGCAGGGCCACAATGAGGCCGACGAACCGATGATGACTCAGCCACAGATGTATCAACGAATCCGTAACATGGCGACTACCCGTGAATTGTATGCCCAGCGTCTGGTGGAGGACGGTCTGGTTAAAGGGGACGATGCGGAGGAGATGCGTGAGAGTTACCGCTACTCCCTGGAGCAGGGCAAGGTGGTTGTGCGGGAGTTTCTGCGGGGTTCACGCAGTGGTTACGAAGCCCATTGGGAGGAGTACCTGAACGCCCGGCCTGATGAGCAGGTGGAGACCAGGGTTGATCGCGAGTTGTTGTGTCGCCTGGGGCAGCAGACTCTGAAACTTCCTGAGGGATTCACCCTGCAGCGGGCAGTGGCCCGAGTGGTGGCTGAGCGACAAAGGATGCTATCCGCCGAGGTGGCATTTGATTGGGGGATGGCAGAGACACTTGCCTACGCCACCTTGCTGCATGATGGTTATGCTGTGCGACTCTCCGGTCAGGATTCGGTCAGAGGTACTTTTGCTCATCGTCATGCCACGTTTCACGACCAGATCAATTTTGCCACCCATACTCCCTTGAAACAGTTGTTCGAGGCGCAGCCCCGCTTCGAGGTGATCAACTCCATCCTCTCTGAACTGGCCGTACTGGGTTTTGAATATGGTTACGCCACCTCGATGCCCGGCACATTGGTCATCTGGGAGGCTCAGTTCGGTGATTTCGGCAACGGTGCTCAGATGGTGATCGATCAATTCATCGCCAGTGGCTATCTGAAATGGGGGCGTCTCTGTCAGTTGACCCTGTTTCTGCCACACGGATTTGAAGGGCAGGGACCTGAGCACTCCTCGGCACGCTTGGAACGCTATCTGCAACTCTGCGCGGAACTCAATATGCGGGTCTGGGTACCCACCACTCCGGCGCAGTTTTTCCACCTGCTGCGGGACCAGATGATGCGGCGTTTTCGTCGGCCGTTGATTGTGATGACACCGAAAAGCCTGTTGCGGCATCCGATGGCCAAGTCACAACTCCAGGCCTTTACCGATGGCGCGCTGGCGGCGGTGCTCCCTGAAGCGGATGACCTGGACCCACAGCGGGTACGGCGAGTCGTGCTTTGCAGTGGTAAGGTCTACTTTGAATTGCTACAAACCCGGCGTGAAAGGGGGATCAGTGACATCGCCATCCTCAGAGTGGAGCAACTCTATCCGTTTCCCCGCCACCCCCTGGCTGAAATTTTGTCAGGCTATGAACAACTTACAGAGATCCTATGGTGTCAGGAGGAACCACGAAACCAGGGCGCCTGGTATCAGATTCAGCACCATTTGCGCTTTCTGGCGCAATCCGAACAGAGCCTTGGCTATGCCGGGCGTTCCCCCTCGGCGTCTCCGGCCTGTGGTGACGCCACACTCCATAGGGAACAACAGGTGGCGTTGATTGATAAGGCACTTTCTGCCGGCAGGGTTGAAGATCCGGGGGAGCGGCTTGATGATACGGATATGCATTTCGATGGCAACCTCTCACACTAGGATCACTTCAAATACGAGGATGAGGCGATGTGGCTCACCATGGGATATCTGGCCAAAACCGTTCTGATATTGCTCCTGACAGCTCTGTCATCACACTCATTGATGGCAGAGGGTCTATCAGCAGGTGCAGACCCACGAATCAATCAGCCCTATCAGGATCCGGATTTTCATCTTTGGCAGGATATTTTTGAAAGTCCGGGGCGAGAGGTCTATGACCGCAGAGAGGAGATCCTGCAGGCCTTGAAACTGCAAAAAGGCATGTCAGTGGCTGATATCGGTGCAGGTACCGGTCTGTTTACCTGGTTATTTTCAACAGAGGTGGGTGAGCAGGGTCAGGTCTTTGCGGTCGATATCTCCTCAGAGTTCATCCGCAATATCCTGCAGATTGCTAAGCAGTCGAATCTGAATAACGTAAAGGGTATCGTCAATTCACAAACCAGTCTGGACCTACCGCCAGACACCATTGATGTTGTTTTCGTTTGCGACACCTATCACCATTTCGAAGAGCCGCATGTGATGTTGAAATTATTCCACCAAAGCCTCAAGCCTGGTGGAAAACTAGTGATTATCGACTTCCGTAAAAAGCCAGGATTCAGCTCCAACTGGGTGATGGATCATGTCAGGCTTGATCGGAAGGGTGTCATTGCAGAGATAGAGCAATCCGGTTTTCGCCTGAGTGGTGAGGAGAGCTTTCTGCGTGCCAACTATTTTTTAACCTTTAAAAAAATTAAATAGGATTATCCAGCCTGTTTTTTTATTGATTTAAAAAATTTGGCTGGTGAATAAGCCTGAAATGGCGCGCCCGGAAGGATTAACAGCTTCATGGACTATGATCTAGGCTTTTTTGACAAAGAAGTAAACCGAGTAGAGCCTGTGGGTCATAACCCATTTGCTCCAAAACTGTTACCTATGTCCTCGGAATAAAGTGTTACCTATGTGCCCGGTAAGCACCGTGCCAAAGATGGCGCGCCCGGAAGGATTAACAGCTTCCAACTGCTCTGCGGCACTGGCGTGCCTTGTCGAACCGACTCTTTTGATTCGGAGGTTCGAATTATCTTAAACTTCGTGTTGGAAGTGTTTGATCTGGCAGAAGAGTAGTGTGCCAAAGATGGCGCGCCCGGAAGGATTCGAACCTCCGACCACCTGGTTCGTAGCCAGGTACTCTATCCAGCTGAGCTACGGGCGCGTATTTTGTGAAACGCGAATTCTGAAGATATCTTGCTCCTTTGTCAATCCCAGATGAGAAATAGATCTCCCGAGTGGAATGCAGGCCCTTAGCGCCCCTATTTCTCCTCGTAACCGGTGTTCGTCGCCCTCAGGTAGCCGAGCGGCTCCTTACTGGCGGGAATGGCGAGGTAGAGACAGGCCATCAGGAAGGACAGCATGGCAAAGACAACTGCTGTATGGAGCAGGGGTGTGGCTACCAGACTGAGGCAACCCGGATGCCAGGAGGTGTAGAAGAGATAGAGCAGGGCGCTGAGCCAGAACGTCGGGGAGATCGGTCTAGTGGTATGCCATCCGCTGCAGTGATTTGAGATTTTGCTCCAGGCGTTTATGCAAAGCATGGCCTCCGCCGAGGCAGATGACGACCCCACAGTATTCGACCATCGACATCAGTTTCTTGGCAATTGGGGAGGTGTAGTGCTTCCACACTACTCAGAGGATAAACCCAACCTCTGAAGGGGAGGTTTGTGCGGCTTGGCATCGGATGATGCCAAGCCTGTTTGCTATTCCTCTAGATACTGCTTTCCGCAGTTGCGATCAGCGTCGGTGCGGTCAAATCCTCCGGCAGGTGTTTGAACTTCTCAACCAGTACCGGCCAAAGCAGGTTGTAGTAGAGCTCACCACGTACCAGTTTGACTCCTTTCGACGGGATATCGTAGACCAGGGTCCGCTCTTCATGGGGCTTAAGGCGTGAATCCTTACCCAGTGCGGTTGCCGTCGGTGGCATCGCCGGTTTGCCTTCACTGTCGGCCAAGGCATAGACGAAGTAGGCTTTGGAGTCCCCATCCTTCGGATGTCCCTTGGCGTTTTCCCAGACCACATTGCCCTCGCCATCATAGGCTGTCAGCTTCATGTAGATATTACGGAAAGGTGCCCCGGTCGGCAGGCTGTGGGGTTGCGGATTTTTAAGATAAGCGGTTGCGCGAATCACATCCCCCATAGACTCGGTGGAGACATCGAACACAACGGAACGTTGCAGAATGCCACTGTCATGTCCGCCGCCCATGGAGTGGTCGGCGAGACCATCATTGATCGGCATATGACAGGAGAGGCAGTTTACCTGGGAGTGGCTGATCGAGTACTCATTACCCGTCTGACAGAGCGGCACGCCATGAGGATTGTTACGCTGATCATGGCACCCCATACAGGCATCTGAAGTCTTCATCAGCTTGGGATTGCTCTCCATTGGGATGGAAGGAATCTCAACACCATCGACCGTCACCCCTTCACCCAGGTGGGGATTGGGTTTACTGTCGTCGCTCATGCCACTGCCGCCGAAAACATCACCGGCTGCGGTCAGTTTCTGTAATCCCACGTTGGAGTGTCTTCCCGGCCCCTGGACCGTATCTTTCGAATAGTCGTAGGCCTTCAGGCCAAGTTGCAATTTACCATTCGGCGCCTGGATGCCGTTGTATTTTTTCAGAGTATGGCAAACAACGCAGTTGACCCCTTCCGCATAGGCCGGTTTGGCATCCAGCTTGGTGGTTTTGTCCTTGGCTGCATTGGGTGCATGGCACTGCAGGCAGACAGGATATTTACCGGACGCTTTGTGTTTTACCCCTTCTTTTGTAGGGTCTCCAACAACCTTCTTATAGAAGGTGGCGTGAATCGGGTCATTGAGTGCTGAACTGTTGCCATGCATCGAGCCCTTCCACTGTTTGTAGATCTCTTTATGGCAGGTTTTACAGGTTTCAGATGAGATGTGATGAAGTGGTTCGGCTAGTGCCAGGCTGCTGAGACTGAACCAACCGAGCACGACGAATAGTAGGATTAACCCTCTGAGATTATGCATCAACTTCCTCCTTTTTTATTTATTATCGCAACCCCATACCTCTTATGGCTGCGATTTTTTCGCACAACATAATCCCATTTTCGAGTTTGTTTCATCAATTAGGGAAACTACTGAATTAATAACAGCTAATATGCTTTACCAAGTGCAACACTCAGTTACATCTCTGCAATCCTGTATTGATCATTAATACTAAAAACTGCATAGTGTTTACTGCATTTGCAGGTGTTAATTTAGTCAGAGAAAAAGAAAAACTGATATCTGCAACAGATACCATTTCCTACTAAATAACTCAGCAAAGGATAACGCGCAGCAAAATGTCGGTGTGATAGCTGCCGTTGTTGAACAGCTAATAAAACTAAGAAGCACATTGCAAGGGGGAGGCATGCTTACAGAGCGAACACTTGGAGGTACTGGCCATTGGAGACTCTATGCGCTCTTGTTCCTCTTTTTATTGATTCCTCCGGCTGTTGCTGAAAAAGTAAAACTTGATCCAAGTAACTGGGGGCTGGAAGAGGGTAAGGCGTGTGTCTCCTGTCATAAAAAATCATCTGCCGCTTTAACCCACGAATGGCAGAGCAGTGCCCATGCCGATGCCGGGGTTAATTGCCTCGATTGTCATCTGGCGGATCAGGTGGATAACGATGCCATCGAACATGAAGGTGCGATTATCGCGACCATTGTTTCACCAAAGGACTGCGGTCGTTGCCATACCAAAGAGTTCAAAGAGACAGAAGGATCGGTGCATGCGAAAGCAGTGAGTGTGGTCAAGAACCGCTTACCTGCACTGGCAGATGATCTGAGTGGTAAAGAGATGGTTGCTGCAGGCTGTGCCCAGTGTCATGGCTCCATAGTGGAAGTGCGTGGTGATGGTACCCTGACGCCTGAAACCTGGCCCAATAGCGGCATTGGTCGAATCAACCCGGACGGTTCCCTCGGCTCATGCTCCGCCTGTCATGGACGTCACAGCTTTTCCAAGGCGCAGGCCAGGGATCCGAGTGCCTGCACCTGGTGTCATACCGGGCCCGACTCCCCGGACGATGAAGTCTACGCAAGCTCGAAACACGGCATGCTCTATGAAGCCAACCGATCGAAAATGAATCTGCAGAGCGATCAGTGGGTGCTTGGTAAGGACTATAGTGCGGCACCAACCTGTGTCACCTGCCATATGGGTACCACACCGGGTGTCAAGGGAAGTCACGATGTGGGGATGCGGGATGCCTGGAGCCTCAACCGTCCGGTGTCTGAACGACAGTATCTGGTGATCTTTGAAGATGGGGATCGAAGGGAGCTGCCTGAGTCTCAGCCTGCTCCAAGGCGGGGTTCTGAGCTGGTTAAACTGGATGGCACGATGGGCAAGGTCAAGGCGGTTGCCAGTCCTAAGCGGCGTCGCCAGATCATGAGCAAGGTCTGTCTTGAGTGTCATGGCAAGAACTTCGTAAACAGCTACATGAAGCAGTTTGATAATCTGGTGAAGCTGTATAACGAGAAGTTCGGCAAACCGGCCGAGGCGATCATGGCGGCATTGTATGAGAAGGAACTGCTGACCCCGGCACCTTTTGATGAACCGATCGAGTTCAGCTTTTGGCGGCTCTGGCATGATGAGGGCACGGCGGCCCGTCATGGTGCTGCGATGATGAGTCCCAACTATGCCTCTTGGGAGGGGATGCATAGAGTGGCGCAGAATTTTTATGGTGAGTTTCTGCCCCAGCTTCGTCAGCTCGCTGGAGAAGCGGTTGCCAATGAGTTGATTGAAACCCATCTCACCAGCCTCGATCAGAACAGTTGGCTGAACAATCCGGCGAAACCGAATCCGACTCTCGGTTATGGCATAGGGAAAGAGAGCCATGAGTAAGCTGAGACTGCCGCTGTTCATTACCCGCCATGTGGTGATTGCACTGCTGATTGGCGGATTCGCCGGTATCGGGTTTGTACTGTTTCTGACGGAATTCGATCATCTCACCAGCACGGAAACCTTCTGTACAACCTGCCATTCAATGGAACTGGTTGCCGACCCCTATCGGCAATCCTCTCACTACAGACCCGCTTCCGGTGTGCAAGCGAGTTGTGGAGACTGCCATGTATCGGAAGGTGTGTTTGCCGCAACCTGGGATCACTTTGTCGGGAGTAAGGATCTGTTCAATCAGATTTTCGGCCCGGATTATGATGATCCGGTGATCAATGCGCTGCATCTGCCGGATGCTGCATTCGCCGCCAGGGATTGGTTCAAGCAACGGGACTCGGCTACCTGTAAACGATGTCACGTCAAGGAGGCGATATTCGGTACCCGACCCGATACCGTACTCATCCATACCGAAGATGCAAAAGATAAGACCTGCATCGAGTGTCACTACAATCTGGTACACAGAGTGGTACCTGATAAAGCGGTATTCAAAAGGGATAAGTGGAACCGGATGATTGAAGAGGAGTTTGGTCTGTCTCCGGGCGAAGCAGATAAGCTGCTTGGCGGGGAATGAGTATGCGTTGTCGCTTGAACATCGAGGATAGACAATGGGCCTATTGAAGATCGGTTGTAAGACGATGCGGGAGGGGGTCGTTGTCTCCTCCATATTTTTTATTGCGGGTATCCTGATGATTCTGGCCGGTAGCAATATCGTACCGGACATTCTTTACATGCAGCAGATAGTTATGTTCGCCGGATTGCTGCTTCTGTTGTTTGCTCCATTGATTCTAATTGCCACATTTCTGCTTTCAGTTTTGCCTGGAGCCAAGGAAAATCTGGATAAGTGCGATCATTGAATGAGCCGGTATCAGTCAGGTCTTTCGACAAGAAACCGCTGAGCAGATCAGTGATATGACTGGAAAGTAGCTTGCCAGTCACTCAGTCGGCACGAAAGATTGGCGTACACTTCAGTTTTTGGCATTGGCTTACAAATATTGGTAACTCATTGATATAAATTAATTTAACTGACATGGCATAACTGTTGCTCCAATTGGGCAAAGTGCGGAAAGAAGAATAAGACCGCATAGCCCATTCAAACGACCTGGAGGAGCAGGGTGATGACAGAGACCTTTTACCAAGTCATGCGACGGCAGGGAATTACCCGTCGCAGTTTTCTGAAGTTCTGCAGCTTGACAGCTTCCGCCCTGGGATTGGGGCCTGCCGTGGTGCCACGTATTGCCGAGGCGATGGAGACCAAGCCCCGCATCCCCGTGATCTGGTTGCACGGCCTCGAGTGTACCTGCTGTTCCGAATCCTTCATCCGCTCCGCACATCCACTGGCGAAGGATGTGGTGCTGTCGATGATCTCCCTCGATTACGACGACACCATCATGGCCGCTGCCGGACATCAGGCGGAAGCCATCATCGAAGAGACCATCGAAAAGTACGATGGCAATTTCATCCTGGCAGTGGAAGGCAATCCACCACTGGATGAGGATGGCATGTATTGCATCATTGGCGGCAAGCCATTCGTCGAGCAGTTGAGAATGGCCGCAGAGCACTGCAAAGCGATCATCTCATGGGGCTCCTGTGCCTCCTGGGGTTGTGTGCAGGCGGCACGGCCCAACCCGACACGCGCCACACCGGTGCATAAAGTGCCTGGACTGGCGAACAAACCGATCATCAAGGTACCTGGTTGTCCACCCATTGCAGAAGTGATGACCGCGGTGGTGACCTACATTCTGACCTTTGAAAAGTTTCCTGAACTCGATCGTCAGGGTCGGCCGAAGATGTTCTACAGCCAGCGTATTCACGATAAGTGCTATCGGCGTCCTCACTTCGACGCCGGGCAATTCGTCGAAGCCTGGGATGACGACTCTGCACGCAAGGGTTACTGCCTCTACAAGATGGGGTGTAAAGGTCCGACCACCTATAACGCCTGCTCAACCATCCGCTGGAACGGCGGGCTCTCCTTTCCGATCCAGGCCGGTCATGGCTGTATCGGTTGTTCGGAAGATGGTTTCTGGGACAAGGGTTCGTTCTACCAGCATGTCACCGATACCCATCAGTTCGGCGTCGAGGCGAATGCGGATAAGGTCGGTCTGGCGGCCGCCGGTATCGTCGGTGCAACCGCGGCAGCTCATGCGGCTGTCACCGCCCTTAAGAACGCGCAAAAGAAAGGAGACCGTGATCAATGAGCACCAAGACTACTCCCAACGGTTTCAAGCTGGATGATTCAGGTCAGCGTGTGGTGGTCGATCCGGTTACCCGTATCGAAGGACATATGCGTTGCGAAGTGAATCTGGACGAAGAGAATGTGATCCGCAACGCGGTCTCAACCGGCACCATGTGGCGCGGCCTCGAGGTGATCCTCAAGGGTCGGGATCCACGAGACGCCTGGGCCTTTACTCAGCGTATCTGCGGTGTCTGCACCGGTACTCATGCCTTGACCTCTGTGCGGGCAGTGGAAGATGCACTGAAAATAGAGATTCCGGATAACGCCAACTCGATTCGCAACATCATGCAGTTGACCCTGCAGGTGCATGACCATCTGGTGCACTTCTACCATCTGCACGCCCTCGACTGGGTCAATCCGGTGAATGCCCTGAAAGCGGACCCGAAGGCCACTTCCGAATTGCAGATGAAGGTCTCGCCAAAACATGCCAAATCCTCGCCGGGCTATTTTCGTGATATCCAGAACCGCCTGAAGAAGTTTGTCGAGAGTGGCCAGTTGGGCCCGTTTAAAAACGGCTACTGGGATAATCCCGCCTACCTGCTGCCGCCGGAAGCGGATCTGATGGCGGTGACCCACTATCTGGAGGCCCTCGATTTTCAGAAAGAGATCATGAAGATCCGCACCATTCTCGGTGGTAAGGATCCCCACCCGAACTGGTTGGTCGGCGGTGTGCCTTGTCCGATCAACGTGGATGGGGTTGGTTCTGTCGGTGCGCTCAATATGGTCAATCTGAACCAGATCTCCCATATCATCGACAGTTCCCGGGAGTTCATCAAGAATGTCTACATTCCGGACCTGCTGGCAGTGGCTCAGTTCTACAAAGGATGGCTCTACGGCGGTGGTCTGGCGAGTACCAATGTACTCTCCTATGGCGATATTCCCGATCGGGCCAACGACTACAGTACGGCCAATCTGATGATGCCCAGAGGCGCCATCATCAATGGCAACCTGAAAGAGGTACATGAAGTCGATCTGCGTAACCCGGAGGAGATTCAGGAGTATGTACCACACTCCTGGTACAACTATCCGAATGGGGTCAAAGGCCTGCATCCCTGGGACGGTGTTACCGAGCCGAACTATGAGCTGGGTCCCAATGCCAAGGGCACAAAGACCAACATCGAGCAGATTGATGAGAATGCCAAATACTCCTGGATCAAGGCTCCCCGTTGGCGTGGACACCCGATGGAGGTCGGTCCTCTGGCCCGCTATATCATCGGTTACGCCAGTGGTCACGAACAGATCACCGAGCAGATCAACTTCGTCCTCAAGACGCTGGACGTACCGGTCACCGCGCTCTTCTCCACCTTGGGTCGTACCGCTGCACGCGGTCTGGAGGCAGATTGGGCCGCTGACAAGATGCGCTACTTCATGGATAAACTGATCGCCAATATCAAGGCCGGCGACTCTTCCACCGCCAACGTGGATAACTGGGATCCGGAAACCTGGCCGAAAGAGGCCAAGGGGGTCGGTTTCACCGAGGCCCCACGGGGTGCCCTGGGTCATTGGATCAAGATCAAGGATACCCGCATCGATAACTACCAGTGCGTAGTGCCCACCACCTGGAACGGTTCACCCCGGGACAGCGAAGGCAATATCGGCGCCTTCGAGGCTTCATTGATGAATACCAAGGTGGAGCGGGCCGAAGAGCCGGTGGAGATACTTCGTACCCTGCACAGTTTCGACCCCTGTCTGGCCTGTTCAACCCATGTGATGAGTGAAGAGGGCAGGGAACTGGCGAAGGTGAAGGTACGTTAGACCACCGAATTCATGTTGAGTGTTCGTTTAAGAGCTGTATTAGGAGTTGAGATGAAAAAGCTATTGATTGGTACAAGTGGTTTGTTGGCAAGTGGCCCACTGTTGGCGCATGTTGGTGAGCACAGTGAGGCGTCGTTTTTCTCGATCATTCTGCATCTGATTGCCGAACATCCGCTGCCGTTGATACTGGTTGCCGGGATAGTGGGCGTGGTGACCGTCAGACGGTTGCTCAGTGATTAGAAACATTTTCCGGGTGTGGCGGGAGCTGGGCTGCGGCTGCGCCGCATGATCAGCAATGTCCGGTATTCAACAGATGATCATAATAAATAGATTCAGGAGAGACGCCAATGCAAACGACCGTTAAACGCACTGCTGTCTATGTTTATGAAGCCCCTGTCAGATTATGGCATTGGATAAATGCGCTGGCGATATTTGTGCTTGCGGTAACCGGCTATTTTATTGCCAATCCTCTACCCACCTTACCGGGCGAGGCAAGTGATCATTTCGTGATGGGTTATATGCGATTTGCCCATTTTGCAGCCGCTTATATCTTTACTGTCGGATTCCTCGGCAGGATCTATTGGGCGTTTGTCGGTAATGAGCACTCCCGTGAACTTTTCCATCTGCCATTCTATCGGCTCTCATTCTGGAAGGAACTGGTACATGAAGTACGTTGGTATGCCTTTCTGGAAAAAGAGCCGAGGAAGTATGAAGGTCACAACCCATTGGCACACATCACCATGGTGGCGATCATTACCGTGGGTGGTATCGCCATGGTACTCACCGGTTTCTCGCTCTATGCAGAGCAGACCGGCCTGGGCAGCTGGCAGGATCAACTGTTCGGTTGGCTGATCCCGCTGGTTGGACAGAGCCAGGATGTACGTCTCTGGCACCACTGGGGGATGTGGATCATCGTGGTGTTTGTGATCATCCATGTCTACGTGGCGATCCGTGAGGATATCGTCTCCCGTCAGAGTCTGATCAGTACCATGATCAGCGGTTGGCGCATGTTCAAAGACGATCGCCCCTGATTTTTTTGTGAAACCCTCCGGCGTGGCCAGGGATGGCTGTAAACCGCCGATTGTTAAGCGCGATCCCCGCGCTTTTTTTTATTCAGGCTTGCATCAGCTGGATAGACTGGTGGTGATGCCGGTTGAATCCTGTGCCGCTGAAAACCGATATCCCTCAGTTAAAGTGTGGTGATTATCAAGTTACCACCACCCTTTCTGTAGATTGCTCTGAAAACCCCTGAAAAAGTGGTTTCTGTACCAAAAACGCAAACTATCCTTCCAGAATTGAACAGATGTGGTATTTAAGTTACCACTCTGGTCCGGCGGGTTGGCTGGGTTTATCCGATAAAAACCAATAAAAACAATAACTAATTCAGTCTGTCGGGGATTGGCGCGTGGTTTGCAAACCACTGCTGATAACAGCAATCACCAACACAGGACCTGCAGATGAGTGAAACACCTTCCGTTTTGATTCTCGGCATCGGCAATCTGCTTTGGGCCGATGAGGGCTTCGGTGTGCGCGCCCTGGAGACTCTGCAGCGAAACTACCGGTTTCCAGCCAATGTGCGATTGATGGATGGGGGTACCCAGGGTATCTACCTGGTGCAGCATATCCGTGAAGCGGATGTGTTGGTGGTGTTCGATGCGGTGGATTACGGTCTGCCTGGTGGAAGCCTGAAGCGGGTCGAAGGGGATCAGGTGCCCAAGTTCCTCGGGGCGAAGAAGGTGAGTCTTCATCAGACCGGATTTCAGGAAGTGCTGGCGATGGCTGAGATGCTGGGTGACTACCCGCAGCATCTGTTGCTGGTTGGCGTTCAGCCCGAGGAGTTGGAGGATTACGGCGGCAGCTTGAGACCGAAGGTGCGCGAACAGATCGAACCGGCCATCGACCTGGTTCTGAACTATCTGAAGGACTTCGGCATTCAGGCCGAGCGTCGAGATCGACCATTGACACCTGACACGCTGGTGCAGGGCGCCATATCCGATATGCAAACCTATGAAGCGGAACGTCCATCCGATGAATCTGCCTGCCGGGCGGGAGATGCCCGGGTGTTGCAATCAGACGCCTTTGATCTGGCCTATCGACCGGTTGATATACAAGGCGGTGCTGTCAGCGTCGATGTGGATGCCCATCTCGATAAGTACCGTCAGGGAGAGAGCGACTAGTGTGTATCGGGATTCCCATGCAAGTGGTCTCAACGGAAGGCACCACGGCCCTCTGTCAGGGGATGGGTGAAAGTCGCAGAGTCGATACCCTGCTGGTGGGCGATCAACCGGTGGGCAGTTGGCTGCTGGTGTTTCTCAACAGTGCCAGAGAGGTGCTGAGTGAACAACGTGCTGAGCAGATCAGCCAGGCTCTGCAAGCACTCGACCTGGCATTGAGCGGTGAATCAGAGGTTGATCATCTGTTTGCGGATCTGGTCGACAGAACACCTGAACTGCCTGAACACCTCAGGCCAAAGCAGTAGATAACACTTAACAGGAGATGGCGATGTCATCAGCTTTAATCAATGCACTTATGGAACAGCGGGCCGTCCCCCTGGTCGATGAGCAGACACTCGAAGACTTTGCCGCCAAGCAGAGCCATACACTGCTGTTTTTCACTGAAAACCCGCAACAGTTTCCGGAGAGCAATGATGTGGCGGTAGTCATACCCCTATTGATGGATGCCTTTGCTGAACGCTTTCAGGTCGCTGTGGTGGCGCGTAGTGCGGAACATCAACTGCATGCCCGTTTTCCATTTGATGGTTGGCCATCATTGGTCATGCTCAAGGATGGGGCCTATGTGGGGGCGATTTCAAAAATGCAGGATTGGGATGTCTATCTGGCGGAGATCGAGCGTCTGCTGAGCGCTGAACCTGCAACCGTCAAACCGATCAATATTCCAGTGGTCAGTGCCGATTCCCACTGCCATTAAACCCGGGGTAACCAGTATGAACGAGATCCAAATACCAGTCACAGTCAGCGGACCCGGCTCACAACCTGCCGAAGAGGATGGGGCAGATCTGGAGATCCTGCAGTTGCCTGATGAGATGTCCACTTTCAGTATGCCTACTCTGCAGGATGTGGAAGATGTCAGCAAACTGCAGGATGGGATGGCGGTATTGAAACAGCTCGATGAAATCTTGAAACAACAGGCAAAAGCCAGACAGGTGACACCGGAATACATCGATATCAATCATCTGGATGCCGCTGACAAACAGCTGATCGACCAGGTGCTTGGTGAGGGTGAAGTGAGTATGCTCTATGAATCATCCGACACCACTGCACGGATTCAGGAATCGGTTATGGCGGGACTCTGGCGGGTGCGCTACTACAATGATGCCGATGAAGTTACAGCGGATACGGTGGAAGTGGCCTATGTGCCCAGGTTGAGTCAGCGTCACGTATTCAAACAGGCGGCTCATCGGGTGGAGCATCAGCGCGACTCGATCCCGGATGGGGTGATCAATGCGCCACCCTTGTTGGCAGAGATCAATGACAAGGTTGCGGAGTTCAGACCTGGCAAAGACAACCACATCATCAACCTGACCCTGTTACCGCAAACCGAAGCGGACATCGAGTTCCTGACCCGTGTGTTGGGTAAAGGTCCACTCACCATACTCTCCCGGGGTTACGGCAACTGCCGGATCACCAGTACCGCTGTGCAGAATGTCTGGTGGGTGCAGTACTTCAACTCACAGGACAAGAATATTCTGAATACCATCGAAATCGGTGCCATACCAGCGGTTGCCGCCGCTGCTCATGAAGACGTACAGGACAGTGCAGAGCGTCTGAGTGAGATTCTGGAGGCCTATCTGTGAACACGGAATTCTTTGCCGGTTCCTATGGTGGCGACAATCAGAAGTTGCAGGATGGCAGCCGCCTGGAGTGTAAGATCTGCTGGTATGTCTACGATCCGAGTGAGGGTGATGACTACTGGCAGATACCACCAGGCACGCCCTTCTCACAACTGCCCGACCATTGGAGCTGTCCCAACTGTGATGGCAAGAAGCATGAGTTCATGGTGCTTCAGGAGGAAGCATGATCTGCCCCGACTACATCATCGAAGGGTTGGAAGTGCAGTTTCGCAAGATCGAGCAGCAGCGTATGCAGGGGCTGCCGCTGTTGAATCCCGCCTTGCAGGTGGAAGCGGTTGGCTTTCGCCAGTGGCAGGATCTCTGTCTTGGGGTATTGATCACCCCCTGGTTCATGAACCTGATGCTGATACCCCATGAAGGGGATAGTTGGTCTGATGAGCAGATCGGTGACAAGCAGACCTATCAGTTTCCTTCCGGACCCTATGAGTTCATCCTGGGTGAAGAGGAGGGCATTGGTCGCTATCAGATGTGTTCGCTTTTTTCCCCGGTATTTGAGTTCGATGATCAGCAGACAGCGGTTAGTACCGCCAAACAGGTCATGCTGGGAATCATGGATGAGGAAAACCAGGATGGTCTCTCGACCTGCGAAAGTGAGATCAATCGTCGTTGGCATGGGGAAGAGGAGCAGGATGAAGTAGTTACTCCTGAATCCCCTGAGCAGGATCGCTCAGTCGCCATCAGTGATCGTCTGCAGCAACCAGTGAGTCGTCGCGATCTGCTGCGTGGTGCGATTCATCAGGACAGTGAGCAGTGAGTATCGAGGGTGAAATCAGGATCGAACTCACCTGTCAGGATGAGCGGGTAAGCCAGGTTGTGATCAACTCAACCCGACCATTGAATCTACCCAAAATTTTTTCTGGTAAACCGGTTGATGAACTGCTGAGCATGATTCCCATGCTCTACAGTGTCTGTGCAACCGCACAGTCGGCCGCGGCGGTCAAGGCCTGCCGTCAGGCAACCGGGATTGCAGCAGATTGGCGGATTGAGTTGCTTGAACAGATGCTGGTGAATGTGGAGACGGCGAGGGAGCATCTGTGGCGTATCATGACAGACTGGTCCAATCACTCTGAATCAGCGCTCAGTCGGGATCACCTGGCAACCCTTGCGACCCTGATGAGTGACGCGAGACTGGCTTGCTTTCGAAAGGGCGACAGCTTCACCCTGAAACCGAATATTAATTTTGATGCAGCAGCCATCGAGTCGATCATTCAGCGTATCGACAAGCTCTGTCATGAGAAGATTTTCGCTGTCTCACCGGCAGAGTGGTATGGGCTTGAGGATCAGCAGGCATTTGACCGCTGGCTCGAAAAGAGCGATACCCTGGCGGCAACGTTACTCAGAGACCTCTGCGAGCAGACTGACAATGACCGGGGCGACTGGGGTGCTGAAGCTTTGCCGCAATTGGATCATCGGGAAGTTTGTCAGCGCTTGTCGGAAGCGGATGCAGATGCCTTTATCGCAGCGCCCGATTGGCATGGTCGGATCTACGAGACCGGTCCACTCACCCGCCAGTTGAACCATCCCTTGATCGTGCAATTGATGCAGAACTTTGGTCAGGGAGTGATTCCGCGTCTGGTTGCCAGGCTGTTGGAGCTGGCTTCCCTGCCCGCAAGACTGAGCCGGCAATTGCGTACACTGACGGGTTCAGCAGGGTCATTTGAAAAAAGCAGTGAAACGGACTCGCCGAATCAGGGGCTGGGTGAAGTTGAAGCGGCCAGAGGACGTCTCTTCCATCGGGCTGTGCAACAACAGGGAAAGATCCATCAATATCAGATCGTGGCACCGACAGAGTGGAATTTTCATCCCCAGGGGGTGGTCTGTCAGGGGCTGAAAACCCTCTCCGCGAAACATGAAAAGCGATTGCTGCAACAGGCGGAGCAGTTGATCAGTGCGGTCGATCCCTGCGTCGGATTCCAACTGGAGCTGGTCTGATGCATGAGATGTCATTGTGTGAAGGTGTGTTGCAGATACTCGAAGAGAGTTCGGCCAGCCAGGGTTTCAGCAAGGTGAAGCGCGTCTGGTTGGAGATTGGTGAACTCTCCGGTGTGGAGGTGGAGGCGATGCGCTTCGGCTTCGATGCGGTGATGAAAGATACCCTGGCGGATGGGGCGAAGCTGGAGATCATCGATCTACCCGGTGAGGCCTGGTGTATGCCCTGTGCCAAGCCGGTACATGTCAGTGCCAGGTTCGATGCCTGTCCCGATTGTGGCAGTTATCAGTTGCAGGTCACCGGGGGCGATGAGATGCGGGTCAAAGAGTTGGAAGTGGAGTAACCAATCCACTACGAACAGATTAATGTCGAGTGCGGCCCTGCTGCACCAAATATCATAAAGCAGTTAATGTTTAGAGGATAACAGTCATGTGCACAGTCTGCGGTTGCGGTGAAGGTGAAACAACCATCGATGATCATCAGCATCATCACCACCATAGTCACGAGCATGATCATGAGCATACCCATGATTATGGCCAGGGTCCGGCACATGCCCATGCACCGGGTATGAGTCAGGCGCGCATGGTGCAGATCGAGCAGGATATTCTGGGCAAGAACAATCAATATGCGGCGGCCAACCGGCAATACTTCAGTGAGCATGGGATTCATGTATTGAATCTGGTCTCCAGTCCCGGCTCAGGTAAAACCACTCTGCTCTCCAGAACCATTGAAGATATGCAGGCTGAATTCAGTGTTGCAGTGATCGAAGGGGATCAGCAGACCGCCAACGATGCGGAGCGCATTCGCAGTACCGGTGCCAAAGCGATTCAGATCAACACCGGCAAAGGGTGTCATCTGGATGGCCATATGGTGGGACATGCGGTGGAGAGTCTGCAACCCGAGGATGGCAGTCTGCTGTTCATCGAGAATGTGGGTAATCTGGTCTGTCCCGCCGCCTTCGATCTGGGTGAGGCTCATAAGGTTGCGATTCTCTCCGTCACCGAAGGGGAAGACAAACCGATCAAGTATCCGGATATGTTTCATGCGGCGGACCTGATGCTGTTGAACAAAATCGACCTGCTGCCCTATCTGGATTTCGATGTGGCCCAATGCATCGCGTATGCCCAACAGGTCAATCCTCGGATTCGAGTGCTTGAGCTCTCCGCTAAAACCGGTGAAGGCATGGACGAGTGGTATCAGTGGCTGGTCTCCACCCGTCAGACGGCGTTGATCGGACATCCCAAAAAGATCGCCAAGTAGTCCAGCGGCAGTTTTTTCGTATCACTTAACTGACGGATTGAACAAACATGTGTCTGGCCATACCCGCAAAAGTTATCGCCATCGATGAACGGACTGATAACGCCACGGTGGAACTGGGTGAAGTCAGGAAAGCGGTTTCACTGGCCCTGGTGGAGGATGTGACCGTGGGTGACTTTGTCTTGATCCATGTCGGTTATGCCCTCAACAAGGTGAGTGAGGAGGAGGCCGAGCGAACCCTTGAACTGTTTGCCCAAGCTGGGGTGACCCCATGAAATATGTCGACGAGTTTCGCCAGCACAAGCTGTCCAGGCAGCTGGCCGCTGCGATTCGGGATGAGGTCGATCCTGGTAGAAGCTACCATCTGATGGAGTTCTGCGGCGGCCATACCCATGCGATTTTTCGCTATGGTGTGCAGGATCTGATGCCGGACAATGTGCGCTTTATCCATGGTCCAGGTTGTCCGGTCTGTGTGCTGCCGGTGGGGCGCATCGACAATGCCATCCATCTGGTTGAAGCGGAGGATGTGATTCTCTGCACCTACGGGGATCTGCTGCGGGTGCCGGCCAGTGGTCGCAACAGCCTGATCAAGGTGAAGGCGGCGGGTGGTGATGTCAGGATGGTCTACTCCACCCAGGATGCGTTGAACATTGCCCGGGAGAATCCCGATCGACAGGTGGTGTTTCTGGCGATCGGTTTTGAGACCACCACACCTCCCAGTGCGGTGGCGCTGCAGCAGGCCAAACGGGAGGGGCTGAAGAATTTCAGCCTGTTCTGCAATCATGTGCTGACCCCGGCCGCCATTCAGAACATCCTGGAATCCCCCGAAGTCAGAGAGATCGGTTCGGTGGCGATTCACGGCTTCTTCGGTCCCTCCCATGTCAGTTCGGTGATCGGCAGTCGCCCCTATGAGTTTTTTGCCGAGGAGTTTCAAAGACCGGTGGTGATTGCCGGCTTCGAACCCCTCGATGTGATGCAGTCCGCCCTGATGTTGATCCGTCAATTGAATGAAGGGCGCTATGAAGTGGAGAACGAATACACCCGGGTGGTAACCCGTGAGGGTAATCAGAAAGCCCAGCGACTGGTGGCGGAAGTGTTCGAACTGCGGCGCAGCTTCGAGTGGCGGGGATTGGGTCTGGTGCCCTACAGCGCATTGAAAGTGAAAGCGGACTATCAGGAATATGATGCGGAGCAGCGTTTTCAGATTCCGGTCAGTCCGGCAAAAGAGGTCAAAGGGTGTGAGTGCCCGGCAATCCTGCGCGGCGCGAAACGTCCCACCGACTGCAAGCTGTTTGGGGTGGTCTGTACCCCGGACAATCCAATGGGCTCCTGCATGGTCTCTTCAGAGGGGGCCTGTGCCGCCTACTGGAGTTATGGCCGTTTCCGTCAACCGGAGGCTAAAAGCGCATGAATAAAGATTTAAAGATGGTGGTGTTATGAATGCCCAGTTAAAAGCTTTTCCACTGCGTCTCGATACCCGCCAGGGGAAGGTCGATATGACCCATGGCAGTGGCGGTCGGGCGATGGCCCAGCTGATTCAGGAGCTGTTTCTGAAACATCTCGACAATGATCTGCTGCGCCAGGCCAACGATCAGGCCAGCTTCGATGTGGCAGCAGGTCGTATGGTGATGAGTGTGGACGGGCATGTGATCTCACCGCTGTTTTTCCCTGGTGGTGATATCGGCTCACTGGCCGTACACGGCACCATCAATGATGTGGCCATGTCCGGTGCCCGTCCCACCTATCTATCCGCCGGTTTCATTCTGGAAGAGGGCTTCCCCCTGGCCGATCTGGAAAAGATCGTGATCAGTATGAGTCAGGCTGCCAGTGAAGCGGGTGTACCTATTGTGACCGGCGATACCAAGGTGGTGGAAAAGGGTAAGGGTGATGGTGTCTTCATCACCACCACCGGTATCGGAGTGGTACCCGCAGGGATCAACATCTCCGGTGACCGGGCTGTTCCAGGGGATCGGATCATCGTCAGTGGCAGCATGGGTGATCATGGTGTCACCATCATGTCGAGCCGGGAGAACCTGGAATTTGAAACCTCCCTTACCTCCGACTCCGCCGCACTCCACAGTCTGGTTGAACAGATGGTGGCGGTGGCGCCGGAGATCCACTGTCTGCGCGACCCGACCCGGGGTGGTCTGGCAACCACCCTGAATGAACTGGCGCAGCAGTCACAGGTGGGGATGCAGTTGAGTGAGGCCGAGATACCGGTCAAGCCTGCTGTGGCATCGGCCTGTGAACTGTTGGGTCTCGATCCACTCTATGTGGCGAATGAGGGCAAACTGATCTGTATCTGTTCCGAGGCGGATGCCCAGCGGCTGTTGCCGGTGATGCGCGCGCATCCACTGGGTAAGGAGAGTGCCATTATCGGCCGGGTGATTGAGGATCCCCATCACTTCGTGCAGATGGAGACCCTGTTCGGCGGCAGCCGGGTGGTCGATTGGCTCAGCGGGGAACAGCTCCCCAGAATCTGCTGAGCAGGTGCTGATATGCGTATCCTGTTTCTAACTCACGCCTTCAACAGCCTCACCCAACGGTTGTTTGTCGAACTGGAGGCTCTGGGGCACCAGGTGTCGGTGGAGTTCGATATCAACGACAGTGTCGCCAGGGAGGCGGTGCTGCTTGCGACACCCGACCTGATCATTGCCCCCTTTCTGAAACGGGCGATCCCAGAATCGATCTGGCGACAGCATAGCTGTTTTGTGGTTCATCCAGGGATACCCGGAGACCGGGGTCCATCTTCGCTGGATTGGGCCATTCTGCAGGGTAGAACCCGCTGGGGTGTTACCGTACTGCAGGCCAATGGTGAGATGGATGGGGGCGACATCTGGGCCAGTTGTGAATTTGCCATGCGCCAGGCGAGTAAGGGGAGCCTCTATCGCAATGAGGTCACCGAGGCAGCGGTCAGCGCGGTGTTACTTGCGGTGGCGCGGTTTCAAAGGGGTGACTATCAACCGCTGCCGCAGCAGCAACTCAAAGCGTCGGACTCTGGTCAGTGGCAGCCGTTGATGAGACAGCAGCAGCGCCAGATCGATTGGCAGCAGGACACCACTGAGCTGGTGATGCGCAAACTGCGAAGTGGTGATGGTCTGCCCGGCGTCAAAGATAGCCTGTTTGATCACCCCTGTTACCTCTACGATGCCAGAGTTGAGCTCCAGTTGAAGGGTAGGCCGGGGGAGGTGATCGCCAAATCCGGACCAGCGATCTGTATCGCCACCATCGATGGAGCAGTCTGGATCGGACATATGAAACTCAGTGAAGGCGAGATGCGGTTCAAACTGCCGGCCAGCATGCTGTTGGCAGGTCATTTGTCACAGCTGCCGGAAGTCACACCAACCCAAGAGAGTGGCTACCGGGAGGTCTGGTACGAAGAGGCGGATGGGGTGGGTTATCTGCACTTTCCTTTCTACAACGGCGCCATGAGCGGCGCACAGTGCCGAACCCTGCTGGAAGCCTACCGGGAGGCAAAACAGTGCGATACTCAGGCCATCGTGTTACTCGGCGGCCCGGACTACTGGTCGAACGGCATGCATCTCAATCTGATCGAGGCTGCCGAGAGTGCGGCGGATGCCTCCTGGGAGAATATCAATGCCATCGATGATCTGGCGTTGGAGATCATCAACACGGAATCCCATCTGACCATCGCCGCACTGCAGGGCAATGCGGGCGCCGGTGGGGTGTTTCTCGCCCGTGCTACAGATGAGGTCTGGGCGCGCAACGGGGTGATCCTCAATCCGCACTACAAAGACATGGGCAATCTCTACGGTTCGGAGTATTGGAGCTATCTGTTACCCCGCTATGTGGGTGAGGAGCATGCCCGGACCATAATCCACAACCGGCTTCCCATGGGCGCCGCCCAGGCATCCGAGCTGCAGCTGGTGGATCGGGTGATTGATCAGCGTGGCGACGCCTATCTGGCACAGGTGAGAAAGTTGGCTGAGGCAATGATCGCCGCCCCGGCGTTTGCCAAGCGTCTACATTATAAGCGTGCCCGCCGCACTGCGGACGAGCTGCAAAAACCCCTGTCGCAATACAGGGAGGAGGAACTGGAGCAGATGAAACGTAACTTCTACGGCTTTGATCCAAGCTACCATATCGCCCGTTACAACTTTGTACACAAGATTGCCAAATCCCGTACGCCGTTGACGATTGCCCGTCATCGCCGCACCGACAACCAATGGAAGTGTGCCTCATGAGCAGCCGTCCAACCGTATTGATTGTGGACGATGAGGTCCGCAGCCTGGAGACCCTGGAACGGATTCTGGAGGATGAGTTCGATATTCAGACCGCAGAGAATGTGGAGCAGGCCAGAGCCATTCTGCAGAACCAATGGGTGCAGATCATTCTCTGTGATCAACGTATGCCGGATATCACCGGGGTGGAGTTTCTCAAGCAGGTGCGTGAACAGTGGCCCGAAGTGATCCGCATGATCATCTCAGGCTATACCGATTCCGAGGATATCATCAGTGCGGTGAACGAGGCGGGGATCTATCAATTCGTCACCAAGCCCTGGCATCCGGACAGTCTGATCCTGTTGCTGAAAAATGCCGCCGAGTTGTTCGAGCTGCAGCGCAAGAATGAGATCCTCAGCATCGAGCTGAAGCTCTCTCCCAGTCGCTTACAGAACATGGCGGATGACAAGAGTCAGCGACTGCGGGACGACTACAGTTGTGACGATCAGATCGTGCGCAGTCCACAGAGTTGTATGAACCAGGTGTGTGAAAAGATTCGCCGGGTATCCCCCTACGATATCTCGGTGCTGTTGACTGGTGAGTCGGGTACCGGCAAGGAGCTGGCGGCCAGGGCACTGCACTACAACAGCAACCGCTGGCAGCAATCCTTCGTGGTGGAGAACTGTGGTGCACTCCCCGATGAGCTGTTGGAGAGTGAACTGTTCGGTTACAAGCGTGGCGCCTTTACCGGTGCTGTGGAGGATCGGGCCGGGCTGTTCGAAAGAGCCAACGGAGGCACGGTATTTCTCGATGAAGTGGGAGAGGTCTCCCCGGCATTTCAGGTGAAACTGTTGCGGGTGCTGCAGGAGGGGGAGATCCGTCCCCTCGGCAGCAGTCAGACCCGCCAGGTCGATGTACGCATCATTGCGGCCACCAACCGGGATCTGGAGAAGGAGGTGCGGGAAGGACGCTTCCGGGAGGATCTATACTATCGGTTGGCGACCGTGACCATTCAACTGCCCGCCTTGCGCGATCGCAAGATGGATATTCCACTGATCGCCAACAGTATCCTGGAATCCTCCATGAAGCAGCTGGACAAACGGGTGGAAGGATTCACCAATGAGACCCTGGCCTGCATGCAGGCTTACCATTGGCCCGGCAACGTTCGGGAACTGCAGAACGAGATACGTCATATGCTGGTGATGGGGGAGGGCAAGCTGCTCGGAGCCGATCTGCTCTCACCCAGGGTGCTGAGAGCGACCCCGGAAGCGGACGAAGGGGATATCGAGCTGGTGGATGGACTGAACGGCACACTCAAGGAGCGGGTGGAATCCCTTGAGGCGAGGATCCTGAAAGAGTGTCTGATCCGTAACCGTTGGAACAAGAGCCAGGCGGCGAAAGAGCTCGGGCTCTCCAGAGTCGGCTTACGCAGTAAACTGGAGCGTTACGGTCTGGAGAAGATCGAACAGCTGCGCGATGATGAGGATATGGTGGGGTAATGCCCGGCCAGACAATCCTGAAAAGAGAATAATTTGAGGCATAAACGATCAAGATGCAGAGCCAAAACACAGCAATCAAAGGCCTGTCTGATGTGACCGGTTAACAGGGAGCCGTTATGACAGAGACCAAGGAATCTCCAAGTCCCAGCCTGATCGATAAAGTCGGCATGGACACCCCGATCGAGTTCTCCGAATCCACGGAGAGCGCCTGGATCGATGTGATCCAGAAAATGGATAAGGTGTATGCGGATCTGGTCCACTATCAGGTGGAGTTGGAGCAGAAGAACGCGGAACTGGAGGAGGCTCAACAGTTCATTCGCAGCGTACTCGAGTCGATGACCGAGGTGCTGGTGGTGTGTGATGTGCAGGGACGTATTCTACAGGTCAACCAGGCACTTGAGGATCTGACCGGTAAGCCGGAAGCGGACTGGCTGCATCGATCGTTTGTCGAACTGTTCGGTGAAGAGTCGCAACCTCTGGCGGGTGAGTTTGCCGAGAAACTGGGCAGCGATGCGATTGTGGATTGTGAAGTCAATCTGCAAACCCTCGAAGGTGGTTCGATGCCTCTGGCGATGAACTGTTCCTCCCGCTATGACGTAAAAGGGCGTCTGATGGGGATGGTGTTGATCGGCAGGCCGGTCGGCGAGTTGCGCCGCGCCTATGAGAAACTGAATAAGGCCCACGGGGATCTGAAGCAGACTCAGGAGCAGTTGGTCCACTCGGAAAAGATGGCCTCTCTTGGGCGTCTGGTGGCCGGGGTGGCCCATGAGTTGAATAATCCGATCAGCGTGGTGTTCGGCAACATGCACGCCCTGCAACGTTATGGTGAACGGATCAATGGCTATCTGTCGGCGGTGGGTGATCAACTGCCTGTCGAGCTGAATCAGAAGTTGCGTGAGGATTTTCGCATCGATCGCATCGAATCGGACATGGGGCCGCTGATCGATGGCACCATGGAAGGGGCTGAGCGGATCAGCAACATCGTACTCGATCTGCGCCGCTACTCCGGGGTGCAGAAGGAGAAGCCGGAGCCTTTCGATCTCGGTCAGGTCATCCAGACCGCTGTTCACTGGGTGGTGAAGGCTTCCAGAGAGAAGCTGGATATCGTCTGTGATCTGCCCGCTGATCTGCAGATCGTGGGGCGCCAGGGACAGGTTCATCAGATCCTCATCAATCTGCTGCAGAACGCCATCGATGTGATGGAGGGGCAGCAGAATCCGAAGCTGGTTATCAGCTGCAACAAAGTTCAATCCCGGGTTTCAGTCACGGTCAGGGATGCCGGACCGGGGATTCCGAAAGTGGATCTGAAAAAGATCTTCGATCCATTTTTCACCACCAAGGCGGTAGGCAAGGGCACCGGTCTGGGGCTCTATATCAGTTACGGTCTGGCGCGGGATATGGGCGGCGACCTGCAAGCGGACAACCACCCGCAAGGGGGCGCCATCCTTACCCTGCAGCTACCGCTGAATGGGGTGGACGATGAGTGATCAGCCGTCACTGAATCTGCTCTGGCTGCAATCCGGCGGCTGTGGTGGATGCACCCTCTCCCTATTGTGCGCCGAGGGGCCGGATCTGTTCACCCTGCTGGAGAGTGCCGGCATCCATGTGCTTTGGCACCCCTCTCTGAGTGAAGCCAGCGGCAGTGAGCTGATTGAGCTGCTGCAGCGCATTCTCGATGGCGAGGTCAGGCTCGATCTGCTCTGTCTGGAGGGCTCGGTGGTTTGTGGTCCCAACGGCAGTGGGAAGTTTCATCGCTTTGCCGGAACCGGTCAGCCGATGATGCAGTGGATAGAGCGGTTGGCCAAGGTTGCCGGACATGTGATCGCGGTAGGCAGCTGTGCCGCCTATGGTGGTATTACCGCTGCCGGTAACAACCCCAGTGAGTCCTGTGGTCTGCAGTACGATGAACATCAGAAGGGGGGATTGCTGGGGGAGGGCTTCAGTGACGAGTCGGGTCTGCCGGTGATCAACATCGCCGGTTGTCCGGTACATCCCAACTGGGTCAGCGAGACCCTGGTGCAACTGGCCAGCGGGGAGCTGCAACAGCAACACCTGGATCACGTGGGTCGGCCTCGAAGCTATGCGGATCACCTGGTCCATCACGGCTGTCCACGCAATGAATATTACGAATACAAGGCGAGTGCGGAGAAGTCATCCGATCTGGGCTGCATGATGGAGCATATGGGGTGCCTCGGTACCCAGGCCCATGCGGACTGCAATACCCGCCTGTGGAATGGTGAGGGATCCTGTCTGCGGGGTGGCTACGCCTGCATCAACTGCACCGCACCGGGTTTTGAAGAGCCGGGTCACCCGTTTACCGAAACCCCCAAGATCGCCGGTATACCGGTGGGTCTGCCAACCGACATGCCCAAGGCCTGGTTTGTCGCGCTGGCCTCACTGGCGAAAGCGGCCACCCCGAAACGATTGAAAGAGAACGCGGTGGCCGATCATATCCGGGTGCCACCAAGCCGCAAGCCAGGTGAGAAGACGTGACGCGACGCATCATGGGCCCGTTCAATCGGGTAGAGGGGGATCTGGAGGTTGAGCTGGAGTTTGAATCCGATCAGGTGGTCTCCGCCCAGGTCTCCTCTTCACTCTACCGTGGCTTCGAACAGATCCTGCAAGGCAAAGAGCCTGCTGACGCACTGGTCTACACCCCCAGGATCTGCGGTATCTGTTCGGTCTCCCAATCGGTGGCCGCCGCACGGGCACTGGCTGAGTTGACCGGTGTCAGCATGCCGACAAACGGCGACCTGGCCATCAACCTGATTCTGGCCAACGAGAATGTGGCGGATCATCTGACCCACTTCTATCTCTTTTTCATGCCCGACTTTGCCCGTGAGACCTATCAAAATGAACCCTGGTATGAGTCGATCGCCAACCGCTTCCGCGCACAGAGAGGCAGTGCAGCAAGAGAGATGTTGGCGGCACGCGCCCAGTTCATGCATCTGATGGGGCTGATGGCGGGCAAATGGCCTCACAGCCTGGCCATTCAGCCTGGTGGCGTCAGTCGCTCGATCGAGATGCAGGAGAAGGCGAGGCTGCAGGCGATCCTGTTTGGTTTCCGTCGCTATCTGGAATCCCAGCTGTTTGGTGATAGCCTGGAAAATATCGTCTCACTCGATAGTGCGGATGCCCTACAGGCCTGGTCGGCCGAGCATTCGCCGGATCGGAGTGATTTCAGTGCTTTTCTCGAAGTGGCAAGGCAGCTTGAGTTGCATCAACTGGGACAGGCTGAAGACCGTTTTATGAGCTACGGCGCCTATCGACTCAATGGCAGTGACAGTTTTACACAGGGGGTCTGGGAAACAGAGCTCGAACCCCTTGACAGCACGCTCATCACTGAAGATGTCAGCCACAGTTGGATGGGCTATCAGAGCGCACCCAAGCACCCCTTTGAAGGTGTCACTCTGCCGGATGCGGAGATCGAACAGGCCTACAGCTGGTGTAAGGCGCCCAGGCTGGATGGCAAGGTTGTGGAGGTTGGCGCTCTGGCCCGTCAGCAGGTGGATGGTCATCCACTGATCAGGGATCTGGTCAGCCAAAGCGGTGGTAATGTAAGGAATCGGGTGATCGCCCGATTGCTGGAGATTGCCCGGGTGACGCTGCTGATGGAGTCCTGGGTCAGAGAGATCGAGCCGAAGGCGCCCTTTTGTGATCATGCGGCCATGCCACAGGAGGCGCAGGGGGCTGGTCTGGTGGAGGCGGCACGGGGTAGTCTGGGACACTGGATAAGAGTTCGTAACGGACGCATTCTCAACTATCAGATTGTGGCGCCGACCACCTGGAACTTTTCACCGCGGGACGCCAAAGGTCAACCCGGTGCGCTTGAGCTCGCCTTGCAGGGGGCCAAGCTCAGGGCAGGGGAGCAGGAACCTGTCTCGGTACAGCATATTGTTCGATCTTTCGATCCCTGTATGGTCTGTACCGTTCACTAGGTCCAATTGGGTTCGTGTTATCAACCCCTGTTACTTAAACTCAAATACCACATCAAGTTCGATATATCCTGCCTGGATAACGTGGGTATCAAACCAATTCTTCATAAATTAATCATCAGCTACTCAGTGAGTTAGATGAAGGTTATTCAAATTGCCAGTTTGCCTAGAATGATTTACAGATCTGGTTACAGGTATAATGGACAGGTTCTCTTGTGCTATCTAGAATTAGAATTATAGGGTATATCAGTTAATTAATTAGTATTTATGTAGGTTATTGTGGTGTAACCCTATCCAATACCTGGATTTGTACAGATCTGGTAGATTAGACCGTTGATGTATTTAACGGTATTCAAGGGATAGCCATAAATGACCAGTAGGAAAAAATCAAAGCGTGGTCCATCAACTGCAACCCAGAAAAAAAAGGCGTCGAGTAAGCCAAGGGTTGGGACAACCATAGACCACCAAGAGGACGTGCCAGTTGTGGGCATTGCCGCATCGGCGGGTGGCCTGAAGGCCTTCAAAGCATTGCTCTCACACTTATCTGGAAAAATGGGTATGGGTTTCGTACTCATTCAACATCTGGATCCCAGCCACAAATCCATCCTTACTGAAATACTGGATAAAGATTGTCCCTTACCTGTAATTGAGATTACCGACGGCATGAAGATCGAGCCGGATCATGTTTATGTGATACCGCCGGGGATGCAATTGTCTCTGCTGCACAACAGCCTCAGTTTACTGCCAGTAGCGGAAGATAAAAGACTCTATAATCCCGCAGATCTGTTTTTTCAGAGCATGGCGGAAGATCGTGGTTCAAATGCCATTGGTGTGGTGCTGTCGGGAACCGCTTCCGATGGCACGCTGGGCTGCCGTGCCATCAAAGAGGCGGGTGGCATCACTTTTGCCCAGGACAGTGAGAGTGCAGAATACGATGGCATGCCGGGAAACGCCGTGTCTGCGGGCTGCATCGACTTTGTGTTGAATCCGGTTGAGATTGCCCATGAGCTGTTACGGATTGTGAGTCACGCAACCCTGCGCCCCAGTCAGACCATTGCCAAGACCGAGGAGATTCTGACAGCGTCCCAGGATCAGATGAACAAAATTTTCATTCTTTTAAGGGCACGCACTGGCAACGATTTTTCATACTATAAGACCACGACCATCAAACGTCGCATCAATCGGCGCATGCTGTTGCATAAGTTAGAGAGGATTTCAGAGTATATCTCGTTGATGCAACAGCAACCGCAAGAGATCGATGCTCTGTTCCAGGATATATTGATCAATGTCACCGCCTTTTTACGTGATCCAGAAAGCTTCGATGCATTGAAAACAAAGGTCTATCCAAAACTGCATGAAAACCGCCCGTTAGATGCCGCGATCCGAATCTGGGTGCCTGGCTGTTCAATGGGTCAGGAAGCCTATTCCATCGCAATGACATTGCTTGAATATCTTGGTGATCGGGCCGGTAACTATCCAATCCAGATATTTGGCAGTGACATTGACGAAAGTGCTGTCGAAATTGCCCGGAGTGGCATCTATCCGGAGACGATCGAAGACGAGGTCTCCCAGGTGCGTCTGCAGCGCTACTTCCACAAGGTCAGTGGAGGCTATCAGGTGAACAAACAGCTGCGTGATATGTGTGTGTTTGCCGTCCACAATGTGTCCAAGGATCCTCCGTTTTCGCGCATCGACCTGATCAGCTGTCGAAATCTGCTGATCTACCTCAGCGCTACACTGCAGAAGAAAGTCCTGCAGGTGTTTCACTATGCCTTACAACCCGGAGGTTTTCTGCTGCTCGGTACATCTGAAACCATCGGTAGTCAGGCGGATCTGTTTGCCCTACGGGACAAAAAGGCAAAACTCTATCAGAAGAAATCTGTCGCTACACATCTGAACAACGATTTTGTGTTTCGTGAAAATCATAATCCGGTGGTGGTTGAGGTACCTGAGCGCGGTGAGGATCTCGCTTTGGTCTATGATCTTGAGCGAGAGGCTGACCGCTTACTGTTGGACACCTACGTGCCTCCCGGCGTGATTGTCAATTCCGATCAAATGGTCGTCCGTTTTCTTGGACGTACCTGGCCCTATATCGAGCCTTCAGATGGCGCTGCCTCCTTGAATCTCTACAAGATTGCCCATCCTGACCTTACAGTCGAATTACGTGCAGCCATTCACAGTGTCATCAAAGAGGGTGGCAAGGTACGCAAGGAGCATGTTCGCCTTAAGGTCTGTGGTGAGGCTCAACGTGTGAATGTACAGGTGCTCTCCCTGGGTGGCGCGATACGCGGTGAGGAAAACCTGCTGGTCATGTTCGAGCCGGTGCCGGTGTCATCGAAAGAGCAGATTGTCACGGGCGAAGCCGAAGGTGAGCAGAAAGAAAACCTTGATGCTTTGGTTGCTCGCAATAGCGAGTTGGAACGTGAAGTCGTTACCACCCGGGAGTACATGCAGTCGATCGTCGAGGAACAGGAAGGCACCAACGAAGAGTTGCGCTCAGCCAATGAGGAGATTCAATCAACCAATGAAGAGCTGCAGAGCACCAATGAAGAGTTGGAGACCGCCAAGGAAGAGTTGCAATCGGCGAACGAAGAGTTGTCCACGGTCAACGAAGAGTTGGAGAATCGCAATGATGAACTGGCCCGCACCAATGATGATCTGACCAACCTGTTGGCCAGTGTCAATCTGCCGATCCTGATGCTTGGCTCCGATCTGCGCATTCGTCAGTTCACCCAGGCGGCAGAGAAGCTGCTCAATCTTATCGATACCGATGTGGGTAGGCCAATCGGTAACATCAAAGCGAATATAGATATACCGGATCTGGAGTCTGAAGTTCTGGATGTGATTGATACCATGGCTACAAAATCAATTGAAGTGCAGGATAACTCGGGTATCTGGTATACAATCAATATCCGTCCCTATAAGACACTGGACAACCGCATCGATGGCGCAGTGATGGTGTTCATTGATATCAGTGCGATAAAGGATATCGATCAGATCAAACAGTCTCTTGCCAGGGAACGACGTCTGGCTACCGTTGTCAGGGACTCGAATGACGCCATTACAGTTCAGGATCTAGATGGTAAGATCCTGTCCTGGAACCCTGCAGCTGAGCGTCTCTATGGCTATACAGAACAAGAGGCTCTTAAACTGAATATCATAGAGTTGGTTCCAGAATCTGGTAGGTCAGATCTGAAAAGGATGATGAAAGATATTAGCGAATGCGAAAAAATTGAACCGACGCAACTCGAGCGAATAACCAAGTCAGGGAGTATGGTTCAGGTCTGGCTGGTCGTCTCTGCTCTATTGGATGAAGAAGGAAAACCGAATGCCCTGTCAACCATCGAGCGATTGGTCGATTGATAATCGACGGAGAATTCTAACCTTATGAGTCGATACAGTAATCTCAGTCACAGCGAGCTTGAAAGAATGCTCAGTGAATCTGAAAGGTTACTGCGCGCTGATACAGATAGTGATACAGACTATCTTCTGCACAATCTACAACTGCATAAAATTGAACTCGAGATTCAGAATCGGGATTTGATGGAATCCCAAAAAGAATTGGAAAGCATACGGGATCAGTATGCAGAACTCTATGACTTTGCTCCCGTAGGTTATTTGACGCTCGATAAGAACGGCATTATTAATAATCTCAACATATCAGCGGCGGGTATGTTCGGGGCGGAACGTTCCCACATCATGGGCAGGCCATTATCAACACAATTGGCGGCAGGGATGGGACGTTTATTGTTCGATCACCTGCGTCAGGCATTCTCATCGGATCAGAAAGTCACGACTGACTTTATTCTCAAGACGGCATCCAAAGGCATTACCCGATATGTGAGAGCCGATACCATTGTGCATGCGGATCTGGATAGTGAGGCCAGCTGTCTGATGAATCTGATCGATACTACTGAACGTCGACGAGCAGAGCAGGCGGTGATTGATGAGCGAACTTTTCTGCAGCATGTGATCGACGGTGTGGATAATCCGATCATGGTGATCAGCCTCGACTACAAAGTGCTGAGGATGAATGACGCGGCCAAGCGCGTTGCAAACATGCAGAAGATCGATCTGGAACATGCCTGCTGTTATCAGATTTCCCATTATCGGGAGCGGCCCTGCGATAGCGAGGACTATCCTTGTCCACTGAAGATTGTGCTGCAAACCCGCTTGCCCAGCAAGGTGGTGCATAACCATGTTTCAGAAATGGGCGCTCAACGGAAATTTGAGATTTCCGTGAGTCCATTATTCGATGACCATGGTGAAATTATGGGTGTCATCGAGTCGGCCCATGACATCACTGAACATCTTGAATTGCTGGAAGAGCTGAAAGAACGGCAGCTCAGTTATGCCCATCTGGCACAGCACGATCCGCTCACTGGGCTACCCAATCGTTTGCTGTTCGCTGATCGCCTGAGTCAGGCGATACATGTGGCGCACAGAAACAAAACAAAGCTTGCCGTATTGTTCATCGATCTTGACAGGTTCAAAGAGGTCAATGACAGCTTTGACCATTCCTGCGGCGATGCGGTGTTGAAGGAGACTGCAGATCGATTTCAAGCCCTGTTTAGAGAAGATGACACGATTGCACGTATGGGTGGTGATGAGTTTACCGTGATTCTTACCCATATCAAGAAAGATTCTCACGCGGCACTGGTTGCCAAAAAGCTGCTGAATGCATTCAAACAACCCTTTAAAATCAAAAAACATAAGTTGTTCCTGAGTGCGAGTATCGGGATCAGTCTCTATCCCGATCACGGAGACTCGGTTGATGAACTGGTTCGGAATGCGGACACCGCAATGTACCGGGCCAAGGAGGAGGGCAGGAATACCTTTCAATACTATACGCTGGAGTTGACAGCTAGAGCTTTTGAGCGGGTATACCTGGCTTCCAGTCTACATAATGCGATATTGCAGAATGAGTTGATACTCTACTATCAGCCTCAATTTGAGCTGATTACACAAGAAATCTGTGGCGTTGAAGCATTGGTGAGATGGCAAAACGCGGATCTGGGATTGTTGGCCCCCGATAAGTTCATTCCCTTGGCTGAAGAGTCAGAAGTCATCGGCGAAATGGGGGCGTGGATCATGAAGGAAGCCTGCCAACAAATGAAAACCTGGCAGGAATCCGGTGTTCTGAGAAGTGACATGACGATCAGTGTGAATCTGTCCGGAAAGCAGTTTGATCATAACAATCTGCTCGAAGAGATAGAACAGACTCTCACTGCCACAGGTCTTTCACCCAGTTGCCTGGAACTGGAAATAACTGAAACCACCATGATGCGCTCTACAAGGGGTACCAGTGAAACCCTTGGCATGCTGCGCAAACTGGGTGTCAAAGTTGCTATTGATGATTTTGGAACCGGTTATTCATCGTTGAATTATCTAAAGCAATTACCGATTACACGTCTCAAGATCGACAAGTCGTTCGTATCTGATATCCCTGATAACTTGAATGATGTGGCTATTTCAAAAGCAATCATTGCTATGGCCAACAATCTGTTATTGGATGTCTTGGCTGAAGGTGTAGAGACCGGTGAGCAACATCAATTCTTGATTCAGCAGGGCTGCCGAGTGGGTCAGGGGTATCTGTTCGCTCGACCCATGTCATCGGATCAATTTGAAGCTTTTATTCAGCAAAAGCTACAAGACTGATCTGGCTTTCGAAATGAAATCTCTTTTCACTTGAAGTTCTCGACTTCCACACTCTGTGTGCGAACTCTGAGAAGAGTGATGGCAATCTAGTAACCCGGATATGGTCACTGTATGCACTTGCCACCCTGCGATCAGTTAGTCTGCTATCCATTTTGAATGCAAAGTCATAGTGCAACCAAGTATCAATACAAAGTTATATGGTAGTAGCGGAGAGAATTGGGTTGAAGATTGATTCGGGTTCATCAAGTTGATAATCACTGGTGGTTGAGTTTGCCATCATTGCATCGAGAGCTAATTCCAAGCAATAGTAGTATTTACTAATGGACTATTCTGATATAGAATGCGCCCGTTATGAATGCCTAATCTACATATGCGGGGAGAGTGCAGCTGCTTTTGCTAAGCAAAAGTCGCCCGCTGCCGTCTATCCATGCCCCGCGGAAACCTAAATATTCAACAAAGAACTATGAAGTCAAATGGCTTCTAAGGGTTTTATTATGTACGAATTTATTCATGACATTGCTCTGCGTCCGAGCCCGTTTTCCCGCTACACAGCGAAGCAGCTCTGGACCAAACAACATCTTTCGAAACAGATGCTCGACTACCATTTGAGCCAGGAGACCGATCTTGCCTCCAGGCGTATCGAAATTATCGACCGCGTCGTATCCTGGATTGATGGCCAGATCGAACTCTCCGGTAAGAAATTGTGCGACCTGGGGTGTGGACCCGGGCTCTACACACAACGTTTTTCCGAGCATGGTGCGCAGGTGACCGGGATCGATTTTTCCGAATATGCCTTGAACTACGCCAAAGCAAACTCGGCTGGCCTGGTTGACTACTTGCAAGCAGACTATCTTGTCGACCAACTACCTGAAGGATTTGATCTTATCACCCTGATCTATACGGATCTGTGTGTGCTATCACCAGAGCAGCGATCGATACTGTTGCGCAAGATGCGCGGCATGCTGAATCCGGGTGGCAAAATCGTGCTCGATGTTGCCGGCATGGGCCTGTTGAATAGCAGGCAGGAAGTCACGCTCATCGAAGATCGACTGATGGGTGGCTTCTGGGCGCCAGGTGACTATGTTGGGATTCAGAAATCCTATCTCTACGATGAACAGCATTTGGCACTGGACCGTTACATTATTATTGAGCCCGGTGAAACCTGGGAAATCTATAATTGGTTCCAACACTACACGCCGGAGCGGATAGAGGCGGAAATGAAGGCTTGCGGTTTTGCAATTACAGAGCTGGCAGGAGACCTGACGGGTAAACCGTTGCTTGAAAATAGTGATCTGATGGGAATCATTGCGACTCCCTGCTGATCCTCAAAAGGAGGTGTTGGCTGATTGCTGACACCTCCACGCTCTGAGGCCAACAAGATTAACTGGAAGGACAGACTCATGATAGAAATACGCAAAGAAGAAGCCAAAGACCGAGAGGCCATTCATCAACTGAACTCAGTTGCATTCGATAACGGTCCGGAAGCAATGCTCGTTGATAAACTCCGAATGGCCTGTGAGAGCTATTTATCATTTGTCGCCGTAGAAGCAGGCTCAGTCATCGGCCATATCCTGTTTACTCCCGCTAGCATGGAAGATAGCTCTGCCGTTGGTATGGGATTGGCGCCAATGGCGGTGTTGCCTTCACATCAGGGAGAGGGAATTGGCTCACGACTTGTTCGTTATGGTCTTGAATATTTGCGCGATGCCGGTTGCCCGTTTGTGATTGTTTTGGGCCACCCTGACTACTATCCACGTTTTGGTTTCGAGCTCGCATCAAAATATCAGATTCACAGTCAATGGGAGGGTGTGCCGGATGATGCCTTCATGATCGCAGTGTTCGATCAAGCGGTGATACCGAGGCATGGGGGTGTAGCAAGATATCGGGATGAATTTGATGAGGCGATGTAGACTGTACCATCCTGTATCCTAATCGATTATTAATTGATATTAAATTTCTGCCCTTCATGCCGGGTTACAGAAACCCTTCTGGGATCTTGTCTATCCGCCCATCCGCAACATAACAATCTCAGTACGAAAAAACACACTGCAGTCTTGAGATGCGATGTGTTTGTATGTCGAATCGTAGTGTGATTCAACATGTGATCTAAAACACATCCACATTCGTTATAGGTCATTAAAAGTGACAATTTTTCTATAGTTTCTCAAATAATAACCCGATAACGAGTGCCTTTATGAGCTCACTACCCCCATCACATTACCGGTCTCTGTTTTTCTTACTCATCGCACTTCTCGTACTGGTTGCCGCATGTGCTCCCCAGCCGAATTCATTGGATGGTCGACATCAAGCTCAGAGCCAGAAAAGTGGGGTGGAACTGGCGAGTTTCGATGAAGTGGATGCCATAGAGATAATTGAGAGTCCGGCCACCGGGGTTGCCTTGGGCTGGGGTTGGAATCGGGGCGACTCAGAGCCGATTCCGACCATCTGCGTCGAGTTCGTACCAGGAGAAGAGCCTGCTCAGACCCGCTATATGACCATGAGTGAGGTCTCAGACAGTTACACCCTGATGAAGAGCCTGGGAGTCTCTGCTGAAGCCTCGGTGAAAGCGATCGGCTATGAGGCTGGTGGCAAGGCCTCGTTTGCCAAATCGACCAACCTCAGCAGTCAACGTTCAACCTTTATCCTGAACGCGGTGGTGCAGAATGGTGTGCGCTATGCAGCCCCCGTGCCGGATAGTGATGAAAAAGAGTTTGAGTATCAGGCACCGGTCAACGAGCGGGGTGGCACCTGTGGATCGATACGTCTGACGCCAAAGGCACTGCAACTCGCCAACCGCCGGGATGGTCTGGGCGCCTTCAAGCGTCAGTGTGGTTCCGCGTTCGTTTCAGCCATCTATGGCGGTGCCAAGCTGACCGCCGCGCTCAGCTTTGTCAGTAAGAGTCTCGAAGAGAAATCCGCATTGAGTGCGGAGATGAGCGGCAGCGGCTGGGGTGCCCGTTTCAAAACAAAGGTGCGTGGTGGCGAGACCAGTGCCAGCAGCTCAAATCGTATGGATATTTCGATTTTCATGAGCGGTGGTAAGGGGGATGCCATCCCCGCCGATCAGGATGATCTGCTAAACAAGTTAAAGACGATCTCTGATGATGCCTATGCGGCTCCCAAGGATTTCCAGATTGCCGTCACACCTTACGAGGTACTTGCCAACTGGCCGGGTAAGTTGCTGCCTGACCAGGAGTCTGAATTTGAAGAGTTGGCCAGTTACTGGGGCAGTTACAACACCCTCTACGATGAGATACAGGAGATCCTCGACAATCCTCATGACTACTACTCGGTATCGGTTGATGAAGCCGGTTGTCCTGTGGTTCCACAATGCACCGCGGAAACCAGGGCTTATGAAACATCGGTAGAGACATTGAAGCAGATGCAGCAGAACCTGGAGGCTATCAAGGGCTGGTCTGCGCAGATTGCAACGATTGAGAAGCCTCTGATCCTTGCCCGAAATGAGGCAAGTGCAGCACTGAAGCGATGCCAGAATCGACATAACCTGACTTCCACGGAGCAGGCTGGTGATAAACTCGCCTCACTGAAGCGGGCCCAAGATGAGGTATTGGCAGCGCTTCGAGCGATGCAGGAAGAGGCCAGGGAGTGCAGTGATCGCAGTGACAAGTGCAGTTTCAATGCAAATCACTATCGCAGTCCCTACGCCTTTCGTATCCAGTTGCCCGTCCCAGTCTCTGCATCGCTGACCAGCGCCGATGAGATTGTCGATTTTCTGGTGGGGCGCCCCGCCAAACATCGCTGCGAGTTCTCCCCAGCCGACCCGGGTTGTCTGGCCAATAGTGAGATCGATCAATGGCAGAGTCGCTTGGGTTTTTCATCTGTTCACAAATCCGTACAACCGGATGTTTATGCAAAATATGCACAACTTACAGCTTCAAAAGCTGAGAAAGCCTCTGATGCAGATTCAATAATGGTATCGGAATGCACAACCTCTCTCTCTCGATATGAGGAGGGGCGAAAGGATGTGATCTGGTATAACGCCAATCACAAGAATTCAGTTGATGTAACAAGAACGAAAGAGATGAGTAAAAACTCTGAGTCTGGCAATTCAATTCGGCAGGTTCAGCCACCTGGGGAACTGGATAAAAGTACGTAACCTAGAGCTTAGTGATTTATGCTAAAGCCTTGGAATTGCCATAGATCATTCCCAGCGCTATACCGGTGAGAACAAACTGAATCGCCTGGAAGAGTGTATGATGCGCCAGAAACGGCAACACCGGCTCGATCTGGAACTTGGCTGCGGTGGCAAATCCCATGGCGGAATAGGTCATCAATCCGATGATCAGATTGAAACGGATGGCACGTAGTATGTGACTCCCACCACCACGGTTATAGAACGGATAGAGATAGCCGATCACCAGGCCTTGTATGACAATGGCCGTGATGCCAAGCAGCATAATCGGCTCGTCCCTTTGAAATGCCCCCCAGGCGACATACTGATCGTGAAAAAACAGCATATGCCAGGGGTAGGCCCAGGCCATGGTGATGACGAAGTAGGCGAGAAGAAAGAGTAGCGCTTTTTTCACGGTCTGATTCACCTCAATAGGAGTTTGGCATTCCACCCAGACCATCGAGATATTTTTTCAGGCTGGTAAGAATATAGTGGTCCCAGCCGTTTTTACAGATCTCATAGCAGTCGAACTGGGGTGTAAGACCGAGATGTGTGAAGCGGATTTCGGTACCCGCCTTGTCTTCGTTGAACTCAAAAACCAGCCTGGTGCCAAGCCACTCCTCAGGGTCATCCAGCGCATCGGAAACCATGTGGGATTCAACGCAGTCGAGTTCGATCAGCTTTGCTTCGTTTAGGGAGCGGGCTTCAAATACCCAATAGGAGTCGCCCCCAAATTTTGTTTTCGCCCGATCCCCGGTTTTACGGAAAGGGGCGCTCATGGGCGTCCACCACTGACCCATCTCCTCGGCAATGTCACGATAGGCTTGGCTAGGAGAGGCAGGACAAATAATCGAGGATCGGTAATCGCTCATGGTATGACTCCTTGCTTTCCTGAATAATACTTCTATTATAGAAGTAATATAGCTTAACAATTCAATGATGCAAGTGATTATCAATGGTTGCGAAAGTCGAACATAGGAACAGAACCGGTTGTCCCGTCGCCTGTGCACTGGATATCATCGGAGATCACTGGACCCTGTTGATCATTCGCAATCTGATGTTTCTGGGACTGCATGAGTACAAGGAGATGCTTGAGACTGAAGAGCAGATCTCGAGCAATATACTGACCCTACGTTTGAAAATGCTGCAAGAGGCTGGTTTGATCGCTTCCGCTTCACACCCGGAAAGCAAACGCCGCAAGCTCTACTACCTGACGCCGACGGGCAAGGATCTGATTCATGTTCTGGTGCCGCTGGTATTGTGGTCGCGGCGAAACCTGCGTGAGCACTTGAGGATCCCCAAAGATATCGATCACTTGTTGGAAACCGATCCGCAAGCTTTCCTGCAAGAGACTCTGCAAAGGCTCAGTGACTGGGAGCGAATTAATCTGAAAACGTTGCAGTGATCAATGGGCAACCACCGACGGTCTACCCATTGATCGGAAATGATCAGGAGCCGCCCGGGTCACCAGTGAACTGCACAAGCAGGTCTTCATCCGTTACTACGGTCTGACAGGCAAGACGAAAGGTAGGCGGGATATCTTTTACATTGGCCCGCTCCTCTTCGTGCTTGGAAAGTTTGCCGATTGACTTGAGTACCTCTCTCTCCTTATCGGTGAGCATAACGCCTTTGATATGATCACCATCCAGATGGGTGACTTTGACAAGGCATGAGCCGCATTCCCCATCCTCGCATTCGAATGGGATCTTGATGTCATTTTCCTTGGCGACTGCCAACAGGGTATCGCGTTTGCCGGCGATCGCGGATACTTTTTTATTTTTACTCATGATGGGAGATGAGAAGTAGATTGTGGCCATGGTCTGCTCCACTGATTAGTCTAAAGATTGAAAGATAATTTGACTCTGATGTGCGCATAAACACCGACATTTGATTGGCAACTTATTACAGCATCGTGTCAGGACTGCTTTCATCATACGTAAAAAAAAGCCTATATAAAAAGGGAATTTAGTAATGCACTGAATTGATGCCTGGAAATAAAAATATTGCTTGGCTTAAGTTTTTTGCATGCACTTTTTAAAGGCATGAATAGGAATTGCAATGATAAACGCACCAATATGATGCCTGTTTGAAAGGTGACTCTGGTCGATGCTTGTAAAATACGCACCAATATGAAACGCTCTCTTTTCTACTGTCTTTACTTATTCGTCCGGGAGTGACCGATGGCCTGGCTGTGGTTGATGTCTGCGGGTTTTTTTGAAATCTTTTTTGCAATTTTTCTTAAGCTGTCGGATGGTTTTACCAAACCTCTCTATACGCTTCTATTCGTCTTGGCAGCAGGGTTGTCGTTCTACTGTTTAACCAAAGCGATGCAGATTATTCCAATCGGTACAGCCTACGCAGTATGGACAGGTATCGGTACAGCTGGTGTGGCACTGCTTGGCGTATTGCTTTTTGCTGAGCCTGTTACCGGTTTGAGACTCTTGTTTATGACGACGCTGATTATTTCGATAATCGGTTTGAAGCTGGCCTGAGTGAGTCTGGCAGACAGGAGGATCGTTGTAGGCGGATTGGTGGGATATGGCACCCCACTATAACAATGCTTCAGCTGGAGATATTTTTGAATAACAGATAGTCAGGTATTGTGTAAAACGGACTTTAACAATATCCGATGCCGGATAGATAGGCTGAAGAGGAATCATTGTCTGTTTCTCTCTATTCCTGATTCTTACATCCTGACTGACAACGCTCTTTCTAACGCGTGATAGACAAACTCAGAAGATCCGATTGACACCGTTGAGCGCTGCAACACGATAGGCTTCTGCCATCGTTGGATAGTTGAAGGTGGTCTCTGCGAAATAGAGCAGGCTGTTGGCCTCACCCTGTTGTGCCATGATCGCCTGGCCGATGTGAACGATCTCGGAGGCCTGCTCGCCGAAACAGTGGATGCCGAGGATCTCCAGTGTCTCCCGGTGAAACAGCAGCTTCAGCATGCCCACTTCATGATCGGTGATCTGGGCGCGTGCGATGGTTCTAAAGCTTGCCTGTCCCACTTCATAGGGGACTTTACTGGCAGTCAGCTCCCGTTCCGTACGTCCAATCGAACTGATTTCAGGCAGCGTGTAGATGCCGGTGGGAAAGTCATCGATCAACTGCCAGTCAGCACTGCCGGTGGCGATCTGGGCGCCGACAAAGCGCCCCTGGTCGTAACTGGCACTGGCCAGGGCAGGGGGGCCGACTACATCGCCGACCGCAAAGATGTGGGGTAGAGAGGTGGCATAGGTTTTGTCGATTTCGATCTGACCCCGGTGATTGACCGCGACGCCGATCTCATCCAGTCCCATGTTTTCTGTATTACCGCTGCGTCCATTGGCCCACAACAGGTAGTCTGTCTTGAATTTTTTGCCCGATTTGCAGTGCAGTACCACACCGTCATCCACGGCCTCCACCTGTTCGTAAACCTCATCATGGCGGATCACTGTGCCCTGATTGCGCAGGTGATAACTGAGCGCGTCGGTGATTTCGTCATCAAGAAAGGAGAGCAGGCGGTCCCGGGTGTTGACCAGATTCACTTTGACATCAAGATTGCAAAAGATCGATGCATACTCACAGCCAATGACGCCTGCACCATAGATGGTAATGGAGTCCGGTGTGGTGTCGAGCTTGAGTACCGAGTCACTATCGAGAATTCTGGGATGGTTGAAATCGATATCTTCCGGTCGATAAGGACGGGATCCTGTGGCGATCACAAAGTGATCCGCAGTAATCTCTTCACTGACGCCGCTCTGCTGGACTACTTCGATACGGTGAGTGTCGACGAATCCGGCCCGGCCATGGATCACCTCAATCCGGTTCCGTGCATAGTGGCGCAGACGACTGCGCACCTGCTGGTTAATCACCTTGCCCGCGGCTTTCAGCAGATCGGAATACTCAACCTGAACCTGATCATGTGTGTGTTGAAAGAGGGGATTACGACGATAATCCCTCAACAGCTGAATATTGTGTCTGAGTGCTTTGGATGGAATGGTGCCCCAGTGGGTACATCCTCCGCCAACCATATCGTGGGCTTCAATCACGGCAACCCGTTTACCGCTCTTGACCAGTTTCATGGCAGCCCCTTCACCACCGGGGCCACTGCCAATTACGATCACATCAAAATGTTTTGCACCCATCGTTTCTCCACTTCGCTATCGTGCTGACCGGCAACAGTCTAACACTTTTTCGCAGTGCAATATGGCTGATTGAAGAGTTTTAACACTCAGGCCCTGGCGGGCGCCTCAGGATGAACTGTCAGCGAACTTGATCTCTTGTTGCTGACAAAAGTCGATAAAGCCTTCCAGGTCCATCGGTTTGGCAATGATATCGCCTTGAACGATATTACAGGCGTAGCGTTTCAGCAGTTCAAAGGTCGATTGCTCCTCAACACCCTCTGCTACGACTTTCAGGCCCAGTTTTCGAGCCATATCGATGGTGCCCTCAACAATCACCGCATCGGTCTTTTCCCGGGTGATGTCCTTGACCAGTATTCGATCGATCTTGATCAGATCGATCGGCAGTTTCTTGATATAGGCAAGTGAGGATTGACCACTACCGAAATCATCGATTGCCAGAGTGAAATTCGCCTCGCGCAGCTGTTTCAGCTTGCTGATTGTCTCTCCCAAGTCAGACAGCAGGGCATTTTCAGTGATTTCGAGTAGTAGATGTTTTGCATCAATATTGTAACGATCTATTGTGGTCTGGATATCGGAGACGAAATTGCGATCGGCAAACTGAAGTGGACTGACATTGATTGAAATTTTGAATTGATCAGTCAACAGACCTGAATCGGCAAGTCTGTTCAGGTGTTGGCAGACCTGTTCCAGAACCTGTCTGCCCAGTTCGATAATCAGGCCGCTCTGCTCAGCATGTTCGATAAAGCTGTCGGGTGCCACCAGGCCATCCTGCGGGTGGTGCCAGCGGACCAGGGCTTCACCGCCGATCACCTCTCCATCGATGCTGACGAAAGGCTGATAGTGGATAACCAGGCCATTATTTCTCAGGGCATTGCGTAAACCCTGCTCCAGGGTCATCAGCAGATGGGCCTGCTCCTGCATCTCGGGATCGTAGAGGCTCATTGTATTGCGGCCGATGGCTTTTGCCCGGTACATGGCAAAATCGGCCCGTTTCAGCAGGTCATCGGCGTTATCCCCATGCAGTGGGAAGAGAGCAATGCCGATACTTGCCGACATGTGGATCTCTCTGTGCCCGAGCAGGAAAGGGCGGGCAAGATTCTCCTGAACCTTTTTGATGGTCAATTCGGCCAGCCTGAGCGCTTCACTCTCCTGGTCTGCCAGTTCCGGCATCAACAGTACGAATTCATCTCCGCCAAGACGGGTTGCCGTATCCTCATCGCTGAGACAACTGTTGAGTCGCAGTGCCAACTGTTTGAGCAGTTCATCACCTTGCTGGTGACCCATGGAATCATTGAGGGTTTTGAAGTTGTCCAGATCCAGATAGATCAAAGCGCCGATATGGGAATGGTGGATCGAGCGCGCGATATCCTTGCTCAGGCGTTCGGTAAGCAGGCGTCGATTCGGCAGATTGGTGAGTGCATCATGGTAAGCGAGGTGCTCGATGATCTTGCGGGAATGGCGCTGTCTGATGTTCATCGCCAGGGATTCGGATAAATTTCGATTGATACTGATTGCCCCTGAAGCCATCACGATCACATAGATGCAGAGCATAAAACTCAGTCCGATATTGGCCGGGCCGCCGAGGGTGAAGAGTCTGATGATCAATGGGATGATTACCAATAACATGTAGCCCAGAGAGGCAGGTAACAGCGCCGCTTGAGTAATCACACCGCCTGCGGCCATACCGATCAGACTGGCTATGATTATGGTCTGATGGAAAGACTGCTCTCCCAGAGGAACCAGTAGAAATGCAGCGGATCCCCAGATGGCGCCTGATGCCAGCGTGCCGGCAATGGCTCGTTTGCGCCAGATCTTGAGGGAGCCCTCTTTTGATTTTCGCGCTTGATAGATGCGGTAGGTCTGGTATCGATAGAGGCTCAAACCGAGCATGCCGGTAAACCAGCCAACGAGAATCTGCCACTGAATCACGGACCACTGGGCAATCACGATAACCGTGGTGTTGATCATGATCGCACTCAGCGAGGCGGGCAACCCGGTAAAAGACAACTCGACCTGGTTTTCCCTGAAACGGGCTGCAAAATCGGGCGGATCGCTGAGAGACGGGTCGGTGTATTCGGTCATCTTTTGAGTTGCTTTAATTTATACACAGCAGCTGTTTGCTGAGTATTGGCGATTTGTTTCCTACCGGGCAGATGAACTGCACATTCCTGGTCTACCAGTGCCCTGATCCTCTATCGATTAATAGTCCTTGAAATGGACCTTGCCTGGCTTGGAGGGGCGGTCCGTCCATTTTCTGCAGTAACCCAAGCGTATTGGGGTGGTCGGTCCGATACCCGTTGGGGGCTGTTCACATGCCTGAATGGGGCACACAGATCGAACCTGCCGAGATAATGTCAGAAATTCAAGTGCGATGATAGGGCATCTGCTCGATTTTTAGCGCCAGATGCGGAATATGGTTCGATGCCGAGGTGATAGCCTGGTCGTGTAGTTGGCGGGCAGATCCACAGACTGGTCCGGGAATGCTTCCATCGGGTCAATGTAGCTGTCTGATCTGTCTGCTAATTCGAGCAGTCGATCGATGCGCTCTGCGGGTTCGGGGTGTGTGCGTAGTAGTGAAGGCTCCGGCCTGCGGTATCCCGGAAGAAGCAGGTTTTGCCAGATCCTGCCATTGGGATGAGCGATTCTATTCAAGGCCTGGGCCAATCCTGTCGGGTCTCCCGTCAATTCAGCGGCCACCAGGTCGGCATCGAACTCCCGTATTCTGGAGAGACCGAGCTGCATCACGGCACTTAGGGTTGGGGAGACAATCAGCAGCAGTATGCCCCACAGGGAGAAGGGGGTATAGCCAAGGAACAGCAAGGGAAATGTAGCCAGCAGTAAGATGATTCCCAAGCTGGACATCAGATGGGTCAGCCGGCTGATCAGATCGGCGATACTCATCAGTCGGATATCGTTGTTTGCAAGGTGGGCAGTTTCATGGGCCAGTACCGCGGTCAGTTCGCGCAATGAAAGCAGTTGTAGAATTCCGTCGGTCAGGGCAATCGCGGTATCATCGGTACGACCGACGCTGAAGGCATTGGTTGTTTTACTCGGTATCCAGTAAAGGGCCGGGATGGATTCGAGTTTGGCGCGACGGCTCAACTCTTCAATGATCATTCGGAGTTTTGGTGCCTGATCGGGCGTGATCGGTTTGGCCTGATAGAGATGCAAGAGCCAACGTGGAGACATGTCCGGCAGGGCAAAGATGGTCACTGCAGTGCTGATGAATACCCATAGCCATAACTCCTGCCCAAACAGCAGTTCCACACACAGCGCCAGCAATAGAGACATACCGCCAAGCATGAGTAGTGTCTGCAGAAAGTTTCTGAATTTGTGCCGCGAGATTCGTGCAAAGTTCATGATGGGAGATCAATTACCACAGGTCTGATAGTTTGATGACACGCAAACCCTGTTGTTCCCCAATCGGTCGGACCTGCCTGACAGACATTTCGCTTCTCAATTATTGCTGGGATAGCCACGGTGATTTCTATTTATATGCAGCTGATCACTGCTTGATCCCCAAAATTTCGATCTCCTCATTGAGCACAATCGCCAGGCAACTTCATAGGTTTCGGTCTCTTTTACTTTAGGATCTGCTAGGGCCTGTCAACACTAACCCAATACGCCATGCCGGGACGGTTGTTTTGCACAAGGCACGGGCGAATATTCGTTAGCGAAACAGCCTCAGCAGCAAGGCTGCAGAACTCCTCATAGGCCGTCTCTACTCCGTGGATGTCGGGTAACAGTTTCCGCTTGATTCCATCTGTCATTTTAACTTAAATCCCAGTAATCGCTCTGCCGCTCGACTGTTTTGGTTGCGTGTTTTTGGTGCGAAGCGGCTGCCGGCGTGCACCATTCTGCTTCGCGTTGCCAAAGTGAAACGTTGGTGAATAGGCTGTTGTTTTAGTTAAGGTATTGAATATTAGTCAATTAAATTCGTTGGCCTGGGATTTGCAAAGTAGTTTGCGTCCGTGCCCTTGTTATCAGGACAATACAATTTAACCGAAATAGAAAGCTAGGGTTCCGATCCGGCTCAATACCAGACAAGGTGGTGAGCTGCGATGACTGGTCCAAGAGCGTTCGACCTCTCCCTCTCAGTGCAGGGTATGGGTTACACGGCGGGATAAAAGCCCGGGAGACTTGCTTGGTCTGACTGCCAAGGGTGCTCCGTGTAGACAGATGTAACTGAGAGGTTCTTCATGAAACGTATTGCCGCTTTAATTCTCGCACTTTCCCTTAGCTCTGGCGCTCAGGCCGCCGACAGTTTCAAGATATGCTGGTCGATCTATGTCGGCTGGATGCCCTGGGCCTATGGGGCTGAGCAGGGCGTTGTCAAAAAATGGGCCGACAAATACGGTATCGATATCGAAGTGGTGCAGATCAACGACTACATCGAGTCGATCAATCAGTACACCGCGGGTGAGTTCGATGCCTGTACCATGACCAACATGGATGCTCTGACCATTCCGGCTGCCGGTGGTGTGGATAGTACCGCGCTGGTGGTGGGCGACTTCTCCAACGGTAATGATGGTGTGGTGCTGAAAGGCAAGGAGAAACTGGCGGATATCAAAGGTCAGAAGGTCAACCTGGTGGAGCTGAGTGTCTCACACTACCTGTTGGCCCGTGGTCTCGAGAGTGTCGGCCTCAGCGAAAAGGATCTCACCGTGGTGAATACCTCCGATGCGGATATGGTTGCTGTCTACGGCACCGATGATGTCACTGCGGTTGCCACCTGGAACCCTCTGCTGAGTGAGATCACATCCATGCCAAACAGCACCAAGGTATTCGATTCCTCCATGATTCCAGGCGAGATCATCGATCTTCTGGTGATCAATACCGAAACTCTCAAGGCCAACCCGAAACTGGGTAAAGCACTGGTGGGGGCCTGGTATGAAATCATGTCTGTCATGAGTGGTTCCGATAAGGCCGGTGTCGCAGCGAAAACCCATATGGCTACCGCATCGGGTACCGATCTGGCCGGTTATGAGGCACAACTGGCCAGTACCGAGATGTTCTATACCCCGGCTGCTGCCCTGGAGCTCACCAACAGTGAAAAACTGCTGGCCACCATGGAGCATGTCGCCAACTTCTCATTCAAGCATGGCCTGTTGGGTGACGGTGCACCGGATGCGGGTTTTATCGGTATCGAGATGCCTGCGGGTACGTTCGGTGATAAAGGCAATATCAAATTCCGCTTCGATCCCAGCTATATGACCATGGCTGCGGAAGGCAAGCTGTAACACCCTGTCAACGAAGTCTGGGCAGTGTCGGTTTTTATGGCTTTCCTGAAAGCCGGTACTGCTCAGTAACATCCAGCCGACCTCATATGAATTGATGTCATTCTCCTGAGTCCACGAGATCAGGAATACCACAACGGCATCGAGACACGGGGTGTTGAGGATAATCCAGAGAGACCCTATGAAGAAATTTATCAATCAACGCCCGGGCAGGGCATTCAAGCTGCTGTTGGGTATCGCACCCTTCGTGCTTCTGTTTCTGCTCTATGTGATGGGTTCGGATGCCCGTCTTGAAGTGAATCCGAATGACAAGCTGCTACCCAGCATGAGTCAGATTGCCGATGGTCTGGAAAGGATGGCATTCGAGCCCAGCAAACGATCCGGTGAGTATCTGTTCTGGCAGGATACTGCCAGCAGTCTGACCCGTCTTGGTCTGGGCATACTGATTGCGGCAATGCTGGGATTGTTGATCGGTCTGGTGACCGGCGCATTGCCTATGATTGCTGCCTCCCTCTCACCATTGCTGACCGTGGTCTCCCTGATACCACCGCTGGCGATATTGCCGATTCTGTTCATTGTTTTCGGTCTGGGTGAGGTCTCCAAAGTGGTCTTGATCGCCATCGGCATCACACCCTTCATTGCCCGGGACATTCAACGTCGTACCCAGGAGATCCCATCAGAACAATTGGTAAAAGCCCAATCCCTTGGCGCCAATACCTCACAGATCATGATCCGGGTACTGCTGCCCCAGATCATGCCAAAGCTGTTCGATGCAGTGCGTTTGTCTCTCGGTGCGGGCTGGCTGTTTCTGATCGCTGCGGAAGCGGTGGCAGCAACAGACGGTCTGGGATATCGGATCTTTCTGGTCAGGCGTTACATGGCGATGGATGTGATTCTGCCCTACGTGGCCTGGATCACCATCCTCGCATTTCTGATCGATGTGAGCTTGCGGGAGCTGACGAAAAAACTCTTTCCTTGGTATGTGCAGGGAGGTAAGTCATGAGTGAAGCCAATCAAGATACCACGCCAATGATTCAGGTGAATCAGGTATGGAAACAATATGACGACAACATCGTATTGGAACGACTCAACAAAACCGTTGATGAGGGGGAGTTTGTCACCCTGGTTGGCGCTTCGGGTTGCGGCAAGAGTACCTTCCTGAACATGTTGCTGGGCACCGAGCAGCCCTCCAAAGGTGAAATATTGCTCGACGGTAAACCGATTCCGAATGAAGCGGGATCGGATCGGGGCATTGTTTTCCAGCAATACTCGGTGTTTCCTCATATGACCGTGCTGGAGAATGTAATGGCAACCTGCGGTTTTCAACGCCCCGGCATCACCGGTTATCTGTTTGGATCCGGGCGAAGCGCGGCCCGTGAGGCGGCCGAGTCGATACTCGAACAGGTGGGTCTCAGCCAGGCGTTGAAGAAGTATCCCCATGAACTCTCCGGCGGTATGCGACAGCGTCTCGCGCTAGCCCAGGCACTTCTGGGGAAACCCCGAATACTGTTGCTGGATGAATCGTTCGGTGCCCTCGATCCAGGTATTCGGGCGGATATGCACGACCTGGTGTTAAATCTCTGGAGCGAACACAAACTGACCGTCTTCATGGTCACCCATGACCTGAAAGAGGGTTTCTATCTGGGTACCCGCTTGTGGGTGTTCGACAAATTGAGACAGGATCCCCAGGCGCCGCAAAGATATGGTGCCGTGATTACCTATGATCTGCCGGTAGGACATACGGATCATTCAACTTATCAACAGATCGACGACCATTTGAGACCGATACCGGCTCAAGCAGGTTAGTGGAGAGATCAATATGAGCGATATGATCAAGTCGATTGACTATACAACGGAACTGCCCAGTGGTGCACATTGGTCATTGCGTATGCGCCGGGGCAGCATCATGCGGCTGACCGATATGAGCGGCGCCTCCAATCTGGCTATGCTTTTCTATAATCCGGAAAATCTTCTGGAGCGCTATAACGCACCCGACACACTGAAGTGTCAGCACACCTTCAAGTTGACACGGGGTAATTGTCTCTACTCGGATATGGGGCGCATCTTTGCCTCCATCGTCGAAGACAGCCTGGGTTGGCATGAGACCGTGTCCGGTAACTCGCACGCTTCGCACGTGACCGACAGGTGGGGTGCAAGGGATTATCAGCACGATCGTAACGACTGGAAACAGAACGGTCATGATGCGTTTCTGGTGGAGCTGGCCAAGTATGGACTGGGTGCCGCAGACCTTGCCGCCAACATCAACTGGTTCAGCAAAGTGATGGTCAACGAAGAGGGTAACCTGGAACTGGCCGCAGACCACAGCCAGGTGGGTGATCAGGTGACGCTGCGCTTTGAGATGGAGAGCTTGGTCCTGATGCACACCTGTCCGCATCCAATGAACCAATCTGCAGACTATCCACAAAGCCGGGTGCAGATCGAACTGGGTGTGGCACAGGCCGTCCAGCAGGATGACTACTGCATGCACTTCAGAGCGGAGAATACTCGCGGATTTCAGAATAACGCCCTCTATCATATCGGCGTTGGAGCGTAGATGATGATCAAACAGTCAGAACTGCTGGCGGAGCAGGCGAGCCGAACCACCCGGGTTGATGCGGGCGACTATTTCATTGGTATTCTCAAAGCGGGAGAGACGCTTCGTATCCTCGATCTGGAAGGTAACCAGGCGGCGGATACCCTGTTTTACTCTGCCGATAATCCGGCAGAACGCTACAGTGCCATGGATACCATCAGGGAGCAGGGCAACGTCTATCTGACGACCGGTTCAAAACTTCGCTCCAATGAGAATAATGTGATGCTGGAAGTGGTGGCGGATACCTGTGGTCGTCACGACACCCTTGGCGGCGCCTGCGCCACGGAGAGCAATACGGTGCGCTACGATCTGGAGAAGCGTTGCATGCACGCCTGTCGTGACAGCTGGATGCTGGCGGTGGCGGAACATCCCGAGTATGGCATCAGCAAACGGGATATCACCCATAACATCAACTTCTTTATGAATGTACCGGTCACCGCTGAAGGTGGCTTGACCTTCGAGGACGGCATCTCCGCTCCTGGAAAGTATGTGGAGCTGAGAGCAGAGATGGATGTGATCGTGCTGCTTTCAAATTGTCCTCAGTTGAACAACCCCTGTAACGGTTACAACCCAACTCCGATCGAGTGTCTGATCTGGGGTAGCGCCTGAGCAGTTTGCAGCATTGATGTATTAAACATCAGTGGACGACCACTGATGACGCTTTTTTTAGCCGGGACGACCCGGTCAAGGTAAGCATGTTTTCCAAAGTATTGATCGCCAATCGTGGCGCCATCGCAACACGGATTATCCGCACCCTGCAAAGACTCGATATTGCGTCCCTGGCGGTTTATGCAGAGAGTGATGCAGATAGTCTGCATGTTCGTCATGCCGACCAGGCCTTCACCCTGGGCGATGGTGTGGCCGCCGGTACCTACCTGGATATGCAAAAGATCATCGCCATTGCCAAAGCGAATGGTGTCGATGCGATACACCCCGGTTACGGTTTTCTGAGTGAGAATGCCGAGTTTGTCAGACGCTGTGAAGCGGAAGGCATTGTCTTCATCGGACCAACTCCGGAACAGATGGAGCTGTTCGGCTTGAAACATAAAGCCAGGGAATTGGCACAGCAGGCGGATGTGCCCCTGACGCCAGGCACCGAACTGCTGCAGGATCTCCAATCTGCACTGACGTCAGCGGAGCGTATCGGTTATCCGGTGATGCTGAAGAGTACCGCTGGGGGTGGTGGTATCGGTATGCAGTTGTGTCATGCTTCTGAAGAGGTGACGAGCGCCTTCGATTCGGTCAAGCGCCTGGGTGCCAACAACTTCGCCAATGACGGTGTATTCATTGAAAAGTTTATTGCCAGAGCCAGACATATTGAAGTTCAGGTTTTTGGTGATGGCAAAGGTGGCGCGCTGGCCATCGGTGAACGGGACTGCTCAAGCCAGCGGCGTAATCAGAAGGTGGTTGAGGAGTGTCCGGCACCCAATCTGACCGACGAGATACGTCAGAAACTCTATCGTACAGCAGAATCCCTGCTCGCCAGCGTCTGCTATCGGAATGCAGGTACGGTTGAGTTCATCTACGATGCGGATACGGATGACTTCTACTTTCTCGAGGTCAACACCCGTCTCCAGGTGGAGCACGGGGTGACGGAGGAGGTCTACGGAATCGACCTGGTGGAGTGGATGATCAAACAGGCTGCAGGCGATGGGATCGATCTGCAGAGTGAACGTGACCAACTCTCAGCAAAAGGTCATGCGGTTCAGGTCAGGCTCTATGCGGAAGATCCCTATCGGGATTTTCAACCCTCGCCCGGGCTGCTGACCGAGGTGATCTTTCCCGATGATCAGGATGTGCGGATAGATCGCTGGATCGAGTCGGGTGTCGAGGTGCCTGCCTATTTCGATCCCATGCTGGCGAAGGTGATCGTGCACGCTTCTGAGCGAAGTGCAGCGTTTGCAAAACTCCAGTCCACACTCGCAGCAATCCGACTCTACGGCAGTGAGACCAATCTGGACTATCTTTCCGTGCTGAGTCGGGATCCGGTATTGCTGGCGGGTGATGTGACAACCCGTTACCTCAATGACTTTGTCTATACCCCAAGTCGCATCGACGTGTTGCAGGGGGGAACCCAGACCACCATTCAGGACTACCCTGCAAGAGCGGGCTATTGGGATGTGGGTGTGCCGCCGTCCGGGCCGTTCGACAACTACTCCTTTCAGCTGGCCAATCGGCTGCTTGGCAATCCTGCCGGGGCGGCCGGCATGGAGATCACCATGCAGGGGCCGAGTCTTATGTTCAGCACCGATTGCCGGATTGCTCTGGCAGGTGCTGAGATTGAAGCGGATCTCGATGGTGAACCTTTGACGATGTGGACTGCGGTGGAGATTCATGCCGGGCAGACACTCAGCCTGGGCAGAATCAAACAGCAGGGGGCACGAAGTTATCTGGCGGTCAGTGGCGGCATCGACTGCCCGGACTATCTGGGTTCCAAATCGACTTTCACCCTGGGACAGTTCGGTGGCCACAACGGTCGGGCTCTACGGGCTGGGGATGTGTTGAGAATTTCCCCTTCCGACAATCTGACCGGCCGGGAAACAGTAACAGAAGATGCCAGGCCTCAGATTACCCATGAGTGGCAGCTTCGAGTGATCTACGGTCCTCACGGGGCACCCGATTTTTTCACACAACCGGATATCGATAAATTCTTTTCACACCAGTGGGAAGTCCACTACAACTCCAGCCGCACCGGAATCCGTCTGATCGGGCCCAAGCCAGAGTGGGCGCGTAAGGATGGTGGGGAGGCGGGGCTCCATCCCTCGAATATTCACGACAATGCCTACGCCTTCGGAACCGTGGATTTTACCGGTGACATGCCGGTGATACTCGGACCGGACGGTCCCTCTCTGGGTGGATTTGTCTGTCCTGCAACCGTGATCCAGGCCGATCTGTGGAAGTTGGGGCAGCTGCGGGCTGGTGACAAAGTCAGCTTTGTACCGGTGGATCTTGAAACAGCCGTCAGACTGGAGCGGAATCAAATCGAAGCGGTTGTGCAGATGAAACCCCTGGCGGATCAATCCCAACCTTGCGAGATCACCGCCCCTGTTGTGGGGCGGCTCGAGAGTGATGAGTATGGTGTCGAGGTGCTCTATCGTCTTGCCGGCGATCACTTCATGCTGGTGGAGTATGGCGAACAGGTGCTGGATATCTCACTGCGATTTCGTGCCCATGCGTTGATGCAGTGGTTGCAGCAACACCCCCTCAATGGATTGCAGGAATTAACTCCCGGAATCCGCTCACTGCAGATCCACTTTGATGCCCAGCGACTCACTCATCGTAAACTGCTGCAGCATCTGAAGGCGGCGGAGCACGCACTGGCCAGTCAGATCGATCAACTCCATGTGCCTTCGAGGATTGTGCATATCCCGCTCTCATGGGATGACGAAGCCTGTCATAAAGCGATTGAAAAATATGATCAGTCGGTGCGTAAGAACGCACCCTGGTGTCCCAGTAATCTGGAGTTCATTCGACGCATCAACGGGCTGCAAAGCATCGATGATGTGAAACAGATTGTGTTTGACGCCTCCTACCTGGTGATGGGATTGGGCGACGTCTATCTCGGTGCGCCTGTCGCCACGCCGGTGGATCCCCGTCATCGGTTGGTGACCACCAAATACAATCCGGCCAGAACCTGGACTGCGGAGAATTCGGTGGGTATCGGCGGCTCCTATCTCTGTGTCTATGGCATGGAAGGGCCGGGAGGTTATCAGTTCGTCGGGCGTACCCTGCAGATGTGGAACCGTTACAAACAGACAGCGGCCTTTGAAAAACCCTGGCTGCTGAGATTCTTTGATCAGATACGTTTCTATGAAGTCTCCCAGGATGAGCTGGCCACCATTCGCAAAGACTTTCCCCAGGGTCGCTATCCGATCAAAATCGAAGAGAGTCAGTTCAGTCTGACTGAATACCAGGCGTTCATCGATTCAAAGCAGGATGAGATCGAAGCCTTCCGCAAACAGCGACAGCAGGCCTTCGAAGACGAGCTCGCCCAATGGCATGCGGATGGCCAGTTCAACTTTGAAGTCAACGAACAGACTGAAGAGAAGACAGAACGGAGTTGGCCTGAAGAGAGTCTGGTGATCGACAGTCCGATCAGCGGCAGTGTCTGGCAGACGGAGGTAGAGGTTGGACAACAGGTGAAAGCGGGTGATTGCCTGATGATTCTGGAGTCGATGAAGATGGAGATTCCGGTCTATGCCTCGGCCGACAGCAAGGTTACCCATCTGTTGCTGGAAAATGGTCAACGAGTTGGAGCAGGGCAGGCCTTGGTCGTGCTGCAGGAGGCTTAGGTCATGACAACAACCTTTCCCTTTGAAATGACCATCTCGGCACTACGCAGTGCCTATCTTGGCGGCAGGCTGACCCCTGAGCAGGTGATGCAGACGATTCGTAAGCGGGCCTTGGAGTATGAGGATTACAACATCTGGATTCATCTGCTCAGTGAAGCGGAGCAGGCTCACTATCTCGATCGATTGCAACAGCTCGATCTGGCGCGCTTCCCTTTATGGGGCATTCCCTTCGCCATCAAAGACAATATTGATCTCAACGAGATCCCGACCACAGCGGCCTGTATCGAGTTTGCCTATACCCCGACAGCATCCGCAACGGTTGTTGAGCGATTGATTGCCGCTGGTGCCATCCCGGTGGGTAAAACCAATCTGGATCAGTTTGCCACCGGTCTGAATGGCACCCGCTCTCCCTGGGGTGCCTGCAGAAACGCTTTTGAGCCGGACTATATCAGCGGTGGCTCCAGTTCCGGTTCCGCCGTGTCGGTCGCACTGGGACTGGCCAGCTTCAGTCTGGGGACAGATACCGCCGGATCGGGGCGGGTGCCAGCCTGTTTCAACAACCTGATCGGATTGAAACCAAGCCGGGGCCTGCTGTCCACCAAAGGCCTGGTCCCTGCCTGCCGAAGTCTGGATTGCATCACCGTCTTCACCTGCGACAGCGACGATGCGAATCTGGTGCTGTCGGTGGCCGAAGCCTATGATGCGGATGACGAATACAGCCGCAACAATCCGTTTCAGAATCAACAGCGGCAATACGGCGAGCGACAAGGGCCGCTGAAGATTGGTGTCATCCCAGACCAGCAGTTGAACTTCTTCGGTGATCAGGCCTATCAACAGGCTTACCGGGATACCCTCAAGCAACTCGAAACAGATGGGATTGAGTTTGTCGAGATTGATTATCAGCCCTTTGCCGAAGCGGCCAGACTGCTCTATGAAGGACCCTGGGTGGCAGAGCGTTATCTGGCAACCCAGCCTTTGATCGATGACAATCCGCAAGCCCTCTACCCGGTGGTGCGGGAGATCATCGAACCCGGTAAGTCTCTGCAGGCCAGCAGCCTGTTCAAAGCGCAATACCGATTGAGCGGGTTGAAGGCGGTCTGTGATCGACAACTGGCTGCGGTCGACTGTCTGCTGACACCCACCGCAGGCACCTGTTTCACCATCGAGCAGATGCTGGAAGAGCCGATTCTGCGAAACAGTCAGTTGGGTTACTACACCAACTTCATGAATCTGCTGGATCTGGCTTCGGTGGCCGTGCCGACGCAGATGACAGCTTCCGGTCTGCCTTTCGGTATCACCCTGGTCGGTGATGCCTTTACCGACCGGGTCCTGCTCTCGATTGCAAAACGGATTCACCGGCAGTTTGAGTTGAATCTCGGTGCCTCCCAGTACGAGCTACAATCCGCATCACAGCCAGCCGTGGGTGATCACAGTGAGATCGACGTTGTAGTCTGTGGTGCCCATCTGCAAGGTCTGCCACTCAACTGGCAACTAACCGAACGTGGCGCCACACTTAAAGCGAAAACTGAAACAGCCCCGATCTACAGAATGTACGCCTTACCGGGTGGACCACCCGCAAGACCGGGATTGATACTGGATGAAGTCGAGGGTGCAGCGGTTGAAGTCGAAGTCTGGTCGATGCCGCAGAGTCAGTTTGGCAGTTTCGTTGCAGCCATTCCATCGCCACTCGGCATTGGTAAGTTGCAACTTGCCGATGGCAGCGAGGCCAGCGGTTTCATCTGTGAACCTTATGCAATTTCCAAGGCAGAAGAGATTACCGGTTTTGGCGGATGGAAGGCTTATCTGAACAGGCCCTAAGACAAGTTATCCAACAAGGATCGATTAGCGAGAATTTGCGGTGCTTAGCGTTCATTTGCGGCTGATAATCAACACCAAACAACAGCTACCCCTTAACCACCGCTTCCCGCAACAGATCGGCAAAAGCCTGAGCTGCCGGTGAGAGGGTGCTGCCACGCCGGGCGATCACCGCCAGCTCTCTCTCGACTTTAAAATCCCTGACCTCGATCTCAGCTACATCCTCCAGGCTGTCCACCCCGAGCTGACTGACGAAGGCCAGATTGCCAGTGGTGGCCACCATCCTCAGGATGGCGGGGATCGAACGAAGCTCCATCACCACATTCATGGTCACGCCCGCATCCCGCAGTGTGGCATCGATGATCTGGCGAACTGCGGTATCCGCTTCAAAGCCGACAAAAGAGATGCCATCCAATGCGCTGGCACTGATGCGGCGCTTTTTCGCCAGTGGGTGTTGTTTCGGTCCGACCAGCACGATCCGGTCGGTGAGCAGAGGCCAGACTTTGAGTTCCCGGTTTTTCACCGGCATGGTCACCAGTCCCAGTTCCAGGCGGCCATTGATCACATCCTCGGCCACCTCATTACTGCCGGCCTCTTTCAACTGAAACTTAACGGCCGGATGGCTGCCCTGAAAGGTGGCGATCGCTTTTGGCAGGAGAAATGAGACAGCGGTGGCACCCCCGCCGATTCTCACCGTGCCCCCTTCAAGGCCCTGATGGGCTCTGACCTGGTCCCGCAGATGATCGTATCGGGCAATCAGGATGCGGGCCTCGCTCTCCACCAGACGGCCGATCTCGGTCAGCTGTACCCCTTTACGACCACGGGAGAACAGCTCTGCGCCAAAATAGTCCTCCAGCTGTTGCAAACGGCGGGAGAGGGCCGGCTGGGTGAGGCCGATCCGATCCGCCGCTTCGGTGATCGAGCCGGTATCGGCAATCGCCACCAGAGAACGCATCAATAACAGGTCCATAAAGGCTCTTTCCAGACGATCCAATCATCGAATGAGACCCCTTGTATGGCGTCACACCGATGGGTGAGGGCAGGGATATCCAACTGCAAAATCCTATGGCTAAGAGGGCATAAGAGAATTATAGCATGCAAAATATTTATACAATACATGCGAACAATCAATTATACGTATGTTAGATGGTCTGATATCGTGCCCACCATTATCCGGTTGGCGAACCGGAACGATCACCATCGGACAACGGGCATGAATGGCCGTTGATCCCCGAACCGAGGAGAGAGAGTATGCTCGAAGCCTACCGTCAACATGTTGCAGAACGTGCCGAACAAGGTATCCCCCCGCTGCCCCTGAATGCACAGCAGGTCGCCGATCTGGTTGAACTGTTGAAGAGCCCACCGGCGGGAGAGGAGGAGACCCTGCTCGATCTGCTGACCAACCGGGTGCCACCCGGTGTTGACGATGCGGCTTACGTGAAAGCGGGTTTCCTGGCGGCCGTGGCCAAGGGTGAGGCAGCAAGCCCACTGGTGGACAAGGCCAAGGCAGTGGAGCTGTTGGGCACCATGCTGGGTGGCTACAACATCCAGCCATTGATCGAACTGATGGACGATGCGGAGCTGGGCGAACTGGCCGCCGAGCAACTGAAGTATACCCTGCTGATGTTCGATGCCTTCCACGACGTAAAGGAGAAGGCGGACGCGGGTAATGCCAACGCCAAGGCGGTGATGAACTCCTGGGCGGAGGCGGAGTGGTTCAAGCGCAAGCCTGATGTACCGGAAGAGATCAAGCTTACCGTATTCAAGGTTACCGGCGAGACCAATACCGATGACCTGTCGCCGGCCCAGGATGCCTGGTCCCGTCCCGATATTCCGCTGCATGCGCTGGCGATGCTGAAGAACGAGCGCGAAGGGATCAAACCGGATGAGCAGGGCAAGATCGGACCTATAGTCGAACTCAATGCACTCAAGGAGAAGGGACTGCCCCTGGCCTATGTGGGCGACGTCGTGGGTACCGGCTCCTCGCGTAAGTCAGCCACCAATTCAGTGCTCTGGCACATGGGTGACGATATCCCCTTCGTTCCCAACAAACGTCAGGGTGGTGTGGTACTGGGCGGCAAGATTGCCCCGATCTTCTTCAATACCGTTGAGGATTCCGGCGCTCTGCCAATCGAGTGCCCGGTTGAGAAGCTCGCCATGGGCGACGTGATTGTGGTCAAGCCCTATGAAGGTAAGATCGAAACGGATTCCGGTGAACTGCTCTCCGAGTTCAGCCTGAAAACCGAGGTGCTACTGGACGAGGCGAAGGCGGGTGGTCGTATCCCTCTGATCATCGGACGTTCTCTGACTGAGCGGGCCAGGGAAGCGCTGGGTCTGGGTGCCACAGACCTGTTTCGCCGTCCAGTCGATCCGCAAGATTCCGGCAAGGGTTTCACCCTGGCGCAGAAGATGGTCGGCAAGGCCTGCGGGGTGGAGGGTATCCGTCCCGGCACCTACTGTGAGCCTCGCATGAGCACGGTCGGTTCCCAGGACACCACCGGCCCGATGACCCGTGACGAGCTGAAAGAGCTCGCCTGTCTCGGCTTCAGTGCCGACCTGGTGATGCAGTCTTTCTGTCATACTGCGGCTTATCCGAAGCCGGTGGACATCAACACCCAGCACACTCTGCCGGACTTCATCCAGAATCGCGGCGGTGTCTCCCTGCGTCCCGGTGACGGCATCATCCACTCCTGGCTCAACCGCATGCTGCTACCCGATCAGGTGGGTACCGGTGGTGACTCCCACACCCGTTTCCCGCTGGGCATCTCTTTCCCGGCCGGTTCCGGTCTGGTCGCCTTCGGCGCGGCTCTGGGGGTGATCCCGTTGGATATGCCCGAGTCGGTGCTGGTGAAATTCACCGGTGAGATGCAGCCCGGCATCACCCTGCGTGATCTGGTCAACGCCATTCCCTACGCCGCGCTGCAGCGGGGTCTGCTGACGGTGGAGAAGAAGGGCAAGAAGAACATCTATAACGGTCGTATCCTGGAGATCCAGGGTCTCCCCGATCTGACCGTGGAGCAGGCCTTCGAACTCTCCGATGCCTCGGCCGAACGTTCCGCCGGTGGCTGCACCATCGAGCTGTCGGAAGCGTCTGTCGCTGAATACCTGCGCTCCAATATCACCATGCTGCGCTGGATGATCGACAACGGCTACGAGGATGCCCGCACCCTGGAGCGTCGCGCCCGGGCGATGGAGGAGTGGCTCGAGAACCCAAGCCTGATGCGTGCCGATGCGGATGCGGAGTATGCGGAAGTCATCGAGATCAACATGTCCGAGATCAAAGAGCCTCTGCTGGCATGCCCCAACGATCCGGATGATGTGAAACCGCTGTCCGAGATCGCCGGCACCAAGATCGACGAAGTCTTCATCGGCTCCTGTATGACCAACATTGGTCACTTCCGTGCTACCGCCAAGTTGCTGGAGGCCTCTGGCGAGTCGATCCCGACCCGCCTCTGGTTGGCGCCACCCACCAAGATGGATGAGCAGCAGCTGATGGAAGAGGGTGTCTACAACATCTACGCCAGTGCCGGCGCCCGCACCGAGATGCCCGGCTGTTCACTCTGTATGGGTAACCAGGCACGTATCGCCGCAGGATCCACCGCGGTTTCCACCTCAACCCGTAACTTCCCCAACCGTCTGGGTCAGGGCTCCGACGTGTTCCTCGCTTCGGCCGAACTGGCTGCTGTTGCTTCGGTGATGGGTAAGCTGCCGACCGTGGAAGAGTACATGGCCTACGCCAGCAAGATCGACTCCATGGCGCCGGAGATCTACAAGTATCTCAACTTCGACAAGATGGATGAGTATGTTGAATCCGCCAAGCGGGGAGAGGAGATTGCGGTTAAGTTGATCGCCTGAGGATCTCGCCAGACTGGAGGTTTTCACCTCCGGTCTGGCTGCGACTTGTTGGGTGTCGATAGTTGCCTGACATTCATGTCGTCCAGGATGGTGTGTGGATATAATTTAAACCACAGGATTTCATGTCGCGAATCCCTTGCTCCACCCTTCGGCTGATCCTTGTTGTGCAATCGGCTTTCCTGCCGATTTGTCATTGCCAAGCTGGCTGCCTTGGTCCTGAAGCCGAGAGTTAACTTGGCCCGATTCCACGGCGTATTTGCACCAAATAGCAAACACCGTGTCGATGTGACGCCAGCCAACCGAGGCAAAGGTTCCAAGCATCATGAGAGTGATGATAGGACCCCGCAGCAGCGGCACAAGGCGATGACCTGGGCGCAGCGTCTGAAGCACGTGTTCAACATGGGTGTGTCGATCTGCCTGGAGTGTGGGGGTGAATCAAGATAATCACCTGTATCGAGGATCAGGCGGTGATCGACAAGATCCTTCAGTATTTACAATTCAAGGGCAAATTACCGCAACCACCTGAGTTGATGCTGGCAACACGAGCCTCTCCTGGTTCAGACTGGGTTACCTGGCTGCGGTTTTCCAAACTCTTCTACATGGCACAGCAACACAAGGATAGGTTGCCTGGGGATGTATTGCCTGAACTAAGCTAGAAGGCCAGCATGGCAATGGAAAAGGGCAGCTTCAGCCGGACATTCAGGGGGTAGATTGAGGCCGGATAGCAGGCTATTTCAGGCGTATCCGAGCTCCAGCTTTCTGCCTTGATGTTCAAGGATGTTGCGTTTATTCTCCTAATACTTATCTATAATGTTATAAGGATCTGGTGTTGCTTGTATGGGGAGCTGTCCCAGTCCATAGCCAATCGGAGTTTTTAATCGCAAACTCTATCTGAAGGACTCAACCTGCAACAGGGAGGCGAACAATGCTGGAAGTATTTCGTGCAGACACCAGAAAGCCTGATGTGATTTCCAATCAAGGTTTCGAAGCCTGGCAACCGCTCTCGTTCAGCGAGGCGATGAATGTACTGAAAAAGTTCTGTGGTGAAGATCTGTCACTGAACCTGAAATCAAAACGGGCTGAACGTTTGATCGACAGTCTCAAGACACCAATCATGAGATACGACAAATCGAGCCGACGGCAATTGCCAACCGGGCAGTACATGAAGTTGAATAAAAACGATTTGAGCCGGCTCATCAAATCCCAAAAGACCAGAGACTCCTTCTGGATCTCAACCGATGAAAGTGAGGCCTGCGGTGGTCAGGCCAATGGCTATATCTATCGAATGGTATTTGATACTGCGTCTATGAAACTACCCGGTGTGTCGAGTTTCTCTAGTAAAATAGGTGTTTTGCAACATGAGAAGATGAGCAGCTGGGTGCGTCTGCTGATCGACGCATCCCACAAGATCATTGCCTTGAACATCAGCGGCTCGGCGGGTGCGGAAATCTCTTTTTTGACCAGGATTCCACAACTGTATATCAAGCAGTTCAAACCCCTGGTTCCTGATTTGAATCTGCACAGAAAATATGGCGCGCCGGATAGGGAAGGTTGGTATGCCCTTGTTTCCAGGAGTGCTCCTCCACCTGTACCTTCCAGAGTGGGTAGGCCCAAATTCAAATGATCGGTATGCCATACCCCCAATTTCAGACATGGGGGATGAACGGTCACTGCCAGGCAAACCCGATCCATTGACCAACCACCACGGCAGGGCTATCGGATGAGTTGAATACGCTGAAGATTTTTCCTGTTCTTCAAGCACCAGGGGAACAATCTCGGCGTAGATCTCGTGCCCTTTTTCGGTCAAGTTCAGTACCGTACAGCGTCGATCATCCTCACTCTTGTCCTGCTGCACCAAGCCTTGTTTTACCCGCAGTTGATGCCAGCAACACGAGCCTCTCCTGGTTCAGACTGGGTTACCTGGCTGCGGTTTTCCAAACTCTTCTACATGGCACAGCAACACAAGGATCAGTTGCCTGGTGGTGTATTGCCTGAACGAAGCTAGAAGACCGTCATGGCAATGGAAGAGGGCAGTTTCAGCCGGACATTCAGGGGGGATAGATTGAGGACGGATAGCGGGCTATTTCAGGCGTACCCTAGCTGTTGCAAGCGAAGAGGCTTCTGTCCCAGTTGTGGCGAAATATGCATGGCTGAGAGCATCGCACTGTTGGTCGCTGAGGTTCTGACTGAACAACCGATCCGCCAATGGGTGCTGAACTCTCCTCTTCAACTAAGATTCTTGTTCGCCAGCCGTCCGCAACTGATGGGCTGGGTGCCGGGGATCGTCTACCGCCCATCTCTGGACAGCAGATCCAAAAAGCGGGATTCACCCGAAACAGCGTGCAAACCGGTGCGGTTAGGCTGATCCAACGGTTCGGTAGCGCACTCAATCTGAGTGTACATTTCCATATGCTGTTCCTGGATGGTATTTACATCACCACGCCTTGGGGTAAAAGTCGATTTCATCTTGCCCATGCACCCAACCTGCAGGAATGAACAGCGCTGGTGCATACCATCAGTCATCGGTTAGTGGTCGCAACAGGGGCTGAATACGGGGTTTAAGATCGTAGATACTTGGTAAGATTGTATATCCTTCTAGGAATGCTCCTGAAACAATTCGATCAAAGGGTATAGTTGCTGAAAGAGTATGACAACTGTTAGTGAGTTACTGATCCCGCTTATCCGAAGCTAAATCAGCATGATCAACCCCATGGTTATGCCCGCGATTAGCAACGTCTTTACGCCACTGACCAGCCATGAAGTTCCTCCGACGCTACCTAGAAAGGCACCAAGAAAAAAGATACTCCCTAAAGCCAGTAAGATGGAGAGTAGCAGGGGTTGAAGTGGCAGAGGCACGCCGGCCTGAGCCAACCAGAGAGGGGAGATAATCAAGATCGACAGCAGCATAGGCGCAAGACCATTCGCCATGGCGACTAAAACAGGCAAGGTCTTGGCGGCATTGGCATGCTCGCTATCGGAGAGGTCGCTGACCATCGCCTCCTCCAGCTCCGTCAGGGCGCAACGCTGTTCCGCCGATTCACTTAGGTAGGCACTGCTGATACCGCTGATACCCAAGGCCACCGCAGCACCGACACAGCCGCTGAGCATCAGCTTGAGATCCTCGGTGCCGGAGAAGTGGAATCCGGTGACTAGCCCCAACATGGTCAAGGCTCCGTCGAATCCATTCACTACGAAGTAGCGACGGGCGATATCTCCCGAGCCAGCGAGATAGGACCAGTAGCGCAATCGTTCTAGCAGGGCCATTGCCAATCCGCTTAGTCTGAGTCCGTATCGGCTTCTGTTTCACTACCCTCAATCTCCACCTCATCGATGCTGTGGAGGGAGGCGCCATTTTCGCTGATCGCCTGCTGGATACCCTCGAAATCGATATCCTCTCCCTCGATGACCAGCTGCAGGGTCTCGGTCTTATCGTCCATCTCGACAACGCAGGTCTTTACCCTATGGCTCCCATGTTCAGCCAGATGGCGGCTGAAATCCAACACATTGGGGGTATGAGGTTTAAGCACATCCAACACCAGGCGTTTCACTCTATGCATGATCGTCAACCATCACTGTGGGCCTACCTTTAAGTATGTACCAAGGTCGAATAGATTTTCGCTGAAAAGAACGGGTTGTCCAGATCTTACTGATCTTAGGCCCAAACATGGCAAACGACCTGTTGGGTTGAACCGATAGGCGTGCTCTGGGGGTAGGCTTCCTGACAATGGGCAGAAGCCCTTTCAGCAATGCGGAAGAACAAAAACCATTAAATTTTTAGCAGTATCAGCCGATACTCTTATAAGCGACCTAGACCCTTTAGAAACATACGACTGTTGCGAATTTCATGAGACAGTTCATTCTTTCCGCTGTTTTAATTGTACTGACCATGCTCGGTAGCCCTGCTTCAGCGCGGGAACTGCGCTTTGCCCCACTTCCCCTGGAAGACAAAAAAATTATCCACGAACAGTTCCAGGGGTTGGCCAGCTTCCTGTCCGGAGAGACTGGGCACAAACTGAAAATGGTGTTTTTTCATGATTATGCCAAGATTATCGATGCTTTCGGCAAAGATGAGATCGATCTTGCCTATCTCGGCCCCCTGCCTTACGTAGTCCTCAAAAAGCAGTTTGAGGCCCAAGAGCCAGTAGTCTGTTTCCGGGATACACAGGGGGAAGCCAGCTATACCTGTTCTCTGGTGGTCTTTGAAGACAGCGGGATGACACTCAACAATCTACGAGATGTTCACTTTGGTCTTACCCAGCCTTACTCCACCTGTGGTTACCTGGCTGTATCCCAGATGCTTGCCCATGCGGATCTATCCATTGATGGCGATGGAAACAGATTTAGCTATGCTGGAAGCCATTCCAAGGCGGCCCTGGGAGTGGTCAGGGGTGAATATGACGTAGCAGGAGTCAAAACCGCGATTTCGAAACGCTATTTACATATGGGCCTGAGGAGAATTGCGGAAAGTACACACTTCCCTGGATTTGCTTTAATCGCCAACACCAATACCGTCAAACAGGAAGAGATCGCGTCCATTCGCAGAGCCTTGTTGACACTCGATCCCCAAAAGTCGGAAAACGACAGAAAACGGGTCAGCCGTTGGGGTAAGCAGTTCCGCAATGGTGCCGTCACCCCTGATAACTGTAACTACAATGACGTAGCAGATGCGCTTACAAGGATACCGTGGCCCATACCCGGTACCGAGTAATGAGTCGTACTACGCTGATAGCTTTGTCACTGTTCCTATTGGTGGAAAGCCTTTTCGGGTTTGCCACCTATTACAGTTTTTCCTCGGAAGTCGGCTACCGCCTCAAGTTCCGGGAAACGCAGTTGGATACGGCCGTTGAGAGTATTACCTCAAGTTATGGTCGTCTGGTCGAAGCGATCTTTCAGAAAGAGGTCAATACTCGGGATATCATCGAACATGTAGCAGCGGCAGAAAAGGCCTCCCCGAAAGAGAGGAACCGACTCCGTGGCAGGTTGTATCGCCGCATGTATCCCACATTCAAACTGCTGCAGGATCGCAAAATAAGGGTATTGCAGTTCCTACTGACCGATGGCACCTCTTTCCTGAGAATGAATCGCCCGGATCTGTATGGCGATACCATCGCCGACGACCGCCCCCTGTTACGTCGTGTATTGGTCCAGGGCCATCATGCACAAGGATTTGAACATGGCCGTGTCTATCCTGGTTTCCGCAACGCATTTCCATTGCTAAAGGATGGACAACTCGTGGGAGTAGTCGACTTCAGCGTAGCATTCGATGCCCTCTACGATGTGTTGTCCTCAAAGAATAGGGATGCTGCCTCTTTTTCCCAGTTCCTGCTTAGAAAAGATTTGGTAGAGGCGGTCAGTCACCCAAGCGTCCGCTCACTGTTCCGCGATACCACGGTGCATCCCGAGTTTGTCATAGAGGACGAAAGCTCCTCAATGCGTGATGTAGTACAGATCATGGAAGCACCACCCTACCTCGAACCACTAGACCTCGCACTGGGCGCCGATCCGGATGTTGATACCGCCATGAGGGAGGGCCGGACACTCAGCCTCTACAAGTGTATCGACAACTTCGACTGCCACCAGGTGGTTCTGCTTTCAGTAAAAGACAGTGCTGGCCGTCCAGCTGCCTATGTTGTGGGATCGTTTCCCGGAGACGAATACCCCGTCATGCTACGCAACCACTTGATTGTTTTTGCGCTGGGAAGCCTTCTGTTCTTTTTGGGTGGTCGCTCCTACCAGCACTGGCTGAGATCTCGCCAGCAACTGCAAACCATCAGCGAGAATATGGTCGAGGGTTTGTACGTGATGAACAATCAGGGAAACATCGTGTTCAGCAACAAGGCTGCCCAAAACATACTTGGATTCTCAAAACATGAAATGCAGGGAAAGAACGGCCACAATCTATTCCATCACCACTCTGCGGACCAACCCGTAACAGCGCAAAACTGCCCGATAAGAACGGAGCCCATGTCAGGAAATGTTTACAGAAGCAGCAATGAGACTTTTACCCATCGCAGTGGCAGCCTGATTCGTACCGAAGTGACCAGTTCCCCTCTACGCGACGAAGGTAGCATAGCAGGTGCCGTTGTTCTGTTCCGGGATATCACCCAGGACTTCGAAAACCGTATCCGCCAACAGCAGACAGAAACGGCATTCCAAAACATGTCGGAAGCCATAATGGTAACCGACATGAATGTGAATATCGTTGCCGTCAATCGGGCCTTTACCGAGATCACCGGTTATGGAGAAAAAGAGGTACAGGGAAAAAATCCAAACATTCTCTCTTCCGGCATGCACGACCCTAGTTTCTACCAGGAGATGTGGGTCAATATTCTGCAGGATGGCTACTGGGAAGGCGAAATATTCAATCGTCGAAAGGATGGAGATGTTTATCCCGAGTGGCTAAATATAACCACCATAAGAGATAACGATGGTGAGGTGTTGAGCCACGTCGCCGTATTCAGTGATATCACTGATAAGCTGAAAAAGGAGAAGCGGCTGCAGGAACTGGCTTATATGGACCAACTGACCAATCTACCCAACCGCACATCTTTTATGCATTTGTTTGACCAGGCCCTCAAGCATTCCAAGCGTATGAACGTACATGCTGCTCTGCTCTACCTCGACCTGGACCATTTCAAACAGATCAACGATACACTCGGTCACCAGGTGGGTGACAAACTGCTCTTAGAAGTTGGCAAGCGACTACAGCGATTCATTCGTCAGGATGATGTTGTGGCGAGACTTGGGGGTGATGAATTCATCATCATGATAGAGGCTTTTGATCAGGAAGACGACCCTGCAAGAGTTGCCAATAAGCTTCTTCAATGCTTCAGGGAACCTTTTAGCATTGAAGGCCGATCGCTCCATATCTCAGCGAGCATTGGCATCAGCATATACCCCGAGGATGGGGAGGATTCCACCACCCTTCTTAAAAATGCTGATGCCGCCATGTACCGCGCCAAGCGTAAGGGGCGCGGCAACTACAGCTATTTCACCGAAGACATGGCCCGGGAAGCGGAAGAACTGTTCGTCCTTGAGACCGATCTACGACACGCCCTGCGTGCGGATGACCAGCTGTATATGGTTTACCAACCGAAGTTTTCACTAGAACACCATGCCCTGGTCGGCGCTGAAGCACTGATTCGCTGGCAACACCCTGAGCGCGGACTGATCTCCCCGCTGGAGTTCCTGCCAGCGGCGCATGATGCGAGCTTGATGCCGGAGATTACCGACCTCGTCATTCGACAGGTAGCCCGACAGATTCGCGCCTGGAATGAGTTGAATATCGATCCCGGTACGATTTCTTTCAATCTTGACGGCCAGACCATCAAGAGCATCGATCTCAGCAGCCATTTGCAGCGTATCGTCAGGGATGAAGGAATCAGTCCCGGGAAACTGGAGATCGAAATTACCGAGACAGTCATCCTGGAGCAGACGAAATACTCCAATCTGTATAAAGACCTGATCGATGCTGGCTTCACCATTTCCATCGATGATTTCGGAACTGGCGAATCATCACTTTTCCGCTTAAAACATCTCCCGTTCAATACGCTGAAGATCGACCGAATCTTCATCAAGGATGTGGAGCATGACGAGAACGATCTGGCCATTCTGCGTTCCATCGTGGAGATGGCAGACTCCTTGGGTAAGAAGGTACTGTGCGAAGGTGTGGAAAATGCCAGTCAGCTCAGTCTTCTGAATGAAATTGGTTGTGACGAGATTCAGGGCTACTATCTGGCCAAACCCATGAGACCCGAGGAGATAACACGCTTCTACAGTGAATTCGAACCGGAGGAGTTCGTAAAAGCGACTACTGGTGATGGTCCCAAGTATCTGCAAAAAGAGAGTACTGGAGAGTCCAATGACAACAGGCACAGACAAGCTTAGGACCACTTGCTAAAGTGCAAAAAAGGCTATTTTGAAATGAACAAGAGCGAACAAAGCAGTACCGAAAAACAGCTCAAGGCGGCCAATTCCATTCAGAGGCTAAAGCATTTCCTGTGGACGGCGCACGTGTTTTGGCTGACATTGATAGTCGCACTGACTGGATGGCATATATGGCACGATCTCGCCGAGATAGACCGGCTTGTGAACCGTGAAGCAAATATTCGCCTGCAAACCGCCAACCATGTACGAAAATGGATTGTGGGATTTGGTGGTGTTTATGCCCCCGTTAGTGATGTACACAAGCCCAATCCCTACATACCCGAGTCTGTCGGCAGGGATGTGGAGACTTTAGACGGTAGACAACTGACTATCGCCAACTCCATCGCAGCACTGAACTCAATCATGGGAAAGGAAAACCGAGTTGTGGGCGCATTCATCCGCTTTACCGGAGATGATCCACTCAAACCCGGCAACGAGCCCGATGAATGGGAATCCATGGCACTAGATAAGCTTCGAGCCGGTAAAAAAACCGTAGCCGGATATACAGAATTCGAGGGCAGATCCTACTACCGGATGTTACAGCCGCTCGCCCTGAAACCCAAGTGCTACAAGTGCCACAGCTACAGTCAATACAAAGTGGGTGACATCGTTGGTGGGCTGGGTGTTCACGTTGACATGGTGGTCTATTCAGACGCGCGTTTGGGCATCATCCGTACTCACATGATCAGTTACTTTGTTATGTGGTTGATTGGCACGCTGGGTATACTGTTTACCGGTAAACGCTGGCGCCACTTTCTGCAGAGGAATGATGAGCTTCAGCAACAATTGCAGGATCTTGCCATTCATGATCCGCTGACCGGATTCCTTAATCGTCACCAGGCTGACTTGATTTTTGATAACGAACTTGCAAGAGCAAAAAGAAACAAATCATACCTGTCCATACTCATCGCGGATATCGACAACTTCAAAAACATCAATGATACCTATGGTCACCTGGCAGGTGACAAGGTACTAGAAGTCATTTCAAGCGAACTCGGTAACAAGCTCAGGGAAAGTGATTATATGATTCGTTATGGTGGTGATGAACTGATGTTCATACTCACTGACTCTACCCATGCCGAAAGCATAAAAAAGGCAGAGCTTATCAGGTCTATGATTTCAGAACATACTGTCAAACTGGATGAAAATACCTCGACCCATATCACCCTTAGTATCGGAGCAGCGAGTTATCCGGAGCACGGTAGCACGATTAAAGAACTCATTAAGGCTGCTGATGTGGCGCTCTACAAGGCCAAGGAGGGCGGAAGAAACCAGGTTTCTTCCGCGGAGGATGCATCGGGATCCCAGTCCATGAACCTCGATCCTTAGATATCGTCATTCCGATGATCAAAGGGGTCAGAGCCCTTTTCCTTCCTATCACACCCGACAAAAGCCCTAAAAGGGCTTTGATCCCTTTGAATCCTGATACCTGGTACTGACTTGTCACTGAATTGGGCGCCAACTACCCTATTTTGTGGCGTTCTAGACGACTATCTTTTATAACAGATAATAGATTACAAATTTTCTCTTTAATTTCATGGGTTTGCTGTTTGATTGCAGTCCTCTCTACCTCTGTTATTCTTATCTTATGCTCGATTTTATGATAATATTCAGATCATGAAACTCCTGACTCTAGCGCTCCTGCTGTTAATCGCTTCCCCATCATACTCCTGTCCATTTCATGGCTTTTTTCTTGCTGGAGACGATGGCTTAGAGTCTGCCCTCAATGCTTCAATAAAAAATGCAAAGGGTGAAAACCCTACAACCACAACGGACCTCAAACCGAAATCATTTTCTAAGTTCATAAACTTCAAAACTCTGTCAAAGCAACCCTATTTCGGCGCCTCACAGTCTCCTGCGGACGAAAGCGTCGAGCCGAATAACAGCTTGCAGCATAATTAAGCCCAGAACTGCGTGGCATCCATTGATGTAGCTTATTCGTTACTGCACAGACGACCCGCTAAATCGCCAACGGCACTGACCAATGACACTATCGCCAGCTGTTGTGCAATACAGCCCGCATCCAGATTCCAGTGACCCGAGTTGTTTTCAATGTTCCACCGGACATTCAGTCTGAAATCATCCTCCGGAGTTCGACAGGCCGGGCCGGAGATGCTCACCACCTGCTGCAACAGCGGCAGCAGTCGAGCAAAATCCTCGTTGCTCGCCTGTGCCTCACAGGCGTTGAAATCAGGCCCCCAGCCAACGAAGATCAGTTTCGAACTGCCAGTCCATACTTCGGCCTCAGTGAAAGGCAGCTGTCTCTGTTTCGCCGGTAGGATTGCGAGTTCGGATCGGGGCCGGTTTGTTTTCATTCTGAGGACAAAAGCGGGACGGAATTTTGTTTTGATGACTGGTTCATTTGAGACCTTCCGAGGCGGCGCAGTGATCACCAGTCCTGCCAGGACAACTACTGCCACCACCCCGGCAACCCCAGACCAGAGCCCTTGTGCACGCGGTGTCAAATGAAATACTGCAATACCTGTGACCAGCAAAGCCAGAAACATGCCGACCATGGCACCGCCAAGGGTATCGGCGACCCCACCGAATCCCATGTCCACATCCACAAAAAGCTTCACCCAAAGCAGACCCAATGCGGCACCGGCTAGCAGATTGACTGCCAGCAGAATGACACCGCTGATGGTCCGCTTAAACCAACCGAATTCCTGCTTCGTATTCATAAATGAAGGTATTGATCCCTGGGATCGTTTTTACATTTTTCACATAAGTCCGGCCAGAGATGTCCATTTCGTAGATGGAATGGCAACAAGTCGGCTGGGAAATAGATTAAAGAGGTCAAAGACCACTATTATCGATTTACTATCTGCTTTTGATTACAGGGGGTAAAGCCATGTTTCTCTGTATGGGTAACCAGTCACATACCGCCGCAGGCTCCACCATGGTCTCGGTTAAATCCGTATCTTCCCCAATCGTCTGGGGGCAGGGTTTTGACTCCTTTAATACGATATTTACCCATCAATGGCACACCTGACTTTGACAGACTTGTGATCGCTAATCAAATAAGGGTCTCATCTTTAAATCGACCTGCAGTACATGATCTATAATCCAAGACCTTAGCAGGCCTATTAAATTAAGCTCTTCCGCATCCAACGCTTGCTCATTTTCGACGGCTTTTCGGATTGACTCTTCGAGCGCTTGAATCTGTTGCAAAATATCTTGGTGGGCTCGCTTATGCTCAGAAAATCCAGCGTAGTCATGATCAAGCATGATCTTCTCTTCAGCGGAAAAATGATCCTTCGTATAGGTTTTCAATTCACGGACTAGAAACAAAACCATCATGCCATGATTCTCAGCCCTTAGCGCAATTTCGACGCCATTGATCAGACAGATAAGAAGTTTGTGCTCATCATCGATTATCTGATTATGCACCGCCATCTCCTTTTTCCAAACAATTGGCATCACTTACTCCTAACTGGTTCCTGGTGATAAAAAAAATGACAGCTGACCCAAAACATAACCCAGTCAGACTGCCTATTATTTTAGCTCAATCTTATGTGAGTAACAGGAATGGATTATATGCACCTATGCACGATATATCCTCTCAAATGGATTGGCTGGCACCATTCAGAGTAGTGCACCCTTCAGTTTCTCTTAACACGAAGATTGAAAATACGTGGATTACCCTTCGCATGAAATTGTGTCCGGATCGTGTACAATCCTGCTGATTGCTTGAAACATCTTAAAAAAGGTTGCAAGGGTATGGGGGAACAGAAACCGGAAAGTGGCTGGCTGGCCTGGGAAAAACAGCGTGACAGTCTCAAGAACCGGTGGGTCATCGTCGTGGTGGCTTTCTGGGTGACCGCGCTGATCGCTACAGTCATGTTCGTGGTGTACGAAAAACTGGATTTCATCCTGACATCCATCGCGCTCGGCACGATGGTATTAGGTGTATGGTTGAAGTCACGCTACCAGCAACATCTTCTCAAAGAGCCTGACAACAAGGCATAACATCAATGAGGTTGATTGCAGCGGATGTCTAAAGTCATCGATTTAGGATGCAGCGTCTCGGATATCCATCGTCGATATGCTGAGATACATGGCGCTCTATTCGGTATTACTTCATACCGTTTGATCCTATTCTCACTGAAGGGAAAAACAGACTCACTGTACAGTGATTATGAAGAAAGATTAAACACGCTACAGAATGAACTTAAAGGATTGCTTGAGCAGATCAATCGTGTTGAAGAAGACGACCTGCCTCTACGCAATGCGGCCGGGCTTCACCAAACACTGATTGACTATACAGAAACATTAAATCAGGCAATCAGCCAGCTACGGTCAATCTGCGGATGTCTCAAGCGTGATGAGGCGGATTACCGTTCAACCAACGAAGGCGGCCAATCGAAATTTAATCAGGACAAGGTCGACTACGACTACACAATAAGGGAACTCGAACGAATCGGTACAAAACTCAATAAGCTGTTTTCGAGTTACTAGTGCCTGTTAACACGAATCCAATTGGTCCTGGCGGGCCTGAAGGGCTGGGGCTATTTTTCCACCCTGCCGCGTCATCATTCGCCCATGCAGTGAAGTCGATTAAAGGGGTCAAAGCCCTTTTCTCTTCGGCTGCGATGGTACCAGTGTGCTCGAGTTGACTTCATAATAACAGCTTGAAGATAGTGAAATTTCAGGCAAAACCACACATGCCATAGTGTCTTCCTTCTCTTACTACTCATATAGATTGGCTAGACTTTAAATAAGCCCCAGATCAATTCTTACCAGGTAGTCCAACGTGCCCTGGTCTGTCCCGACATATTTTGTATAACCGATTGATCCTTGGGCAATCAATTGTCCGGAATGATGAGTGACCCGGAAGCTGAGGTCATGGAGGCACCTGGAGTTGACGTTAATCATAGGAAATCTCTATACAGATCAACATCCTGTACAGAATAGCCAATCACCTGAAAATCCATTGGGAGGCGAGCCATGAGTATTTCCAGCACCGTTCAATCCTATATAGAGGGTCAATCCATACCCTTTGAAGTCATTACTCACCGACACACTCAATCAAGCATGGAGAGCGCTGGCGCAGCGCATATTGAGAGTGAACACCTGGCCAAGGCGGTTATCGTCAAGGAGGGTGATGAGTATATGATGGTAGTCGTCCCTTCGGACTACCATATTCACCTGGGCAAGCTACACAAATTGCTGGGCAGAGAGGTTGGCCTGGCAACGGAGAGCGAGCTGATGGAGCTTTTTCCCGACTGTGAACGTGGCGCCATACCACCACTTGGCACGGCCTATCGACTGATCACCCTGGTCGACAGTAATCTATTGAATCAAAACGAGGTTTATTTCGAGTCGGGAGACCATGAACATCTGATCAAGGTCTCTGGTGAGGAGTTCGCCCACCTATTGGGTGAAGCAGAACTGGTTGATGTGACTCGACACCACTGAGCGATGACAAAGAGGGAATTTGTTGAAGCCGGGTCAGCGAGCGGTGACAAGGATGAAAGGGAATACTTCTGCTGTCCCGGCATTTTCTGGGACGGTGGGGACTTATTTATACAATATAAGCCGACACTCCGAACAATAAACCGAGGCTTTCTCGGCATCGTTTCTTCCTTGAAATCAATCAGAAAAGCCACTTTTTCACACCCAGCATAAGCCTTAAAAAGGGCTTTGATCTGGTTAATACTACTTCCACAAGACTGGGGAGAATGTGGCATTCGCCAAGCGGGGGCAGGAGGTTGTGGTCAAGCTGATTGCTTGATGATCACGCCAGACCGTGGGGAATCCCTCTGGTTTTTGTCAGGAGCAAAGGTGAGGATGCCTGGGGGCGGGTAGATAGCCCCATCCTCACGAATCACCTCGAGAAGAAAACTGCAACCCTCTACCAAGTTACCGCTTTCTCACTTTGTCTCTGCACCCTTCAATCAAGCCTATGGCAACCTATACTGTAAGGTAGAAGTAATTGAATAGCCGCAAGGAGGTGGAATCATGCAACCAATTCCAAATCGGGTGATCAGAATCGGTTTGCGGGGTGGTGATGTCGCTAAGGTTCAGGAAAGTTTGAACAAAGCACTTCCCACAAAACCAGGGCTCAAAGTAGACGGCATATTTGGTACCCAAACAGCCACCAGAACCCGTCTGTTTCAACATCAAAATCAACTCAAAGCAGACAGCTTAGTCGGGCCGAAGACCTTGACTAAATTGGCGCAAATGGCAACCAAACTGGCTTTTCGTCTTGTCACACCCAAAACATCTGGGGGTGACTGGAAACCAGGACAAAAGTGATGCTGATAACAAGTACTGGAATCAGCTAAGAATTGGCAGAATTCGAGAGCCTCCTGACTGTATCCATCCGCTGGGATTTATCACCAAAAGCGCTGGCCCTAAGCCCAAAGTAACCCCCGGATCAATACCGGGGTAGGCGCTAGACTAAAGGGGACAAAGCCCATTTTCTCTGATATTTCTGCCCCGATAAGAAAGGGAACTGCTCTTATAGTATCCATACTTCACGCAGTGAATGGGTAGTCATGGAATCTAAGCTCGGGGGCATAATGCCCCCGATGCAAGGGGTCTTACAGGAATCCACCGTAGATAAACCGGTCGCCGCCATAAAGATCAGGGTTGCTGAACTTGAATTCGTCCTTAGATATCATCCCATCATCGTTCATGTCAGTCATCATGAATCCCTTGGTGGCCGCTTTTTCAGCATAGCCCATGTACTCATCCTTGCTGATCATTCCATCATCATTCTTATCCATCATGCCTTGCGTCATCTTCATTTTTTCCATTGCAAGAAAATGACCGTAAAGGTCTGGATTTCCAGCGAACGGATTGTCTTGTGCATGAAGAGCAACACCAGGTAATGCGAGTGTCAAAGCGAGTGCGGTAGTCGTGACAATTTTTTTCATCTGTTTTCTCCTAAAAGACTATTGGTCTCTGCGCAGGGATCGCTAAGACGGAGATCCCTGGCACAGGTATGAGTGAGTAATTCTGGTAAACAGGCCTCACATATTTATCACGGCGGGATAACAATTCATTACATCAGGGGCGACTCTTTAATGAGAAATAGGGTGTAGGACCGAATCTCTGATTTAGACGGTAAAGAGGGGGAGGGCTGTATCGAGAAGTAGTTGGTAATCGACAAGACTCATCAATAGTTTCAGTCTAAGGGCATTTGCAGCAATCACCTGAGTTGTTGATGGCAGTGTTGGTTTCGCCGGAATGGGAATGGTTTGCTGAGCAGTAGGTTTTATTACCCATCTCTATAGGTTGCAGCAACAAAAGGATTGGTTGCATGGCAGTCTGTTACCCGGACTCTGTCAGATTGTTATGCTGGCGGTGGGAGAGGCCGGATGTAGGTGGGACTCTAGTGAGTTGAGCGAAAGGTTGGGTCGGCAGAGAGATATTTACACTGTTTTCTGCTACAGTTTTCTGCCTTGACAGGCAGGGCGCAGCTATTCTCCCTAGGCTTGATCGAGAAGAGAAAATTAACAAGGTGGCCGACTCTGTCACGGTATATCGTAAGCCGAACGGTCGCCCGCTGCTGGCATTGTCTTCAACTGCAATGTATTCGGCAGCATGGCTTGTGTATTAAGAGGCAGAGCATTTCTCTGTTATGATGGTTAGAAGACAAAAATCTAGAATAGATCAATAGGGCATCCGGGCCGTTTCCAATGAGGAAGATTCATTGCGCTGTTAGTGGTATCACTTTGAAAGCGATAATTACGTTCATTCTACTGCTGGGTCTCACTCTGACAGCAACTGCAGAGCCGCTTGAGTTAACTCAAGATGAACAGGCATTCATAGATTCCCATCCTGTTATTCGCGTACATAATGAGACGAACTGGCCGCCCTTTAACTATGTTCAGAATGGAAAACCACAGGGCTTCTCCGTCGATTTCATGAATCTGGTTGCTGAGCGGGCCGACTTGGACATCGAGTATGTCACCGGCCCTTCATGGAGTGAATTCCTCGGGATGATGAAAGCGGGCACACTTGATGTGATGCTGAACATCGTCAAGACCCCGGAGCGGGAAAAATACCTGCTGTTTACTCAACCCTATGCGGACAATCCGAATGCCATCCTCAGTAAGAAAGAGACGCCTTTTAAAGAGATAGAGTCGCTCACCGGGAAAACGGTGGCTGTACCCAAAGGCTTTTTTACCGAAGAGATTCTTATCAGGGACTATCCCGGGATCAGACTGCTTCCAGTGAAGAATATGCTGGAAACGATGAAGGCAGTCTCTTTTGGGAAGGCCGATGCGGCACTGGGAGAGCTGGCGGTTTTCAACCATCTTATGAATGAGCACATGATGTCCGGTCTGGCGATCAGCGGTGAAGCTTTGATGGGGGATCCCGAGTACTCCCTGTTAAATATAGCGACGCGTCAAGAGCTTCCTCTTCTCGCCTCCATTCTGAGGAAAAGCATTGCATCAATAAGCCTTGAGGATAAAAAGAGGCTTCAACAAAAATGGTTGTCCAACGTCGTAAAAAAGCGACTTGTATCACCCTTGACACAGGAGGAGCTTGAGTTCATTGAGGCACACCCCGTCATTCGTGTGCACAACGAATTGAACTGGCCACCCTTCAACTACACCCAAGATGGAGAGCCCCAGGGATTCTCCATCGACTTTATGAATCTGGTCGCTGAAAGAACGGGCTTTGAGGTTGAATATATCTCCGGCCCTTCGTGGAACGAGTTTCTCCAGATGATGAAAAAGGGTACTCTGGATGTGATGCTGAACATCGTCAAAACCCCGGAGCGGCAAAAGTACCTTCTGTTTACCCACCCCTATGCAGATAATCCAAATGCCATTCTGAGCAAGAAAGATAAACCCTATGAAAGTATCGAGTCACTTATTGGCAAAACGGTAGCGGTTCCGAAAGGTTTTTTCACGGAAGAGATTCTGAGTAAAAATTATCCGGAGATCAGGCTGCTTCCGCTGAACAATATGTTGGAAACGATGAAGGCCGTGACATTCGGCAAGGCAGATGCTGCGCTGGGTGAGTTGGCGGTCTTTAGCCATCTTTTGAATGAACACATGATGTCCGATCTGGCGATCAGCGGCGAAGCCCTTATGGGAGATCCTGAATACTCACTGCTGAATATTGCCACGCGTAAGGATCTTCCGCTTCTTGCTGCCATCCTGCGCAAGGGGATGAAGTCGATCTCACCCGGGGAGAAAAAAGAGCTTCAACTGAAATGGCTTGGCGTATCCGAGGCAGAAAAGGATCCCAATGCGCTTACAGAAGATGAAAGAGTATTCTTAGCGCAAAACCCCACGATTCGGTTTCACGTCAATCGAGACAGGGCTCCCTATGAGTTCAGTCTTGATGGCGCCGCAGCCGGGATTGCGGTGGATTACATCAAAGCAGTTGCCAATAGAACCGGGTTCGATGCCGAATTTGTTATTGATGACCGCCCGCTCGCTGAAGCGCTTAAGTCGGTAAACAGTGAGCGGAGAGACTATGATACCTTGTTGTATGCCGTTGAAACGGCGGAACGAAGAGATGAATTCTCATTTGGGGATCCCTATTTGGCGAACCCGATCATGATAGTGACTCATAAATCGTCAGGTTATGTTGGTCAAATGTCAGATCTGTCCGGTAAAATACTGGCCATCGAAAAAGGACTTGTCACCAATCAATGGGTGTCGAGGGACTATCCTAACATCAGCGTTATGTCAGCTGATACCACACTAGATGCGCTCAAGATGTTACAGAATCAAGAGGTGGATGCATACCTGGGCAACCTGGCGATCGTTAACTACATGATCAACCATAAAGGAATGAGCGATCTTCAAGTTGCGGCACCCTCTGGATACGATGACATCAAGTTCAGTTTTGTGGGTCCAAAGGAGTGGCCAGAGTTAACGTCGATTTTGAGCAAAGGATTGCGGAAGATTTCAGCAGAAGAGCATACTGAGATTCAGCAGAAATGGTTTTCTCTACAGGTTCTTGAAAAGGTCGACTATAAGAAGCTCATCTATATCAGTTTGTTTTTTCTGACCATTCTTCTCGTGGTGATTTACAAAAACCGATCTATCAGAATAATCAACGAACAATTGGAAACTTCACACCGGCTGATCGAGGAAAAAAACAGACTTCTAAAAGAGTTGGTCATTACCGATAACCTGACAAAGATCTATAACAGGCACAAGCTGGATGAGGTTCTGATCTACGAGGCCAACAGGGCCAATCGGTCCAAGTCCACCTTTGGTGTCATTCTGATCGATATTGACTATTTCAAACAGACAAACGACACCTACGGCCACCAAATGGGTGATAGGGTGCTGAGGGAATTTGCCGATATTTTGTTAAGTCATTCAAGACGCAGCGATGTTGTAGGACGATGGGGAGGCGAAGAGTTTATGATCATTTGCACGGAAACGACGCTGGATGGCTTGATCACTTTTTCAGAGAATCTCCGAAACAGCATATCAAAATATGCATTTTCAACAGGTGAGAATAAAACAGCCAGTCTGGGTGTCTCTCTCTATCTGGCGGAAGAGAGTGTTGATCAACTAATAAACAGAGCGGATGAGGCACTTTATCAGGCTAAGGAGAAGGGCAGAAACAGGGTGGATTATCTATGAAATAGCTTTTTAGCACACTCATCAGCAACTTGAATGTACTTTGGCTCTATTATCAGTTCTATTAATCAAAGCAGTGGCTCACTCTTACAGGCTTGGAATAACCACCTGTAGATGTATCTTAGCTACGCTTCAACCGAGTTAAGATCAAATACCATGCCGAATGAAAAGTTCCTGACGAACAGGGCATGAGCACATATGCCAACCCGCAAAAGGTTTACCGTACCCACAAAGTCTGCATCGGTCGCTGTTTGAAAGAATTACCGAGGCATTCTCGATATGGAATTCAACACGACATATTTTGAACTCTGGATCCTCAAGGCAGGCATGGCAATCATAGCATTCAACAGCCTGATTTCGAGCGGTTTCACTGATTTCGTAAAGCGAATAACTTTCCATACTCCCTCCTCAATGCCGCAGTGCCTGTATTTGTAGCCTTTTCGACTTTTATAATGGAACTTATACACGATTTCGCATTTGTGAGCATTAAAAAACGTCAATCGAACTGAATAAATCGTTGGATATCAGGCTCTTGTAGTGGTCTGGGTGTATGTTGCAACAATCCAGAAAGAATTGCCTGACCTGGCCCATATGTTCAGCCGCCGGATTGTCGGCTGTTTGCAGTGATCAGGTAATCTCGTGTGAGGCGTGGAAAACTGCTATCAGAACCTGAAAGATCAACACGAAGACGCCATAAAGCCGGAACTGGATTGCCCGGTTGACTACCGGGCTGTTAGCGAAGCCAAACGAGGACACAGAACATACACTGAAACACAATCCGACAGAGTTACCATAGGCTACGGGAGCTGGGGTTTTGTATTTCCACTCTGCAAATGGTAAGTGTCCTGGTTGATGAGTACCATTGTATAAAAAGCATTCAAAATGGTTGTTTTTTGTTTATTATATTAAATAATGAATATATGTACTGATTGGGGCTGGGGTTACAAATATCTGGAGCTGGGTCAATGTTCAGGCTGGGCCACGAAAAAATAAAATATATCATTGAGCAATTGGATCGTGCTGTAGAAAACCACCAGATGTGGTTTCAAAATGTCAATCGCTCTCTGGCTTGTAACGTCCCATGTAAACCGGAAGATCTTATGCCGGATGCGCATCGGAACTGTGAATTCGGCAAGTGGTACTATCGATTGGATGACGAAGTGCTTCTGCGGCACGATGGCTTCAATGCCATTGAGAAAGAACATCATCATATGCATGAGCTTGCTACGGCGTTATTAACGGAGAGTCAGGAAGCCCCCGTTTCGAATATAGATAAGTACGACCAATTTTCCAGATCCGTTGAGCATCTCCGTATGCAGATAATGAGCTTACAGCGCGAGTTACAGGATTCCCTGTTCAACGTGGATACGCTGACAAGTGCACGCACACGATCAGGTATGCTGACAGAGCTACGCAGACAGCATGAATTAGTGAAAAGAAGTGCGTTTACATGCAGTATCGCCATGATGGACTTTGATCACTTTAAGAATATCAACGACAGTCATGGTCACCAGGAAGGTGACATGGTATTGAAGACTGCTATCAGATACATCTTAGACAGTATCCGTCCTTTTGATATGTTATTTCGCTATGGTGGAGAAGAGTTCTTGCTTTGTTTGCCCGGTACAGATCTGGTTACAGCAAATTTTGCCATTGAGAGACTGAGGATCGGTATTGAAAATCTGACTATCTCAGGCATCACCAAAGCAGAAATGCGTGTTACAGCGTCATTTGGTATGACAGCGTTATCAAATGAAATATTTATCGAAGAGTCCATTCATCGTGCTGACCAGGCGCTCTATCATGCCAAAACAACAGGCAGAAATCGCTTGATAGCCTGGGAAAACCTGGACTTTGACAATCCCTAGCTCAATTCCAGAAACGACTCCAGCGGCATTGGCCGATGGAACAGGAACCCCTGGAACTGGTGGCACCCCATAGCAACAAGGGTCTGCAGAGCCTCCGGTCGATCGATCCCTTCGGCAATCACCTGCATGTCGAAATGTCGCGCGATTGAGATAATCACCTCGACGATGGCCTGATCATCCGTGCTGGAATCGATATTGGCAACAAAAGCGCGATCAATCTTGACCCGATTGATCGGTAGTCTGCGCAGATAGGCAAGGGAAGAGTATCCAGTACCGAAATCATCGATGGATATCTGTAATCCGGCCTCCCTCAGTTGTTGCATTTTTTCGATGGCCTCCTCCACATTATCAAGCAGGGTCCGTTCAGTCAGTTCCAGTTCGATCTGTTCTGCCGAGACATTCCGTTCCTTGATCGTGGTCAGGACTCGATTGACAAAATCTGGCTGATGAAACTGTTTAGCGCTGAGATTGACCCCGAGCTTCGCCCCGGCAGGCCAGACAGCTTGGTCATTCAGCAACTTGATCAGTCGACAGGCTTCATTCAATACCCATTCGCTCAGCGGCACGATGAAACCCGATTTCTCAGCCATGGGAATGAAACTGTTGGGTAACAGCAGTCCTTTTTCAGCATGGTTCCAGCGAATCAGGGTTTCAGCACCGATAATCCGTCCCTGCTGATCGACCTGGGGTTGCAACCAGAGCTGAAAATCACCGGACTTGAGCGCCGAGCGCATATCGTAATCCAGACTCAGACGTTGGCTGGTCTCTTCATCCAATGACGTATCATGCAGGTGAATTGTGTTGCGGCCCAGGGATTTGGCGCGACGAAGCGCCGAACGACCATGACTCAGCACAGCCTGAGGTTGCTCGGCATCAGCCTTGAAAACGGTGATGCCAGCGCTGGCGGCGACGCTGACCGTACGATCATCGAGCTCGCAGGGTTGCTCAATCTGCAGTAAAAGCCAGCGGGTCAATGTCACGACACGTTCGCTGGCGGCTGATTCTTCAGTAGACAGGTCGGTGATCAGAAAACCAAATTCATCCCCATCCAGCCGGGCGGTTGCCGCCAGTTTCTCATCGGCGAGAACGATCCGCTTCGAGATGGCGCCCAGCACCGCATCGCCAATCTGATAGCCGAGAGATTCATTGATGTCACTGAAGTTATCCAAGCCCAAATAGATGAGTGCACAATGGCCCTGACCTGCGACATGTCTTTCGCACAGTTGATTCAGCTGTTTGAGCAAGTGTCTCCGATTTGGCAGTCCGGTCAGATCATCATGAAAGGCCAGGTGTTGAATACGCCTTTCGGCAACCCGCCTGCGCTCCACCTCATGGATGATCTGCTCGTGCTTGATCGCAGCTTCACAACCCTGACGCAAACGCTCGAAAACCGGTGTCAGTGCTCCCACCAGAATATCCGGCAGCGGGGTATTGCTGCGGTCGAGCAACAGTACACCGTTGTCGGCCAGTGGATAGGCATAGACAAACTGCCGTCCAAACTGAAATAGAGTCACCTCCGCTGAGGTCAAAGATCCGCGGAAGAAGTCTACAATCCACTCACCGACTTGCGGTGTATCGAGAATTTCAGCCTGGCGGTCAGCTGGCATGGCAAAAAAGACACTATTCTCAGGCCCAGGGGTAGCTTCGGCAGGCAGTAATTCATCTTCGTCTATGCGCAGAAACAGATACGCGCGGCGTACGGAAAGACGACGCAAACAGACTTTCATCAGGCGCCGAACCATCGGTACGAGTTGAGGATCGAGGCCGATATTCATCGCCAACTCATGCTGAATGGAGATCAGATTCAGCGTGTCGATCTGGCGTGAATCGCTCATCAGGCCAAGCCACCAATCACGGTCGTCTTATTCAGCCACTGAATCCCACCCTGATGGGAGTTGGCGATCTCCCCAATGGAGAGAATGCCCAGTACCGAGACGTTGTTCGGCAGGCACCGGCGGATGATTGCCAATTCATCATCGTACTCTTCACCCATTACCATGCGCCGGGAGATACAGTCGATCAAAAATACATTCAAACTTGCCTCCTGGCCATAGCGGGAGGAGAATCGACTGCGCAGATCAGTGGCAGCAGTGCCAGCGGCTTCCACCAAATCATTAGGGCTGGCATGCAGCAGATAGACCATGGCATTGGTCGGAACAGCCCCGGCAAAAACAATGGCGTTTCCCACGCGATTGACCGGGTCACGCACCAGAAACTCACTGTCCAATTGCGCCATGCCAAAAGGATAGTGATTTGCCAACGCTGAAAACTCCTCAACCGCCACTGTACGTCCCAGGTGTTGGGCGAGAATGTCCAGATAAAACGGAAAGGCCGGTTGATAGTTGATCTGCTGAATCTGGTTGTCTGAGGCGTCCGTGACGAGAAACGGGCCCTCAACAGGCTCCCAACCGTGGCTGACGCTGGTCACCAGTTCCATGGTGGTGAAGAGTAATAGCGCCGCATTCGACAGCAAACCATCGGTGGTGATGACATTCGGCTGCAAAGAGAAATCCCTATGGCCGCACCCGGCACCGATGACCTGCACATCAGGCCCGATACAGTCGTGCAGGGTGGTGACAAAATTATCCACACCCCGGGAGAGACCATCGATTACGATCAACACCCCTGAGGGATTGGGGTTTACGCCCAATATCTGCTGTATGTCCTGGTTGAGTTCCTGCTCCGACCGGTTGATGTTCGGCACCACGGTGGCCGCTGAAGTGGATGTAAGACCACACACCGCGATACCATCCTCATAAACTTGATCCTGTAGCAACACACCAGGGACAACCACGCCCACAGCGGGAATGGCAATTTCACGCAACAGACTTGGGAGTTGTTTGAGATCGATCTTGTTGCTACTGCCTATCAGCAGCAGAAGCCCCTTCGCGCCTTGACCGACCGCAGCCTGCAAGCTGTCTCGAAGACCCGCAACTGTGCCGCTTGCATCGAGCTGAACACTGGAAAAGACTCTGTTCATTAGCTTGTGCGGATTACTTGATTGTGAAGATTGAGTCTATATAAACACGTAAGGCAATGATCGCCAAGTCTTTTAGTGACTGGTGCTTGTGGTCTAAAGTCACCCGTTAGCCTAAGTCAGTGTGTCAATAGCACCATACAATCGCAAATCGTAATATTGGGCTTCATCATCCTTCAATGGTCTGTTCCAGCTTCCTGCTACCTGAGGTCTGAACTAATAAGGTTCTGCTATTGTTTTCCTTGGCCTGCCAGATTACCTAAACCAAGCTTGCCGGTTGAATCGATTTACAGTGCACTTGATTTAGGAGTCGTACCGGTGAGTGCAGAAACATAACTCATTCAAAAACGCATTGGGTCTCATGAGAGAGCCAAGGGAGGCTTTGATGCTGTTACAGTTTGGTTTCTAAAGATTCACCTAAAATCAAGTACATAGAAGCATATAATATATTAATAACTCCTTATATACATAAAATTAAATAATGAGATTATTGTATTGAAATGTAATATATTTAGTATTGATTAATTAGGTGTATCGGTGTTGATTAAGGCGCTGTTTTTTCTTGGATATTATTCTTGGATTTAATAGGAATGTCGTGTTTGAGATTCTGTGTTGCTGAGCTATCTTGAAAGAGCGTATTTGTACTAGATAATCACGAGCGGCCGTCTCAATATAAGTGCTGGAACAGGAATGTATTGGACTTATATAGAAGAACGTATAACTTCAGTTGCCAATATATTTTTCAATAAGAATGTATTTCTTGGCGCGCTTTCCCTGGGATTTGTTTTTTTTGCATTCGGTCAATTTGGATTGATGATTCAATCCAGTCAATCCGGACTTACACTCATCTGGCCTGCGTCCGGTATTGCTCTCGCCATTCTCTACCTGAGTCGACTAAGCATTTGGCCTGGAGTGATCCTGGGCATGATGTTATTGGCATTTCACAATAACATCCCAATGGAGGTGGCGTTATATGCAGCAATTGGTAGTGTATGTGAGGCCCTTGTCGCCATTCATCTGTTTCGTCGATATACCGAAGAGACAATCGATCGTCTCGAGGGGTTGCTGGCTTTTGTTTTCTTTTGTGTATTTCTTGGACCGGTTTTCAGTGCATCCATAGGTACTTATGCCTTTCACAAGTATCTGGAGATACAGTCGGAACCCTTTGTTACCTGGCTCTATTGGTGGCTTGGTAACAGTATTGGAATCATCACATTTGGCGGTACTTTAATTGCCCTTGCAACCAACAAGGGCAAACGGTCATACAGGGTGGAACTGTTCGATATCTATAAAACAGTAAGAATTGTATTATTCTTTATCGTTATCGCCATCAGCTTGAACAGTTCGGTATACCCTGATGAGCCTTTCTCCACGGTATTGCTGTTTTTTTTACTGCCCGTCGTCGCAGTAATTGCACTGCTTGGAGGTATCAACAGCGCAGCAATGGTTAACCTGACAGTTGCGACTATTTTTATAGTTGGTGGTTATCTGTTTTCCCTGGAGCACTTCAGCACGCACCATATTGGCCATCTCTACCTGCATGTTGCATTTATCGGGATTCTCTCTTTTACCAGTCTAAGTCTGGCTGCGATCGGTAATGAAATGAGTGAAAAAGAGATCTTTCACTATAAATCCAGTCATGACAGTTTAACCGGGTTGGTCAATAGAGAATATCTACGACAACAGCTGAAATCCGCGATTCATACGGTTACTTCGCCAAAGTCTGAACGACAACATGCCTTGCTATTTATTGATTTGGATAAATTCAAATCTATTAACGACACAGTCGGCCATATCGGTGGAGACAGGATGTTGCAGCAACTGTCAGAGTTACTCAAAAAACATATCAGGCAACGGGATTGTGCTGCCAGATGGGGTGGAGATGAATTTGTAGTATTGCTTTGGTACTGCCCAGTTGATCAGGCACTGCATATTGCGGAAACAATTCGCAAAGAGATAGAAGAATACGCCTTGGTAGTAGAGGCAAACCGACATCAAGTAACAGCCAGTATCGGTCTCACTATGCTGGACAGAGAAACACGTACAGTTGATGCGGCATTGGATAGAGCTGATAAAGCCAGCTATATCTCTAAAGCCAAGGGAGGTAACGTCATCACAACAAGTTAACTGGAGATGATCTGATATGGTCTCATGTCTGCAGCATTAACGAATTAGTATCAATGTTTACAGTCTGGTATTAACCGGATATTACGGAACCTCACATCTATACCAGCCAGACAAAAAAGCAATTAACATGCTGAATGACTGTAAATAGATCAAAAGATGAGGGAAGAGAATGATCTTGTTCTATGCTTAACCTGGATCCTGTTATCTGCGCAGATTGACGCAAGCCAAATAAAAACTGGTGCAAAAAAATACCACCTAAATACTGTCTTATATAGCCTCAAACTACAATCTCTCTCATTGGAATGAGTTCTGATTGATCGCTAATCAGTCGAGGTTACTGACCGTCCCCACAGCACTATTGGTATTCAATCCGCCAAACGATGGAGAACCCATAGTATCTGTTTGGTATTAACGTCTACGTTCCAGTGATCCATTCCTCGGTCCGATCCGTACAAACAATCGAACTCGTGCTACAACTCAAAGGGACCCCTGTAAATTCAGTGATCTCTCAAGTGCGGTTCGATAGGTTCAGGACGACGACTCCTCCTGCTCTTCTTCAGTCTACAACCACTTTGAGGATCAACATGAAATCCAAAATCTCGCAAACACAAACTCTGTCAGGAACCTCCGAAAAACATGTTCCTGTATCAATCATCAGCCTACTGATCATGCTGATGTTCCTGTTAGCCACCACCTCGGCCAATGCCGGCTGGCGTAGCGGTTATTTCAAATGCGCAAAGACCGACATTATTGATGTCAGGCCAGCCACAATCACTGAGGGCGCAGTAACCCTGGGTCTGACCACACTGGCGTCAGTACTGCCTATGGACGTGGCTGATCTTCTGGACAGCAGCGAGGATATCACCGTATTTGCACCTACCAATGAGGCGTTCGCTGCCATACCCGGTGATCTACTGACCCTGATCGCCAGTGATGAAGACATTCTTACCACGGTACTGGCCTACCACGTGGTGCCAAACAAAGTGGATCCAAGACGCGTTCGCTACATCAGAAAATACGACACGCTGGCCGGTCAGACCCTGTTTGCCAGTCGTGACAGAACAGGGCCGATGGTCAACCAGTCTGAGGTCGAATGCCAGGGATACCGGACAGCCAACGGTTTGGTCTGGGTCGTAAACAGTGTGTTCCTGCCTCAATTCTAAGGTATTGATCGCATGGATATGGGTACTTCCCCAGGGTTACTGGGGAATAGTGCCTGAATAGAAGGGCTAGGCTTGTATGATAAGACGGAATATCCATACAGCCGTGTGATTGAGTTCAGTGATAAACCTGTGAGGGTACAGAGCAATCATGTTGGCTGTGACCAAACTATTCAATGAATCTGAAAACATGACAGCAATACCTGTCAGCGATACCCGAACCTGGTTGAGATCGGTGGCCGAACGTCGTGACCGGCATGCTTTTGAGCAGTTGTATGGCTATTTTGCCCCGAAGATCAAAGGTTATATGCTCAGGCAAGGTGCCGATGATGCCAGTGCGGATGACCTTGCGCAGGAAACCATGGTACAGATCTGGCGCAAGGCGAATCATTACGATCCGCAAAAGGCGGCTGTCTCGACCTGGGTTTTCAGGGTGGCCCGCAACCTGCAAATTGATAGAATGCGCAAACTCAAGTTCTACGAGGTGGCGTTGAATACAGAGGCTTCCTCGACCCTTGAGAATCTCCAACACAACGAACAGTTGGAGCATCGTACTGACACAGACAAGTTGAGAAAACTCATCGGTGAACTACCCGAAGAGCAGATGGAGGTCGTACAGCTCGCTTTTTTCGAAGGCTTGTCACACAGTGAGGTGAGTTGCCGGTTGTCTATCCCTGTTGGCACCGTCAAATCCCGTCTGCGGCTTGCCTTCGGTAAGCTGAAAATTGGCATGGGAGAGAAGATATGAAGATCAACCATCACGCCGATGATGCGACCATAATGGCGTATGCCGCCGGCACCGTGAGCGAGGGCTTTTCGCTGCTGCTGACAGCCCACATGGAGGTCTGTTCACACTGCCGCGAGCGTATGTCATTGGCGAGTGATCTGGGCGGTGAACTCTTGTGCGAAGTGGAGCCCGCACGGATGTCCCAGGAAGGACTGAGCAATGTCTTGTCAGCCATCGAAGCCGATATCATCGATCCCGTTACGCCATTCAAATCTCCATCGGCGTCGAGCGACATGGCATCGGTACTCATGGAATACGTGCCACGTGGATTGGATGAGTTACCCTGGCAACGCCTGATGCCAGGCATCCGCCAATATCAACTGACAGGTGTCGAAAGTGGCAATGGCAGCGTACGTTTGCTTTCCATTTCACCCGGTATAAGAATTCCCCACCACACCCATTTGGGCGGTGAGCTCACATTGGTGATTGAGGGTGCCTATGAGGATGAGATTGGACACTTCAAGGCAGGCGATCTGGCAGATCTTGATGCTTCATGTAACCATCAGCCGGTTGCTGTCGGAAATAAACCCTGTATCTGCCTCATCGCTACCGATGATAAATTGCGTTTTACGGGTCTTCTGAGTCGAATGGTTCAACCACTGATAGGCATCTAGTACCTTAGAATCAGTCGATATTTCTTTCATTCAAGGAGAGAAAATAAAAGGAGATGTCAAGAGTCCTTTGGTCGCAGCATTACTGCAGTAATGGCTGAATCCGATCTGTCTGTATCATTGATAACGAGAATTCTACATAATAGGCGGTGTGGCGCCTGGAGCGGCAGGTTGTTCACGATTTTTACGGACTAATAAATATTATGAATGGAGAATATCTGGTATGAAAAGACTGACAAACTACTTTTCAATTGCACTCTTGTTGCTGATAACGACGAGCCTCGTAGGGTGCTCGGGTAGCGTCAAGAATATGCGCGTGGTCTCTCAGGACAGCATAGTGACCTCACCTAAACCGGGTAAGTCGCTGGTGATTTTTATGCGGCCTTCGGGTATGGGATTTGCTATTCAATCCAGTGTCTTCAGAGTCGTAAACGAGACCCCGGAGCTGGTTGGAATTGCAGCCGCTAAAAAGCAGTTCGCCTGTGAAGTGGATCCGGGTGAACATCTGTTTATGGTCGTTGGTGAGAGTGCCGACTTTATGTCGGCTGAATTGCAAGCCGATAAGACCTACTACGCTTATGTGGCTCCCCGTATGGGGCTCTGGAAAGCCAGGTTCTCGGTCACTCCGGTTACTCCTGAAGAGCGGCAAACCGACACCTTCAAGGAGTGCCAGTCCGGTTGTGAATGGGTTGAGCTCTCTGAGGAGTCGGCCAACTGGGCCGCCAGCAATGCGGAAGATGTCCAGACCAAATACCTGGAGTATCATGCCAAGTGGATGACCAAGCATCTTTCAGATCGTCCTAAGCTTACACCGAGGGACGGTATCTAGATCCTGCAAGATAGAGCCGATTTGGGCCCGGACCATGAGCTACTGGTTCGGGCCCCACGAGACTCAGTTGTAGTCCATGATGACAAACTAAATATGAACGCTAGACCTGTGCGAACCTAAAAAAAGTATTTGGTTGGAACAGAATTAAGCAGCCTTTGCCAATTACATTATTGCTCCCAAAAACTCAAGTGGTTGTGGTCCATTCTGGTTGGTACCCTATACAGGGATTGCGACGGAAAAAGTGGCTAAGGCACTCTTTTTCCTGGATATTCCAGACTGCTTGGTGGAGTGCTGGGTCTACAGTAGCGATCGCTTGCCACTAAAGACAAACACTGATCTGCCGATATCATTTCAATAATAGAATCATATTGTTACAGGGATGGTGATCACATATAGGTACTTGGAATAAATAAAGTGGACAAAGCTACGGTATCTTCTACGGAAATCGAGCAGCGCGTAAATCACCAACGTGTACGCTATCTCTACCAGGGAGGTATACGCGCTATCAGTTTTAACATTATCAATGCAGTCCTTCTGTTTGGTGTTTACTGGTTTCAACTTCCACCAACCAATTTGGTTATCTGGCTTATCATGCTAACGCTTGTTTCGCTAGCACGTATGGTGCACACAAGCTTATCTCTTGAGCGTGACTGGGATATCTCAAAAGATTTAAGACATCTTCAGGCTTTCCGTATTGGTGTTATTTTAACAGGTGTGACTTGGGGTGCCGGATTTACAGTTCTGAGTCCAGGTTTGAATGATACTTACACCTTACTCTTTCTCTTCACGCTAGCAGGCATGAGCACGGGTGCATTTTCATCAATGGCAAGTGATAGATTGACCTATATGCTCTATATCCTACCCATGCTCGTACCGGCTACGATTAGTACGGCTTTACAAGGAAGTCTCCTTAGCCTTGTTATGACCATTATGCTTCTACTTTTTATGGTCATGCTGGCTGTTACTCATAAAATGGCGACTCGAACCCTTGCGGAAGGTTTCGAATTCCGTTTCGAGCACGAAGGTTTGCTGAAAAAGCTTTTAAAGACGAATGAGGCATTGCAATCTACAAACCGTGAGCTTGAACGCACTAAAGAGGAGTTGAAAAAACTCTCGCTATCTGATGAGCTCACCCGGGTGCCGAACCGGCGTTATCTCATGCAAGTCATGGAACACGAGATACAACGCGCCAGACGCGATAAAGTATCGCTATCTATAATTATGATCGATGTAGATCATTTTAAAAAGTATAACGACACATATGGCCACACAAAAGGAGACGAATGCTTACAAAGTATCGCCGGAATCCTTCAACAATCTCTACTAAGATCAAGTGATTTTCTTGCCCGATACGGTGGCGAAGAGTTTGTGGCTCTATTACCGAATACTACCCAGGAACAAGCACTGTCAGTGGCTGAGCGGATGCGCGTGTCGATTTTTAACGTTGGACTGGCTCATAGTGGATGCTCTGCAGGCAAAGTCACAATCAGTGCAGGAATAGCGAGCTACTCTCCTGACGGTGACTCACAAAGCGAAACCAAGCTTTTAGAAACAGCCGATCGTTCCCTCTACAAAGCTAAAGCGGAGGGTAGAAACCGTGTTGCAATTTATGATCACCACTCTGTTGTGGTCCCACTCATGTCAGGAGATTCGTCGAATGGCCATGATTAACAGGATCAACGACCTTTTTCTAACTGCTTTTGGCATGAGTCGAACGTCCCCACTTGCCTGAATCTACTCCAAATTGAAATGGCCCGCATCTTCAATGTGAAACAAACCACTACCCAATGGTGAGCATTTGTCTGTTTTACGACAAATCCTGTCATCAGGATTGAGATGACGCAACAGAAATATCTGCCCTGAAAATATTAAATATCAATAAAAACAATGGGGTAGCCTGGTGGTGTGGTTCTTGCTTGATGCCTCCTGTGAAGTAACTTGAGGTGCAGGCATTTGAATGATTTTGGTTTCGACTCCTTTTCGCCCGATTATGGTTTCGGCGGGCTATCCCTCGATAACACCCAATCCCTCGGCCCCTATATCCCTGATGCTCAAGAGTGCTTGAGTTGCGGTATCTGTGTTGGCAGTTGCCCGACTTATCGAATCAGACCGGAAGAGAACTATGGCCCTCGTGGTCGTATCCGCTTGTTGGAAAAAGTGGTACGTAGAGGCGAGCCACTTGATGCGAATGAGCAGACCGCTTTGGCTGCCTGTACGCAATGTCAGACCTGTGAAACCTTATGTCCGTCAAAAATGGCTTTTTCTGAGCTCTACCGGCAGGCGCTGGAAGGCGACCATTTCAAGCCCACCAGGAGCTTGCTGGTTTCATGGGTACTTGCTTTGGCCATGGGAGGGGAGAAGACCCGGCAACGATTGAATCGTTCAATCCGCATCTATCAACACAGTGGATTATCGCGACTGCTTGCTCTATTGGCCAGACTGCCATTACTGAAAGGCATTCAGCCACTATTGGCAATACTTCCTGTACCACACTCGCCACAGCCGGTTGCCGGTTTTACACAAGCTCAGGCTGAGCAGCCCTTGGGGGAAGTGAGTGTGTTTACCGGTTGCATAGCCAACCTATTTGATACAGCGACTCACAATGCGACCATCAAATTACTCTCCCGTATTGGCTATGATGTGACCGTAGTTGAAAACCAGGCTTGTTGTGGTGCTGCCTATGCCCACAATGGGGAGATGAGTGCGGCAAAGAGCTGCTTGAAACAGAATCTGAGTGCCTTTGCCAATTCCAATGCTGTTATCTACAACTCCAGCGGTTGTGGCGCCTATCTCAATGATTATTCCGAGCTCATTGCGGGCGAGGATAAAAAGCCGGATGAATTACCTCCATTCCTCGATGTTCTGGACTATTTGGAGCAGAACGATGGTTTCCATGAACTGCAATTCAAACCACTGCCGAAGCAGGTAGTCGTACATGAGCCGTGCAGTCAACGCAACGCCCTTAAAAATCAAACACTGGTTTATCGGTTATTGGAAAAGATCCCCGGACTCAGGATAGAGCCTCTTGCGAACAACCAGGTCTGTTGCGGCGCCGGGGGCACAAAGATGGTAACCCAGCCTGAACTGGCCAATCCCATGAGAGATGAGAAGGTCGCCGCTTTGTCTTCGAGTGGGGCTGATATACTGATTACAACCAATCTCACTTGTGCGCTGCATCTTAACAGTGGGGCTCGCAATACCAGTTTTTCAGGCCGGGTGATGCATCCGATTCAACTGCTGGCAGAGCAGCTCATCGACTGATTATCTACAGGGCTCTAGGACTGGTGTGTTATTGGGATCATACATTCACTATAATGAGGGATAGTGGCGATAAAACATTAAACGAGACATCCATTCCTAACTCCTGAGTGTCGAAGCGTTTGAAGCTAGCATGACTGAGCAGCGCTATTGGAATCGGGTGGGATGGTTATCGACCGAATGGTGTTACTTTGGTTACCGGGAAAGGCGCCGCAGGACAAGATGCATAAAAATAATCCGGATAACCAACGATACCAGTTATCGCGCAAGGTAACGCTTTTTTCGGTTTCCCGCCAGGGATTGGGGAGCAGATGGATGGAATTCCACCCATCTGCTTGAAAATCTGTATTTACTCACTGTTTTTTTCTTTTTTAAATCAGTGGTTTAAAAATTTTGACTTTTATATCATGAACTGGCGTGACATTTGCGGCTATCCTTTCTTCATTGCTCGAGTTTATCGAGTCAATTTCCCAATCACTAGAAAATAAAATAGGTGGATCAATGAAAAGAAGAGTCTTTTTAACCAGTAGTGTAGCCTTACTGACAGCAGCTTTATCAATACCGATGTCAGCACACGCGGCTAAAGAGCGCGTCGTCTTCAGTGGCGGCCCGGCAGGTGGTACCTTCCAGGTTGTGGCGAATGCCATCCAGGTTTACAAGCCTATCAAGAGTTCGAAGGATTTTCGCGTCCGTGCACAATCATCAGCCGGTTCGGTGGAAAACCTGCGTAAGGTGAACTCCGGCAAGGCGCAGATGGGAACGGTCTATTCCGGTCATGTCTATCTGGGTCGTAACGGCAAGATGAAGAACGATACCAAGAAGTACGAAAATGTCATGGCGGTCGCCTGGCTGTATGGTGCGCCCGCACAGCTGGTAGTCCGCAAGGGCTCCGGTATCAAGAGTACCAAGGACCTGGCTGGAAAGAAGGTTGGTGTCGGCAATGCAGGTTCTGGTGCTTTCGCCAACTGTGAGCTGTTCTTCACCCACATGGGCGTTTGGGACAAGATCGAACGTAATGCGATGGGTTACAACGATGCCGCGTCGGCATTCGGTAACAACCAGTTGGATGCGTTCTGGCTGTTTACCGCATTCCCAAGTGGTGCTGTGATCATGGCGGCGCAGACCAACGACATCGATTTGATCGATCTGGGTAAGGATGCCAAGGAGAGTGGTTTCTTTGACCAGTACCCTTACTTCTCTCAACTGTCGGTGCCTGCCGGTACTTATCGTGGCGTTGATTACGACTCCCCATCATTCCAGGACTCTGCACTGTGGGTGGCGAACAAAGACGTTTCAGAAGATACGGTTTACAAGATGCTTTCGGCCATCTATACCGATGAAGGCCTGGCACACATGAAACAGCAGAAAAAAACCTTTAAAAACATGAGTCTGGATACAGGTACCCAGGGTGTGGTAACGCCTTGGCATCCAGGTGCGATCAAGTTCTGGAAAGAAAAAGGCATGATGTAAGTCATTCTCAGCCTAGCCAAAGAGCGGGAGTTACTCCCGCTCTTTTTTAACAGGGGCAGGTTTATAAAAACAAAATAATCACAAAGAGAGAGGGTGGGGCATGCTGTTTAGTAAACTGAACAAGTTTGAGCAATTGGCATTCGATGCCATGGCCATAGGTCTGGTGCTGTTTTACTCCTATTCCGCCGTGCTGGAGCCAGCAGCCACGCAATACCATCGCGGTGTTTATGTCATTATCACCTACATCCTGGTGTTTCTGCTTTATCGCTCCGATTGGGGTGGTATCTTTGGACGCATTTGGGACTATCTGCTGATGGTGGTTGCAATCGTCACGCTCGGTTACTGGATACTGAATTTTGAGGCTATCAACTATCGTGCCGGTGCTGAGACCGAACTGGATACGTGGATAGCGGTAGCCGGTGTGCTGGTTGGTATCGAGGTTGCCCGTCGTGTGGTCGGCACGGTGTTCGTGGTCATAGGTACCATTATGTTGCTGTTCGGGGTCTTTGGCGATTCCGAATGGATACCGGAAGTGATTCAGCATGCGGGCGACACCTTTCCACTGCTCTGTGTCAGCATTTTCTATAAGAGCGATGGTGTCTTCGGCATCATGGCCAACGTGCTGGCAACCTATATCATCCTGTTTGTGATTTTTGGCGCATTCCTGGAGAAGAGTGGTGCGCAGAGATTTTTTATAGATTTCCCTCTGGCAGCGGTGGGTCACAAGATTGGTGGCCCTGGCAAGGTATCGGTGATTGCATCCGGTCTGTTCGGGTCGATTTCGGGTAGCGCTATTGCCAATACGGTTTCCACCGGTGCGTTTACCATTCCGATGATGAAGAAAGCAGGATTTCGCCCACATGTGGCTGGGGGTATAGAGCCGGCTGCATCCCTGGGTGGCATGTTCATGCCGCCGATTATGGGCGCGGGTGGCTTCATCATGGCGGAACTGACTGGACTTCCCTATTCACAGATCATGCTGGTGGCGATATTCCCAGCGCTGATGTATTTCTTCAGCGTCTTTATGATGGTGCATTACGAGGCCAAGAAGCACAACATTGTGGGTGAACCCAGTAAGGAAAAAGCAACGGATATTCTGAAAAAGGAGTGGTTCTATATTCTACCGCTGGTGATGATAACCATTTTCATGCTGGCGGGCTATTCACCGGGCTACTCGGCAATTCTCGGCATCATAACCTGTATTGTTGTCAGCTGGTTTCGCAAAAGTACCCGTATCGACCTAAAAGGATTCGTGCATGCCTCCCGATCCGGTGCGGAGTCCGGCCTGAAAATTGGTGCAACGGTTGGTGTGATCGGCATCATCATTGGTGTACTGACCTATAGCGGCCTGATATTGACATTTGCCGATATCGTTATCGATCTGGCGGACGGAAAGCTGTGGCTCACGATACTGTTCATTGCCCTGGCTTCCCTGATTCTCGGCATGGGGGTACCGGTCACCGCCGCTTATCTGATCACTGCGGTGGTCGCGGTACCGGCATTAACCGAACTGGGCATCAACCCACTGGCTGCGCATATGATTGTCTATTGGCTGTCGCAGGACTCGAATATCACGCCTCCGGTCTGTATTGCAGCCTTTGCCGGTGCAACAATCGCCAAGGCAAATATGTGGGCAACAGCATGGGTCGCCTTCAAGTTCGCCAAGTTCCTTTATTTGGCCCCCTTTATTTTTGGCTACGTTCCCGCGTTCTCCCTGGATGGCAGTGCAACAGATATCGCGGTGACCTTTGTACTGGTGTTTTTTGGTACCTGGGCGTACAGCTGGTTTCTAAGCGGAATCTGGCTCAAGCGTAAAACGCCGGCCACCACCTGAGGATGTAATCATGTCAAAATCTAACCTTTTAAAACAGATCGAATATAAGAAAATCCTCTACGTGACCGACTTGTCCGAGTCTGGAAGACAGGGATTTCTGCATGCGGCAGCCATTGCCCGCTACAACGACTCCGGACTGACCGTTTTTCATGTGGTGGACGACCGTGACCTGCAAAGTCTGGCGAGTTACATGGGCGATGAGTTGTGGAAGGAACTGGTGAGCAGAAGTCTGGATGATGCCAGAAAGATACTGATCAGCCGGAAACGGGATGATGTTGCGATCAAGAATGTTGAGCAGTTTTGCGAGGAGTGCATCTCTGAGCAACCTGAAGAGCCTGTGTTGAGCTATGAAGTAAAGGTCGAAGTAGGCGGTGCACTGGAGAAAATTCTCGAGGAGGCCCATTCAGGAGCATATGATTTGCTGGTGGTCAGTAAACATGGCAACCGGGTATCGGTAAAGGATGCCGTGATTGGCGATACCACTCGGCGTATCGTTCGGCGATGTAGGATACCTGTTCTTGTTGTGCCGCTTGGTGAGTAATGATGGCGGTAGGCTCACAGAGCGGAGTAGGCTTAATTTGATGAAATCCTTTTATTCCGCGTTGGACTAAGGCTGCCTGCTTTGGTGAGCCTTAGCTTCCCTACACTTCATCTATCTGTTTTAAATTGCTGCCGATGAGTTTCCCTGCCGGAAATCAGTAAGTCGATTAGTCCGGGGTGGTGAGACGGATGTCTCAGGTGTATTCGGCTCAATAGGTATATATTTGAGGAAGATGCCAATAATTCCTGTTATGAAAACGTCTCACTCGTCTTAAGTAATCAGATACTTTATAGAAATTGTTAATGGAATTGCTGGATTCTGTAATGCTATTTTGCTCAACAGATCTTGGATAATCCATGTACTCTAACAATTCACCGAATGTTCGAGGTGTATCTTGGGCTATATCAACACTTCTTTTTATTTTAATTTTATTTAAGTAGTTTAGCTCGCCCTTGCTGAGTTTTTCTTTATATCTTCCTATTGAATTTGTAGAGATTGGGTCTGAGGGAGTCTGATTCCAGGCATTAGGTTCACTTCGGTTTGTCCATTCCTCAGAGTATAATCCTGGCACTTCTTTTTTGGAATTGATTAAATCATTTGCAGTTTTGGATACATTGAGATGCGAAAATAATTCATTTAACACGCTGCCAGGATCTGAAACAAATTCTTCATAGCGAAGTTCCATATAATTCGGATTGTTACGAGCTTCCAAGCCCTGTACCGTATCATATAGCCACCGAGATCCTGCTCCGAACAGATTCCATCCTCTTTTCATCAAAGAGCACACGACATCGCGCCCATCACGCACCATATGCACGAGCTTTACTCCATTTAGTGTTTTACCGGCAGCATTAAAGCAATATGCATTCGTTGGTGATTTTTCAAAAAAAATCTCACATCTAAAATGATCTAGCAAGTGGTCGCGCAATAAGCAGATAAACTCTAATGAGCTTGAACTTTGAGAAACCCACTCATGAATTAGTTCATGATGTACCCCATAATGATCCTGAAACGTCATAAATACAGGAACATCGACGTAACCCGATGGTTTAGCTTTGCCGACTTGAAGATGTGTTAATTCTTTCTTGAATGAATCAAAATCATACAGTTCATGATGATTAAAACAGTTGAACTCCGGACCGGATCCTATTTTTTCATGCTTACTGACGATATGAGCTAACAGTGTTGTGCCGCTGCTGCCACATCCACCTACGATGCACAAATCTGAAAGGGTATGAGGTTTTTCCTGGCTGGATTTGGTCATATTAATTTATAATAAAATTATATAGTTACAGGTGTTTTGAGTGCTAAATATTAACTGTAACAATTTAATTCTACAATATTTAGTTTCTGTATAACACTGCATAGTCCAAATTCCAAATTTAGCCCATAAGTTGTTATGGTAATTAGGAAAAAGCATGTGGTTCATGGAATAGTTGGCATCTCACATATTACGACTTACGCTGAAATTTTGTTAAACAAATACAAAGTCGATGAGAGGCTTGTGCTAAGGATTTAACAATTGGAGAACTTATGACAGAACAAAGTTAATCTCAACTCGGTATGTGCATCAGTTGTTGTTCCATGAGTGTTAAGAATGAAAAGATCACGAGTAGAAACTCAAGCGACCCTGTCTCCGGCAATCAGCCTATCTATTGGTAATGTCATTCATAGGGATATCTGAATTCGCTTACCGTTAAATAAATGGTCGCGTGTGTGGGTCTGGTTGGATGTTGTTTCAGGAACAGGAGAACAATGCTTTTTTAAGTCATATATCAATGATATGAATGTCAGCAATGAATTACAGAGTATTTTCATAAAGAAGACGGTATAGAAAAGTTAAAAAGTGTAATATAGCTTATATCCCCTTGAATTCACGTTAATTTAATTAATTTGGGTGTATAAACACGCATTATCTGCGAGAAATTTTGTCAACGATTAAATCCAGAATAGTGAATACGGTAAAAATCACGGTATGAACAAGTTCTCATTAATCGCAGCATCGGTAATCAGAAAGTTATCGAATTTTGCTTTTGCAGAAGATGGATCCATTAAAGCAAAAGTCTTGCGATCAGGAATTTGGGTCGGTGCCAGTAAAGTGTTTTTAACACTATTAAGCCTTGTCCGATCTGTCGTTTTAGCACGCCTGCTCTCTCCTGACGCCTTTGGTTTAATGGGGCTTGCCGGCATAGCAATACGAGCAATAGAAACTTTCACACGTCCTGGTATAAGCCAAGCATTGATTCAAAGGCAGGATGATTTTGATAAAGCGAGAGACACTGCATTTACTTTATTGTTATTGCGGGGGTTCCTGTTGGCTCTTCTGGTCGCTGCGTTAGCTCCATTTATTTCAAGTTATTATGAAAACGAGACTCTAGAGTCAATGCTGGAAGTATTAGCGATTGTGTTCATCATTGATGGATTGACAAACATTAATACAATTAACAAGATGAAGGAGCTCAATTTCAGGCGTATCTCATACATTGAACAATTAACTGAATTTCTCTCCACAATCATTGTAATTTTCACTGCCTACATATTGAGGAGTGTATGGGCCCTGGTTATCGGACAGCTCGTATCATCCAGCCTTAAGGCACTGCTCTCTTATTATCTAATAGAGGGCAAGCCGAGAATCAGGTTTAACTGGAAAATAGCAAAAGAACTACTCTCATATGGGAAATTCATAACCGCTTCGTCAATCGTGATCTTTGTGGCAACAGAAATTGATACTGCTGTTATTGGTAAAATTATGGGGACAGAAAAGCTCGGATATTATGTTCTTGCATTCACATTTGCCGATTTAGCAACTTCAAGTATCTCTAAACTCATTTCCAGCATCATGTTACCGGCTTACAGTAAACTACAAGCAGATAAAGCGGCATTAAAGAAAGCCTATTTGACGACATTGAAATTTGTATGTTTGATTACCTTACCTGTTATGGTGGGTGTTGTACTAACCGCAGACTTGATAATAAATACTGTTTTCGGTGAGAAATGGTATCTATCCGTTACGCCACTTCAGATTCTTATCGTATTTGGCTTTATAAGGTCATTGACCTCAATCAATGGATATTTGTTTGAGGGAATCGGTAAGCCAAAAATTGCCTTTAAAATAAGTCTTTTACGATTAGCAATACTGGTGCCACTCATCGTGCCAATAACAAAAGCATATGGATTGGACGGTGTTGCAGTATTGATCACAATAGGTATTGCCGTGCAATGGATTATCAGCATATTTGTCTTAAGGAAACACATATTTACATCGATAAAAGATATTGCTCTTGCCATTTACCCAGCATTCTGGAGATCAGTGTTGATGGGGGCACTGGTGGTGTTTGCAACACAATATTTCGATGAAATCCATCTGCTTAACATGATAATTGTAGTATCGATAGGTGTGGTATCCTATGGGATACTATCTGCACAGTTGTTATTAAAGATCAGTAAGATAAAACAATAGAATCTGCAACATACTGATACATTCAGTCAATAAAAGAAGTCTCTTTTGATGCTCTACACCACAAGTTGGAGCAGGATCCTCTAAAAGTTTCTACCCAAGCGGTAGTGGGTGGTCAGCCTGGTAACCATCATCATCGTGAGATTCGCTTCCCTGTAAATCGATCAGGTGTTTTTCCGCTTACTGCTTAGGCTAACTGCCAGGTTGATCCGGTTTTGGTAAAGCAAAATATAAAGATATAAGTGCAAACACCGGACCTTTTGGGCCCGGTGTTTGTCTATATGAAAAGTGCGAGGATTACTTGCCGAAGTGGACCACAGGGGTCTGTTCAGCGGTCTTCTGCTCGTAGACATCCCCATAGAAGGTGTCATTGTAATCTTCGATGCCATAAAAGGCGTCGAAGCCGGTAGCACTCTTCGGTTGTAGGGTTTCGCTTGTGCTGGCAGAGACCAGGCCGGTAGTTGCAAGAAGCAGAGTAGCAATCAGCAGTTTATTCATCCTGTTTTACCTATTTAACTTAAAGATGAATCCACTATAGCATATAATAATATACTAATAAACTAATTAAATATATCAGGCGTTTAATTCTGATAGCTGCTTCACAGTTTCTCCCATACCAGAGAATTTATCTGACAATCGAAATCGTATAAGTCCCTGATTTTGATACTCAGAACCTAAGATGCGTGGAGGCATTCAGGCTCTTCTGTTGCCCTCTCCAGTTGTCGATATGAAATTTGGTGAAAGGCAGCCCAGTCAATTCGAAGAATCGAGGCCAGCCGATACGCTCCACCCAATCATTGATCCGCTCCCAGTCTTTGGCATGGGTCTGATAAGTCTGGAGAATCCTTTTGACAATGGCCGTGGCCTCTGGCCAGCGTGGTGGATTGTTGGGAATGCCGGCCGCCACCAGTTTTTGGAATGTGGGCCGGCCCCGGGCATTCGAGTGATTGCCGCCAACCCATACCGCCAGCTTTGAGTGTTCCGGGTCATTGATCTGCATTGGCGGGCAGGGTGGATAACAGGCGCCACAACAGACACACTTTCTCTCATCGACCTCCAGTGAGGGTTTGCCATTGACCATTGCAGGCCGTATTGCCGCCACAGGGCAACGCGCTACCACCGATGGCCGCTCACACACGTTTGCCACCTGGGTATGATCGATTTTGGGGGGTTTGGTGTGTTGGATATTGATCGCGATATCCCCCTGGCCTCCGCAATTGATTTGACAGCAGGAGGTGGTGATATGTACCCGGTTGGGCATGTTCCATTGGCGAAATTCATCCACCAGCTGATCCATCATCGATTTGACCACACCTGAGGCATCCGTGGCGGGTATATCGCAATGCAGCCAACCCTGGGTATGGGAGATGGCTGCAACCGAATTTCGCGTACCGCCAACCACGAATCCGTTCGATTCCAAGGCTTCGATCAATGACGCCACACGACCCCCGCCGGAGAGCATAAACTCGATATTGCTGCGGATTGTAAAACGGACATAACCATCCGCGAACTGATCTCCGATCTCGCACAGTTTACGCAGCGTAAAGAGATCCAGAATTCGCTGGGTGCCCGCCCTCACGGTCCAGATTTCATCACCACTCTCCGCCACATGACGAAGCACTCCCGGCCTGGAATCTTCGTGGTATCGCCAGTGGCCGAAATTCTTACGCATCACGGGATGCATATACTGAATACCATCTGGACAGCCACTTTCAATCGGAATTCGTCGTTCTGCACTTGCCATCAGATCTCTCCTTAAGCCACATCTGCTGACGGGTCGTTCTGTGGGTGGTGTTCAAACCACTTGCGGGCCTCTTCATCCCACTGGTCCGTGCGCACGTAGGAGTTTTCCCGTGGGTGCACGATCATATTGGGATCCACATCGATATTCAGTGCTTCGAGGAAATTGACCAGGCCGATACGTTCGATCATCTCTCCGATGCGTTCATGCTCGAGGGCGTTTTCAGCAAAGAAGTCGATGGTCTCCTCTGCCAGCGCCACCAGTTTTTCATAATCCGCCTCATTCTCGAGCTTCATGAACGGAATCATCATGGTGCCGAAACGATCCCCGATCTTCAGGGTGCGTTTGCCGCCAATCAGCAGACTGACGCCTCTATCCTTACCGGGGGAGAGCGCCTTGGGCATCACATTCAGGCAGTGCATGCAACGCACACAGTCCGCATTCTCCACCTCCAGCTTATCCCCATCAGTCAGTGAGAGGGCGTGGGTGGGGCAGCGGCTGATGACGTGATCGATGATGTATTGCCGGCCCTTATCAGAGAGATACTGTTTCACTTCTGTCTGATCCACCTGCATATCGTCACGCCAGGTACCGATTACTGCAAAATCGGCACGTTCGATGGCATTCATGCAGTCGTTTGGGCAGCCGGAAATCTTGAACTTGAATTTATACGGTAGCGCCGGCCGATGCATCTCGTCGAGGAAGTTGTTGACCAAGCGCCGATGGATCTCATGTTCGTTGGCACAGGATTGCTCGCAGCGCCCCGATCCCACACAGGACTGAGCCGTTCGTACACAGGGTCCAGCGCCGCCTAAGTCAAAACCGTATTCATTGATCTCATTGAAAAAGTGCTGGGTGTTATCTGTATTCGCACCAATGAACATGATGTTGCCTGTCTGACCATGAAAGGTGACCAGGCCCGAGCCCCACTTCTCCCAGCTGTTTGCCAGTTGGCGCAAGATCTCGGTGGTGTAGTAGTTTCCAGCAGGGGGTTGCACACGCAGTGTATGAAACTCCTTCGACTGCGGAAACCGATCGCCAACACTTGAAAAGCGGGGAATGATTCCGCCGCCATAGCCAAAAACACTGACCGTACCACCTTTCCAGTACCCTTTACGGGTCTCATAGGAGTATTCCAATTGTCCCAGCAGGTCGTTGGTGGTTTCCCGTATGCGGCGATCGGGATGGGTGTCACGTAATCTCTTGATGCCGGTGACAAAGCTGGGCCATTCGCCACTCTCCAGCTGATCGAGCATAGGTGTGGGGTGAGACTTCATCAGAATGCCTCCTGTTCATGGCCGCTCAACCCGCAGGTCCGGCTGAGGCTACGCCATTCGTAGCGAGCTTGATTATCGTATCTGTCCCCTAATAATAGTTGATAAAAATAGTAGGTTAATATCACCTTTGGAATAGACGGACTCAAACATTCCAATACTGGTCGAGAGAGTAGGGGTTCTAAAGGTTCTGTTGAGTAAAAAGTGGTGGAAGGCTCTGAGATAGGAGACAAATCTGAATCGTGGCTGATTCAACTCAATTTTTTATCTTTCTTGAGTCAGACCACTGACGCTGCAGATTACTGCTCAACCAAACCGCCTCAAGATAGGGTACAACACCATTATCACGCATGATGTCGCGTCCTACCCGACTGTGTGTAAAGTTGAGAAAGCGTTTCACCTCGGCGTAGTTTTCACTCTCTCGGTTGCTTACGATATAGAGGGGCCGATAGAGGGTATAGGAGCCATTTTTGATATTCTCAAAACTGGGTTCCTTACCATCCAGTTTAAGGATCTTGAAGTTCCGCTTACGAGCACTGCTGATCCCGGTCATACCAATTGCATTGGGATTCTTCTCTATCGCTTTTTCCAGTGGCCCCGAAGAGGGGAAGAACTCACTCCCCTCAAAACTCATCTGTGGGTCGTTGAACAACAACTGTCGAATCATGTGTCCGACACCGGATATCTTTCCCTCACGCACATAGAGTTCCAATGGTTGGTCAGGACCGCCCAGTTGAGACCAGTTGGTAATTTTTCCGGTGTAGATGTCACGCAGTGACTCCAGGGAGATCGAATCGAGTTGATTGGCTGGATTGACCACAACGGTCAAGGCATCCCAAGCGACTGGATTGAACTTGATCGAGGCTCGGGAGGCATCGTCATCATTCACACGGAAGCGACATGAACCGCCTACATCGACGGACTTCGAAATGACTTTCTGAATACCTTTGGTAGCGCCGCCGCCTTCCAGCTCTATCTTGATGCCGGTTTTCTCTTCATAAGCAGAAGCCAGTTCGGCCATGAACGCCTTTTTGGTAATGCCACATCCAGCCCATTTAAGCTCAAGTCCATAGCTGGAAAGTGAATAGCTGAGCATGAGTAGAAAGCTTAGCCTTTTCAACGATGTCTTGACACTCACCGATACGCCTCAGGGATCACTGACCCGTAACCAAGCCCCGGGTCGATAAACTGGCTCGATTATCCCGATCGAGTTATTTGACTGTGCTGATGATCATAGAGCATAGCTGGCAAAGGTAAATTATGGTTTTCCTTAATCAGAGCGCCTGATCTCCCTAAAAAGCACTATACATTGATGGCATTTTGTTAGAGGTTTTCCATGACTACCGATACTATTAGTTGTACAAACATAATTGGACGGCATGTGTGGTGTCTACATACGTGCGTGGCAGGTCTGATGAATTGCATTGTCACAGGTCAGTATGTAACGAATTATGACAATTGAATCAAAAGTGGCATGAGACAGATCAAGTAAACTGGAAATTCCAATTTTCGCACTGCCATCGTAGGTTTCTCTTGTGAAATTTTATCTTATACTGGATTTAGGAAAATTTGACCATGGAAAGAGAGAGGCCTCCTGAGCTAAATCTAATCTGTTGATCTATTTGTATCATGCAGCCACAAGAAAGAACCGCGATCCTCAATCAGTTTGCTCTGCTTACGGCCCTGTTTCTTTTTGGTATGCTCCTGCTGCTCTTCTATTTCTATGGAAATCTATCCGATAGTCTGCTGCAAAAGCACAAAGACGATGCCCGGGAAGTATCGCAAATCGGTATGGGGGTGATCCGCTATTTCCATAAGCTGGAAGTGGCCGGAGACCTGACGATGTCTCAGGCCAAAAGACTTGCAGCGAATGCACTGGAGAGTGCGACTTACAAGAAAAATGGCTACTACTGGATCAACCTGGGTAACGGTACCCTCTACATGCAGCCGCATACTCCGGAGCGGGTAGGTGTCAATCAAATAGACTGGACCGATATCAAAGGCAAGCGGATTTTTGAAGAGTTCATCCATGTCGCCAAACGGGGTGGTGGCTGGGTAGAGTACTACTGGCAAAAGCCCCATAACAGCATGGAGTATAACAAGGTCTCTTACGTGGACTATTTTGAACCCTGGGATTGGGTGCTGGGAACAGGTAAATACCTTGATGATATCGAGCAGGAGACTGAGGATATCATTATCAGAGGATCAACCCTGGCTACCTTGTTACTGTTGATTTTCATTGGATTTGCCGCTTTCTTCGGTTCTCAATTGATCGATAGATTGAGCCAGTTGGCAGTCAGGGATTCCCTTACCGGTCTTTACAGAAGGCGCTATTTGATTGAGAGTATTCCATCCCTCATCAAGCATCAAGAGAGAGATCCCAAGCAACAGATGGCAATTCTCTTCATGGATATCGACCATTTCAAAGAGGTAAACGATACTCATGGGCATGCGGCAGGAGATGAAGTGCTGACCACGATTGCCGGTATGCTTAGAAAGCGATCGAGACCCAGTGATCTGGTGATACGCTATGGTGGGGAAGAGTTTGTTGTAGTAGGGCAGTTTGATAACGATGATGCAATCTTAAGTTATGCTGAACGTATACGTGATGTGGTCTCCGATTATCAATTTGTTGTATCCGAGAATAGCTTCAATATGACCATCAGTATTGGTGTTGCGGTATTCATGCCTGGTGAGGAGTCGTTCGAAAAAGCAATTAAGAGAGCAGATGCTTATCTCTATCAAGCAAAAGAGAACGGCCGGGATCAAGTGATCATGCAAAAAAACCTCGAGTTTAGCCAAATGAAAAATTAGCGGGTATGTTTACGGTGGCGAGATCAGGCTGGCATTAGTTATTTGTAGCCAATAGGATTGGCAAATGAAGTTTCAATGTACGCTAATTTCAACAGTTACTCTGCCAGAAGGGCAGTTTCTCCGCCTCCTCTGCTATGACTGGCTTACTGTATAAATAACCCTGGACTTCAGTGCACCCGGCATCCAAAAGAAAGCTGGCTTGTTCTTCGCTTTCCACTCCTTCAGCTATGGAGTTCAGGCCAAGGTTATGACTGAGTGCGATTACAGCTTTGACGATAGCCATGTCGTTTGGATCATCAGGGATATCAAAAATGAAAGATCGGTCGATTTTCAGCTTTTTGATAGGTAATTGCTTGAGATAACTCAGCGAGGAAAATCCCGTTCCGAAGTCGTCTATAGCTATCGAAACCCCGAGGTGGCGAAGTTCTGAGAGTAGCTCGATCGCTTGTTTGGGCTGCTGCATGATAAAGCTCTCAGTGATTTCTAACTCGAGGTGGTGAGCCGGAAGTCTGGTTTCAGCCAGTACAGTTTTAACCTCCTCAAGCAGATTGCCTCTCTGGATCTGCGGTCCAGCCACATTAACCGCAATATGGCCAAAATCTAAGCCTTGTTCCAGCCAAATACTGGCTTGCTGGCAGGCAGTTCTCAGTACCCATTGACCTATAGTGTGAATCAATCCGGTTTCTTCAGCCAGTGGTATGAATTTGCCAGGCGAGACCAAGCCCAGATCAGGGTGCTGCCAGCGGATCAATGACTCGAAGCCAATCAAACGCTGTGATGGCAACTCCAGTTGAGGTTGATAAGCCAGGTATAATTCCCCATTACTAATGGCTTGGTGCAAACTGTTCTCCAGCAACACCCTCTCGAATGCATTGCTCGTCATTTCTCCGGAATAGAATTGATAGGTATTCCGGCCTTCTTCCTTAGCCCGGTACATCGCCGCATCAGCATTGCGCAGTAGTTTGTCGACATCATCACCATCGCGAGGATAGATACAGATACCCAAGCTGGCAGTGATGTGAATCTCTTGGTGATCAATAAGAAATGAATTTTTAAATGCGGCTAGCAGTTTCTGCGCAGCTACTACCGCATCCTCCTCACGGGAAATGTCTTCCAACAGGAAAACAAACTCATCACCGCCAACTCGTGCAATGGTGTCATCTTGTCGAGATGTTTGCTTGAGTCGTTCAGTTACTGCTTGCAGTAACATATCTCCCGTTAAATGCCCCATGCTATCATTGATATGTTTGAAATGGTCGAGATCGAGAAAACATACTGCCAGTTTGGTGTTGTGGCGATCTGCGCGCCGGAGTGCATGCTCCAGACGTTCATTCAGCAGCAGTCGGTTTGGTAGATCAGTGAGAATGTCGTGATGAGCTATGTGGTCAAGTTTTTCTTGTGAATGCTTGATCTGGCTTATATCAGAAAAAACTGCAACATAGTGGCTCAGATCTGTATTGGTATCGAGCACTTGGCTTATGTTTAACCATTCTGGAATCAACGTGCCATCTTTTCTTCGGTTCCAGATCTCTCCCCGCCAGTTACCAGTCTCGGTTAACTCCTGCCACATGCCGTCAAAGAACTCTTTATCATGACGATCCGAACGCCAAATGCGTGGATTTTGTCCAATCACTTCTTCCCGGGAGTATCCGAGAATATTGCAGAAAGCAGTGTTGACTTCAATGATGTTGGCATTGGTATCGCAGATAATCACACCCTCAGAGGTGTTTTCCATGACGCTCGCCGCAAGAAGTAAGCGCTCTTCTGTTTTTTTACGCTCAGTGATATCGAGCACCGTACCAAACATGCGAACTGCCTCACCTTTCTCATCACGATCGATCCTTGCCAGCTCATGCACGATACGCTCTTCACCTGAGGGAAGTACAATGCGATGTTCTAAATCATAGGGAGCCTGATCATCTATGGCATGCTTAACCGCATCATTGACTTTTTCTCGATCCTCGATATGAACGGCTTGTAAGAAAGCTTCATAGGAAGTATTAAACTTTTGTGGATTGAGCCCGAAGATCCGATAGATTTCATCTGACCATACCAGTTCATGCTTTTGAATATTCCAATCCCAGTGGCCAAGATGCGATATTTTCTGGGCTTCAATGAGCAACATTTCATTTTTTCTTAAACTTTGATTGGCCAGTTTAAGTGCCAATTCTGCTTTTCTGCGCAATGTTATCTGATGTTTCAACTCTTTCGTATAGCTGAGAGTTTTGATCCAATTGGTTACGACACGTATCACCACAAACCAAGCTAAGATAAGAAACAAAAGAAGAAGTACTGTTACAAAAACACGTACTAAAGCTGCTGTCTGAGCCTCAGAGAGATTTTTATGAGACAGGCTGGAGAGCGCCTTGGAAAAGTTATCCATGCCTTGGTGATAGATTAACTTCTGTTTAGTATATTCGTCGCCAAACAGGATGGCCTTGGCTTCGTCAATAAGCCCGCTTTGAATGAGCTTAAAGGATTGATTCTCCATCTCCACCAGCTTTCTATTGGCTAAATCGGTTTTAGAGATCAAGCGACTTATTCTTGAGTCTGGTGCAAGATTAATGGCGTCTCTGATAGCGGCATCCAATATGGATTCAGAATTACGATAGCGTTTCTCCCATTGCAGATCACCTGTTGCGGCAGCCATGCGAGCGGACATGGTCAACACCTCATCCAGATGTATGATAATGCCTCGCAACTCTTCAAGTCTGAGAAACTGGGGGTGTTTTAAAACAAACTGAGTCATTCCCTGAGCATAAATAATTTTCTGCTTTTCGTATTCATCGCTGAATAAAAGCGCCTTGGCTTCATTTATGCGTCCTTGTAGAATCAGTTCAAAAGATTTTTTCTCCATCTCCACGAGTTTTGTATTTGCTGCTTCAGCATCTGAAACAGCTTTAGCTCTAAAGGGTTCGGGCGAAAGTCTCACGGCTTCCACGAAGGCGGCGTCTAGTTTTGGTTTGTAGCTGTTATATCGTTCCTGCCACTGCAGGTCGCCAGTCGCCGCTGCCATGCGGGAAGACATCGTCAATACCTCATCAAGGTGGACGATATTGTTTCGCAATTCCATGATTCTGGAGTCGTTTAGGAGATCATTTTTTGTCGTTTGATATGTGGTCCACTCGTTCCAAACAAACCACACCAAAGCCAACGAGGTGATAAGATAGATGCCCGTCAGCAGAATGGTGATGCGTGAAGCAGTCATGAGTAAAGCTCAAAAAATGTTGATTCCCTGCCCGCATCATTATACGCTTTTTGTAACTCTAAATATACTTAAGTTGTTCTTCAGATGCTTGCCTGAATATGATTCATATGTCTATCTTTTAGTTAGACAGAACCATAATCCAATCTGATCAATCGCGGGGTGAAACCTGAACGATCACTTTTTCGTTTTGAGGGTAGTTAAGATCTCTAGAGAGAAAGATTAGCGGGTAGCTTGAATGTTCAAAAGCATCGTTTTACCACTGCCGATGTCATATACAACGATGCGATCATTGTTGGTGTCCGTGATATAGAGTTTGTCCTTATAAAGTGCCAAGCCTGCTGGTTCATTTAACTGCAGCTGACCATCTATAGTGCTAAGAAATCCCGGCTTGCCATCACCAATCAGGGATTCCACAGAAGATGACTCAAGGTCTATCCGTTTGAGTTTGTGATTGTAGGTGTCAGCGATGTAAATCTCTTTTTGGTCTTTCACCGAGATACCGAGTACATGTTGTAACTTGGCGCTTTGGAGATCGCCATCTTTATCACCAAAGTCGAACAATCCAGTTCCCACGAGTGTTTCGATCTGATTCTTTTTCAGGTCAATGCGTCGTATTGCCGAAGCTTCTGAATCAGCGATATAAAGCCAGTTATTGCGAATACTCAGCCCGCTCGGTTGGCTGAAGGTTGCCTGATCTACATCACCATCCAGGATGCCTTCGCGCCCTGATCCTGCGAAACGACTTAGCTGCTTGTTGCTGATGTTGTAGACCCATATCTGATGGCTACCAGCCATTGCAACAAACAATCTGTCGTCTAATCGAGCGAGCGCCCAAGGAGAGGCCATGCCGATTGACTTGGCATCAAATTCACCACTGCGTTTTCGCTCCAAGGTTCCGTTTCCGGCAATCGTAGAGACGCTTTTGTGTTCGAGGTCTATTACTCTGAGCAGATGGTTGCCGGTATCTGCAACATAGATAAGATTATCGTTGAACAGCACTCCCTGTGGTGAGTTGAAACTGGCATTGGTAAAGCTGCCATCCAGTCTTCCTGTGGCACCTGAGCCTATGATATATTTAATCTTACCACTGTGACTGGTAACGATAATTCGATTGTTCAGGGAATCGCTTATCGCAATAGAGTCAGCGTTCACAGTGATTTTTCCCGGTGCTGACAGGAGTGTGGTGTCATCTTCTTCACGCTCCAGCCTTATAGGTATCGGGGAGGGGTTAAGAACTGCCTTATGCTGGGTTAGAAGTTCTGAAATCTTATTGTCGATCTGATCATATCGGCCTTCTCCTACCACCTTGCCAAGAACCTCGCCTTTGGGGTCGATCAACACCCGTGTGGGCCAGGCGCGCATGCCGTAATAGCTGGCGAGTAAACCATTCACATCATTGATTACAGGATGATCGACAGCGTATCGGATCACGATTTTTTTCAGGGTTTGCAGGTTTTTCTCATTATCGAATTTTGGGGTATGTACGCCAATTACCAGTAATTGATGGCCATACTTCTCCTCCAGTTTTTTCAGATCTGCCAGTACGTGGATGCAGTTGATACAGCCATATGTCCAGAAATCGAGAATAACGACCTTACCTAACATATCATCAGTAGTAAGCGGGCGTACAACATTCAACCAGGGTAAACCAGGAGCAAAATTCCTATTTTGGTTGCTGGGCGTACTCTGATTGACTGTGGGTTGTTCAGGTTCTGGAGTTTCAGATGAGCAGCTGGTAGTGACGAGTGCCACCATCAAGAATAAGGCAACTTCAATATGGAGAAAAAAGCGAGCAGGTTTATGCCAATTGATCATAATTTTAGATTTCCACTTACTGCACCTTGAGTCCAAGTAGAGCATAGGAAAGACGCTAAGTCTGTAGTATGGGGGAAAATGTTATGAACTTGTTATATTTGTCTGGCTTAGGTCCTGTATAGATGAGTCCTGCAGCCGACGGACTGTTAATCCATAACCTGATAAAGGTTACTCTGGTGGTTTACTTGCTCACAAATTCTGCATAGCGACCGGTGATCATCAGAAGGTGAATGGGCAGGGTTGCCACAGCTTGCACATGTAAAGGTATTCAATGCAAGCGTCCGTTGCGGCTGTTTTGTCCACTTCATGATAGTGATCGCCCGTTTCTCACATACATCTCGGCAAATACCGCATTCAGTGCAGGCTTCAGGTCGAATTTCATATAGTAAGTTGTCATTATCGGTGACGAGTCCGATCGCATTGTGTGGGCAGGTATTGACACAAGCGTCACAACCATTGCACAGCTTGCTGTTTATCTGAGGTACGTAGGGCCAGATTGTTGTTCTGTTCTGATTCGGCATTAACTTACCTGGTGGAATAGCAGTGGTTGCTGGTTGTTTCTGTTTAAAGTGACTGGTTGGGTTATTGACGCTGTTCTCCAGGACGCCTCTTAAGAAAGCTCTTCGGCTGAGGCTTGCAGATGGTGGGGTATCCTCCATCAGTGACTGGATACGCTGCCATGATATGAAATCAGTTGCGTGATAATCGATGAGAGGAAGTCCTTCCTCATCCAATGCAGTGTTGACCTGTTGTATTCGCTCAAAAAGCGTAGTATTACAACCACGCTGGCACTCTGAGCAGTTGCCAGTAGCAATCACCCATTGTAGATAGCCTTGGTTGTAGAGATTGAGTATGTCGTTGAGACTGACCATGTGAATGCAGGGCAGCACGCCTTGGTTGTCCTTCATTCCAGTCTCTTCGCAGGTGGAGAGTACGATCTTTCCCAGATCCAAGTCGCCACATAAAATCTCATATTGGATCGAGATGGCGCTTTCAGGACAGATGGGTAGGCAGAGCCCGCAACCATCACAAACAGACGCATCGAACAGCAGAGCTTCGTCATCCAGGGCCCAGGCCTTTGTAGGACAGACTTCCACGCAGGACGAACAGCTGGCGATCTCAATCAGGCTATGGACACATCGCTCCGGGTCGACAACCGGTAACTTCTCTTCCTCGCGTACCCGATTGAACAAATCCTTGAGAAAAGGCATATCAGGCGTACTATACTGCGGGGCCAATACCTGGCATATAACTCAATGTCACCTCTTGACTCATCGTGTCACGCTTCATTCTCTCATCGATCTCCTCCGCGGATGGCCTGGGCAGATTGGTGATCGTAGCGATGAGATCTCTGAGTTCTTCGCAATAAGCCCCGGTCAATAGTGCGATACCTGAGTAGTAGGGTGTTGCAGAACGATGGGCCACTCGCGATGAGAACTGTCCAAGCCAGCGCAGTAGGTGCTCATCCATGAATCGTGCAACATCTTCGAGTTCTTCTATCGAATCAGAGATCGAGAACAGGTGAGCGATGAATTGTAGTTGCAATACCAGGTCATCATCTGGGCGGACTCGCCAGTTTTCCGCTTGCAGGCCATAGCTCTCATACCAGGCTCGAACCTGAAACATGCTCTCCTGACAGGTCAGCTTCTCTTCATCGATCCATACGGATTCCAGTGGCGAAGCCTGCAGGCTATGATTCAGATAGATATCTGCAAAGTCTGCCGCCAGCGTATCAAGATACTCATCATCGAACTGTGAAGGCATGGTTTCAACCACATGCCGCATGAACTGGCTGGCCTGTTTACCCTCGTCACTGACCAGGTTCAGAGCCATGGTGTTGGGGAATTCATACTCCACCAATAGCTCAAGCAGTGCCGTATCCGGTTCCCTGGCGTGTAAGCGGGTCAGCATCAACACGTCACCCGCTATCGCTTGTAAAAAGCTTTTGATCTGCGTTTTATTCGTCTCGTGGTTCGGATCAGCCTGTTGATTCATTATTTGACTTTACCTTTGCTGTGCGCCACAAAACCGATCGATGGTTTGGTCAGCTCAATGTTGGCCATATTCTTGACTTGTTTTGAGACTTTGTCTGCGGGACCGATTGCCACAGTCTCCAGACTGCCTCTCCAGATTTCATCGATGGATCCGATGTCCAGCACCCGCATCATGCACGCCATAACACAATACGGTTTACGTCCCGCTTCGATCTCGTCAACGCACATATTGCACTTCTTGACGATATTGTCGCCTGGATCGAACTGTGGTGCACCAAAAGGACAGGCCGCTTCACAACGCCGACAACCGATACATAGGGTCGAATCGATATCGACGATGCCATCCGCCTTGCGTTTGAAGATCGCCCCGGTAGGGCAGGTGGGAAGACAGGCGGGTGATTCGCAATGGTTGCAGGACATATTGACCTTATAGGCATAGACGTCCGGATAGGTGCCACCTTCGATATATTGAACCCGTCTGAATCTTGGCCCTGCCGACAGGCCGTTTTTGTCTTTACAGGCGATTTCACAGGCCCGGCAGCCGATACAGTCCACATTGTTATGCACAAATCCAAGCTGCTTATCCGGGACAACCGGTGTGTAGGTCTCACGCTTACGGCGTTTTACCGCGGCTTTAATCCTGGCCTTGTCTTGTTTACTTGTCATCGATCTCTCCTCCAGGACTAAAGGTCACGCCTAAACACATGTGCTCGGGATGTGGCCAACTGGTCCCAGCCAGGCCGATGCTCCAGATCCGTTTTCTTGATGTTGCATAAAACAGTGTTGTAGGCAAATGCTCCGGCTGGACTTGGCTCATCCAGTGTCAACATGTCCGGGTTACCCGCCCGGTCGACACCCTCAGAGTCCAGATCGATCCATACTCCCTCGTGCAGTACCGCCACTCCTGGCATGCAGCGTTCTGTAACATAGGTCGGTACCACAACCCGGCCACGGTCGTTCCAGATTTCAACTGTATCACCGGTTCTAATACCGAGTTGTTTTGCATCGGCGGCATTCAGGGTCACCTCTTGTTCATAGGTCTCACGTAACCAGCTGCAGTTGTTGAATATGGAGTGGGTTCTCCAACGAGGATGGGGTGAGATCAGGTGAAAAGGAAATTCACTGGTCTTTGGACTGTTCAGCGACTCCCACGGCTCGATCCATTTAGGGATGTAGGGGATCTCATAACCATACATGGTTTTCTTCCAGTCGGTGATCTGTGCCAGTTGTGAGGCCAGTATTTCAATCTTGCCAGAGGGAGTCTGGAACGCTTTCCCGTTCTCTATTTGTTCCCTGAAGGCAACGTGCGGTTGGTCGAGTTTGAATTTATAGACGCCTCGTTGTTTGAACTCATCCCAGGACATATCCACATGCTGATGACCAATCACTTTCTGATCCCACCACTCCTTCAGGTAGGCCTCATCCACATTGTCATTGATGTGAAAGTAGTCGCGGTTTGCTTTTGGATTGAAGGCCTGCCCAAAAACATTGCCACCAATTCGGTAGGCGAGTTCAGTGAAAACCTGAAAATCGGTTTTCGATTCTCCCATCGGCTCAATAACCTTGGGGCGATGAATGTAGTAGTGTCCTTTATACCAGGGCAGGGCTACATCGTGGCGCTCAAAGTGCGTGGCTATGGGTAGCAGAACATCGGCATACAAGCCGGAGGGAGTGATGGTTGAGTCCATGCAGACCACCAGTTCCAGCTTATTGATCGCCTCAATCTCTTTATTGATATTGGTAAGTTGATTGAACCAATCGGAGCCCTGCCAGAAGATGCCTTTGATATTGGGTATCTGTCCGTCGGTATCGTCCTGCCGGGGCCACAGTCCGATCTCTTCTCTTTTTACATTCGGATAGTTGAGTACACAGTGAGCCCAGCGATCAGATTTGATGGATTGAAACCAGATATTCGAGTATTGATCGTACGGGTAGGCTACCGCTTCGGCATGCCAGGCCTTGCCCACACCTTCAGCGCAGCCACCGAGGATGCCGATATTCCCGGTCATCGCCTGCAGGGCTGCAGCCATACGGTTGTATTGTTCACCGTAGGCGTTTCTTCCCGGTGCCCATGATGCCTTCAGTGCGGCAGGTTTGGTGCGGGCATACATATCCGCCAGCTTGATGATGTCTTCAGCTGGCACACCGCATATTTCCGCAGCCCATTCCGGTGTTTTGGGTTCATTGTCATATTTGCCCAGGATATAGTCCTTGAAGTTCTCTTTATCCTTGGCCCACTCAGGCATCGTCCCGGCGTCCATACCTTGGCAGAACTGGTCGATGAACTCCTGGTCGTGCAGATCGTTAGTGAAAATATAGTGGGCCATCCCGGCCATCATGGCGGCATCCGTATTCGGTCGAATCGGAATCCACCAGGCATCGTAGGCTGCTGCAGAGTCGGTATATTGGGGGTCGACCAAGACAAACTTACAGCCACGCTGCTTAGCCATGCGCATATACATGAAGGTATTGCCGCCGTGGAAGGTGTAGGCAGGATTCCAACCCCACATGATCATCAGTTTCGAATGGGCGAAGGTATCATCCTCATTGCCATCCTCGATGGTGCCGAAGGTCATACGCGAGCTGAAGGTGGTTCCCTGGTAGGAGGGTACCGACCAAGAGCTTGTTCGACAGCCAAACATGCCCAGAAAACGACCCAGCAGACCCTCGATCTGATCGGATTTATGAAGCACCCCGTAGGAGGCACCCGCATAACTCTGATCCACCAGAGCAGTCGGACCGTAAGTGTCCTTGATCTCGACCATTTTGCTGGCTACATGGGTCAGGGCCTCATCCCATGAGACGCGCTTGAATTTCCCTTCACCCCGCTTGCCAACCCGCATCATCGGGTAGAGCAGACGTTCAGCAGAGTAGAGCCGTTGCCGATAGGAGCGCCCTCGAAGGCAGGCTCGCAGTTGTGGTTCTTCGTTATCGTCCTTACCGAAATGGCCATCCCGTTGGTAACGACCATCGTCTGTGGAGAGACGTACGATGACATCTTTCCACTTATGCGCGACCAGCATATGCCTGGAGCCACAATTATGGGCACAGCTGGTTACCACTGTTTCGAGTTGGTCGTCTGTCGGATAGGGTTCGTAGGCAAATGCTTTGGCCTCCTTGGCGGTCTTCATTTCCACCAAACCACCGGCAGCCACTGATGCACCGCCCACGGCCGCAGATTTCAGAAATGAACGCCGGGAGAGGTTCAATCGCTTATTCAGACTCTGGGTCAGTTTTTCTATACTCATCCGTACCTCACACTGTCAGCGGTTGCTAGTTTGCCGCTTGCTGGATCTCTTTCTGGAACCTGGGTTCCGATTCGGTTGGTCTATCTCTGGCCCATCCTGGGGTGATGCTCGACATGCTCTTCCAGGGGTGCCTGGGGTAGGGGTAGGCAATGCGATACCATTGACGACCACCATGACAGCCGTAACAGACGTCTGAATTCGCTTTGCCGGCGGCCTCGATGGCGTCCGCTTTCAAATAGTTGACCTGGTGCCGTTCAGTGCGGATATAGGAGTGACAGAGAAGGCAGTTGTTTTGAAAGTTTTTTCGAGACTCCGTCCAAGGCGCGGGAAGTCCCATCAACTCGTAAGCAATCGCCCCATGGCACATCAGGCAGATGTCCGGATTGACCGATTTGCGAAGCGTCAGATCCTGGTTACTATGGTCTGGAGGGTTCGCTGCCTCTTCTCTTAAATCGTTACCCTGGTGGCAGGTATTGCATTTTAAATCCATCAGTTCCATTGCCATCGGTGTCACCAGATGACGGCGATGAAAGGTCTCCTGCTCTCCTTCATAAGTCGACAGGGTTTGATACCAGGCCAAAACTTCTGTCGAAGTAATGCCTGCTGGTGACTGATTCAGGACCTTCCTGTCAAGTATCTCTTGATGACAGCTGAGACATTGTTCATTGCTTGCGTTATCGATATCAGGCTTGAAGTGAATCGGGTGCCAGCGTGATCGTTCATAATCCTCAGGGCCGATATCACGGGCAAGCACCGGATCGATTGATAGCAGCAACGGTAATAACAGTGGAATCAAGGTCCTGATGGGTAAAATCATTAGATCTTCCTCAGATGAAGCCCTATTGGAAAATATGAAATTGGAGTAATTGGATTCGAGCGCATCCCTGCGCTCTTGGGAGTGTTATGACTGGGTAAATCAATTACCTACAGTCGATTAACGCCAGCCACTCATACCTGACATGCCGTCCATACCTGACATTCCGGACATGCCACCCATCCCGGACATGCCGCTCATGCCACCCATGCCAGACATTCCGCTCATGCCGCCCATGCCGGACATTCCGCTCATGCCGCCCATTCCGGACATGCCACTCATGCCAGACATACCGCTAGCCGGGTAGAAGAAGATCTGTCCCTGGGGAGTGATTTTGAAGTAACCGGACATACCGCCCATGCCGGACATACCGCTCATGCCGCCCATGCCGGACATACCGCTCATGCCGCCCATGCCGGACATACCGCCCATGCCGGACATGCCACCCATACCGGACATGCCACCCATGCCACTCATACCGGACATGCCACCCATGCCACTCATACCGGACATGCCACCCATGCCGCTCATACCGGACATGCCGCTCATACCGCTAGCTGGGTAGAAGAAAATCTGTCCCTGGGGGGTAATCTTGAAGTAGCCGGACATGCCGCCCATGCCGCTCATACCGGACATACCGCCCATGCCGCTCATACCGGACATGCCGCCCATGCCGCTCATACCGGACATGCCACCCATGCCGCTCATACCGGACATGCCGCCCATACCGCCCATGCCACTCATACCGGACATGCCACCCATACCGGACATGCCTGCGCTAGCGAGTGGGGCAACAGCAAGTGCTACGACCATCCCCATCGCTTTGATCACTCCTTTCAGGTTTGGCATTCGAATAATTTTCATAATTTTCGCCTCAAGTTGTAGTAAATTTTTATAACCTTTAAATAAAAGAACCGTTCACTGCTTTGTAGTCGCCACATCAATTGAACTTGGTTCTAAGTCTGATACCAACGCTACTGATGCCATTGCCGAATATCATAGGGACCTGTCATTCCGGGCCGGGTGAAAGGCGTGTACCAGTTACCTTGATTGTCAAGGAAGTGGAGACTCCTGGGGTAGGGTTGCTCAACACCTGTCAAGGATGATTGGTACCAAGCCTTATCACGCGATACCTGTGTGATGACCGGTGCGTTGATTGGCCGTTTTGAAGGCTCTAGACCAGCTACGGGATACCCCGCGATGAGCTGTAGTGGAAGTAATGCAAACAGACCGGTGCAGGCAGTAGCTAACAGCCGCATTCTAAAACCCTCCTCGATTCGTCATTGTTATCAGTACGGGTTGGCATCTGTTACAACGCAAGGGTTATGCCAGTGCATAGGTTTTAGTTTTTTTTAATTGATTTATAAGGGTTTTTTTTGATTCTAAAGCTCGATCCAAAAGAATAGCTGAATCGGTTACTCTGACGATTTGTCATGTGTTCCTGAGTGGGTTTAAACCCGTAGTGATTGGAATATCGTCCAGGAGTTTGATTGAGATGGAATTTAAATATTATTTTTCATTCGCTTAGAGGATATTTATCAGTTTATATTTCAGCTTCAGATAAGATTTTGATTGACTGACAATTCGTCATACAGGGCGATTGGCACGATGAAATCTGTCAGTGTATCCAATGCGGAGAGTGGCAGGAGGATGTTTACCAACCACCACTCATACCGCTTAACAGACCCTAATAAATAGGGTCAATCAAGCTCTGGTACACGGGTAATCCCTTTATACCGTGGTGAATCGGTTTTCCAATGACAGCAGCAGCAAATCCATTCTGCTCTGCTGAGTAGCAACAGAGCCTCAGCAAGGCAGAACGGTTTCGTACAGAACAGTCCCTATCGAGAGAGGGATTGTGTTTAGGTTTTTTTATCTCGATCGTTACTCAATTAGCATGACCGAGCCGTCGGAAGCACGAATTACCAGCTGGTGTTTCAATGGATAGGGCGCAGACTCTCCGACAATACTGACCAGATAGATGCGATTTATCTTACGGATACGGCCCACCTGAAGCCCGGCCACCCCCTCTGTCTTGAGCCACTGCTTTGCAACATCCTGTGCTTCTGACCACTGATCAACCGGCAGCGATCCGTTGGTCAGTTGGAATTGATCAATGCGGCACTCTGTCGATTGAATGGTTCTCGCTGCTTTGGTTTGCTGTTCTAACGCAGAGAGTTCCACAGGGCGAAAAAGTAGTGCTCCCCCCTGATCCCGCTCGATATGCCAGTATTTAAAACCTGACATGTCACTTGGTAGATCGTCTTTCATAGTCTGCGTAGGAGCTGCGGGGGGCTGTTGAGATGGATTCAGGTTATTCCCAGAGGTGGTAGGGGGCGTTGCTGGTTTTAAGATCAATGTGTTATCTGCATCCCATTCAACCTGCCAGCCATGGCTCTGCAGTGCTTCTCCAAATTTGCGTATCTCGCCTGTTTCCCTGTTTCCTGACGGAATGTCAGTCGCCGCATCTTTCTTCGGTTGTCGATAGATAACACTACCATCCTCAGCAGTGTACTGTTGCCATCCCTGCTGTTGGAGAGATTCGCGTAGCGATTCACCGAGGCTATTGGCAGGTTCCGCTAAGCCCATAATTGGTAACCATAAAAAGACCCACAGCAGCAGCATTGTGATGTGGAAACCGGAAATTGTATTTATTTTTCTCATTCTCGCTTCTCCTCCAGATAGGGTATGGCGTTCAGATTTCCAATTTATGAGCAAAACACAAGCCAAAGGGCTGAATCAGAGGCAAAAAGGAGAAAAGAATCGTTGGATTCTCACTGGAAACATGACAAATTGTCAGAAAAACGGGATTTTTTTAATATTACAATCAAAACATCGGATCCTGAGCAACCGAGTTGTTACAAGTGATGAACTGGATAAACGAAAGCCTGAATAGAAAATTCATCCTCGGTACCACATCAGGTCTTGTCTTAAGCACCCTGGTATTTCTTTTACTCTATATACCGATCTACCAATCGGAACTGGAAGGGGCGCGAGCGGAGACCGCCAATCAGGTCAACAAGTTGCTGCAGGTCTCCCTGGAGAACGCCATGCTCAAGCGCGACCTGCCCGGATTGAGTGATATGGTGCAAAAGCTCGGGGAGCAGAAGGATATCGTGCGGGTTTTTATCACTAACCCGGCAGGTGAAATCCGTTTCAGCAGTCGTGATGGGGATTTCGGTAAAAAACTGGAAAATCCCTATCTGGAGAGTCTTCAAACAACCCGGTTCATAGAGAGTGAGTCACAGCAGGAGTTGCTGCGCAGCATCAATCCGGTGCACAACAAGCCAGCCTGCAAAGAGTGTCATGGTCCGGCAGAGCAGAATCCGATCAACGGCATACTCTATGTCGACTACGACGCCAGTTCGCTCAGACACAAGGTAAGTACCACCACGCTGATGCTGATGAGTGCCGGATCCCTGATCGTGATACTTAATCTGGCAGGTGGCTGGTGGTTCATACACAGCCATATTCTCAGACCAGTCAAACAGCTCAAAAACGCGAGTCAGGCGTTGACTGATGGGAATTTACAAACCCGTGTTGAGATGCAGGGGGCAGATGAACTCAGCCGACTCGGTTCCACCTTTGATCTGATGGCGGAGCGATTACAGGAGAAGCTGCTTGAATTGGAAGAGCAGCGGGGGTTCCTACAGGCACTGGTTGATGCCATCCCCGATGGTATCAGGATTATTGATGAAGACTTCAAGGTGGTGCTTGTCAATAAAGCCTATTGTGAACAGCACCGACTTGAGGACAAGCTGGAGGTTGGCGCAACCTGTTACGGTGTAACCCACAACGCCAACAAACCCTGTCCACCGACCTTGATCAACTGCCCGATTCATGAAGTGTCTCGGTGTAAAAAGCCGATCAAGGTGGTGCATCAACACCACCGTTCGGATCTTACTACCTTTGAGGTGGAGATTATTGCGGCGCCGATGACGATTCAGCAAGGCGGGAAGGAGAAGACTCTGATTGTTGAATCGATTCGGGATCTTGAAAAAGCGGTTAAATATTCCCAGGAACAGAAACTCTCTGAATTAGGGCGTTTGGCTACCGGGGTAGCTCATGAGATTCATAATCCTCTGGCTTCGCTGAAATTGGCAATGGATGCGACCAAGAACGAAATTGTTGTCAGCAACAACTTCACTGATGGGATCAAGCAAAACTTTGAACTGATTGATGATCAGATCAACAACTGTATTGAGATCACCGGTAAATTATTGAAGCTCGGTGCTTTGCCCCAGGAATACATGGAACTTGTCGATGTTGCTGCCGCTATCAACGATACACTTGCACTGATCAGATGGCAGGCTGATGAGGCGAATATCTCAATTGAAGAGAATTATAAAAATGAGGGCCTCCGGGTCCTGGCTTCTGACAGTGAAATCAGGATGGTAGCCCTCAATCTTTCGCAGAATGCCTTTCATGCCATGCCTGGTGGTGGCATTTTAACGGTAACCTGCTCGATCGTTGAGGATAAGGTCCAGATGGTTTTCTCTGATACCGGTGCTGGGATCCGGCCTAAAGATCTACCCTATATTTTTGATCCGTTTTTTTCACGTCGTGCCGACGATGTCAAAGGTACGGGTTTAGGTCTTTCGATCAGCTTGGCGATAATAGAAAAATATGGTGGAACCATAAAAGTGACCAGTGAAGTTTCTGTTGGCAGTGTGTTTACTGTCATACTGCCGAATGCAGAGCATGAACTGGAGGGGGATAGATGAAAGCCAAACTCGTTGTAGTAGAGGATGACGATACACTCAGAACCTTAATGATCCAGCATCTGTCGAATTTGGACTATGAGGTTGAAGGGCTGAGTCGTTGGCACAGTGTAATGGACTATCTGGAAAAGTATGAGCCTGCATTGATATTAACTGATGCTCGTCTGCCTGATGCCAATAGCCTTGAGTATATTGAAAAGATATCTGTCAACTATCCTGTCATTGTTTTGACAGCATTTGGTTCGGTGCGCGACGCTGTAAGTGCGATAAAGGCCGGCGCAGTGGATTACATATTAAAGCCAGTCAGTCTCGATACATTGACAATAACCGTTGAGCGGGCACTCGATAATGCTGCCTTGCGCAGAGACCACATGTTTTGCAAAAGGCAGTTGGAGCAGAGTATCCAGCGAAACTCCTCCCTGGTGGGGAACAGCACTGCAATGGCTGAACTGAAACAGATGATCGGTGCTGTGGCGCCAAACGATATTACTGTACTGATACAGGGCGAGAGTGGTTCGGGAAAGGAACTGGTGGCACGGGCAATCCATGCCCACAGTCATAGAAAGAAGCACAACTATGTTGCTGTTGACTGCTGTACACTTCAGGAAAACCTGTTTGAATCTGAATTATTCGGACATGAAAAAGGCGCATTTACCGGTGCAGACAAGCAGAAAAAAGGATTGATCGAAGGGGCAGAGGGGGGCACTCTGTTTCTCGATGAAATTGGAGAGATCAACAGTAGCGGTCAAGCGAAACTTCTGCGTGTACTCGAAACTGGACAATACAGGAGGCTGGGAAGCACCAAGGATCTGACAGCAAATGTCAGAATTGTCGCTGCTACGAATCGGGATTTGGAGACCATGTCGGTAGAAGGGAAGTTTCGTTCCGATCTGTTTTTCAGACTCAATGCTTTCAATATCGTCATACCGCCATTGCGGGACAGACGTGACGACATACCCGAATTGGCGGCGCACTTTGTAAAGAATCACACTTTCTCGACACGTGTAAGCAAGAACCTTTCATCATCCGCGGTTCGTTCGCTGGTCTCCTATGACTGGCCAGGAAACATCAGAGAACTGAAGAATGTAATCGAAAGGGCGATCATTCTCTCCGGAGACCGACAGGTCATCAAGCCTGAGCATTTTTCGTTTAGCCGTGTGCTTGGCAAGAGTGAAGGGGTTGTCACCCTGAGTTTTGATCACGATCCATCCATGGAGGAGTTGGAGGCGCACTACTTATCCTATCAGCTAAAGAAATACTCAGGGCGTCGGGGCAAAGTGGCCGAAGTTATGGGTATCAGTGAGCGAAGTATCTACCGTATGATCAAGCGCTACGAACTGGATGAGAATAGTTATAAAGCAAGCTGACCGAAACGGCTACTGCTTGGAAAGCCAAGCAGAAATGAAACGTATCTCCTGCTCACTGACTGCGCTCATAATGCCTGTCATCACAGTTGACATACTGTTTGATCGGCTGCCGTCCTTGAAATCTCTCAACTGATTGTAAATGTAAGCCTCGTTTTGCCCTGCAATGATTGGGTAATAGGGTGTTGTTGGTGTTCTGCCATCGACCCCATGGCAACCTGCACAGGCTTTTGCCAGGTAGAGAGTGGCAAGATTGCTATCTGAATTTTCCGCATTAGCGCTGGAAATTGCAATTGTGGCGATCAGAAGGAATACAGATCTACCAATGTGTTTTGATTTTTTCATATCAACCTCTGAGGCTAACAAAAATCTGTGTAAGTCTTATGCTCAATCGAACTCTGTCTCGTCGTTTTGAAACATCCTGGCGACTTCGAAGCGAAGTCGTTTTTCAATGCCAATGCCTTGCCAGCCATGAGTATGATTTTTCACACCCAATGCCAGGGGAAGTCCATGACAGTTTCTGATGAGCAATGTTTCAGTGTCATTATCTGATATCTGGCTGATGATCTGCTCTCCGTACTGATCCTGATAGTCTACATCACCCTCTGTGTCCCATAGATCACTTTGTCTATCATCGAGGGTAACCACGGCCAAGGATTTGCCATCCATCATATGGATGAACTGATTTATCTCATCCATGGTGCGAACTCTGGATTCCTCTATAGGATCTTCGCTAAACTTCAGTGTGTACTCAGGCATGCGTAATCCTTATTTGTAGAAAATTTTGTGAGATTGTCATGACAGATGATAAGCCCAAGGTCAAAAAACGAGCGGGAAAGGTTGTCCACAGCGCGGTTTCGCTGCACGCTCGTGAAAAAGCGGAAGATATACGCAACCGCTATGCGCCAGTAATTGACTACCAGACTGTGCTTCAGATGCTCGAAGACAGAAAATCCGTCCGCTATCCGGTGACCCTCAGGTTTGTCTCCGAGGGTATCGAACCCGGTATGTTTGCCAGGACGGAGCCGGTCTCCGAAAATCCCGATGACGGCTATACCATCTTGATCCATAACCATTTTGAAAACCGACACGACGATCTTCCCAAGCTCATTCTCTATCAGTTGGTGCTGGTCAATTACGGCGATCTCGCGACAGCAAACGATGCAGAAATCTTCGGTGCCACTATCCTTGGATTGGATCGGGATACCTATTATCAACAGGTCGCTGATCTGGTTGATGATGCCTGGTCTGCTTGAAGCAGATGGTTCAACCCAGCGACAGTAGTAGGATGGATAACTCATTCAGGTAGAGACGAAAGCCATTTTGCCAATACGGCAATCTCTTCGTCGCTCACAAGATGCATAACATTTTGCATGGCAACGGAATGTGCGTTTGTCCTGTAACCGTTCTTGATATCCTTCATTTGAGTCAATAGATAAGCCTCAGCTTGACCGGCGAGTTTTGGATATTCCTCCATCACAGGCTGCTTGCCTTCAGCACCGTGGCAGGCAATGCAGGTTCGTTCGTGATAGAGCGTCGCAGGATCCATAGCCAGTACAGAGACCGATATCATCAATAGGGCGACAAATAGAGTTGCGCTGATCATTCTGGTTTGACTTATCATGACAATTTTCCGCGTATAAACTGGATAGGTTCCAAATATGGGTTAAACAGCCTGGCTTTCTTTGACATCACCGGATTTATCAAGTGTTAAATGATTGCATTGGTTCAGCCTGCAGAATCACTCATGCGCATTTCCACCAGAGTGTGGGCCATGATGCATTCGTTCATGGTTCGCATTGTCCATTCCCTTGGGCAGGTTTGGTGCCGGTTCAGGGCGTAACTGAGCAAAGCCTGAGTTTCTCTCCTCCTGTTCAACGTCGTGTGGGTTATGGCATTCAGTACAGACCCACCAACGTTTTTTGCCTCCCTTGTCCCACATGCCGATCCGTTTGCCATGCAGACCATCCCGCCAGGACCGATAGACCTGCCCATGACATTTTCCGCAGAGTTTCTGAGGCTGGTTGAAACTGATCGAGTATCCGAAGTTGTCGATCAGTTTGGTGCGTTCCACCAGATGGTGACAATCCAGGCACCAGATGTTTCCTTTGCCATGCTTTAAATTCAAGGCGTCTGGTACCGTGTCCAGGTGCATCTTGAGTCGACGCGGACTTTTGCTATGGGGAATCGGCACATAATTACCGTCGTGACAGGCCATACTGCAGATCGTCAACATTTTGTTCTTATCGAGTTCTGGCTCACGGGGTTTCACCACCGCCTCTTCAGTGGAGTAGTCCGCCTCGATATCCATGTCTCCCATGGGGATGGTGCCAGCGAACGGGTCACCCCACCAGAGCACTCCTCCAGTTGTTGATGAGCACTTGACATTAACCAGCCCTGGGCTGATTTCCTCTACCTTGACCTGTGACATGCCGTCACGGCTCTCGAAACACTCCTGGTCAGTCTGGTTTTCTGTGCCATGCAGTGGGGTAGTGATAAGAAACAGCAGCAGGCACAAACCAAAGAGTGTTTGAGGGAATCGATAGCATGTCATATTTTTCTCCAATCGAGTTTGCCCGTTCATACCAAGCTTCATTCACTCAGGTTGCCGCTTCGGCCTGCTGCTTCGAAACTGCTGGCTCGCTGGTTTTGGATCTGTAACGAACCTCTCCCTGCAGTACGGCCACCGCACCTTTCAGCATGAAGGTGAGCAGGAAGAAACCAATTGCCCAGATACCACCCACCACCATCAACTCAATCTGGCTTGGGGTATATTCAGCAAACTCACCAATCGGGGTTGGAATCACGCCGGGCAGCATCAATCCCATACCTTTTTCGATCCAGATACCGACAAATGCGGCAATGCAGATGAACGGTAGCAGCTTCAGGTTTTTCCTTATGCTGGGGATCAGAAGCAGTATGAAGGACCCCACCATCAGCGAGAGTGCCGTCCAGAAGAAGGGCACCAGACGATCCAGGCCATTATGTCCGAACATCAGATATTGCAGGCCCAGGGAGTGTTCGGTCGAGGGGTAGAGTTCAGTGACGATTTCCGACATGGTCAGAAACAGCGCAATACCGAGACACCAGACCACGATCTGAGAGAGTAGATGAAAGACTTCATCTGCGATTTTCATGGGGGTAAAACGGCGTACCAGTAAAAACACGACAATGATGAGTGACGGACCGGCAGCAAAAGCGGTGGTGATGAACTTGATCGGCATCATCGAATGGAACCACATGGGACGCGCCGGCATGGTGTTGATCAGGAAGGCAGTAACCGTGTGGATACTCAATGCCCAGACAATCGCAATATAGACAACCGGCAGATAGAAGGACTTGTTGATCTCACCACCACTGTATTTTGTATAGAGGTAGTAGTAACCGCCGATGATATTCAGTAGCAGGTAGCCATTGAGTACAATCACATCCCAGGTCAGCATGGCATGGGGAAAGTTGAAAATACCGATGACCGGAAGGATATGCCACAATCGGTCCGGTCTGCCCATGTGTGCAATCACGAACAGCAGACACATGACGACTGCCGCAATGGCGATCATTTCACCCAGCACCACGACCCGATGAAGCTCTTTGTGCTTATAGACATAGGCGGGAAAAACCACGGTCACTGCAGCGGCCGCCACACCCACCATGAAGACAAAATTGGCCAGATAGAAACCCCAAGTGACTTGATCGTTAAGATTGGTGACAATCATGCCATTGACGATCTGTATATACTCGCCATAACCCCAGAGCATGATGAAAAACAGCAGAAACAGCATCCAGAGCCAGAATAGGATGCCGCCGGTAAATCCTGCCTTGAGGTAATCGACCACAAAATGAAGAAAACGCATTAGGGGATCTCCGATTAATCCATGTAGTAGAAGAACTTTGGATAGGTGTTGAGGTCTGCTCGCAGTCGGAAGACCTTCTTCTTGGCCAGAACCTTGCGGATTTCACTGTTCGGATCGAGCAGATTGCCGAATTTGCGAGCACCAACCGGACAGACCTCGACACAGGCCGTCCAGCGGCCCTTGCGGGTGCGTTGAACGCAGAAGGAGCACTTCTCCACAACCCCTTTCATACGTGGTCGATTTCCAAGATAGTGAGTGACAGGATTCATCTCCTCCTTGGGTAGATTGGGTTCACCCCAGTTGAAGCGTCTTGCCCAGTAGGGGCAGGCACCGATACACATGCGGCAACCAATGCACCAGTTGTAGTCGATGACAACGATACCATCCGGGTCACGGTAGGTTGTACGTACCGGGCAGACCTTGACGCATGGTGGCTTCTCGCACTGCATGCACTGCATGGGAAAATAGAAGGCATCTTTTTCCGGAACCTGATCCGGTTCGTAGTAGTGTTGGCCTTCCAGCACCACACCGGCAGGTTTGTAGGCATTCCCGCCCACCTGAACGCCAAAGGATTCCGGGTAACCATGTTGGTCCCTGTCCGCTTCTGAGAACTTTCCCTTCTCCATGCGGAGTACCCGGATCCACTCGATCTGCTGCTCATCACCACGGGACTGATTGTTCTCAGCCACACAGGCCTTTACGCATCGACGACAACCAATACACTTCTGAATATTCAGCGCATATCCAAACAGAACCCCCTCCATGGATGGGCTGCCATCGACCGTTACCGGCTTACCGTACTCTTCGGTATAGCGGGTTTCGAGGCGTTCGATGGCCTGCTGCTTCTCCTCGTCTGTCATCAGTCGATAATTTTTTTGGAAATGCTCCTCCCAGGTCACATTGGCTTTTGCCGGTTTTGGATCGGAGAGCAGCATCGCTGCGCCGGAGAGTGAGGCCACCGTGTAATTTCCCGCACTACGCAGGAAATCCCGGCGGCTGGTGAGTTTGTTATCTTTTGTTTTGCTCGAATCTTGTTTCGGCATGGTTGTCCTCTGATCGAGTGGCTATCAAATAGGCGTGAACCATCTCATGCTGTTCAGGATTTATTGTTGTAGTTATCAATGAACGATTGCAGCATTGCCTCCTTCTCCTGGTTGGTCATGACCACATATTCTCTCTCACTGAGTTCTGTCTCTCCTTGCAAGGCATCCTGGCGGTATTTCTTCTTCAGGTCGGGCTCCGGGACGGCATCGACAACACTCTTTGCCAAGCCTGCAGTGCCGGTGACACCGGCGGCACCAATGGCAACCTGCCTGAAGAGTCGCCTGCGGACGGGATTGGGCTCATCGGAACTACTCAGTTCAGGCTTCTGCTGTTTTTTATCTTCACCGAACAACCACTGCTCTATTTGAATGAGCCACTGTTTCATCATCTAGGTCACCCCATGGCCTGTGTCAGTTATCAATTGGTTTCATTACAGCTCACGATGCCAGCCGGCATCGATTCACTGTTGGCAGTAAGCAAGCCCGATTGGTACTACACGCTGTTATGTCGGTTTTTATTGCAAACGTGCGAACTGATTCATGTAAAAACAGCAATCCCTATGCCAGGTATGGAATGGTGGAGATATCCCTTTGTCTTCTATGGAAAAAAATTAAACGGCAGAAAGCCAATACAAACCAAGAACATGACAAATTGTCGTGTCAATTCATGGGGTGGTTGATAACTGGCTGTTATTTATAGAAAATTTATATGCCAAATTGGCGGGTCCCGGTTTTTCACTGAAAAACCCGGATTGAACGCCGCTGTTGCGCTGTAAATCGGTGTTTATAGGCTGTTCGCTGCTCATGATGGAGAACGGTCGTTGGCAGTGGTTAGGTCAGCTTGTGCCTCGTTTTAGAGGGGGTAGCGGGGGCAAACAGTCTGCTGACAGAGACTTAAAAACCACATGATAGGTAGGTCTATACTTCCATTAGGGTTATCAGATCACCATAAGGGGAGTGCGCCATGTCCACCTCCGCTGTTGCAAATCAGGCCGCTAACAGAAGCGTTGTTTGGTTACTTGGGGTGCTTCTGTTATTGATGATCGGTTGTGGAGGCGGTGGTGGAAGTGGTGACGATAGTGACAGCGATACCCAAACTGATACCGACACGGTAGATGATACAACACCGGATACCGACAATCAGTCAGTGCTCTTCAATTTCCCACCCCTGGACCTGTCGAAGATCGAGTTCATCCTCCCGCTCGGAGGGATGATCGGTAACCATGTCACGCCGATCGATCACCAATACTATGTGGCCCCCGATTTCGGTGAGAATGAAACCATAGTGATCGATGTCTATGCTCCGGCTGATGGCACCGTGACCAGTATTCAACACATGGGCAATTTCAACAATGATGACTACCGGTTTGTTGTCGATCACGCAAACAGTCTGCAATCGATCTACATCCATGTGGATAACCTCTCTGACAAACTGACTCCCCACGCACCGACCGATGGTCAATATGTCAACACCAGCATCTCAGTCACCGCGGGAGAAGTGCTGGGCAGTTATTCCGGTTCAGTGGATTACAATCTGGTGGATTACAACATGACCCTGAGCGGATTCATCAATCCCAGCAGTTACACGGCAGAGCCCTGGAAGATTCACACACCGGATCCATTTGACTACTTTAACGATACCATCCGTGCCACCCTGATTGCCAAGTCCCTGCGTACGGTAGAACCCATCGGTGGAAAGATCGATCATGATATCAGTGGCCGGCTGGTGGGTAACTGGTTCGAAGAGAATACCAACGGCTATGCCGGCCTGGACCAAAACAACTACTGGTTGGGACATCTCTCATTTGCCTATGACTATATCGTGCCAAGCCATATCATCGCCTCTTTCGGTGACTATGCGGGTGAGCAAAAACAGTTCGGGGTGCTTGGCAATAGTCCGGATCCCGCAGAGGTCTCAACCTCAAGTGGTCTGGTCAAGTATGATCTGGTCAGCTACGACTACTATGACAACGGCATAGCCTGGGACAGATCCAGCTTCACACAGGGACTGGAAATGGATAACTACACATTTATCGATGCTGTGGTGCTTGTTCAACTGTTGCAGGAGGGGCGTCTTAAAGTCGAGATCTTTCATGGTCAGACCTCAGCGGATGTATCCGACTTCACAGAGGATGCCAAGATTTACGTCAGATGAGTCAACAGGCCTCAAGAGCAAACTGCAAGAGTTGCTATCGACATCCCGATGAATGTCAGGGATTTGCCTGGATCAATCAACCAGTCCGGCCACTCCAGAATCCAGGCTAGTGGGTCCGGCTGATCGTTACACTATTTACCGCGTGGCCCACTAGGGTTCAGGCCAGTAGCGATAGTGTCCGGTAATCTGATAGTGGAACAATATATTCTCGACAACTGGACCAGCCCCAATGTTATGCACAATCAGCGGGGTACCACGGTCCTGATCGAGTTGATCACTGACAATGCCGATGTGCGGCAGGTTACCCGGCAACATCCAGGTCACCAGGTCGCCGGCCTGATAGTCTGCGGCATTTTGGGTCACAGGCAATGTGACACCGTGTCGGCGAAAGAAGGTTTGTAATATTGGTACCCTTCGATGATCGATATTCGGGTCGGGTCGGCTCAATCCCCAGATTCTCTGCGAAGGGTACTCACTGAAATGTTTGGCAATATCCTCATGCACCAGCCGTTGCAGATCCAGATCCAAGGCACGATAGCTGCGAATAACCACATCGGTGCAGACTCCGATGTTGGAGGGTACATCCCCATCGGGGTAGGGAATCGAATAGTAGGAGCCATCATATCTCACACTGTGTTGGGTGCGTTCCAGTGCGGCCGACACCAGTGCGGTCTGGAAGTCATCAGCGAAGACCGGTATCGAAAGTAGAAACAAGATTGTCAGAATGGACCCTGTATAAAGTTGTGAGTGACTCGAGCAGAAAGGTTTCATGTTGCGGTTAAAGGTGCTCTGGGTTATTTGTTCAATCAGCTGATGATAATCGTAGTTTGTCGTCGAATACACCGAAAACAGTCTGTCAGTGACCGCTTCCGGCTGGGGCTGGATTGCAACGATCGGCTGAATTTCGGTGGCTATGACCGGGTCATCTCCAGATCCTGAATAGGCAGGGCTGAAGTAATAAGCATCCGGTGCTTGTCGCGAGAGGCCTTGAACTGCAAACAACGGCTCTAGGGGGGGGGCAGCAAGAGGAGGGGGCATGGATAAAAGTATTGCCAGCCCCTGCCGAGCTTAAAATTCCAATTTAATTCAATAAATTAAAGGTTTTATGGAGAGCAAAAAGAGTAAATAAATACCGATTAGCCTATAATAATCACACAAAAGATAAAAAAATACCTATTAATTGCCAAGTTCAGCTATAATTGTGATTAATACAGGGTAAAAATATACCTTTTTTATGAAATTTAAATTTATAAAAGGAAATAAATGACCTCTAGAAATCTTTACAGGATGAGTGACCAGGCGCTTGCATCGGAAGTGGGTGGGCGTATCGAACAGTTACGCCTTGAAGCCAATATTACCCAGAAGACGATTGCGGATCAGTTGGGTATCACAGCAAAAACCTACCGCTCGACGATCCAGGGGCATGGCAAGTTTGAGACCATGATCGGGATTTTGCGGATCCTGGGTAAGCTGGAACTGGTGGAGGCGTTTGTGCCGGAGACCCCGTTAAGTCCACTGATGCTGATGAAACTCAAGGGACATAAACGGAAACGGGCGGCACCGGCAAAAGAAGAGCGCGAGAGGATGGATGATGAGAAGGATGATCTGGGATGGTAGAGAAGATCCAGATCGCTGAAGTGAAGCTATGGGGCAAGCTCGTTGGTGCGCTGGCATTCGATGAGCAGAAAGGGCTGGGTACATTTGAATACACCAAAGCGTGGCGAGAGAGTGGGCTGCAGATATCCCCACTGCATCTGCCGCTCAGTGATCGAAAATTTCAGTTTCCCGAGTTGAATCGGGCGACCTATAAAGGTTTACCGGCGGCCTTTGCCGATTCGCTACCGGATGATTTCGGTAACGCCGTGATCGATGCCTGGCTGGCGCGGCAGGGAAGGGATCCTGGCTCCTTTACGCCGGTTGAACGACTGCAGTACATGGGACAGCGAGGCATGGGGGCGCTGGAGTATTTTCCGCAACCGGGTGATCGACCCAGGAAAGCAGCAGAGCTCAATCTCGAGAGTCTGGCAGAGATGGCGCAGAAGGTGATCGATGGTCGTGCCAATCTGCAGCTGGCTGCCGACACGAATGGTCTCGAGACCCTGTTCCAGGTCGGCACTTCAGCCGGTGGGGCCCGGGCAAAAGCGGTTGTCGCGGTCGACAAGGCTCGAAGTAGAATTCGCAGTGGTCAGGTGGAGCTTGAAGATGGATACGAGCACTATCTGCTGAAGTTCGATGGGATTGTTGAGTCAAACCGCACCCAGCAGACATTCGGCGATCCTCAAGGGTATGGCCGGATGGAATATGCCTACTATCTGATGGCCAGGGCGGTCGGTATCGATATCTCTGAGTGTGAGTTGCTGCAGGAGGGTGAGCGGGCGCATTTTCTCACCAGGCGATTTGATCGGCAGGGCGATCGAAAGCTCCACTACCAATCTCTTTGCGCAATGGATCATGCGGATTACAAGCAGCCGGGGCACTACAGTTATGAAGCCCTTTTCGGTGTATTGCGCAGTTTACGTTTCAATCGCCCGACAGCACTGGAGCTCTACCGGCGGATGGTTTTCAACATCGTGGCGCGCAATCAGGATGACCACACCAAGAACTTTGGCTTTCTGATGCAGCAGGATGGCAGCTGGACTCTGGCGCCGGCTTTCGATCTCGCCTACAGCTACAGAGCGGACTCAAAATGGGTCAACAGTCATCAGTTGACACTCAACGGCAAGCGGGATGATTTCACTCTGGCTGATCTGTTACAGCCAGCAGAGCGATTCAGGCCAGAGGCGAAAAGGATCATCCAGCAGATCACCGACACGGTGGCTGATTGGCCCAGTTATGCAGCAAAGGCTGAGGTGCCAAAGAAGCTGTCAGAGGTGATCCGAAAGAACCATCGTTTGAATCTCATTTGAGAACCAAATACCGGAGGGTATCATCCTCTCGTGTGCCAGCAATGAGAAACTTATTGCCGCAAATGAACGCAAACAACCGCAAATACTCGCTAATATTAATTAACACCAGAGGCGTCGTTGCCAGGCCAATTATCTGCATGCATTTGAATGAACTATTCGCGAGGATCTGCGGTTGTTTGCGTCCATTTGCGGTTATAGATTTATAATCCGTTTTTTGGTTTGCACGATAACCTTCCAAACCAGCGAAAGGGGTAGTTGAAAAGTCTTAAGCTCCGTTATGCTGGGCTATGACCCCTTTGTATACAATCGCGGAGACGTTACGGATGATTTCACTGCGCGAGCGAATCCAGCTGGTGTAGTTCTGAGCACTGCGCTGTTTTTCGATGATACCGATCAGGATATAGGGGTAACGTTTACCGTCTGCACCTTTGACGCTTAGGATACCCATATCGCCGCAGACTCGCGCCGTACTGCCGGTTTTATTGTAGACCCGGGTTCCCTTGGGGACCTCAGGTACTCCGGTATAGATGCGGTCGGAGCTGGGCAGGGCCATCAGACGTTTGATCTCCCGGGCGCCGGCGATCTTTTTGTTCCAGACGGCATACAGGAATCGACTGTAGTCATGTACCGAGGCCCTGTTTTTATAGGTTCGACCGTTTGCGGGAATATACTCAACCAGCAGCGTATCCTGAAAGATCGCCGGATAGTGTTTCTCAAGAATCCTTTGCACACGCTTAGGCCCTCCAACCTGACGAATCACCCAGTTGGTTGAGGGATTGTTGGAGTGCTGGATCATGCGCTGCATGTGACGACGGCTTTTCGGTCCGTAGACCAGTTTTCCCTGCTTCACTTTATGGAAAAACGCAGCAGCGATAAAAGGCTTCACCAGACTGGCCGCCTGGAACTGGGTGTCCTCGTTGATGGTGACCAGTTTCTTGCCTGTGGTGAAGTCGAAAACGGACCAGCCGGTACGTTCATCTCTGGCGATCTTGCCGGTACGACGTAACTCACCAATATAGGCTTCCACCGCCGTTTCAAGATCCTGGATCTGCTTGCGTTGTGAAACCGTCTTGAGAGCTTTGACCGGTTTGCTTGAGGGCTCAATTTTCTGGGGCAGGGTGGCATTGCCGGCCAGTTGCCAGTTGCGTGTCTTGATCGGGCTTACGGCATCCAGCCCTCTGGCGCGCAACAGCTTCGTATGGGATTTAACAACCCGCGTAGTGGATTCGTTATTGCCGTTACGCCGGTAGATCAGGCCATACAGGTCACCCTTGGTGACAACTTTCAAATGCCTGGCGACACTGGGGCCCAGTATATTGGCCACCTGGTCCCGGTAGTCCTTAACGCTGCTTAGATTGCGCGACCAGACATAGGAGATATCGTAACCCTGGGCTGCCACGGCAGGAAGTGGCATCAGGAGTGAGAGCAGAAGCGCCGCCAGAATGTTGTAATGCTTTGAAAACATGGCCTGGTATTTAGGGATATTCAAAATTAAATCAATGAATTACTGATCTATTTTAGAGTAAATTCGTGAAAATTGGCAAGTATTGGTCAACGGATGGCGGAATATCTTATCCGGTCGATGAGAGAGGATGCGGATTTGAGGTGATTCAACTGTTTGAAACCACTCAAAACAGCTACTCAGAAATGGCGTTCCCTGGCATGAGGAAATTTCAGTGTCTTGAACCTGTTCATCGCGCCTTATGGGAATCATGGAATCTGTTGCAGCAGTGGAATTTAGAATGGCGATTGATCAAAAGGGTGACTGATTGACATGGACAAATCCCAGGCTGTGCCATGGAGACTGGCACAGGTGTTATCGAAACGGGGGTTTGAGTTGTTGTCAGGTTGCATTGTATGACCACGAAGAACACGAAGTGCACGAAGGAACAACATAAATTATTCGCCTCAGAAGCACCATCCTTCGTGCGCTTCGTGTTCTTCGTGGTAAAACGATAGTGGTTATTATTGTGCGCAACATCATGATTGACTAAAAAAATCTGAAGTCGCAATCAATGAGTTCATTCCAATTTGGGTGTCTTGAAAAGATAGTGTCGGATTAGTGTTAACAGGCCCTAGTACGCCCTTTGAGGGCGTAACCAAATAAGCTCACGGTACTGATGAGGGAAATTTAGCTGGAAAAAATCTTGTGCAATTGGATCTGTAGAACATTGTTTGATTATGTTTGACGAGGTTTGTACTTGGTAGAGGATGGAAATATAATTCCAACTCTTCACGATTAGCAAAGTAGTGCTACAAGGATATTTCAGGTGGAAAGGATTCGCTCACCGTTGTTGATCAATCTGTATGCGTCCGTGGGTAAATGGCTGGCTGCAACGCTCTTCTCTTATTTGCTTCTGTCCAACGGCTTAGCCGCTGACACGCCTTCAGGATGGCAGCAAGAATACGATAGTACAAAGCATGCTCAGGTCTTTCGACCGCATAATGCCAATTCAGACCTATTAATTAAATACTATCCAAAAGAGCCTTTGGGATCGCTGGATATCAGTGCTTGGCTGGGAAACAGGGTTTCCAGTCGAAAAGCGCCAAAAGGTGAATGGCAGGGGGATGCGGAAGTAGTAAGAGATACCGCCAACTATGCCCATGCGTTACGCCGCTTCAAACGTTCCGACGGCCAGCTTGGAGAACTGCATGCGGTTGCGGTATCCGCTGACCGGGATCAAGTCCGTCTTGCGATCATGATCAAAGGGCAAAACGATCCAAACAATAATCTGATCAAACAGGGCTTTCAGATTCTGACCAATATTTATGACGTCGAAAAAATAGCGGCTGTGAATGAAGGGCGCGAGAAGCGTATCGAAACCCGTCCACCAAAGATCAATGGTATGAAACTGGGGGGGCGGATCAAAGCAGGGCGGTATGTGGGATCTAAGACCTGGGATGATGAGGTCAGGAGTCTGTTTGAGGTTGTACTCTACGAATCCGGTGAATTCGAATTCACCCGGGGTCATGACGAATCGGGTCGCTTTGTCTATTCCCAGGCGAATGGCCGGCTCAATCTGGCGGAGGATTTTTACAACAGCAGCTATCGAGCCGATGAGAACTTCTGCGTCTATGGTTTCAATCAGAGTCTCGAGTTACCGATGATCTATGCCAGAGACGGCAATCACCGTTACCGCTTGAGATGGGCCGGGCCAGTCGATCGTCTCTCACCCCGGCAGCGAAAACAGCTCAAAAGTCTGCAACGGGCGGATGAGCCAGGTTATCCCTATGTCACTGAACCAGGCCAGGGCGTAAGCAACGATCAGATCGAGGCCATTCTCTATACCTATGAGGATGCCTACACCTATGGCGGATACCAAATCGAGGAGGCTATCTATCTGTTGATGAAGGATGGACGGGTCAGGGATGGATTGCCTGTGGCACCGTCAAGGCTGGATGCGGCCAAATCCCGAAGTCGTGAGCCTGGTCGATGGGGCTGGTGGAAACAGAGTGATGATGGTTATCGATTCTCCTGGAATATTGAACAAAAGCAGTTTAAAACACCAACCGGGAAGCAGATCAGGTCAATGCCGATACCGGCCGGTACTCGCCTGAGCGGGGATTGGGGAAGCTCCTCAAGTTTTGTCAGTCTGGACTTCTCCGATGTCTCATTCTGGGGTGTCTATCTGGATGACAGCGGGCGCTTCAAACGCTACCGCAGCAATACAAAACAGGCTGGCGGATCGATGGGCGTGGGACCTTTGGTAACAGCACATAACTCAGATGAGTTCTCAGCAGTAAACGTGATTGGCAATAGCGTAGGTGGTGGATCCAGCACCCGGCGTCCACCAAATAAAAATCGTGTCGGCAGCTACGAATTCGATGGTTATACCCTGATACTGAAATATGATAGTGGTGTCGTGAAATACCTGCCCACCTTCGCACTCAATGATCGGTTTTCAGGCATCTGGTTCGAAGGTGGATACTTATCCAAAAAATAACTGAATCAGTCACTAGACACTACCTGTGAACTACAGGTTTGGCACACAGCTTCAGGGAACGAGCTTATGGTCAGGATGATATTACTCTTCACAGCGCTACTCATAAGCGGAGTGGTTTCAGCGGTTGAAATACCCACCGGGTGGAATCGGTATGACGATCCTGCGAAGAAAACCGTGCTTTTCAAGCCGCTGAACCAGAATGCGGACATCATGGTCAAGTACTACCCCAAACAACTGCTTGAAGGTGAGAGTGTCAAATCCTGGTTGACCAATAAACTGGAGACCAGTCGGGCACCCCAGGGCCAGTGGGTTGATGGATTGAGTCGATTTACCCGGGAGAGTTTCAACCGCTCGTTCGGCTTTCGTAAATTTCGCCGCAGTGATGGCTCCATTGGGATGTTGGGTGCGGTGGCGTTCAGTGCGGATCTGCTCTATGTACGACTCGCCATGATCATGATTGGTGAGAATGTGTCTGAGAGCCTGAAGGATCAGGGATACACCATTTTGAAAGCCATGGATCAGGATGAGATAGCCAACGCCAAGGCGGAGTGGCGTGGGCTCGATCTGGAGACCGGTACTCCGAAGGTCCGTGGAGTAAAGAAAGGTGGTTCCATCAGAGCGGGACGTTATGTGGGACAAAAAACCGTGAGCGGTGAGTCGCGTGGAGATTACACCGTCATCCTGTATGAATCCGGTGAGTACGAATTTCCCGATTTGAAAAAGAAGAAGTCAGGTTATTACACCTATTCCGAACGCTTCGGCAAACTCTATATGCGAGACCCCTTTACCAGTGCCCGGGAGACCTACAATGACTATTGTGTCTATGGCACCAGTACGAAAACCGGTAAACCGGTTATCTACGCCTATGATTCACCTGCCGAGTATCGTCTGAACTGGGTCGGGGAAGTTGACAGGCTTTCACCAAGTCAGCGCAAAAAACTCGAAAAACAGAAACAGGAAAAAGGCTATGCCTATACCACCAATCCAGGGGATGGTCTGTCGCTGGATGAGATCGAAACCATTCTCTACGTCTATGAGGGATCCAAAGTTCAGGGAAACAGTCCGCTGCACGAAGAGATCTACCTGCTGACCAAGAGCGGCCGGGTGATGGATGGGCTCCCTGTGGCACCCAATCAACTCGATGTGGCGAAGTCGCAAAATCGGGAACCCGATCGCTGGGGGTGGTGGAAATATGACGGGGAGCGCTACAGCTTCGCCTGGCATATGGATCGATCCCACTATGTGGTTCCCAGGGGAAGACAACGCAAGACCCAACCAATCCCTGCGGGAACCCGGCTTGATGGAGAGTGGCTGGCCTCAACCACCTATCGCGGTGAGGATTTCGCGTCGACAACCGCCTGGGGTGATCGGTTCAGTCGGGATGGAAGGTTCACGAATCGAAAAAGTGAAACTGTTCGGGTCAATGGAGAGGTGCTTGGTGAGGCTGAAAAACGATCAAACGTGCAGCTGAGCGAAGATCAGAGAGGGCACTATGAGTTCGATGGTTACAATCTCGTGCTCAGGTATGCCAATGGTGTGGTATACCACCTACCAACATTCACACTGGATGCGGACTTCAAACAGATCTGGTTTCGAGGTGGTGTTTTAAGTCAAAACTAATCTCATGAAACTAAGTCGCCCCCTGCTGACAACCACAGGTTGCTTATGGGATAGGTGGATGGGGGATTGAATCTTGTCTATGAAGTAAAGATGGTGCCGAGGAGAGGACTTGAACCTCCACGGGGTTGCCCCCACTAGCACCTGAAGCTAGCGTGTCTACCAATTTCACCACCTCGGCATGATGTGGTTTGCCGATGCAGATCGGCTGGAGACCGCGAACTCTACAAGCAGTTTGGGTGTCTGTCAATCTTTGGTTTGGAATCGTTATGTTGTAGGCTCGCCACACAGGCCTGCCAATCCCGGCTCAGAACAAATGAACCTAATAGAATGGACCCGTTTATGATCAACTTACCCAACATCAAAGGCTCATCCTTCATCGGCTGGTTACTCTTGCTGCTGATGATGGCTCTGCGGCCTGCCGTGGCGATGACCCTGGAAGGGGATTACGTTCAAGGTGGGATGTTGATCGGTCAGGTAGAGCCGGGCAGTCAGGTATCGGTGAATGGTCAATCGGTGAAGGTCTCCAGGACCGGTGAGTTTCTGGTGGGGTTTGATCGGGACGCCCCGTTACAGCACAAGCTGGTGGTGAGCCGGGACGGCCAGCCCAGGCAGAGCCGTCAATTCACCATCAAGGCCCGCGAGTACCAGATACAGCGTATCGATGGATTGCCGCCGAGTAAGGTCTCGCCGCCAAAACGGGACTGGGAGAGGATCAAAAAGGACGTTGCGCTGGTCAAGCAGGCGCGCAAGCTGAATGAGGACCGTACCGACTTCCTCAACGGTTTCATCTGGCCCTCAAAGGGGGTGATATCCGGTGTCTTCGGCAGCCAGCGTATTCTCAATGGTGAGCCCAGGCGTCCCCACTATGGGGTCGATGTGGCGGCGCCGGTCGGTACCCTGGTGGTTGCCCCCGCCGCAGGTGTGGTGACTCTGGCCCATCCGGATATGTTCTTCTCAGGCGGAACCTTGATCATTGATCACGGTCTGCAATTGTCGTCCTCTTTCCTGCATCTGAATAAGATCCTGGTAAAGGAAGGGCAGGTGGTAAAGCAGGGTGATCCGATTGCCGAGATAGGCGCCACCGGTCGGGTGACCGGTCCCCATCTCGACTGGCGTATGAATCTCCGGGCCGCCCGCATCGATCCGCAACTGCTGGTTCCGCCGATGCCCGAACAGGAGTAAGCGGCACTTGAGAGTGACCAGGCCCTGATACTTATGGACGCTTAATATGATAAAGTGCCCGTCATTCCGAAATCGTTAAATTTCACGTAATCAATGGAAAAACAATGAGACCCACGAAGCAATTGGCGATACTTTTCCTGTTTCTATGGATGCCCCTTTCTCAGGCGGATGACTTGATGTCGGTCTATCGGCTTGCCCTGGAAAATGATCCTCAGCTTCAGGCCGCGAAGGAACAGTTGAATTCGGCCCGTGAGTCGAAGAGCCTGGCCCGTTCCCAGTTGCTGCCGACGATCGGTTTGGGCGCCACCTATGATGCAGTGCGCAGTGATGTGAAAACCCTACAGGGTACCTCGGTGGATGATACAAGCACCTATCGTGAGAGTGGTCTTGGACTGAATCTGACCCAACCGATCTATCGACGGGATCGTCTGGTACAGCTGGAGCAGTCAGACAGCACCATCGCCCAGGCGGAAGCGGACTTTGCCTCGGCTGAGATCGACCTGATGGTTCGCAGCACCACCGCCTATTTCGATATCCTCTCCGCTGAGGATGATCTGCGGGTGGCCAATGCGGAGCGTGAGGCGACCGGGCGACAGCTGGAACAGGCCCAACAGCGTTTCGATGTGGGCTTGATCGCGATCACCGATGTGCATGAAGCCAAGGCGGCCTACGACGCAGCCCGGGCATCGGAGATTGCCGCTGAAAACAGCCTCGATAATGCCTGGGAAGCACTCTTTGAAATCATCGGCCCCAAGGCGAAGAGCGATCTCGCCAAGCTGGGGGATGGCTTGCTGCTCAATCCACCGGTCCCCAACAATCTTACGGATTGGTCGGATACCGCCCAGCAGCAGAACTACAGCATCATCGCCGCCCGTTCCAACCTGAAGGTGCTGGAGCAGGAGATCGATGTAAGCAAATCGGGACACTACCCGACCCTTGATCTGGTGGGTGGCTATTCCATCAATCGCAGTGACAGTGATCGGGCAACCGAAGCGGATACCGCCAAAATCGGGCTCTCTCTCGAAGTGCCGATCTATACCGGTGGGGCGGTGAGTGCCTCGACCCGTCAGTCCCAGGCCAACTACCGGGCCGCCCAGCAGAGTCTCGATCAGACCCGAAGAGGGGTCAACCGCCAGGTTCGGGATGCCTTCCGTGGCGTACTCTCCACCATCAGTCAGGTGGAGGCGCTGAAAGCGGCTACGGTTTCCGCCCAGAGTGCCTTGGAGTCGACCCAGGCCGGTTATGAAGTGGGTACCCGTACCATCGTGGATGTGTTGAATGTACAACGCAATCTCTTCTCGTCTCAGCGTGACTATCTGAACTCCCGGTATGGCTATATCCTCAACGGTCTGGCCTTGAAATCCGCTGCCGGAACTCTCAGTGAGAGTGATCTGGAGACGGTCAATGGCTGGTTGGAAAAGTGATTCCCAAGAGGTAGGTTTCTGTGTCAGGTAATAGTATCGGCAAACTCTTTACGGTGACCTCCTTTGGAGAGTCCCATGGTCCCGCCATCGGCTGTATCGTGGATGGTTGTCCTCCCGGGCTGGCGCTCAGTGAGGCGGACCTTCAGCACGACCTGGACCGTCGCAAGCCTGGCACTTCCCGTCACACCACCCAGCGTCGTGAAGCGGATGAGGTGGAGATTCTGTCCGGGGTGTTCGAAGGCAAGACCACCGGTACGCCGATCGGTCTGTTGATCCGCAATACGGATCAGCGTTCCAAAGACTACTCCGACATCATGGACCGTTTCCGGCCGGGTCATGCGGACTATACCTACAACCAGAAGTACGGTTTCCGTGACTATCGGGGGGGTGGTCGCTCATCCGCACGGGAGACCGCGATGCGGGTGGCCGCCGGTGGAATCGCCAAGAAATATCTACAGCAACGCTACGGCATCCAGGTGCGCGGTTATCTTTCACAGATCGGCCCGATCCGGGCGGAGCAGTTCGACTGGGATCAGGTCGAGCAGAATCCATTCTTCTGCCCGGATGCTGCCAAAGTGCCGGAGATGGAAGCCTACATGGATGAGCTGCGTAAAGAGGGTAACTCCATCGGTGCGCGCATCAATGTGGTCGCCAGCGGTATGCTGGCCGGTCTCGGCGAGCCGATTTTCGACAGACTCGATGCGGATCTGGCCCACGCCCTGATGAGCATCAATGCGGTCAAAGGGGTGGAGATCGGTGATGGTTTTCTCTGCGTGGAACAGAAAGGGACCGAACATCGTGACGAGATGACTCCGGAGGGTTTTCTCACCAATCACGCCGGCGGCGTATTGGGTGGGATCTCCAGTGGCCAGGATCTGGTGGCCTCAATTGCACTGAAACCCACTTCCAGCCTGCGACTGCCCGGTCAGACGGTGAACCGTTCGGGTGAATCGGTGGAGGTGGTTACCAAAGGGCGCCATGATCCCTGTGTGGGCATTCGCGCCACACCGATTGCCGAGGCGATGATGGCGATTGTGATCATCGATCATCTGTTGCGCCACCGTGGACAGAACATGGATGTCGAGTCGGGCCTTGCAGATCTTGGTGGTTAGATAGAAGGATGCCTTACTGGCGCCTCTCTGGTTTCTACTTCTTCTACTTTGCTTCACTCGGGGCACTGCTGCCGTTCTGGGGGCTCTACCTGCAGGATCGGGGCTACTCCCCGGCAGAGATCGGTGAGTTGATGGCGGTGATCATGGTCACCAAACTGATTGCACCGAACATCTGGGGCTGGATTGCCGATCATACCGGACAACGCATGCCGATCGTGCGTTTCGCTTCTCTCTTCTCAGTGATCTGTTTCGTTGGGGTCTTCTTTGTTGACGGCTACTGGCCACTGGCCCTGGTGATGATGCTGTTCAGCTTCTTCTGGAACGCCTCCTTACCCCAGTTCGAGGCGGTGACCATGAGCTATCTGCGCGAGCGCATTCAGCACTACAGCCGGATTCGTCTGTGGGGTTCGGTCGGTTTTATTCTGGCTGTCCTGGCACTCGGCTTCATGCTCGAGGAGTGGGGTGTGGGCCTGGTGCCACAAGTGGTGCTGGTGCTCTATATGGGAATCTTTCTCTACAGCCTGCTGGTGCCGGAAAAGGGAGCCGGCGTGGTGCAGCATGCACAAGGTTCGATTCTCGATGTGCTGAAACGCCGGGAGATCATCGCTTTTCTGCTGGTCTGCTTTCTGATGCAGGCGAGCCACAGTGCCTACTACGCCTTCTATTCCATCTATATGGAGGAGATCGGTTACAGCAGCAGCCTGATCGGCCAGTTGTGGGCTTTGGGTGTCGTGGTTGAGGTGCTGGTGTTCCTGGTGATGCACCACCTGCTGCATCGTTGGGGGGCCAGGACGGTGCTGATCGCCAGTCTGGCGATCGCGGTGGTGCGCTGGGTACTGGTGGCGACCACCTCTGATCAGATGCCCATGGTGTTGCTGGCGCAGGTGATGCACGCAGCGACTTTCGGCACCTTCCACGCAGCAGCGATCCATATGGTGCATCACTATTTTGTCGGCAAGCACCAGGGGCGGGGGCAGGCACTCTACAGCAGTATCAGTTTTGGCGCCGGCGGCGCCTTCGGCAGTCTGTTGAGTGGCTATCTGTGGAGCGGCATGGGGCCGGAGGCGCCCTATTGGGTGGCAGCCGGTTATGCGCTGATTGCGGTGATCATCGCCATACTCTGGCTTGGTCATCGTGATGCCCCATCCGGTCAGGCGGTAAAACAGGTTCAGTAGATCAAATTCAACTACGTCTAACCGCAAATGGACGCAAATCACCGCCAAAATGTCGCCAATAGCTTTTTAGGGTTCCGGTACGCTTCAGTTATCGCTAACAACCGCTATTAACTGGTATTTGCGCCAATTAGCGGTGATTCGCGTCCCTTCGCGGCTAACATAAGCTTGACACTAGCCAGGCAGATGAGTATTTTGCAGCACCTGCTGCGCTGCAGCATAGCTTTTCAGCGTGCAGCGGCTTGTTCCCAACCCTGAATTTCCCCGGAGCCCTATACCATGGCCATTGAACGCACTTTTTCCATCGTCAAACCCGATGCGGTAGCCAAAAACCTGATCGGTAAAATCTATGCACGTTTCGAAGACGCGGGTCTGAAGATCGTTGCCTCAAAGATGCTGCATCTCAGCCGTGAGCAGGCCGGGGAGTTCTATGCCGTGCATAAAGAGCGTCCTTTCTATAATGATCTGCTCGATTTCATGACCTCAGGCCCGGTCATGGTTCAGGTGTTGGAAGGTGAGAATGCGATCACCCGCAACCGTGAGATCATGGGCGCCACCAACCCGCAAGAGGCTGCGTCAGGCACCATTCGCGCCGATTTCGCCGAGACGGTTGATGAGAATGCGGTGCACGGTTCCGACGGTCCCGATACCGCCAAGGTAGAGATTGAATTCTTCTTTCCGGAAGGTATCTGCGAGCGCACTCGCTAAGTGGTTTCAAGATTGCTCTGCGCCAGCAACTGCTGGCGCATGGCGTTCGCCACATTCGAGAGGGTTCGCTTGCGATGAGTCACAATACCGAGTGAGCGACTCAACTGCAGCTCCGCCACCTCAAGTTTCAGAATCTGACCCTCCTCAAGCAGTATCTCCGGCAACAGGCTCCAGCCCAGACCGATACTGGTCATCATTTTCAGTGTCTCCAGATAGTCGGTTGCCAAGGTGCAGTTGATGTTCAGCTGCCTATCGTTGATCGACTGTTCCAACAGTGTGCGGGTATAGGTTCCCTTGGTTGGCAGTACCGCAGGATGGCTGACCAGCTGCTTGAGGCTGGTCGATTGCTGCTCGGCGAGTTGATGATCGGGTGAGACGGCAAAACAGAGCGGATCATGCCAGATCTTCAATGCATCAAGTGCCTCGATGGGGTTGAGGGGCAGGGTGACCACAGCCATCTCCAACTCACCATGTTCCACCGCCAGGCAGGCCTTTTCCGACTCCATGAAGCGGATATCCAATTCGGCTTTGGGATAGGCATCTGAAAAATTTCTCAGTGCCGATGGCAGGCGATGCAGTCCGATATGGTGACTGGTGCCCATCACCAGGCGACCTGAGATCTCTCCTGAGAGATTGGAGAGACCCCGTCGGATATCAACCATCTGCTGCAGTATCTGCTCGGCCCGGGGTAACAGTTGTCGACCTGCCTCGGTGAGGAAAACCTGTCTTCCCACCCGGTCGAATAGGCGCACGGACAACTCCTGCTCAAGGGCTGCAACCCGCTTGCTGACGGCGGGCTGTGTCAGATAGAGGCCCTGGGCCGCGTTGGAGAACGATCCCTCCCTGGCAACCTGGACAAATGCGCGTAGTGATGCGAACTCCATATCTATTCCTGAAAAGAATGGAAAAAATGAAAAATATGAATTTGTATTATGTAGCACACTCCCCTATGTTTTGACTACCCGCCGCAGCAGAGTCTGCTCGGTAGACCAGTAATTAGGAGCAACAATGAGTGCCAAAACGCTTTACGACAAACTTTGGGAGTCCCATCTGGTGCGTACCGATGAGGATGGTACGGCGCTGATCTATATCGATCGGCACCTGGTACATGAAGTGACCTCGCCCCAGGCCTTCGAAGGTCTGCGTCTGGCCGGGCGTAAACCCTGGCGCACCGAGGCCAACCTGGCCACGCCGGATCATAATGTTCCGACCACAGAGCGTTCGGGTGGGGTGTCGACCATAGTCGATCCAGTCTCCCGGCTGCAGGTGGAGACCCTGGATCAGAACTGTCGGGATTTCGCCATCACCGAGTTTGAGATGCTCGATCCCAGGCAGGGCATCGTGCATGTGATCGGTCCGGAGCAGGGTGCCACCCTGCCGGGTATGACCGTGGTCTGCGGTGACTCCCACACCTCGACCCATGGCGCCATGGGTGCTCTGGCTTTCGGTATCGGCACCTCCGAGGTTGAGCACGTTCTGGCGACCCAGTGCCTGATTCAGAAAAAATCCAAGTCGATGCAGGTACGGGTCGATGGGCCGGTCGCTGCCGGGGTTACCGCAAAAGACATCGTATTGGCGATCATCGGTAAAATCGGCACTGCGGGTGGCACCGGATACGCGATCGAGTTCGCCGGGGATGCGATCGAAGCCCTCTCCATCGAAGGTCGTCTGACACTCTGCAATATGGCCATCGAGGCAGGCGCCAGGGCTGGCTTCGTGGCGGTGGACCAGAAGACCATCGACTACGTCAAAGGTCGACCCTATGCCCCGCAAGGGGACGATTGGGATAAGGCCGTCGCCTACTGGCAGACCCTGCACACGGATCCCGGCGCTGAATTTGACAAAGTTGTGATTCTCGATGGGGCCGCCATCAAACCTCAGGTCACCTGGGGCACCTCACCGGAGATGGTGGTTGGCGTCGATCAAGCCGTACCCGATCCGGCGGACGAAGCGGATAAAGTGAAGGCAGACGGTATGCGCCGGGCACTTGAGTACATGGGACTGGAGGCGGGCACGCCCATCCAGGATATTGCTGTGGATAAGGTTTTCATCGGTTCCTGTACCAACTCTCGAATCGAGGACCTGCGCGCGGCGGCCCAGGTGGCGAAAGGTCAACAGGTGGCATCCAACGTCAAACTCGCTCTGATCGTACCGGGTTCCGGTCTGGTCAAGGCGCAGGCCGAGCAGGAGGGTCTGGATAAGATCTTTGTCGAAGCGGGATTCGAGTGGCGTGAGCCCGGTTGTTCCATGTGTCTGGCGATGAACGCAGACCGCCTGGAGTCGGGTGAGCGATGCGCCTCCACTTCAAATCGCAATTTTGAGGGACGACAGGGGCAGGGTGGCCGCACCCATCTGGTCAGCCCGGCGATGGCTGCGGCAGCGGCCATCCATGGTCACTTCGTTGAGATCTAACAGAAGAATTAACATTAGGTATTAGTTTCAATTAATTGAAATTATTGGACTAATACTGAATTTGAGGAATACAGGATGGAAAAATTCGAGACCTTTACCGGCACCGTCTGCCCGTTGGATCGATCCAATGTGGATACCGATGCCATTATTCCGAAGCAGTTTCTGAAGTCGATCAAACGGTCCGGTTTCGGCCCCAATCTGTTCGATGAGTGGCGCTACCTGGATCATGGTGAGCCGGGCATGGATAACAGCAAGCGCCCACTGAATCCGGAGTTCGTACTCAACGATTCCCGTTATCAGGGGGCTCAGGTGCTGCTGACCCGGGAGAATTTTGGTTGTGGATCTTCCCGGGAGCATGCCCCCTGGGCGCTGGAAGACTACGGATTCCGCGTCATTATTGCCCCGAGTTATGCCGACATTTTCTTTAATAACTGTTTCAAGAATGGCATATTACCTGTTGTTCTTGATGAGAAAATTGTGGATGAACTGTTTGCTCAGGCGAGCCTTGAGCAGGCGCTCTCCTTAACTGTGGATCTGCAGCAACAGCAGCTGGTGGTTGGCGATGCCGCGCCTATCCCATTTGAAGTGGATCCTTTCCGTAAACACTGTTTGCTCAACGGGCTGGATGATATCGGCCTGACTCTGCAACATGTGGATCTGATCAAAGCCTACGAAGCGCGTCGTGCCGATGAAGCGCCCTGGCTCTTTTCTTGAGGTAATTTTTCGATGAGCAAACAAATTTTGATTCTGCCTGGTGACGGTATCGGGCCCGAGATTGTGACTGAAGCGGTGAAAGTGCTGGCGGCGCTGCGCGATCGATTTGGCTTCGACGTGGAGATGGATGAGGCGTTGGTCGGTGGAGCCGCCATCGACGCCACCGGTGGACCCTTGCCTGATGCGACACTGGAGCTGGCCAAAGAGGCGGATGCCATACTGCTCGGAGCGGTTGGTGGACCCAAATGGGAGCAGCTCGATATCTCCATCCGACCTGAGAAGGGGTTGCTGGGGCTGCGTTCCTCACTCAATCTGTTCGCCAATCTGCGTCCGGCGATTCTCTATCCTCAGCTGGCGGACGCTTCCAGTCTGAAAGCCGAGATCGTGGCCGGACTCGATATCATGATCGTGCGTGAACTGACCGGCGGTATCTATTTCGGACAGCCCAGAGGCATCAGGGAACTGGAAGGTGGTGAAAAACAGGGATTCAATACCCTGGTCTACCAGGAGTCTGAAGTGGACCGCATCGCCCGGGTGGCCTTTGATATCGCCAGAAAGCGGGATAGTCGGGTCTGTTCTGTGGACAAGGCCAATGTGCTTGAATGTACCGAACTCTGGCGGGAAGTGGTCAGCCGGGTCGGGGAAGAGTATGCCGACGTCGAACTGAGCCACATGTATGTGGATAATGCCGCCATGCAGTTGGTGAAATGGCCAAAACAGTTCGATGTCATGGTCACCACCAACATGTTCGGCGATATCCTCTCCGATTGTGCTGCCATGCTGACCGGTTCCATCGGCATGCTGCCATCCGCCTCTCTGGATGAGCAGGGCAAGGGCATGTATGAGCCGATCCACGGCTCAGCCCCCGATATCGCAGGGCAGGGCGTGGCCAATCCTCTGGCGACCATACTCTCGGTGGCGATGATGCTGCGTTACAGCCTGAACGAACCGGAGATGGCTGAGCGGGTGGAGGCGGCTGTCGACAAGGTGTTGGATCAGGGTCTGCGCACCCCCGATATCTTTGCCGAGGGGATGACTGAGGTAAATTGTGAAACCATGGGTGATGCGGTTGTTGCCGCATTGGATTGAGTGTGGTGGTATTGATAGCTTGAGTCTGGAATCACTAAATCCACGACGGCGGTTGATGGATTGGAAATGATTCCAGGCTGAATCTATGTTGATATAAGGTATCCAGTCGTCAGGAATCGTCCTGTTCGACATGTTTTTAAACGGGTTAATTGAAGATGAAAAGAGTCGGTTTCGTAGGTTGGCGTGGCATGGTGGGTTCGGTACTGATGGGCCGAATGCTTGATGAGGGGGATTTCTCCCTGATCGATGAGCCGGTCTTTTTTACCACCTCCCAGGTCGGGCAGGCGGGTCCGGATATTGGAAAACCGATTCCGGCACTGAAAGATGCAACGAATATCGAGGAACTGATGGCGATGGAAGCGATCGTCACCTGTCAGGGCGGTAGCTACACCAATCAGGTCTACGATCAGTTGCGTGCTGCTGGTTGGCAGGGTTACTGGATCGATGCGGCATCCAGTCTGCGTATGAAGGACCACACTCTGATCGTACTCGACCCGGTAAATGAGTCGGTGATCCGTAACGGCCTGGCCGATGGGCGGCGCGATTTCATCGGCGGCAACTGTACTGTCAGTCTGATGCTGATGGCGCTCGGTGGTCTGTTTCAAGAGGATCTGGTCGAGTGGACCACTTCGATGACCTATCAGGCGGCATCCGGTGCAGGCGCGCGTAACATGCGTGAACTGATCAGTCAGATGGGTGCTCTGGAGACGGCGGTGCATGATCAATTGGTCGATCCCGCTTCAGCGATTCTGGATATCGACCGCAAAGTGGCCGATACCATGCGCGACGATGGATTCCCAACAGACAACTTCGGGGCTGCCCTTGCCGGAAGCCTGATCCCCTGGATCGATGTGCCATTGGAGAATGGCCAGAGTAAAGAGGAGTGGAAGGGCTTTGTTGAGACCAACAAGATTCTGGGACGAAGTGAGAACCCGGTACCAATCGATGGAACTTGTGTGCGAATTGGCGCTATGCGCTGCCACAGTCAGGCACTGACCATAAAGTTACGTAAGGATGTGCCGATAGACGAGGTGGAGTCAATACTGGATGGCGCCAACAGTTGGGTAAAAGTTGTTCCCAACGAGCGTGAACTGACAGTCGATGAGCTGAACCCCGCCAAGGTAACCGGCACACTGACTGTACCCGTCGGGCGTCTACGTAAAATGAATCTGGGTGAAGAGTATCTGAATGCCTTCACTGTGGGTGATCAGTTGTTATGGGGAGCTGCAGAGCCATTGCGGCGCATGCTGAGGATTCTGCTGGAAGGGTGACGAGACAAGCCAGCAGTTGTCCCCGAGTGTGCCAGTATGGCAATTCTGAGTCGGCCGGAGGGAGGTTGCCCCTTCCCTCTGAGACCGCTTGGGCTGATTGTTAAAAGTAAGACCGAATTCTCACTTTTAGCGGTTATCGCCATCAACTTGTACAGTATTGCAATATTTAGTGTGATGATCCTTTAACTTTTGGTAAAAAGATCATTCATAAGCTATAGTTAGCGACTGATTATTAAGTTTATTCTAAAACCGATCGGGGCTGTACGGCGGGCCTCTGACCCACTCGTCAAGGTGACTTTTTGACTGGTGGATATGTTTTCTGGCAAGGAGGAAGCATGATTCGTAAGCTGTCTCTGGCAGTGGCTGTTGCAACAGCCTTATCACCAATGGGCGCATTAGCCCTCGGACTGGGTGAAATCCACCCTCAATCGGCACTCAATCAAACCTTCAAGGCCGATATCGATCTGCTTTCCGTTACCCAGGAAGAGTTGCAAGATGTACGTGTCTCGCTGGCTTCGCATGAGGCCTTTAAAAAAGCAGGCATGGACAGGCCTTTCCACCTGACCGGTTTGAAATTCACGCCCCAGCTGACCGCATCGGGAAAACCGGTAATCACGATTACCAGTAGAGATGCGATCCGGGAGCCGTTCCTGAATTTTCTGGTGGAAGTCAATTGGCCAAAGGGCAGGCTGGTGAGGGAATTCACCGTACTGCTCGACCCGCCAGTGACCCTGAGCCGTAAGCCGGCCCCGGTGGCTGCTCCGGTCGCCAGGAGCCAGCCTGTGGTGAGCAAAGTGATGCCCAGCCGCAGAGCACCGGCCGCCTCTGCCCCCATGTCTGAGAGCGCTATGAGTTCTGCAGGCGGCAGGGAGTACGGACCGGTACAGCCGAATGACAATCTATGGAACATCGCCAAGCAGATGCAGGAAGGCGATGAGTCCATCGAACAGGTGATGATGTCGTTGCTGGATCACAATCCATCCGCCTTCATCAACAACAATGTGAACAACCTGAAGGTTGGCAAGATTCTGCGTCTGCCCGAGGATGCGGAGGTCACTGGACTTTCCAAACGGGCTGCCCGTGAGGAGTTTCTTGCCCAGACCAGAGAGTGGAAATCCGGCACAAGAGCTGCGGCTCCGAGTCGCCAGCAGCAAGCTGCTGTGGCGCCTGCACCAGCTGCGGCTCCGACTCCCGAGGATCGTCTGAAGCTGGTCTCACCCAAGCCTGGCGCCGGTGAATCGGCCGAGCGGGAGGGTCAGGCTGAATCCGCTGAGATTGAGCAGCTGCAACAAGAGATCATGCTCGTGCGGGAGTCCAATGAAGGGGCTCTGCAGGAGAACAGCGCGCTGAAATCCCGTGTTCAGGAGCTGGAAAAACAGATCCAGGACATCCAAAGGCTGCTGACCCTCAAGAGTGATCAGCTTGCCGAAGTACAGGCCGCTCAAAGTGTGGCAGCCGAAAAGATGCAGGAGATGGAGCCTGCAGCTGAAGCCCCGATGGCGGAACCGCCAGCTGAAGAGATGGTAGCTGAAGAGATGGCGCCCGAAGAGCCGGTCGCCATGACAGAGGCCGAGCCGGCAGCGCCAATGGAGAAAGCGGCAGAACCGGTCATTCCGGTACCTGAAGGCACGGTCATCGAAGAGGTCGATATCGAGGCGAAGATTGCTGAACAGCAGGCCAAGGAACAGATGGCGCCTCCGGCCGTTGAGCCACCGGCTGTGGCTGAACCACCGCCCGTCGCGAAAGCGCCGGAGAGCAAACCGGCGATGCCGGAGCCCGAGTTGGCAAAACCACCGGTAGCCAAACTGCCTGAAAAGAAAGTCAGCTATTTCGATGGCTTGAAAGAGAACAGCACAATGGTGGCCATCATCGGTGGTGCCGGCGTACTGTTGCTTGGTTTGTTGGCGATGATCATGCGCCGTCGTAAAGAGGCCGAAGCGGAATTTGCCGAGAGTATCCTGGTTTCGCCGGATAGTGATATCGCACCTTCCGGTGTGGACGACAGCAGCTCGCTGACTTCACCGACTGATGAAACCTCTTTCATGAGTGACTTTTCACCCAGCGATATCGATGCCTTGCAGGATGAGACGGGTGAAGTCGATCCTCTCTCCGAGGCCGATGTCTACATCGCCTATGGACGTTACCAGCAGGCGGAAGAGCTGATCAATCAGGCGATTGAGAAGTACCCTGAACGGGAAGAGTTGAAACACAAACTGCTCGAGATCTATTTCTCGGCCAAGAAATCGGATGCCTATACCAACCTTGCTCAGCAGTTGCATGACAATGGTCTGGAAGAGCAGCAGCCTGATGCCTGGTCGAAGATTGCGACCATGGGTAAAGAGCTCAATCCCGGTTATGCTCTGTTTGCCGGCGCAGCGGGTCTAGCCGCAGCGGATATGGCGGATGATATGGATGACCTGGGTCTGGATCTGGGGCAACTGTCAGATGAGGATGTATCCGCACCGGCTGTTGAGGACGCTGTGGCGGAAGTCTCGGCACCAGCGGAAGACGTATCCGATGAGCTGGACTCCATGGACCTGAGCGGTCTCGAGAACCTGGATGAGATGGATTCCGAAACCCTCGAAGCCGATCTCTCTCTGGATTCAGAATTTCTGAACAAAATGGATGGTTCCGAGTCTACACCAGCAATGGAGGATTCCGATGCGCTGGATATCGACCTGAGCGATCTTGAAGTGGATTCTGTGCCTTCCGGAATCGATTCCGCACCTGCCGCCGAGGAGATGAATGAGGATCCACTGCCTTTTGATCTCTCCGATGTCGACGATAGCGAAGCCATCGATGGTGTTGAAGACCAGGTTGAAATGGAGGATTCAGAGGTACTGGACAATCTCGATCTCGAGAGTATCGAGCGTGAGTTGGAAGGCATCTCAACCGATCTGGATAACGAAGAATCCAATGAGGCTGATGAGCTGAGCCTGCTGCAGAGCCACAGCGAGAACCTCGACCTGGATTCCACGGATGAGATCACAACCAAGCTCGACCTGGCCCGGGCCTATATCGATATGGGTGACAACGAAGGGGCCAAGAGCATCCTCGAAGAGGTTGTCGGCGAGGGAAGTGAGAATCAGCAGAAAGAGGCTCAAGAACTGTTAAGCAATCTTAGCAGCTGATTGTCATCCACTTCGGACAGATCCTGTCCGGGTTATATGAGGGGCGCACAGAGTGCGCCCTTTCTGTTTCAGGAGCTTTCAATTCGAATATGTACCGACGCAAGACTTGTTCTTCTTATCCTGCATACAAAACAGCGCTGTTGGGGCGAGTCACCGGCCACCAGAGTTGGTTTGACAGAGGCGCGGTCGAATCCGATCGCTGCAGGCAGACAGTTCAATGAGAGTGGCTCTGGGGGTTGAGTATGACGGTACGGCTTTTCATGGCTGGCAGTTCCAGGGGGATGTGCGCAGTGTTCAGGAGTCACTGCAGATCGCACTCTCAAAAGTTGCCGATCATGAAGTAACGGTACATTGTGCCGGACGCACAGATACGGGCGTTCACGCTACGGGACAGATCGTGCACTTCGATACCCCGTCAGTAAGAACAGAACGCTCTTGGGTGTTAGGTACCAATGTCAATCTGCCTGCGGATGTGAGCATCTGTTGGGCGAAACCGATGCCCGAAGATTTCCATGCCCGCTTCAGTGCAATCGGCAGGCACTACCGCTATCAGATACTCAACCGGACCTATCGCTCCGCATTGTGGCGTGACCGGGCCGTATGGATTCATAAACCTCTGGATGAAGAGGCGATGCACCGGGCCGCTCAATCCCTGGTCGGTACCCACGATTTTTCCTCCTATCGGGCACTCGGATGTCAGGCAAAACATCCGGTCAGGACAGTGCACAGTCTGTCGGTCAGCCGTCAGGGGGAGATGTTGAGCATCGAAGTCCATGCCAATGCGTTTCTGCATCATATGGTAAGAAATATAGCCGGCGTGCTGATCGCGATCGGCAAGGGGGAGCAGTCCGAGAGCTGGGCTGATGAGATCCTGGCGCTGCGTGATCGCACCCTGGGTGGGGTGACAGCACCACCTCAAGGGCTCTGTCTGACACAGGTGGATTATCCCGAGGAGTTTGCATTGAGCTGATGGCCTTGGCGTTATTATGGGTATGGTGCGAAAACCGCTCCTGGCCATAGCATCGGCTAATCGCTTGCTGTATCTTTCTGCAACCTATGAGAACCAGAATCAAAATTTGTGGAATCACCCGGACTGAGGATGCTCTGACGGCAACCCGCCTGGGTGCGGACGCCATCGGTCTGGTGTTCTATCCTCCCAGTCCCCGCTCGGTCAGCCCCGAACAGGCGCAGCGGATTGTGAAAAGCCTGCCGCCTTTTGTTACAGTTGTGGGTCTGTTCGTGAATGAGGATAGGGCAGTTATCGAACAGATCCTGAATCAGGTCCCCCTCGATCTGTTGCAGTTTCACGGTGATGAATCCGCAGAGGATTGCAGCGGCTTCGGCAGACCGTGGATCAAAGCGATCAGAATGCGTCAGGAGACCGACCTGCTCTCCCTGGAACAGCAATATGCGGACGCATCGGGACTGCTGCTGGATACCTATCAGGCTGGTGTGCCTGGAGGAACCGGCAAGACTTTTGACTGGGATCTGGTACCTGAGTCCCTGGCAGGAAGAGTGATTCTGGCCGGGGGATTGAATAGTGAAAATGTGACACGGGCTGTAGCGTCACTGCACCCCTATGCGGTTGATGTCAGCGGTGGTGTGGAAGCGGCGAAGGGAATCAAAGATGCGGCAAAGATAGAGGCCTTCATTACCGGAGTGATGCGTGGTGACAACGACTGAAAAGATGATTGGGAACTATCCTGACGAGCGGGGACATTTCGGACCCTATGGTGGACTTTTTGTCTCCGAAACCCTGATGGATCCCCTGGATGAACTGCGAGAGGCCTATCAACGCTTCATGCAGGATGAGGCCTTTCTCAAGGAGCTGGACGAGGATCTGAAACACTATGTGGGACGACCCTCACCAATCTACCACGCCAAGCGCTGGAGTGAAGAGCTGAATGGGGCTCAGATCTACCTGAAACGGGAAGACCTGAATCACACCGGGGCACACAAGGTCAACAACACGGTCGGTCAGGCACTGCTGGCCCGCCATATGGGCAAAACCCGGATTATCGCCGAGACCGGTGCGGGACAGCATGGTGTCGCTTCGGCTACCGTGGCAGCCCGCCTCGGACTGGAGTGTGTGGTCTACATGGGGGCGGTGGATATCGCCAGGCAGGAGGCGAACGTCTATCGCATGCGCCTGCTGGGTGCAGAAGTCAGATCGGTGGAATCCGGCTCGAAAACCCTCAAGGATGCCCTCAACGAAGCGATGCGGGATTGGGTGACCAATGTGGATAACACCTTCTACATCATCGGCACCGTTGCCGGCCCTCATCCCTACCCAGCGATGGTGCGGGATTTTCAGGCGGTGATCGGCCGGGAAGCGCGTCGACAGATGCCTGAGCAGGCAGGGCGGCAGCCGGATGCCCTGGTCGCCTGCGTTGGCGGCGGGTCGAATGCGATTGGCTTGTTCTATCCCTATCTGGATGACCGGGAGGTTGCTATATACGGTGTCGAGGCTGCTGGTAGCGGCCTGGATAGTGGTCAGCACGCAGCCCCACTGTGTGCCGGCAAGCCCGGTGTACTGCATGGTAACCGGACCTACCTGATGGAGGATAAGGATGGCCAGATTATTGAAACCCACTCGGTCTCTGCCGGTTTGGACTACCCGGGTGTCGGCCCCGAGCACGCCTGGCTGAAGGATACCGGTCGAGCCAACTATGTCGCGGTAACCGATCAGGAAGCGTTGGCCGCATTTCACGATCTGACGCGTATCGAAGGGATTATTCCAGCCCTCGAATCGAGCCATGCTTTGGCCTATGCAGCCAAGCTGGCCCAGACCATGCGTCGTGACCAGATCGTCCTGGTGAATCTCTCCGGGCGAGGGGATAAAGACATGCACACCGTGGCAGCACAAGAGGGCCTGAAGATATGAGCATGCTCAAGGAGAAGTTTGCCCAGCTTCGGCAGCAGCAGAAAACCGCACTGATTCCCTTCATCACCGCAGGTGACCCACTGCCTGAGATCACGGTCGATCTGATGCAGGATCTGGTTGCCGCCGGTGCAGATATCATCGAGCTGGGTATCCCGTTCTCCGATCCGATGGCGGATGGTCCGGTAATTCAGCGGGCAAGTGAGCGGGCACTGGAGTATCATGTCAGTCTTCGGGATGTGCTGGAAATGGTGAGTCGTTTCAGGCAGATGGATCGTGAGACACCGGTGGTCCTAATGGGCTATCTGAATCCGATCGAGATCATGGGCTACCAGAACTTTGCTGAACAGGCCGCTGAAGCGGGCGTGGATGGGGCGCTGGTGGTTGATCTGCCCCCCGAAGAGGGGCAGGAGTTTCAACAGATACTGCAACAACATGGCCTGGATCAGATCTACCTGGTGGCGCCCACCAGTACAGCGGCCCGGATCGAGCGGATTTGTGACCTCTCCGGAGGCTTCGTCTACTATGTCTCTGTGAAAGGGGTTACCGGTGCAAGTCATCTCGATATCGAGAGTTTGGATGAAAAACTTAAGCAGATTCGGGAAAATACCGATCTGCCGGTAGGCGTCGGTTTCGGCATCAAGGATGCGGAGACGGCTGCAGCGGTCTCACAGGTTTCCGATGCCGTGGTGGTGGGCAGTGCTCTGGTATCCCGGGTTGAGGCACTGGCCGATCAACCTGAGAAGATTGGTGCCGCGTTGCGTGAAACGCTCTCAGACATGAGACAGGCCATGGACAACGCCGTCCATAAATAACGATAAAGGTTAACTACATCTATGAGTTGGTTCGAAAAACTGATGCCAAGCCGGATCCGCACGGATGCCGGCCACAAACGCGCAGTCCCTGAGGGATTGTGGGCCAAGTGTCCCGGTTGCAGCGCAATTCTCTACCGGGCGGAGATGGAAAGAAATCTGGATGTTTGTCCGAAGTGTCACTACCACAATCGAATCAGCGCCAGACGGCGGATTGAGACCTTTCTTGATCCTGAGCCTCAGGAGGAGATCGGAGCCAATCTCGAGTCTGTGGATCCGCTGAAATTCAAAGACAGCAAAAAATACAAGGAACGCCTGACCCAGGCGCAGAAAGGATCGGGCGAGAAGGATGCTCTGGTCGCAATGCGGGGTCAGTTGAAAGGGATGGATATCATTGTCGCCTCCTTCGAATTCAGTTTCATGGGTGGCTCCATGGGATCGGTCGTCGGAGAACGATTTGTTCGGGCCGTCAACATGGCGCTGGAGCGCCATACCCCACTGGTCTGTTTCTCCGCCTCCGGTGGTGCACGCATGCAGGAGTCCCTGTTCTCCCTGATGCAGATGGCCAAGACCAGTGCGGCGCTGGAACGTCTGCAGAAGCGTGGTTTGCCCTTCATCTCCGTGATGACAGATCCGACCATGGGCGGTGTCTCCGCCAGTCTCGCCATGCTCGGCGATATCAATGTGGCGGAGCCCAATGCACTGATCGGTTTTGCCGGGCCCAGGGTAATCGAGCAGACGGTGCGTGAGAAGTTGCCGGAAGGCTTTCAGCGCAGTGAGTTTCTACTCGAACACGGCGCCATCGATATGATTATCGATCGACGTGATATGCGTGATCGTATCTCAGACCTGATCAGCATTCTGATGAGCAAACCCAGGGCCTGACCGGTTGGTTTGCCACTTATCTGCGGTGGTGGATTGGATCTGACCCGATCGCTCTGATCCGCTTGCGATAATCAGTAATGCGCTTCAACTCCCTCGAGCAGTGGCTCGACTGGCAAACAACCCTGCACCCCAAGGAGATCGAACTCGGCTTGGAGCGGGTGGCCAGTGTCTGGCAACGTCTCAAACCTGCGGGCCTGCAGTCACTGGTGGTGACCGTCGCAGGTACCAATGGCAAGGGATCCAGCGTGGCCATGCTGGAGAGTATCTACCGTCAAGGGGGCTATCGGGTTGGAGCCTATACCTCGCCCCACCTGGTGCGATACAACGAGCGTATCCGGATTGACGGTCGGGAGGTGAACGACGAGGCGCTCTGCCTGGCTTTTGAGCAGGTCGATCAGGCGCGTGGCGAGACTGTTTTGACCTACTTCGAGTTCGCCACCCTGGCCGCCCTGATGATCTTTGCCGAACAACCGCTGGATCTGGTGATTCTGGAGGTCGGACTGGGGGGCAGGCTGGATGCGGTGAATATCATCGATGCCGACCTGGCGCTGATCACTACAGTGGATCTGGACCATACCGACTGGCTCGGCAACAGCCGCGAGGAGATCGGACTGGAGAAGGCCGGAATCATGCGTCCGAAACAGCCGGTGGTGGTCGGAGATAGCGGGATACCGGAGAGTGTGCCGGGTTTCGCCAAGCAGATTGGCGCCGAGCTCTACCTGGCCGGCCGGGATTTCAACGCCAGCCAGTCAGATGATCACTTGCACTGGCAGAGATCGGGGGGTGAGCCACTGACACTGCCTCTGGCCCGCTTAACCGGTCAGGCACAGTTACACAACACCAGTGCCGTCGTGATGGTTACCAGCCTGCTACAGTCCCGTTTGCCGCTGCAACAGGGGCAGCTCTCACAAGGCCTCCGGCAGGTTTCACTGCAAGGGCGAATGCAGTTGATCGAGGGGCGTCCCACACTGTTGCTGGATGTGGCACACAACGCCCAGGCGGTGGCCTCATTGAGGCGCTATCTCGATCGTCTGGATTGGCCGGCTGAGGTGTATGCTCTGTTCGGTCTGCTTAAGGACAAGGATACCGAGGCCATTGTAGAGTGCCTCCATTCCACCATAGCCGCTTGGTATTTGATTGATCTGCCCGGGGCGAGGGGACAATCCGCCGAGCAGTTGGCCAGGGTGGTTCGAGCGCATGGGGAGCAGAAACCTGTGCACTGTTTTTCGGACTTTTCCACTGCCTTCGATTGCGTTAAAAGCCATGCCAAAGCAGAAGATCTGATCGTCATATTCGGCTCCTTCCTGGTTGTCGGCGACGCCCTGGATGTTATTGATCCAGAAACGTAATAGCTCGCTTGACCTGCGCTGACAAAAAGCTCATCAACCCGGCATGAGGTCGCATAAGGGAACTGATATACTTGCATAACGATGGATGTTGAAGCATATATCAATTGGTAACCGAAACATGTCTGACGGGACACCGGTTGCAAGTTTGAAACCGAAATTATGAGTGTTAGCAAGCCCTAGAGGTGTAAAAAAGATATGGCTCTGGAGGAGAGACTGAAACAGCGGATGCTGGGTGGCGCAGTGCTGGTAGCGCTGGTGGTCATTTTCGTGCCGATGTTGATCGATGAGCCGGTTGAGCAAAGGGATAAATCGACCCATGCCATACCGATCAAGCCTCAATCCCAACAGCATCAACCGGTTGCCAGCCAGCCCACTGAAAAACCAGAGCAGAAGACGGTAGTCCAGGCAGCACCAGCGAAAGCTGCGGTTGAACCAGCCTCAAAAGCCAAGCCCGAGCCGAAAGCCAAACCGGTTGCTAGTAAAAAACCGGTCGAAAAGAGTGAGCCAAAGCCGAGTGGCAAGCAAACCAAACCGCGTCCTTCTCCCACTGCCTGGATAATCCAGGTGGCCAGTCTGACAAATGAGAGCAACGCGAATAAACTGGTGCAGAGATTACGCAAAGCAGATCTGCCAGCACAGATGGCACCGGTTAAATTGAACGGAAAGCCACACTATCGTGTCAGAGTAGGTCCTGAGGTGGATCACAGACTTGCTGAAAAGATGCTTGCTAAGATAAAGAGAGAATTTAAATTGAATCCGAAACTGATGCGCTACCCTGAATAAGGGAGGCCGATTGGATTAGCGATAACAGGCTCGAGTGGATAACTGAGATGAATTTTGCAACACGCGCACAATCCTATCTGGATGGATGGGTAGGCGAGAAGAGTACCCCAAAATGGTTGGAGGGCTTCGTCAGCAATCAGTTGCCGATCGTTGTTGCCATACTCTTGATTCTGCTGATCAGCTGGCGTGCGGCTGAGCTTACCTGGGGAATGATACCGGTAGCGGATGTGCCCTATCACCGTGCACCCACCGAAACCCAGCAAACCCGCTCCGACAACGTATCCTCAAGCAGTGATACACGACTCTCAAAGGTCTCGGATCTGCACCTGTTCGGTAAAGCCGGAGAGGTCAAAAAGCCGAAGAAAGTCGATAAGAAAGCGCCGGAAACCCGCCTGAATCTGACCTTGCATGGGGTTTTTGTTGCAGACCTGCCGGAAAACGGTGCCGCAATCATCGCCAAGGGCTCTGACCAGAAATATCACAAAGTGGGCAGTGCGGTGATGTCCGGTGTTACTCTACAGGCGGTCTATACAGACCGGGTAGTACTGCTGCGAAAGGGACAATCTGAAGTACTGCGTTTCCCCAAGCTGAAAAACAACAGCGCGCCAAGTAAACGAAAGTCTGGAAAATCCTCAAAACGAACGGTCAAAACCAGTGACAATTTTGGCCCGGGTCCGGTATCCCGTAATCCCAATCTCAGCAAATACCGGGATATGTTGAAGCAGGAGCCATTGAAGGTATTTGAGTATGTCAGATTCGTACCTGTGAAATCCCGTGACGGTATGAAAGGCTATCGAATCCTGCCACAGAAGAATCGGGAGCTCTACAATCAACTCGGGGTGAGACCTTCGGATCTGGTTACAGCAGTCAATGGCGTGCCATTGACCAATGACAAGGAGGCGATGAAGCTGATGGATCAACTGAAAGATGCCTCGAACCTGCAAGTGGATATTATCCGCAACGGTCAAAGCCGCACCTTGAGTTTCGATCTCAATTAGTTATTTGGGCTGATCAGGCCGCTAATAAACGCTAATCACTGCAAATACACGCAAATGAACGATTGGTGTCCATTCGCGGTGCTTTGCGTCCATTTGCGGCTTGAGTTGGTGTGAACAGGCCATAGCAACCAATCTCAGCGTTTACCGCTTGCGGATACCTTCAACAGTACCCGGTCCATGCCTTGGCTGGTCAGCAGACGTCGCAGCATGCCAAACAGGTAGGTCGGGAAGGTGACCGGATAGCGGATTTTGGGTCTCGGGCTTTCAAGGGCATGTATCACTTTCTTCAAAACAGCCTCAGCCGGCAGAGTGAATGGGATCGCTGCGCCCTGTTTGCGAAGTCGCTCCAGTGTCGACTGGTAATAGATCCTGTGTACCGAACTCTCCGGATCGATGTTTTTCTGCCACATCGCCAGGGCATTGTCGCGGAACCGGCTTTCAATGGGCCCGGGTTCGATGAGTGACACTTTGATGCCCGATTCCGCCAGTTCCAGGCGCATGGTGTCAGTCAGTCCCTCCAGGGCATATTTGCTGGCCACATAGGCACCCCGGTATGGCAAGGTCATGAAACCGAGAATCGAACTGTTTTGAATGATGCGACCTGTCCCCTGTGCTCTCATTACTGGGATTACCCGGCGGGTCAGGTCGTGCCAGCCAAAAAAGTTGGTCTCGAACTGTTCACGTAATACCTCAACAGTCAGATCCTCCACTGCGCCAACCTGGCCGTAGGCGCCGTTATTGAACAGTGCGTAGAGTGTTCCGCCGGTATCCTCCAGTACCTGTTCCAGCGCGCTGCCGATCGTTTCACTCTGCGTCAGATCCAGTCGCAAGGCCTTGAAACCCTGTTGCTGAAGCATGCTGACATCTTCTGCCATACGGGCGCTGGTATAGACCGCATAGCCACGCTCCTTCAAGCCTCTGGCGACACACAGGCCGATGCCGCTGGAGCAGCCGGTGATCAGTATGCTTTTGTTATCTGTCATGGTTATGACCGACCCCATATCGTGGTTAATCGGCTGAGCGAAATCAGCCCGTCAGACGCAATCAGGAATTAAAGTTTGTCTCAATCTGACCGCTAAACCAAACAGATTAAATGTTCAGAGACAAATCTCAACAACCGAGCTTGAAATTTGTTCTCGATGAGCACAATAACGGCAACGGAGTTTCGGAGAAAACTAGGTGGACATTGCGACACTGGTTGGTCTATTAGGTGGTTTCGGCATTATCATTGGGGCGATCGCTTCCGGTGGCGACGTAATGCTGTTTGTCAATGTTCCCTCACTACTGATTGTTGTGGGTGGCACCTTCATGGTGACACTCATGCAGGTGTCACTCGGTGACTTTCTGGGATCGTTCAGCATCGGTATGAAGGCCTTTTTCTATAAGACCGATGACCCCAAAAAACTGATCGAGGAAGCGGTAGAGCTGGCCGACATCGCCAGAAAGAACGGCCTGCTGGCTTTGGAGGGGCAGGAGATCTCCAACGGTTTTCTGAAACAGGGAATCGGACTCTGCGTGGATGGCCACGATCCAGTGCTGGTGAATAAATTGCTCACCAAGGATATCGATCTGACCATTCAGCGTCATGAGGTGGGTCAGACCATGTTCAAAAACATGGCCGTTATGGCACCGGCCATGGGCATGATCGGAACACTGGTGGGTTTGGTGCAGATGTTGGCGAACATGTCGGATCCCGCCAGTATCGGGCCGGCCATGGCGGTTGCCCTGTTGACCACCCTGTATGGTGCGGTCATCGCGAATGCCTTCGCTCAACCGATGTCGGATAAGCTGGCTAGAGCCAGTGCCATGGAAAAGACCAACAAATCGCTGATCATTGAAACCATCTCCGGTATTCAGGAGGGTATGAATCCACGGGTACTGGAGCAGCTGCTGAGTACCTATCTGCCCACCGGTAAGCGTCCTGTACAGGAAGGCTGAGGATGGCTGACGAATGTCCCAAATGTCCCGAAGGGCTACCCCCATGGCTGGCGACATTTGCCGATCTGATGTCACTGCTGATGTGCTTCTTCGTGCTGCTGCTCTCTTTTGCCGAGGTGGATGCGCAACGCTTCAAGAAGATGGCGGAATCGATGAAGGATGCGTTTGGCGTGCAGCGGGAGATTCCTGCCGTGGAGATCGTCAAGGGCACCAGCGTGATCATGCAGGAGTTCAGTCCCGGTAAACCCGAACCCTCACCGATCGAAGACATACGGCAGATTACCAGTGATCTGGAGCAGGAGTTTCTTGACCGGGAATCCAAGGATGCGAATGATGTGGATGAGGCCAAGGCGGCGATGCAGGCAGAGCTGGAGCGAGAGGTGCAGGCGCAGGCCGAAGAGCTTCAGGAGATGCTTGAGACGGAGATCACTGACGGTCTGATCGATGTGGAGACAGAGTCGACCAACATCATCATCCGTATTCAGGAGAAGGGTTCATTCCCCTCTGGCAGAGCCAACCTGAACCCCGATTTCTTTGAAGTCATCTCGAAAATAACCGAAGTGATCGCCACAACTCCAGGTAAGATCATTGTGGCCGGGCACACCGACAATATTCCGATCTCTACCCGGCGCTTCCGCTCCAACTGGGAGCTCTCCTCAGCTCGGGCCGTGACGGTGGTGCATGCCATGCTGAGCAACGCCTCGATTGAAGAGGACCGTTTTCTAATCCAGGGCTATGCAGATTCCCAGCCTCTGGTGGACAATGAAACCGCTGAGAACCGGGCTCAGAACAGACGGGTTGAGCTGGTGATCAGACGTGGCGAGGATGTTGAACTCGATGCTGAACCGACTGAAATCCCTGAGGAATAAATAGGAGCCAGACCGATGTCTATCGATGATCAGGAAAAAATCCAGGATGAACGCAGGGAGTTTTTCCGTATAGACGATTCGATCCGAGTAAGTTACCGGGTGATTCCGGCGGCCGATATACCCACCAGTATTGATGAGCAGCTGAGGGCAGGGGAGCGGTTTACCGTCATGACCCGGCTGCAGGAGATCAGCCAGCACCTGTCCGCCTCAATGCATCGTATCGAACAGCGGGATACGGATATCGCCGACTATCTGAAAGCGCTGGATGAAAAGATCAATCTGCTGGGCCGCAGTTTCCTGACAGAAGCCCGGGAGTTGCTCGACCGGCCCTCACAGCAGGTCAATCTGAGTGCCGGTGGCTTGGCAATGGATATCACCGAAGAGGTTGAAATCGGCTCCAAGGTGGAAGTCAAGATGCTGTTGCTGCCCTCATTTTCCGGCCTGCTGGCGTATGGCGAGGTGGTTGGAAGTGAGCCATCTGACGGCGAGCACGAGGGCTACCCCTACCATGTGCGGATCAATTTCACCAAGATTCGGGGTTCGGATCAGGATGCGTTGATACGACATATCACCCGTCGCCAGGGTGAGATGCTGAGGCACCGTCGTGAAATGAAAGAGCTGGAAGAGGACGAGTCTTGAAGGGTATTTTGCCGCGAATGATCGCGAATCACCGCAAAATTTCGCGAATTTGATCCACTATTTTTCCCATTTCTGTTCGGCTTAAAAGCACTCAACTGCATACAAACCAGATTCTGATTCATCTGTTTCGCGGCACTTTGCGGTGCTTTGCGTCTATTTGCGGCCAACAGGTGCTTCACTTCCCCATGCCCGGGCTTAGGATTTAAACGGTCTTGATTATTAGTCTGTGGTGCCCAATATGGTAGGATTCAGCAATTCCAGGTGGCTGAGCCCGATTCTGTCGCCGAAACCGATTATTGAGGAAGCACGAAAATGCCGATTTATGAGTATCGTTGCCAGGCCTGTGACCATGAGTTGGAGGCGATGCAGAAGATGAGCGATGAGCCCCTGACCGAATGCCCTGAATGCAAACAGGATAGTCTGAAAAAGCTCATCTCAGCAGCTGGATTCCGCCTCAAGGGCAGTGGCTGGTATGAGACGGATTTCAAGAGCGGCAACAAGAAAAATGTTCACGATAGCGGTAAATCAGCAGGGAAATCAAAGGGCTGCGGTGGCGGCTCTTGTGGCGCTTAAGACAGCCTTTTGGATCTCTGAATGACATACTTACGTCGTTACCTGGTAGCTGGTCTGCTGGTCTGGTTACCGCTCGGGGCGAGCTATCTGGTGGTCAGTCTGCTGGTGGACTGGATGGATCGCAGCCTGCTGCTGCTGCCACAAGCCTACCGCCCGGAGAGTCTGCTGGGATTCCATGTCCCAGGCCTCGGCGTCGTGCTCTCCCTGGTGATTCTGTTCATTACCGGCCTGGTGGCGGCAAATCTGTTCGGCCGTCGTCTGGTCAAGCTGTGGGAGGCGTTGGTCTCCCGTATTCCTCTGGTCAGATCGGTCTACTCCGCTGTCAAACAGCTGGTGGAGACGATGTTTGCCGACAACGGCAGGTCGTTCCGCAAAGTTGTACTGGTGGAGTTTCCGCGACGCGGGCTCTGGACCCTGGCCTTCCTAACCAATGAGGAGAGTGGTCCGATCCAGGAGGCGCTCGGGCGCGAACTGGTGAGTGTCTACATTCCCACCACACCCAACCCCACCGGCGGCTATTTCGTGCTTCTGCCGAAAGAGGAAGTGCGTGAGTTGGATATGAGTGTGGATGACGGATTGAAAATGTTGCTCTCGATGGGAGCGGTAAACTCAACCTCCGGGCTTGCAGAGGCGCAAGCCAAGCCGTAACATTCCCGCTTTTTAGCCGTTCCAGCGAAACCTCACAGGATAATACCCATGCGCAGTCATTATTGTGGACAAATCAATAGCTCCCATATCGACCAGGAAGTTGAAATTTGTGGATGGGTGCATCGTCGTCGTGATCATGGTGGGGTGATTTTCATCGATCTGCGTGACCGCGAGGGTCTAGTGCAGGTGGTTTATGATCCGGATCTGCCGGAGATTTTCTCGATTGCTGAGCATGTGCGCAACGAGTTCGTGCTGCGCGTGAAAGGGCGGGTCAGAGCTCGACCCGAAGGTACCGTCAACAAGGATCTGCCCACTGGCGAGATCGAGATTCTCGGTCTTGATCTGGAAGTGCTGAACCGCTCGGATACACCCCCATTTCAACTCGATGAGCACGAGAAGGCATCGGAAGAGATCCGCCTGCGCTATCGCTATATCGATCTGCGCCGTCCAGAAATGCTGGAGAAGATTCGAGTGCGCGCTCAGGTGACCAAATCCCTGCGCCGTTTCCTCGAAGATCAGGGTTTCATGGACATCGAAACACCGATGCTGACCAAGGCCACCCCGGAAGGGGCGCGGGACTACCTGGTGCCGAGCCGTACCCATCCAGGCGAGTTTTTTGCCCTGCCTCAATCTCCACAGCTGTTCAAACAGCTGCTGATGATGTCCGGTATGGACCGCTACTACCAGATTGTGCGCTGTTTCCGCGATGAGGATCTACGTGCCGACCGGCAACCTGAATTCACTCAGCTCGATATCGAGACCTCTTTCATGAGTGAGGACGAGATTCTGCAGCTGAATGAGGAGATGATTCGCCAGCTCTACAAAGAGGTCCTGGATGTGGACCTGCCGAATCCATTCCCACGCATGACCTACGATGAGGCAATCTCCCGTTTCGGCTCTGACCGTCCCGACTTGCGGGTACCCCTGGAGCTTGTCGATCTGGGGGATCTGATGCAGTCGGTGGAGTTCAAGGTGTTTTCCGGTCCTGCCAAGGATGCCAAAGGCCGGGTGGCGGCAATGATGGTGCCCGGTGGCAGTGCGCTGAGCCGCAAACAGATCGATGAATACACCAAGTATGTGGGCATCTACGGCGCCAAAGGGCTGGCCTACATCAAAGTCAATGAGCTGGCCAAGGGTATCGAGGGTCTGCAGTCACCGATTCTGAAATTCCTCCCGGATGAGGTGGTAAATGCGATCCTTGAGCGTACCGCCGCGAAGGATGGGGATCTGATCTTCTTCGGCGCCGACAAGGCTCATGTGGTCAACGAGGCTCTCGGCGCCCTGCGCGTCAAAGTCGGTCAGGATATGGAGCTGTTGCAGGGTGACTGGCGCCCCTTGTGGGTCGTCGATTTCCCGATGTTCGAGTGGGATGAAAACCACGATCGTTGGACACCGCTGCACCATCCTTTCACCTCGCCCAAGCTGGATCAGCTGGAACTGCTCGACTCCGATCCCGGCGCCTGTAAATCCCGTGCCTACGACATGGTGATGAATGGCGTTGAACTGGGTGGTGGTTCGATTCGTATTCACCAGCAGGATGTACAGCAGAAGATCTTCCAGTTGCTGGAGATCAGCGATGAGGAGGCTGAAGAGAAGTTCGGTTTTCTGCTCAACGCGCTGAAATACGGTTGTCCTCCCCATGGGGGACTGGCGTTCGGTCTTGATCGTCTGGTGATGCTGCTGACCGGTTCCTCCTCGATCCGCGAGGTAATGGCCTTTCCAAAAACCCAGACTGCCGCCTGCATGCTCACCTCAGCGCCATCGGAAGTGGCGCCGGATCAGTTACGTGAGCTCTCCATCCGGGTACGTAAACCTGTGGTGGAAGAGGAAGCTTAGTTGCCGTTCACCGCTGCTGTTGGCGCGAGCTGATCAGCCAGAGATGACAGGCAGCGCCTATAAGCGACCAGAGTCAGTGCTGGTGGTGGTCTACACCCAGGCCGGACAGGTGTTGATGATGCGCCGGGTCCGGCCGAAGCATTTCTGGCAATCGGTCACCGGCAGTCTGAAGTGGGGAGAGTCTGCCGCACAGGCGGCCCGTCGCGAGCTCTATGAGGAGACCGGCATCCTGGCCGGCAATCGACTGGTCGATCTGCGCCAGCAGGTGAGCTTTCCAATTCTTCCCGCCTGGCGCGCCCGATACGCCGCAACAGCCCATACCAATAAAGAGCACTGGTTCGCCCTGCAACTTCCCAGTCGCCGACTGCCAAGACTGCAGGCGGCTGAACACAGCGAATACCGCTGGGTCTCATCAGAGCGTGCCCTGCGAATGGCCAGCTCATGGACCAATCGCAAGGCCATCCGCTATCTGCTGAACGGCTGCTCTTTCAATTGAGCATTGGGTTACTGAATAAATTACCCAATCAGCTTTTGGATAACCCGCATCATTTTGCTCTCGGCTTCCACCGCCACCGGTTTGGGCAGTGCAGTTGTAGAGAGCCCCGGGAGCGTTTCAGGGTCACCCCAGTATCTTCTGGAGCTGGGGAATGAACTCGTCCGGTTCGATATGGAAATGGTTGAACACCACCTTTCCCGAGGGATCGATGATCACCACCCATGGTGTTCCCCCGGTACGATAGTCCCTCATGGTTTGCGGATAGGTGTGTGTTTGCGGATCACCCGGATCATGCCCCATCATGATCGGCAGCTCATAACGCAGCTGCAACTTTCGCAGATCTTCTTTGGTATTGCTGCTGTAGCCTTCGAAAACGGTTTGAACCGCGAGTACCTCAACCCGCGGATCCTCGGCAAAGGTGTCGGCAACCCGCTTCAGGGCTGGGAAACCGTACTCATGACAACCTGGGCACCAGTTCTGAAAACATTTCAGATAGACCCACTTTCCGGATAACTGCTGCTGTTTGAAGTCGCCGGGCCGACCCTGCGCATCGATCCAATAGTCCACCTGCAGCGGAGGCGCCAGTCTGCCTTTGATGCCATATCTTTTTTTGTCGTCGTCGCCCATCACCTGGGGGGTGTAGCCCAGTGGCAGCAACGCCAGCGGAGCCAGGGGCGTCGTGGTGATGAAATCTCTACGTGACAGGTTTCGCTTTCCCATGAAGTCTCTCCTGATTGGAAATTCAATGGCTTGGGGGCCTAAGCCCTGCCGTTCACCTGAATCGATCCGGCACAGCGTCGGCTACTGCAGTGGAGCATCTATATGACTCTACTCTTGAAATCTGGATCTGGATTCACCTGGCGCAGAAAGATTTGCTGGAGGATTTCCAGTTTCTTCAGGTTAGCATCCATCTGCATGAAGTGAATGGATGGAGAGGTTGAGCCCGATTCCCGGCATTTGGCGAAAAACAGACTAGACTAATTTAACTATTGGTGTCTGCTGACAGGCCGAAAACCAAGAAATCCAATGGCTGGCTGCTGATAACAGTTGCAGTCGATCAATTGAGGCAGGGGTATGAAGAAGAACGAAAAAAAACTGAAAAAGAGAGCCAAGGAAAAGCTCAGCAAAAAGAACAAAACCATAGGCAAACAGGTCAAGCAGAAGAGTGCAAAACTCTCTGAACTGAAGAGCAGAATCAAGATGCTCGAAGCGGTGGTTGAAAAACGTGAACGAACCATAGCCAAGCTGAAAACCAAGCTGGATGAATCGGATAGCCGTAAGCAGAAAAAGGCTGGTAAGCAGAAGTCTCCCGGCGGTGCCGCAAAACTGCTCAGGTCCCAGCGCTCAACACGGGTAGGTCTGAATCAACGGGATGCCTGGCGACGGCATGGTTATCTGCGCAGCCGCTATGAACACTATCTGGAGCAGAATGAGGAGAAGAGTGCGGCAAGACAACATGCGGGAGAGGATCTGGTTGAGAAGTTTGGTGAAGAGGCGGGCTATACCGAGCTGCAGCTGGAGCAGATACTCTCCTGATCCGCATGCCCTTCATTGCAGAACCAATCGATGACAACGGAGGTCATGAGTATGGGACTGGCAGGAATCAGAGCGAATAAAAACCAACAAGGCTGTTTTCAATCAATCTGCAGAGCCCTATTGGTGGCATCCATTCTCAGCGTATTGACGGCTTGCTCCACCGTTAAAGTCCATCTGCAAGATCACGATATCCTGCACCCCTACCTGGGAACCAAGACAGCAATTCACAACTTTATCAGGAGTTTTTCTGATTTCTATCTGTATGGCGAGCAGTTCGTGAGAGGGATGGATGTGCCATTCTGTTTTGTTGCGGACACTCTGCTGCTTCCCTATGACCTGATGGTCAAACTCAGAAGGCATCAGCGGCAACGACCTTTACCCCCTGGATAGCGTTATCAGGCCCGGAGGGTATTTGTTTAAGCACGATTTGGTGGGGTCACGCCCCACCAGAATCCTTGATAAAACTCGATGTACAGCATTTCAGTGCTTAAGTTAGCGCCGTTCTTAGCAGGCCCTAGTTGTTGTCAGTCGTTTCAGCAGGGTAGTAGTGCTGCAACTGTTGATAGACCTGATCACTGAAGTCGGCGCTGTCCGGGTCGAGCTTGGAGAGGATCTCCGACAGGTATTCATTATCCTCCCGGCCATCCCAGACTTTGATGTAGCTGCCCTCCTTGTAGCCGTGATCCTGACGGAAGAAGTTGAGTACGTTCTTGCCGATATAGGTCTTGTAGAGATCATCGAAGCTGAGTTCGGCCGCCTGCATCATGGTGGCGAAGTGGCCGATGTCGGCCGACTCGGTCTTGATGCTGAACATCGCCAGCTGCTCAATGGAACTTCGAAGGTCGATCCCGTCGGTTGCCTGATTCAAACCTTCGAGTGCCTGTTCTGCGGCGCCTTCCAGGGTGGCATTGTGCAGGATCAAATCACTCAGCGCGAAGTGCCAGATGTCAATGATCTCGAGGTGAACCTGTTCCATGTCGGGTTTCTGATGTTTCCACCATTTCCAGCCATAGTGATCGAGCATCTCGGCACACTCGGTCCAGATCGCTCGATACCAGGGGTAGCCGGCATCGCGCCAGTCATCGTTGACTTTGCAGTTCATCGCATCCTGCAGCTCAAGCATGTTGAGGATCTTTTCTTTCATTCTTTAAGTTCGCTCTCTTCGATTATCTGGCTGAGCAGTGTCACCACTGTCTCGACATAGTCTGGACATTGGTTTTTGAATAGTCCGAGAGACTTGGCCTCTTGATATTCAGCGGGGATGCTCAAATCTTTTTGCAGCAGTTCCTTGCAGCGATTGCTGCCGTGGCGCGCCATGAAGCGCTCCTGGAGCAGCCGGGTGGCATTATAGGTTGCCTCCTTGGCGCTCACATCGTCGGCAGTTTTCGGCCCCATGTGCAGGCCCAGAACCAATGCAGCGCCGGAGAGGGTACCACAAATATCCCCCATCCGGCCCACACCACCACCAAGACCTGAGCTGATGCGCATCGCCAACTCCGTATCGACTCCATAGCGATCGGCAAAGCTGGTGATCACCGCCTGAGCACAGTTGCAGCCGTCGCAGAAACGTTTCACCGCAAGTTGAGGTTCTGCGTCAGCAGTGTTGGGTTCATCATCCGGTGTTTGACTGTTGTTCATCGATTTATCTGTTCCCTGTAAGGTGCAAGCAACTTTACCAGTTATTAACCTGGCAACTAAATTCTCAACATCTGCAGGTAGCAGGCATTCAGATTGACTTTAAAAATCAGAGCCATTGGTTCTTCTTGAAGACGAACTACACCTTGAAAAAGTCAGTTTTACCCCCATCAAAGTGAGCTTAGGGAGTCACCATGCCATATAATCGGGGCCTGTCTGAACGCGGAACTAGATAAAAAGATGAAATTGCAAGGATATCAAAGACATATAGATAGGTTGAATGAATGGAATCGGAACAACTTCAAAGCCCTTTACTTCGATTCTCATCTTGTGGGGTATCTGAAAGAGCCGGTATGGTCTTATTTGAGCAGTCAATCCGAGCTTTTCACAGTGAATGAGCGAGGGGTCAGTTTAAATCCACAAATCAACAGCTTCGAGCAGAGGACTGAAATTCTCGATGAGGTTGTGAATGGCTTGGTGGAATCCTCTGTGATGACCCACCGGCACGGTGAACGCTATCCGGTCACCCATGCCGACAGGGATTCTGCGCTGGCAACCATTGACCGTGCTGCCGCTGCCTATTTCGGACTGCGCGCCTATGGACAGCACCTGAATGGCTATGTGCGTAATGGATCTGAGCTGTTGCTGTGGGTCGCCAGGCGGTCGGCCGACCGAAGGGTTTTTCCTGACCATCTGGACAATATGGTGGCCGGAGGGCTGCCCCATGAGATCTCACTGGCGGACAATCTGCACAAAGAGTGTCAGGAAGAGGCGAGTGTGCCATCCCACATCGTGGCTCAGGCGGTACCGATCGGTGCGATCACCTACTGTACGGAAACGCCGGTCGGTCTAAAGCCCGATACTCTCTACTGTTATGATCTTGAACTTCCACCGGATTTTGTCCCCTATAATTCAGATGGTGAAGTGGCAGAATTCATGCTGATGCCGATCGAGGAGGTGGCCGAACGGGTCGCCAACAGCGACGATTTCAAGCCGAACTGCAATCTGGTGGTGATTGACTTTCTAGTGCGGCATGGGATTATAAATCCTGAAACACCGGGATATCTCAAATTAATCAACGGACTGCACGAGAAATTGTGAACAAAGGTGGTAGATTCAAGGGGAGCGGTTCGCTTTTCCAGAGCGTGCGGAACCCGGTGACTGGAATTTCAGTCCAAAGCATACTCAAATTGTAGCCAGGGCCTGTCAGTTCGAATCACAGGACCGGGTAAACCTGAAAAAATGCCAATCAGGGCCGATTGGATTCGTGTTAACTGTCCCTAGGGGCTATCAGGGAGCTTTCCCAGTTTCCTGCAAAGACCAGGTAGGATGAATGAAATATCTTAATGTGAAAGGGTTTTGGTGGTTGATGCTTATCCTGGTATCAGCACCAGTTTGGGCCAATCGTCAAACTGTACCCATACAGGAGTTGCGACCGACCGCAGAGCAGCAGCAGACTGCCAGCGTCATCGTCAAGGTCATCGCCAAGTACCACTATAAAGACGTCGCTCTGGATGACTCGATGTCTGAAATGATCCTGCAGCGCTACTACGACACCCTGGATCCAAACCGCTCGTTCTTTCTGGCTGGCGATGTGGTCCACTTCTCAGGTTATCGTGACAAGCTGGATGATTACCTGAAAAATGCCCGGATTGAACCGGCCTTCGAAATCTATCGTCTCTATCGTCAGCGTGTCAGCGAGGCGGTCAATCACGCCTTGAAACTGGTGGATGGGGATTTCGACTTCAGCATCGATGAGACCTACATTTACGATCGCGAGGATCAACCCTGGGCCCAAACGCGCACGGCGTTGAACGATATCTGGCGCAAGCGGGTGAAAAATGACTTTCTCAACCAGCGTCTGATGGATAAGGAGGATGCTGAGATCAAAAAGACCCTGAAAGAGCGCTACGAGAGGCTGCTCTCCCGGGTCGAACAGTTTGACGCCAATGATGTGTTTCAGACCTTCATCAACGCCTACACATTGAGTCTGGAGCCCCATACCAGCTACATGTCACCCAGTACCTCTGAGAATTTTGATATCAGCATGAGGCTCTCACTGGAGGGTATTGGTGCGGTTCTTAAAGATGAAGATGGCTACACCGTGGTGCAGAAAACCATCATCGGCGGCCCGGCGGAACAGAGTGATCTGCTGCATGCCGGTGACAAGATTGTCGGTGTGGGTCAGGGCCTGGAAGGGGAGATGATCGATATTGTCGGCTGGCGGCTGCAGGATGTGGTTGAACAGATTCGTGGTCCGAAAGGCTCAGTGGTACAGCTGGAGGTATTGTCGAAAGGAGAGGGCTCGAACCGAAAAACCATTACCCTGGTACGCAACAAGATCAAGCTGGAAGAGCAGGCAGCAAAGAGCCATATCATCGAAAAACTGGATGGAATGGGTAAATATCGCATCGGCGTCGTTGAAGTCCCCACTTTTTACAGGGATTTTGCCGCCGAGGCCCGTGGTGATGAAGATTTCAGGAGTACCACCCGGGATGTGCGCGATCTGCTGGTTGACCTGAAAAAACAGCATGTGGACGGAATCGTCATCGACCTGCGCGAGAATGGTGGCGGCTCCCTCTCGGAAGCCACTGAGCTGACCGGCCTGTTCATCGACTCCGGCCCAGTGGTACAGATCAAGGATGCGTTTGGCAAGATCGAAGTTGAACAGGATCCTGACCAGTCGATCGCCTATGAGGGGCCGTTGGCTGTGCTGGTTGATCGAAACAGTGCTTCTGCATCAGAAATTTTCGCCGGCGCTATCCAGGACTACAAAAGGGGCATCGTGATTGGTGAGCCCACTTTCGGCAAGGGCACGGTACAGACCCTGGTCGATCTGGGGCGCTTCGTGCCAGGGCGCAAAAAGGATCTGGGTCGTCTGCGCCTGACCATGGCGCAATTCTTCCGCATCAACGGCGGCAGCACCCAGCATCGTGGTGTGGTGCCGGATATCCAGTTTCCGACCGCCAGATACTCGGAGGAGTATGGTGAGCGTTCTCTGGAAAATGCGCTGCCGTGGGCTCAAATAAGGCCAGCCAATTTCATCACCAAAGGTCAGTTCACCGTGCCTGAGCTGATGAACAACCATCTGTCACGCATCAAATCAGACGCGGGATTTGAGATGTTGGTCGATCAGGAGAAACGCTTCCTGGAACTGGATAAGCGCTCTGAAGTCAGCCTGTTGGAGAAACAGCGGCGCACAGAGTGGCAGGAGCGGGAGCATGAACGCCTGCTGCATAAGAACCGCTTCCGCGCATCCCAGGGCCTGAAGGTGGTCAAATCCACGGATGAAGCGGAGCTCGATGATGAGCCCGATGAGAAGGAGACCGAAGCGACCAGTCGCATCGAGCTGAATGAAGCTGCACGGATTCTGATGGACTCGATCAAAGTTGCACAACCGATGGCGGTGATGCGCTAAACCGTACACTCAGGCAAACTGACCAATCTCCACCTGAACCCCGCTTCACCGCTGTGGGGATTGGTCTCTATCTGAACTGATATTCTCGCTCCAAGCTGTGGATCCAACCACTCACCGAAGCGCTACAATAGCGCTCGATGGCAGGGTATAATCCCCGGCTTTTACGCCAGTTGCCTAGGGCCTGTTAAGACGAATCCAATACGCCCTGTTGTGCCTGAAAAAGTGCCAATCAAGGCCCTAATACTATCCACACCCGAGTAGGGATTGATCCGGTTTGTATACAACACTCGAAAATCGATTAAAACGCTTACACCAGGCCGGCCAGCTCGAGCTGTTGCGCGGGGGTTTGATCGGACTGGAAAAAGAGGCTTTGAGAGTCTCTCCACAAGGTTGTATATCGAGCCTGCCCCATCCGGAGGTTTTGGGTTCCCCCCTGACCAATCGTTACATCACCACCGACTACTCCGAGGCGTTGACTGAGATTATCACCCCGCCATCCACGGATCGTCATGAACCGCTGAAATTCCTGTTTGAAGCCCATCGCTTTGTCTATCAGCATTTAGGGGATGAGATTCTCTGGTCCACCAGCATGCCCTGTGTGGTGGAGGATGATGAGCGCATCCCGATTGCCGAGTATGGGAACTCAAATGCGGGCATGATGAAGACAGTCTACAGACGGGGGCTGGGGCATCGTTACGGCCGGGTCATGCAGGTGATTGCCGGGGTGCATTTCAACTATTCGCTGCCGCAGGATTTCTGGTGGGTCTACCAGCAGCTCGAAGGGGACAAATCGGATACCCAGGGATTCATTTCCGACGCCTATTTCGGCATGCTGAGAAATCTGCAACGGCTGGGTTGGCTGGTTCCCTATCTGTTCGGCGCCTCGCCCGCAGTGTGTAAATCATTTCTCGGCGGACGTCCCACATCCCTGGAGTCTTTCGACGAATATACCTACTTCTCACCCTATGCCACCTCATTGAGAATGGGGGATATCGGTTATCAGAACAGTAAGGAGCAGGGTACCGGCATCAAAGCCTGTTATGACTGTCTCGATGCCTATGTTGAGACCCTCTCCCGTGCCATTGAGACGCCATGCCCGATCTATCAGGCCATGGGGGTAAAAATCGATGGGCGTTACGAACAGCTCAACGCCAACATTCTGCAGATTGAGAACGAGTACTACAGTACCGTACGACCCAAGCAGATACCGGAGATGATGGAGAAGCCGATCCATGCGCTGCAGAGACGGGGCGTACGCTACGTCGAGCTGAGATCGCTGGATGTGAATGCCTTCCATCCACTGGGCATCGCCGATGAGCAGGTCTACTTTATCGAAGCCCTGATGCTGTTTTGTCTGCTGCATGAGAGTCCTTCGATCAATGTTGCCGAACAGAAGAGTATCGATTGGAATGAGCTGGCTGCCGCCCATCAGGGTAGAAAGCCGGGGCTCGAATTGCAGAGAAAGGAGTCGATGGTCAGTCTGCGGGAGTGGGGGCTTGAGATCTGTGAGGCACTGCTGCCGATTTGTGAGATCCTGGAGAGCGGACTGCCCGGACAACCTTACACTAAGAGCCTGCAACTGCAGAAGAGTCGTTTGCAGGATCCTGAGTCGACACCATCCGCCCGCATGTTGCGGGAGATGAGAGAGAAGGGCGAGGGTTTCTTCCATTTTGCACAACGCATGTCGAAACAGCATCGGCACGATTTCATGCAGCAGCAGGCTTCGTCAGAGGAGCAGAAACTGCTGAGCCAGGAGGCTATGGATTCCTGGCGAAGACAGCGGGAGATCGAGGCCTCTGATACACTGAGCTTCGATCAGTTCCTGGAAGACTACTTTGCACAGCAGTTGAACGATGAGACCGGTGATCTGATCAGCAGCAAAAGTGTCTCTGCAAAATGAGAGTCTAAAATAAAATGCTCGCAAAAGAGCATCCTGGCAGATGGTTGGAAGATAGCCGGGCAAACAAAGATGAGGAAAGAAGATGGAGGATCAGCATGAGTCAGGCCTGGGGTTTTCGACACTAGCCATTCGCACCGGACATCATCGCACGCCCGAAGGCGAGCATGGTGAGCCGATTTTCCCCACATCCAGTTTTGTTTTCAGCAGTGCCGCTGAAGCCGCAGCCCGTTTCAGTGGTGATGAGCCGGGCAACATCTACTCCAGGTTCACCAATCCGACGGTGAGGAATTTTGAGCAACGACTGGCTGCGCTGGAGGGTGGGGATTGCTGCGTGGCCACCGCCTCCGGCATGTCCGCCGTTATGGCCACCTGCATGGGTTTGCTGGAGTCCGGCGACCATATCGTCTCATCCCGCAGTCTGTTCGGTACCACCGCCATTCTGTTTGAGAAGTATCTGAAGAAATTCGGTATCGATACCACATTCGTACCCTTGGATGATCTGGCTGCCTGGCAATCCGCAATGCGTCCAGAGACCAAACTGCTGTTTCTCGAGACCCCCTCCAATCCACTCACCGAGGTGGCCGACATCCCGAAGCTGAGTGCACTGGCCCATGCCGAGGGGGCCTTGCTGGTGGTCGATAACTGTTTCTGTACCCCGGCACTGCAGCGTCCGTTGAGTCTTGGCGCTGATATCGTGATTCACTCCGCCACCAAATACCTGGACGGCCAGGGGCGCTGTGTCGGCGGCGCCGTCGTCGGCAGTCATGAAGTGGTCGGTGACGCGGTGTTTGGCGTATTGAGAACAGCAGGACCCACCCTCAGTCCCTTCAATGCCTGGGTATTCCTGAAAGGCTTGGAAACCCTCGATATCCGTATGCAGGCCCATTGCAGAAATGCTCAACAGCTGGCGGAGTGGCTGGAGGACCAGCCGAAGGTCGAACGGGTCTATTTCCCGGGGTTGAGCAGTCATCCACAACACGATCTGGCGATGGCGCAACAGAGTGCCCCTGGCAGTATTGTCGCCTTCGATGTCAAAGGGGGGCAGACCGCTGCCTGGACCCTGATCGATGCCACCCGCCTGCTCTCGATCACCGCCAACCTGGGGGATACCAAGACCACCATAACCCACCCTGCCACCACCACACACGGACGTTTGAGTCCGGAAGAGCGTAGTCGGGTGGGGATCGGTAATGGTCTGGTGCGTGTTGCGGTCGGTTTGGAGAACATCGAGGATATTCAGCGGGACCTCTCCCGGGGACTGGACAGTCTTTGAGCCAGCAAGAGCCTGATCCGACACAACAACTGCGTATCAAGTGGGACCAACGCTACGCAGATGCAGAAAAAGTGGCACGACCGGCTGAGGTGTTGCTGAGCAATGCACACCTGTTACCGGAGCAGGGCAGTGCGCTGGACCTGGCCTGTGGCCTGGGCGGTAATGCGCTGTTTCTGGCGCAGCGGGGGTTTACCGTAGAGGCCTGGGATCTCTCCTCGGTCGCCATACAGCGACTGGTACAGGCTGCCGGGCAACTGAAACTGAACAATCTCCATGCCCGTGTGCGCGATGTGGAGGGGCAGCCACCCCAGACAGAGCAGTTTGATGTGATTGTGGTGAGTTACTTCCTGGAGCGTAGCTTGATCCCCACCTTGATCCAGGCCCTGAAACCGGGTGGGTTAGTCTTCTATCAGACCTTTACACGTCAGGCCGTCTCTTCGGAAGGACCACAGAATCCCGCGTTTCGCCTCGCAGATCAGGAGCTGTTGCAGCTGTTCAGCCAACTCCAAGTGTGTGTCTACCGGGAGGAAGGGCGATTGGGTGATCTCTCCCTCGGCAGTCGGGATGTGGCCATGTTGGTGGCACAAAAGTAGCCACGGTTGCAACGCGTTACACTTCTGGCTGTGGCCGAAACGAGTAGTCATTCGATAGCAATTTGTATTTGTTGAGCGGGTCCGATATCCACGTATTGTCTCCGGTTGTATGGAAGAATTCTGACCCGCATCTGATACTATCCGGAGGTCAGCAGCCTGTATGGTTTTGCATTAATGGTCATGATCCGATTCTGTCTGCCAACACACTGAGGTCATATTATGGACCAGGTCAATCTGGAAAAGATGTTGGAGCAAGGTACTGACAACGCACTATTGCGCTATACCCTGGGTACCCTGTTTCTAAAACAAAAAGATTATGCTCAGGCTGTTGAGCACCTCTCGAAAGCGGTGGAACTCGATCCCAAGCATTCAGCCAGCTGGAAACATCTGGGCAAAGCGTTGGCCGGGATGGAACGAGTTGAAGAGGCTGTGGCGAGCTATCAGCAAGGGATCGAGGTCGCTGAGGAAAAAGGGGATATCCAGGCAGCCAAAGAGATGCGTGTATTTCTAAAACGACTTATGTAACCTTTGGGGCCAGGCTACACCGATGCTCGCCAATCCTGGGTTGGCGTATGGTCGTAGCTTGAATTACTAAAACAACAAGAGATATGACGACCTTGAGTGAAGAACCCAACAAATCTGAGGTAAAGGCCTATCTGCTGAAACTGCAGCAGACCATCTGTGGCACCCTTGAGCAGGAGGATGGAGGTGCAGTCTTTTTCCAGGACAGCTGGCAGCGCGAGCCAGGTGAGCGACTGGGTGGCGGCGGAATCAGCGCGGTGCTCCAGGCTGGTGAGGTATTCGAACAGGCCGGGGTTAACTTCTCCCATGTCAGTGGCAGCCAGTTACCCGGCTCGGCGACAGCGCATCGACCGGAGTTGGCGGGTCGGGCTTTCGAAGCGATGGGTCTCTCTCTGGTGATACATCCAAACAACCCCTACGTACCGACCTCCCACGCCAATGTCCGCTTTTTCATTGCTGAAAAGGAGGGGGAAGCCCCGGTGTGGTGGTTTGGTGGCGGTTTCGATCTGACCCCATACTATGGATTCGATGAAGATTGTCGCAGCTGGCACCAGGTAGCGAAAAAGGCCTGCCAGCCTTTTGGCGAGGATGTCTACAGCCGATACAAGAAGTGGTGTGATGACTATTTCTACCTTAAACACAGGCAGGAACCGCGGGGTATCGGTGGTCTCTTTTTTGACGACCTGAATGAGTGGGGATTCAGCAAGTCCTTCGATTTCATGCAAAGCGTTGGTGACCACTATCTGGCCGCCTATCTACCGATTGTGCAACGGCGAAGGGATACCCCCTATGGTGAGCGGGAGCGGGATTTTCAACTCTATCGTCGCGGACGCTATGTGGAGTTCAACCTGGTCTATGATCGAGGTACCCTGTTCGGCCTGCAGTCCGGCGGGCGTACAGAATCGATTCTGATGTCCCTGCCGCCACTGGTACGTTGGCAGTATGACTGGACTCCGCAGCCAGGCTCGGAAGAGGCTCGCTTGTATGAGCATTATTTAAAACCCAAGGATTGGGCTGACTAGGGCCTGTTAACACTCGTTTGCTTATCACTTTTACCGCTCAACGTGTCGAGCCTGCAGGGTAAGTCACGCCGGGCACAGCGGGGGAGACTCTGATGCTGCAGCTGAGAAACGGGCTCTTCACAACGGACCGGAAGCCATTGGTTGATTGCTAATCATAAGGATCATATATACACCGTTTGATTCGACAGATTATGATTGGAGATAAAACCGGTGGTAGAAATTGGCGATTATTCCTAAACCCGCTGTAATAAGTTAATCTTACGTATGGACTCCCTCCTGCTATCAATAGATCCACGTGAACCGTTGTGGATTGGATTTGCTTTCGCCTGTGGGTTACTGGTAAGCCACATTGGTTTACCACCATTGGTTGGCTTTTTACTGGCTGGGTTTGTGCTCAATGCGGCCGGTGCCGAAGGCGGTGATTTTCTTCGTATCACCGCTGACCTGGGTGTAACGCTGTTACTCTTTACCATCGGCTTGAAGCTGCGAGTGAAAGCTTTGCTGCCGCCCTATATCTGGGGTGTGGCCATCCTGCATATGGCTCTGGTGGTTGGTTTGATGACCGTGTTTGTGCTTTTTCTCGCCTCATTCAGTCTGCCACTGGTCTCGGGAATTAATTTACAAACCGCTTTGATCATTGCCTTTGCCCTGACATTTTCCAGCACAGTGTTTGCGGTAAAAATTCTTGATCAGGTCGGCTCGAGCGGTTCCTTTTATGGCTTGATCGCCATCGGCGTGTTGATCATGCAGGATATTGCTGCGGTGGCGTTTCTTGCCGTATCCGCAGGTAAACTGCCATCCCTTTGGGCATTCGGGTTGTTAGCGCTTATTCCGCTGCGTTACTTGCTGTTTGCAATACTATCGCGTACCGGCCATGGCGAACTGTTGGTACTGTACGGCTTTGTATTGGCACTTGGTGGTGCCGACCTGTTCGAACTGGTCAATCTCAAGGGAGACTTGGGGGCGCTGGTGGTTGGGATGCTGCTGGCTGGTCATCCCAAGTCGAATGAAATGGCGAAAAATCTGCTTGGTTTTAAAGAGCTGTTCCTGGTGGGATTTTTTCTCAGTGTCGGTATGGCCGTGCCGCCAAGTTGGAATGCGATTCTGTTGGCTTGCCTGTTTCTTCTTGTATTGCCGATCAAGACCGCGCTCTACTTCGGCCTGTTCGCTGCATTTAAACTGCGCGCCAGCACATCCTGGCGCTCGTCACTGGTATTGGCCAACTACAGCGAGTTTGGTTTGATTGTCGGATCGGTATCGGTCGCAGCCGGTTGGCTTGCAGCGGAATGGATGGCGGTTTTTGCCATCCTGCTGTCGCTCTCTTTTATCGGTGCTGCACCGATCATCGATAACGGCGAGCGTCTCTATACACTGTGGCGTCCACGATTCAAACGCATGGAGCGGAAACAGCGTCTCACTGGAGAGGAAGACATTCAGGTTGGTGATGTTCAGGTGCTGGTGTTTGGAATGGGGCGTGTTGGTAGTTCAGTTTATGAGTCACTAGCCGTGGACTTTCCTGGCAAAGTGCTTGGGGTCGACATGGATGATTTCCAGGTCGAGAGACGTCTGGCTCAGGGGCAGCAGGTTGTCAAGGGAGATGCGACCAACCCCGATTTCTGGTCACGTGCGCCCGATCTGGCAGCGAAGTTGAAATGGGTCATTCTCGCATTACCCAGGCATCCGGCTAACCTGGCGGCTGCAGAACGTCTGCGTGAGATTGGATTTGAAGGGCGCATTGCTTCAACTTCCAAGTTCAAGGATGAAATTTCCTCCCTCAAGAAGCTTGGCGTAAATTTCGTTTTCAACATCTATACAGAGGCCGGTAAAGGTTTTGCTGAGGATTTGAAACAACATTTCAATACCCTCGATAAAGCCTGAATCTCATTCATCCCGTTTTGTGATGCTCTCATTTACATGTCATGAGTGACTTGCAATTAACAAGTCTGTTGCCTAGACTGAAGTAACTTTAAAAATGCAAGTGACAATCTGAGGCAAGCAAAAATGGAATTACGGCTGGTTAAGTTAATTGTGATCAGTAACTTTGCGCTTTTTATGTTGCTGTTGAATGGCTGCGCAACGGTGGATCAAAGCGGCTATTTCCAGGCATACGAAGCGCATTACCAGGGGCAAACCGACTATCGGGGCCATCGACTGCCTCGGGACGGTTTTGAGATCCATGCCCGTGAGTACGGAATCGAGAGCGGGAAGCCGACCCTGGTTATGATGCATGGCTTTCCGGACAGTATGCATCTCTACGACAGATTGGTGCCGCTGCTTGCGAATGATCGGCATATCATCACTTTCGACTTCTTAGGCTGGGGTGATTCGGATAAGCCAGCGCAACATCGATACGACGTGGCCAGTCTGCGTAGGGACCTGGAGGCGGTAATCGATCATTTCAACTTGAACCAGGTTGTACTCGTCATGCACGATGCGTCCGGTCAACCGGGAATTGACTGGGCTCTGGATAATCCACAGAAATCTTCAGGCCTGGTTCTGCTCAACACCTATTACGCGCCAGCAGCCACTTTAAAGGCGCCTGAGGCCATCAAGCGGTTTTCAACGCCAGGTATCTATCGGGATATCTCGGTCTGGCTAACCCGCCACTTCGATAGCCTCTGGATGCAAGGCTACAATGAGCAGATTGCCAAGTTCATCAGCACAGATGCGCAACGGGAACCGTTTCAAAAGATACTCGGGCATCAATCACTGCAGATCCGTCCTGCCTTCTTCAGCCTGAATCGGGTATTGAATGAAGAGATCGAAAAACGTCAGGCGATGATTCCGGCACTAAAGAGACTGCAGATCCCGGTGCAAATCATATTCGGTAGTGACGATACCGACCTGAATGCGGGTGTGGCGGAAGATTTTCATCGTCTGCTACCCAACTCCGAGATCCATTTGGTCGAGGGTGCAGGGCACTTTGTGCAGATCGATCAACCCTCGGTGGTGGCATCGCTGATTCGTGATTTTCCACTCACCGATGATGTTGGAAGATAGAGTTGCAGCCGTAATAAAGGTCGGTATTAACGCCGAGATTTCAATCCATCATGAGGTGGTCTTCCAAGGAGGGAAACAGCTACCGGTTGGCTTTCAACTCTGTATATGGCAACGCCATTTGAAGCGTAGATCACTAGGGCCTGTTAACACTAATCCAATACGCCCTGCTGGGTCTGTTTTTGTGTCCAGCAAGGCAGAATGAGCGTCGTGTAGTCATTCTACATGAGCGAA
>NAUB01000034.1 GCA_003676145.1 gamma proteobacterium symbiont of Stewartia floridana | reverse complement strand
AATCCAATGCGCCCTGTTGCGCCTGAAAAAGCGCCAATCAAGGCGCGAGGAGCGAAGTTTGGTTGTTCCAAATGAGCGACGAGCAACGCCGAGTGGCGCTTTTTCAGGCGCAACCCCCCATATTGATGTTGAAGAGGGGGCTGGGTCTGTTTTTGCGCCCAGCGGCGTTATCATTCGCTCATGTAGAATGACTACACTGCGCTCATTCTGCCTTGCTGGACACAAAAACAGACCCAGCAGGGCGTATTGGATTAGTGTTAACAGGCCCTAGCAAGTCGAGACCATGCGGTTTTTAATCCTCGGTGCAGGCGGTATTGGTGGTTACTATGGGGCCCGTTTGCAATCTGCCGGTCACCAGGTTCTCTATATGGCACGCGGGGAGCATCTGAGAGCACTTCAAAACAGTGGTCTGACAGTACACCATCCGGAATTCAATTTTCAGGCGAAGGTCGATGCCATAGACCAGCAGAGTCTGCTTGATCGTTACCGTGCAGAAGAGTTCGACCTGTTGATTCTTACGATCAAGGCAGGTGCAACAGAGGCAGTGATGCAGGACCTCAAAAGCTGGTTGAGCGGTGCCACTACGCCAGTGTTGTCACTGCAGAATGGGGTCGATAATGAGATCGCCATTGCTGCCCATATTGGCAGTGAGCGAACGATCGGTGGACTCGCGGTACGCATAGGCGGACATATCATTCGCCCTGGTGTCATCGAGGCCACCGGTGTGGCACAAGTCGTCATGGGTGCCTGGAAGTGCGCCAAGGACCATCCTGAAATACAGCGGGATCTGAAAAGTGTGGCGGACTGTTTTAATCGTGCCGGCATCCCAACCACATTGAGTGAAGCCATGCAGAAAGCCCTTTGGCGAAAACTGCTGATCAATAACGGGGTCAATCCGCTGAGTGCCTTGACCGGCCTGGATACCCGCACTCTGACTACCGATCCGGTACTGACCCGCACAGTTTATCAGTTGATGGAGGAGGTGGCGCTTGCGGCTGAGGCTGATGGTGTTGAGTTGCAGCGATCTGATATCGATGAAATGTATCAGCTGATCTGTCAGTTCGATGCCATCAAGACCTCCATGCTGGTGGATCGTGAGAAGGGACGACCATTGGAGCTGGACGCCATCACTGGTGTGGTGGTGGAGCGATGCGACAGACAGGGAAAAGAGGCGCCAATCTCAGCACTGATTCAGGCATTGCTGGTGAATCAATTGAAGGATAAAGATAGGTCGTGTTAACAGGCCCTATGGGCTGCAAGTTGCTCGGAGGGTCTGATCATGGCTTCCGGGTTAATAAAAGAGTTAATGGTGCTTGCTCAAACCCTGACAGGTGGGGCATGGCCCCACCCTATACCCTGAAATAACGGTAGGGTGGGGCCATGCCCCACCAAATACGCTTTGATTAAACACTATCAAAGCGCGTTGGCGCTTACTGAGCCACCATCCGTCTTAATACGGAGGTCGGGTGAGTTCTAACTACCAGCCGGCATTGTTCTCCTGTAGCAGTTGGTAATCTTCACCCTGGTTGTTGTTTATATTGGGGTTGGCCGTTGGGTCATTGGTCCGGTAGTAGATGCTTGAGTCGTTCGGATTGACATAGTTGTAGTCGTAGTATCCGTCAGCTTCGTATCTTGTACCCGTGGTGGGATCAACCAGTTGCTGTCTTTCATGGATGGAATCAATGTAGGCGCTCTGAGAGCGATCCGAAGCCGCACTGCGTTCCATGTAACTGTTATGACTTCTATCCAGTGCATCCATGTTCGATTGGTGTATCTGTTGCTGGCTCTGCTGGAAGGCGCGGTTTTTTGCACTCAGGTTGCCCTGGAACTGAAGATGTTGGGCATTGGCTGCCTGCAACCAGTTCTGGTCATACTGATAGGATTGAGCAAACCGCACCAGCTCATTCTGAATCTGCGAATAGTCGTGGGATTCAGACAGAGGCACAGTAACGCCATACAGCTGCACGATTGTTACAGGAGCCCCGTTGTTGGGGAGTGAGCTGACTGTCACTGCTGCAGAGCTTTTCTGGTTGTCCTGCTTGTCCACCACATCGAAACCAAAGGTCACGACCTGCTGTCCATAACGGAACAGCAGGTTGGCATCCCGCTGTGTTACATATTGGGATATGCTCGATATTCTGTAACGATTCTCGATATTGGCATTGGGGTTTTCAGCGCTGACCTGTTGTAACAGATTATTGAAATACTGTTCTGGATCAACAGGGTTCGAGATGAAGGCGCCATGCAGATGATAGATATAGCCACCAGCGGCACACAGCGCTGTTGGTGTATCGGGTATGTTGACATTGCAATTGAAGCGCTCGGGTACTGATACATAGGCGGTGGTGGTGCCGTTTTCCTGCAGTGGCACATACTTCAGGCCCTGCGTCTGTGCTGTCAGGGTCAGGCTATACAGCAGAGGCAGCAGCATATAGGTTAAAGGCTTCATTGTTTTGGTTGTCCTTAAGGTCTGTTGTGAATCTGCCGGGAACGACGTCATCATCATCTGAAACGGTCAGGGATATTTAAGACTGCATGGTTTTTAAGGATAGCTTGAATGGCACTAAAGTCACACGGTTTTCGTGTGGTTATTAAGCCGTCTCAGGGTAGGCAGGGTTCTCTGTTTGCTTCGTTAAATTCCGGTGGAGCGCTTAAATGGTGGTTAACCACCTGGATTCTGGAGGAAAATATGTCACTTGGGTCTTTTTAAGCTCTGCCTGATATCGGTAATATCCGACTCTGCCACGGTTTTGCTCATTTCATAATCATTGAGGAAAGGTGCCTGCTTGAACCCCTGAACCCGACATACTTGGTCGCCGGATTAATAGATAAACAGATCTGAGCAAGTCAGGTCATCTGAAGCCTGAATCCTTCAGAGTATAGGGTCCAATGGTAATAGGCTCCACAAGTCGACTTGCAATCTTTTCAGGAAACCAACCCCTTGCTGGTCAATGTCGACCGAGGCGTCCCAGCTGTTTTCTGGCTGCATATCCCTGCGAATCGCTTGAGCAACCTGATGTGCAATTTTCGAATCATCTATCACGACACCCACTTCAGTGTTGAGATTTGCCGATCTGGGATCGAAGTTGAAGGTGCCTATATAGGTTATTTGACCGTCAATGACCAAAGATTTGGCGTGTAAGGCGAAGATGGGAGAGGTTTTGCCAAGCTGCTCGTATCGGTCGATGAGTTGGCGGTGTATACCTGGGTTGGGTTTGAATTCGTAGATGCTGATTCCGAGATCCAGGAGTTTCTGTTTCTGTTTATGATAGCCGGAGTAGGCTTGTAGGTTATCGGTTGAGGCCAGGGAGTTGGTGACGATGGCAACCTTCACCCCTTTTGTCAAAAGCCCGGAAAAAAAATCAAAACCGCCTTCCGGCATGATCAGATAGGGGCTCTCTATGAGAACCTCTTTCTCAGCCCTGGAAAGCAGTTCAATCAACGATGCTGTGGTTTGGCCGCCACCGCCCAGGTTGTTGCGTTGGTTGTTTTTACCCGGAATGTCGTGGAGGTAGTCCACCTCCGTCCAGTGCAGTTGCGTGAAAATCTGCTCGACCCGTGTCGCCATATTGGTGATTGCGATGCGAATCTCAGGTGCGAAATTGAGTGGATCACTGGCATATCGGTGGAGCCATTCGGTATAGCTTCCGACCTGCTCGGTGGTCAAATCACGCTTCTCTTCCGCAAGCAGTTCAGTTAGCGATACTGACAGAGGATGTTGCCAAAAGCTGTTGAAACTCTCCTGTATTCTGGGTAGCACGGAACCGGCAACCATGACATCCCGATCACGAAAGTTATAGGTATGGTCGTAATCATAGTACTCATCGGCCATGTTGCGCCCACCGGTGATCGCAATGGCCTGGTCATAGATTACGACTTTGTCATGCATGCGCTGATTGGAGTCGCGAAAGTCTGTGATCAGATGCCAGAGCTGTGACAGTGTTCCTCTGCCGACTGAGTGGAGCGGATTATAGATTTTGATCTGGATGTTGGGGTGTGCATCGAGAGAGAGCAGTGTCTCCGGATCGGCATCGATCAACAGATCATCGACTATCACCCTGACTCTGACGCCACGTTCAGCGGCGCTGAGAAGCGCCTCACTGGCAAGTGTGCCGATATTATCCGTGCTCCAGATAAAATATTGTACGTCGATGGTTTTCTGTGCGGAGTCGGTGAGCCATGCCCGGGTTAACAGTGACTCTTCACCTTTTTCCAGAATATAGACACCACTCTGCCCCGGATAGTGTTGGCTCAGTGCATCCATATGCTCCAGAATGCTGGCGTGCAACGACAGGGAGATTACAAGAAACGGTACGATTTGAGTGCAGCGTTTTGCGATCTGCTTTAGACGTTTTACAGACAAATACATGATGTTGATTTCTAAACTAACTGAAGACTGTTTAAATAGACCTTATTCCCGATACTCTCTGAAACCTTCGGATCCAATAAATAAATCGAGACAATTAGGGCCTGTTAACACTAATCCAATCGGCCAATTGGATTAGTGTTAACAGGCCCTGGCTCGTTCGTTGGCGAATGCTGCAGATTTCCGATCTGCGTCACTTGTTGGGTCTGTTACTGCAATCATCTGCTTCCTGTTGCACCAAAGCTGAGATATCCATGTGGCAGGTCCTAAGTGATTATAGTATAGGGTGTTGTTGTCACTGATACATTCATGATTTTGAGCAGAGCATCACCGATAAAAAGACCTAACCTTCAATTTTGTGGCTGTTATCGGGATAGTAGTGTGGGTCAGGCCTTAGGCTAGGCAACCAGGCCAGCGTGAGTCAGAGATCGATCCGCTGTGTCTGGCAAAGGGGGCGCAGGTCATGCGTAGCCGATCAGGCTGGGGAGCCAGAGCACTATTTTTGGAAAGGCGATCAGGGTGCCGATGGTGACGACATCAGCAACAAAAAAGGGGGTGCATCCACGGAATACATCCTGAACCGTACATTCAGGTCGTACGCCTGCGACCACAAAGCAGTTCAGTCCGATCGGTGGGGTGATCAGACAGAGTTCCGCCATTTTTACCACGATGATGCCAAACCAGATGGAGCAACCTACCCCGGATACACCAAATGCGGATTCCGCTGCGGTGACCGCCTCACCGCCATTCAGGGCGATCACGGCAGGGTAGACCACAGGCAGCGTCAACAGCAGCATGCCGATGGCATCCATGAACATACCGAGTATCGCATAGGCACAGAGAATCAGCAGCAGGGTAAGCATCGGGCTCTGTTCCAGACTGACGATCCAGTCTGAAAAGGCGCTTGGCAGATCGGCAAAGCCGAGGAATCTCACATACAGCAATACTCCCCAGATGATGGTGAATATCATCACCGTCAACTTGGCCGTCTCCATCAGTGAGTTTTTCACTTCCGGCCAACGCGCTCCCCGGTAGAGTGCCATGCAGAGGATCACGAAGGCGCCCAGCGCACCCGCCTCTGTGGGTGTGCCCACGCCGCCATAGATGCAAATGATAATAATCGCGATGACAAAAAAGATCGGCAGTGCCCCGGGGAGAGATTGAAAACGCTGCTTCCAGCTGAAGCCGGTGATCGGCGGACCAAAATTCTTACGGGTCTTGGCGAGTAGAATGACCAGACCACCGTAAATCAGTGCCGAGACTGCCCCAGGCAGGAAGCCGGCCATCAACAGTGCGCCCACATCCTGCTCCACAATGATTGCGTAGATCACCAGGATTGCCGAGGGCGGAATCAGCGATGCCAGGGTGCCGCCGGCAGCGACCACTCCCGCAGCGAAGCGCTTGTCGTAGCCCAGTTTAAGCATTTCAGGCACTGCGATGCGGGCAAATACTGCGGATGTGGCCACTGAGGCGCCGGAGACGGCGGCAAACCCCGCTGTGGAGAATACAGTTGCCACGCCCATACCACCGGGCAGCCAGCCGAGCCAGCGTTTTGCCGCCTCGAACAGGGCCCGGGTCAAACCGGCATGATAGGCCAGGAACCCGATCAGGATGAAAGTGGGTATCAGAGAGAGTGCGAGGGTGGAGACCTTGGAGTGGGGAATGGTACCCGCCATTTTGACGGCCACGCCGAAGCCTTTCTCAAATCCAAGCTTGGCGCTAAAGATCCACAACAGACCGAGAAAACCGGCCAGCGCGGCAGCAAAGGCAACCCGCACACCGATCACCACAAAAAACAGCATCGCACCGGTCACCCATAGACCGATGTTGATCGGATCCATGTTGGCCATGCTTTCAAACAGACTCATGAGCGATCCCTGCTGCCTTCGATATCTCCCATCACCGATTCAGCCTCCTTGGCTGCAACAGTGGCTGCGTTCTCGATCAACGGTACGGCTATGGGCTGCTCACCACCCACTTTAAAGGCCCTGGCGTAGCCCCAGATCTGCAGGATCAGACGTAATGCCAGGACACTGAGTGCAAAAGGCACCACCAGCTTGGCTGGCCAGGTGGGCAGGTTGATATCCAACGATGAGTCGCCAATATCGTAGGCCCGCCAGAAATGTAGGTAGGAGCCATAGATCAGCACCAGGGTGACCAGCAACATAAGCACCACCGAAACCAGTTCGGCAAACCAGAGCAGACGTCCATGCAGCTGGCCAATCAGAATATCCATGCGTATGTGGCCACCGAGACGCTTAGTGTAGGCGATGCCAAGAAAGGCGATAAAAGCCATCGCCTGCTCGACCCAGTCCACATAGCCGTCAATGGGCATCGAGAACAACCATCGGCCGAGTACGTTGATGGTGGCGAGCATCACCAACAGAAAGATGGTGATACCGCCGATCAGATTGAGTAACGATTCCAGTTTGAAGAACAGGCGATCAGCCAGGCTCAATCGCGATTCGTCATTCAGAATGGTGGCTGTATTGGACATGGTCCACCTCTAACCAGACATCGGCGGTGGTGCAGTTTTTACCAATTGGCTATTTCTCAAACAGCTCGGCGGTGAAATCGAAGAGTGCCTGGGAATCAAATTTGCCGGCATATTTTTTGATCCATTCCGCTCTCACCGATTCTGACAATTTGTTCAGTTCTTCGGTCTGCGCCTGAGTGAAGGTGACCTTGGTGAGCCCTTCGTCTGCGACAGCTTTCTGATATTTGCCAGTGGTATTCTCTTCATAGTTCTTTACATAGAAGGCCAATGCCTCATCCACCGAGCCGAGCAACGCGTCACGATGAGCCGGCTTCAAACTATTCAGTGCGTCGGTATTGACGACTACCGGGCAGTTGGCCGAGCCGAGATTGAGATTGGTGGTATACCACTTGCCCACCTTGAAGGATTTCGTGGCCAGATGGGCGTGAGGCGCGAAGGAGGCGGCATCAATCACACCAGAGTCCATGGATTGACGTACTTCTGAGAAGGGTACGCCGGTTTTGACGGCACCCAACTTACCCAGTACTCCCATGATGCCGCCTGGGCCGCGCACCCTGAGCCCCTTGAAGTCCGCCAATCCCTGTATGGCATCCCCTTTGCTGACGATATTGTATTGCGGCAGCGGGGTAGGCATCAGCAGAGTGGCATTCCAGCGAGCCAGATCTTTTTTCACAATAGGGTGTTTGAAGACTTCTGTGTAGATTTCAGAAACCCTGGCCAGCGAAAGGGTGCGGGAAAAGGGTAGTTCGGTCACTGTGATGCTGGGGTTTTTTGCGGTGTGGTAGAAGGAGCAGAACTGGGCCATTTCAAAAGCGCCAATGGAGATGCCATCCAGGTTTTCGCGGGATTTTGAGAGGCCACCGTAGGAGATGTTCAGTTTGAACTCGCCTTTGGTCTTTGCTTCGACCAATTCAGCCAGTTTTTCCACATTCTCGGTAAAGGCGCGACGTTTTCCCCACAGGGAAACGTTCCACTCCGTGGCGGCATAGGTTTCACCTGTGACGAAAACTCCGATCAGTATGGCCGGCAGCAGGCGACTGGCTCTCTTATTCATTGTGATTCTCCTCCGATATCGCAAATGGTTGCCCAATGGTGTTTGTGGCTTGTCTGTTGGGCGTCCCGTCAACAGACCCTGGAAAGAAGTTGATATTCAAGATCGCTGGCGGGTTTTAAGTAAGTTCAAGTCAGAAGATTAGCAGGAATGGAGAGGCAAGGTTAGATTAACCTGCTGATGAAGGGGGTTGTTGGCTTGTTTTCGAACGAGATGGTTGCCAAGTCGAGATCCTATCTCCTTGGGCGACTCGTGATGGATGGTGCGAGGTATGGTCCGCTATGGAGAGGATGGTCTGTGTGAGAAGAGTTGAATTGGTGGATGCCGTTGCCATCAATACAAGTGAAAAATTAACAGTTGTAGCGTTAATAGTGATCAATGGATTGATCAGCCTGATATTAAGGTATAGATCAGGCGTTCTCTCTGACTGGTTGAGCAGGGTGTGCGCCGGAAGATGCAACTCATTGTTAATTGGTTGTCTTGAGCTGCTATTTATCTCATTCAGTGGAAGAGGAGAAGCAAATGAAAAAACTGGAACTGTTATTCAAGTCTGTTGTGCTGTGTATCGTTACCATGACCTCCCTTGCGGTATCTGCAGCCCCGGTAGAGTATGTCGGCCAGGGCGAAGTTGTCGGGTTCGATGGGGAAAAACGCTGCATTCGGGTCAGTCTGTATCTGGAAGATCGGATGGTTGAGTCAATTGGTGTGCCACCGGATTATGCAACCTGGTTCGATGCGGTAGGTTTTTTTCCGATCTATACCTACCTTGTGGAAGTGGAGGGGATGGGAGTCTATGCAGGAGCAAATGGCCGTCTGAATATCTGGTTGAATCAGACGCCAGGCGATCGACAGTTCTATACGGAGGAGCTGGAGATTCTGCAGGATCATGGATTGATGCAGTTCAATGATGGTGCGGGTGGAGACTATGACTGGGCCTCCTGGCTGGATGCGACACCCAGCTATGATTTGGCGCCTGAGCTGGTTATCCGGCGATTGAATATCACCCCGGGTTACGGATTTGATCTGGGTAATGATATCCATCTGTTTCCGGTGCCGAAAAAGTGTCACTGCAAAAAAGTTCGCGGTTCCAAGTACGATAAGATCCGGAATAAATCAGACAAACGCCGCTGTGGGTGCAAATCACATCGTGGTGAGTGGATCAGTTCCGGCGGGCGTATCTGAATTGAGGCTGCACAGGAATGTGCCGCGTGGAGCTTTACCCATGGATTGGTATTGGCTGGCAGGTCCTAATATTGAGCCGATCTAACCCGTGGTGCCAGGCAAGCGTTAATCAAGGCCCTGATTACCAATATTGGCAGGATAGTGTTGCTCCCAACCCTATCCTGCCAATCGGGTCTATTCCCAGGGGTACTTGTCGAAGATAGCAATTGGAAAGGGACCGAACACATCAGGACCGACTCGATATTTGATGAAGTAGTCGCCGGGTGGAATTATGCCTGATGGTGGGCTGTATGCCTCCAGCATGTCACCAGTGCCGGAGGTGGTTTTTGGTGGCGTGTATTCATCAAAAAATGCGGGTTCGTCATTTTCTGCGGGCCAGAGTTTTGACGCCACAGGTTGACTGGGCCAGGCATTACTGAGCATGACGATAAACACTTCGCCGTTGTTGCGTACCACCCTGTCCGAAATGGATATGGCGGGTCGCTGTTGGTTTCCCCAGTATTCCGGATAACTGGCAACTCGAGCATAATCTCTGACGTTGAGCCACATGGGATATTCAAAACCATCCAGCCATTCGGGATCTATGAGGTATCCATCACCCAGCGCATCAGGTTTGACGGCGCTCTCCCAGGTGATGGAAAGATCAGTGAAGTTGCCCAGGTTCCTGATGTTGTCAAGCTGCGGAATCCGTGATGCCAGGGTTGCGTCTGACTTGAAGACCTTCCACATATCACTGAGGAAGAAGAGGTGCCCGAGTGAGGAGAGATGCAGGCGGTCATGGGATAACAGGCCAAGTCGGGCGGGCCTGAAATAATCGGTGTGTACGACCACATCCGCTAGATTCCGGCACGCTGCATCCAATGCTTTCCAATCCCTTAATCGATCCTGCATCGATGGATCAATGATCTTTTCCAGCTCATTGGTTTCAGAGGTATACAAGCCAGTCTCACCCGGCATCGTGCTGGTGGAGTGCAGATGGGGAATACAGTACTTCTTTTTGATTTCGGATTCGGCTTTGCCGCCATGTTGAACTTCATCATAGGGTATCTGTCTTGAGTAGATGATGACTGCATCCGGGCTGCCTGTGCGCAGTGCCCCATAGAGGGCTTGTGCATCCATGATCAGTTGAGATGTGGATCTGTTGTCGATATTCAGTATGGCGTCGGTAATGCCCAGCTCCACAACGATGACGTCCAGATTCATGGAGTTGGTAATCTCCACATGGCTCTTGCCGGTCTCTGGATCGATGCCGTTCAATGCTGTGAAATGGGTAAGTGCACCGGATCCTGTATGGCGTATATCCACATCAACACCCTCGGCGTCAAACGCACGTTGTGCCAGGGCAGACCAGGTTTCGAACCAGGGGAAGACAATCTCAGATGCCCCCAGTACACCAATCTTACCTGCATCACCTTTGCATAGTGTGATTGTGTCGCCTGTATTGAAGGCGTAGGCGGTGGCTGCACGTTCAATGTTCCAGCTGACGCCTGAGATGTCGGTGACTTTTACAAGCTCATCGATGCCGTCTTCAAGTCGTAGGATTCTAGCCCAGAACCAGTCACCTGTATCCAATGTGGGAAAACCTGATGACGAGGCGACCGTCACTGTTTGATCGCTCTCAGAAATATTTGAAGTCAGTACAGTGTCTATGACACCAGAACAGTTTTTCTCCGTCATGGCTGGTCTCCTTTTTCAGTCTGTTGCCGATTCCGATAGCTTGGCGTTCAGATTGAGTGTCTCTGATTGTTTGGTTTTTATGGTGATGCCACAATCCATATGTCTGAGACTCCTCGGTCATGCCGCTCACACTTTGAAATAATTCAAGGATGGAAAGGAGTGCTTAAGTGTGGTGCGTCAGTGAGTGAAATATAATTACCGAAATTGCTTGGCTGTTACCACAGCATAGCTGGATTAGCCGGCCTGAAGAATTTGATTTTGTGAAATTTGTCTGCTTTTGAGTTCAAGCGGTAGTCAGTTTCTGTTCTTTATGCAACAGTCGCTGCATCTCATCCACAGGTATGGGTTTGCTGAATAGATACCCCTGGGCCATATCGCAACCCTGTTGTTGCAGATAGTTCAGTTGCTCCTCTGTCTCAACCCCTTCTGCGACCACGGTGATTCCCAGTCCATGAGCCATGGCAATGGTGGCATTTACAAGTTCCCTGTCAGCTGGATCGATGGTGATGTCATTGATAAAGCTGCGATCGATCTTCAGATTGCCGAATGGGTATCGGCGCAGATAACTCAGGGAAGAGTATCCGGTGCCGAAATCATCCATGGTAATGGTCACGCCAAGATTGTTTAACTCAGACAGGGCATCATCGATATAGGTGTGACCACTCATTAAGACACCCTCTGTGATCTCCAGAACAATAGAATTGCTGGGGATGCTGCATTGAGCCAATGCCGCTTTGATCTGTTTTACCAGGTTGGGATCCCTGAACTGTCTGGGTGAGATATTGATGGCCACTTTAAATGGTTTGCCAAATTGATTTTGCCACTGTGCTGTCATACACAGAGCCTGTTCAATCACAAATTGGCCTAAGGGTATGATCTGACCGGTCTGTTCCGTGATTGGAATGAACTCGTCCGGCCTGACTTCGCCCAGGACAGCATTGTTCCATCTTAGCAGGGATTCGGCGCCAATGACTTCACGTTTGGCAATGTCGAGTATCGGTTGATAGTAGAGTTGAAACTCATTTCTCTCCAGTGCGCCATGCAACTGCTCTTCAACCTGTAATCGTCTTGATATTCCTTTATTCATCTCATGAGTAAAGAAGTTAAAAGTGTTTCTTCCCTGTTCTTTGGATTGATACATGGCCGTATCAGCATTGCGTAGTAGTTCTGCCGGGTTGTCCCCGTCGCTTGGATAGATTGAGATGCCGATGCTGGCGGTGAGTATCAGCTCGCGTCCATCCAGAACGAAAGGTGGCGTGAAGCAATTGAGTATTTTTTCTGCAATTGGCAGTACCTCTTTTTCAGTATGCAGGCTGCCCAGCAGTATGATGAACTCATCCCCGCCCAGACGAGAGACCGTATCGTCAATGCGCACAGACTCTTTCAATCGCTTGGCTGCCTGGATCAGTAACTTATCCCCTGTCTCGTGACTCATGGAGTCATTGACCTTCTTGAAGTCATCCAGGTCGAGAAAGAGCACGGCAGCCATGTGCTCGTTTCTCTGTGCCTCCTTGATGATCTGAGAGAGTCGGTCAAGTGTAAGAAAACGATTGGGCAGGTTCGTCAGGCTGTCATAATTGGCTTGATGCAGGATCTTTTCTTCCTGCTGTTTCTGCAGGCTGATATCCTCTTTGACGGCCAGGTAGTGACTGGTTGATCCCGTTTCATCCACCACCGGTGCGATGTAGGCCCGTTCCCAGAATAGGTCGCCATTCTTTTTGCGGTTCTGCAGTTCACCACGCCAGGAGTGACCTGATCCAATTGCCTGCCAAAGCTCCTTGAAGTACTCTGCTGGTGTGTTATCTGATTTGAGGATACGAGGGTTTTTACCCAGCACTTCATGGCTTTCATAGCCGGTGGTGATTTCGAATGCACGGTTGACATATTCGATGTCACCGTTGGTATCGGTCATGACAACTGAAACCGGGCTCTGCTCGATCGCTTGAAGCAGGGTTCGAATGCGTTTTTCCGCCTGTTTTCGATCGCTGATGTCACGGAAATTGACAACCGCCCCAACGATTTTACCCTTACGGTGGATCGGTTTGCTGGAATATTCCACCGGGAAGGAGGTGCCATCCTTGCGCCAGAACAACTCATCATCAACGGTATGAACCGTTCCACCTTTCAATACTTCAAGCATGCAGCACTCGGAGGCTGGGTAGGGGGATCCATCGCTGCGGGTGTGGTGGATCAATTGATGGTTGCCACGGTTGATCAGCTCTTCCGGACTATAGCCGAGCATACGTGAAGCAGAAGGATTGACGAAAGTGGTGATTCCCTGGTTGTCCACCCCGAATATGCCTTCCACAGTCGTATCGAGCAGCAGCTGTAACTGATCCTCGGCCTGTTTGCGGTTCTCAATGACCTTTCCGACCCTGGTTAACGTGACAAGCAGCAGGTAGGCGGACAGTCCCAGCGCGATGACCACTACGGGTAAGCGGAAGCTGTCGTAAAGACTCTCACTCTCTTTGTATTCGACGGACAGATGGGAGATATTCTCCTGGCTGTCATAGAGTATTCGGGCGGCATTTTCCTGCGTTCTCTGCAGTATGGTATTTATGGTCTTAATCAAATTAAGAATGCGCACCTGCAAATCTGCGGGTTCGTTTGGGAACAGCTCAATTCTCGATTTTATCAATTGGTAGAGAAGCTGTGCTTGTTCATCCAGATTATGAATCGCCGGTCCCAATTCGAGTACTTCAAGAACATACCCCTCTGACTCAGGCAGGTAGTAATTGGCAACCAGATTCATGGAGTTCTGGCCGGGAATATTGGTTGCAATCTGGTCTTTGAAAACACCGCCGTTGTGCAGTATGGCAAGCCCTTCCTTGATTATCATCAGGTTGTCGTCGAAGCGCTTTTTTACGATTTCCAGCTCAAGACGGTTATCCAGTGTGCTGAGTTTAAACACCGAGGCTTTTGCAGAAAACAGCCGTTGATAGATCGACAGGCCGATCTCCTGACGTGCTTTTTGGTTGTCGAGTTGACTTTCGATTTGGTTGGCTTTGCTTCGAAAGCCAGTATGAATGCCAACCAACACCACGACTATGGCGAATATGGAGAGCGCCAGGCCGATGATCTGTCTTTGGATGGGATGTTCGGTTAGCTGTGGCATGCTGCTTTAGATATTCTGATCAACACTATAGAGCCCGTAGCGCTCGAAAATGCTTCGGCCTGTGTCAGAGGAGGCATAGTCCATGAATTTTCTGGCGAGTTCGGGGTATTTTGATGTTTTCAGCAGACCTAGCACCAGTTTTTTCTTTACCGCATATTTTTCATCGATGGGCAGGGCGTCAATCTGCTCTGAATTTTCCGGCCATGTGGCGGTTGCATACCAGTTGATCACCAGGTCGGCTTCACCCTTCTTCAGTACTTCAACCAGACGTTTGGAGTCAGTTGTCAATTCCCTCGCGTTTTGCATCGCTTGATTGAATATTCCAGCAGTCGTGAGTATTTTTTTCGTCTCTTTGCCGATGCTTCCAGTATCCGGATTGCCGATCACAATGTACAAATCCGGGTCCAGCAGGGTTGTCACCTCAGCTGGTATGTTCTTCGGGTTGCCTTGGCGAACCATGATAGCCGCCTTGTTGTAGCCGATATGGGTTGAATCTTCAATCAGGTCGTTTTCCATGGCTTGTTGGATGTAGGATTCAGAGCCGGGTAGATAGAGATCCCCCAAACGATTGAACTTGATTGATCTGAGCAGATTGCCAGAGCCGCCCTTAATGATGGAAATCTTGATATTCTCCCGTTTTTCCAGAATCGATGCGATTTCCGACATCGGTTGAATCATCGTGATACCGCAGTAGACGAGCAGCTCTTTCCTGGGGAGGGGTTTCTCGGGTGAGAGGCCGGGTTGAGTGATGACATAGGCTGAGAGGATCGAAATCACAATCAAGCTTAGGACGATAATGGTGCTTTTTCTCATCAGGTAGTAAATCCAGTATTTGAAGTTTACTTCTTCCCTGGGTTGAAAACCTCTATAGTCCATGCCTGCCGGCTAGATTTCAACCTGCATGGTTGCTTGTGGCAACATTCGATGAATGGCAATCCTGATTGAACTCCTGAATAGGCTGGCCGCAGTCACCGCACTTACTAAGTATAATATTTGGTAGTCGAAATAGAAGTGTTAAATAACCATCGGTTAGCACGGAAATCAACGGATGAATTGCTCTGATTTCGGTGATCCAATAGCGGTGTGAATTAAATTCACGTATTATTTGATGGATAACAATAGGTAAAGTGGTACTATTTGCAGAAATGACGCCGATGAATGCCACCGCATCTAACCCGGAACGGACTTTCTCTCTACAGATTTCAACCTGAGTTAGTATCGACAGGCCTGAGTAAAAAGACGTAATTCATGTCAGCAGAAGACGAGCATGATGAGCTTTTCATGCAGCACGCCCTGATGCTAGCGGCAAGGGCTGAGCAGCTGGGTGAGGTACCGGTTGGGGCTGTCGTGGTCAGGCAGGGAAAATTGGTTGGTGAGGGTTGGAATCAGCCTATTGGTGGTCATGATCCTACCGCGCATGCCGAGATTGTGGCATTGAGGGACGCTGCGGAAAAGGAGCAGAACTACCGCCTTCCGGATAGCACTTTGTATGTCACCCTTGAGCCCTGTCCCATGTGTGCCGGTGCGATTGTCCATGCCAGGGTCAAGCGGGTGGTGTATGGCGCGCCAGATCCTAAAGGTGGCGCAGCTGGCAGTGTCTTCGACCTGTTACCTACGGACGGTCGATTCAATCACCGTGTCGAGGTGGAAGGTGGTTTGATGATGGAGCAGAGTGCCAAGCTGTTGCAGGACTTTTTCAGGCGTAAACGCATTAAATCAAAAGCATGAAATCGATAGAACTCTCTTTTGCCTCAGTCAGGCCACTCCAGCTCATCTGTCTGTTATTCGCGTTATCTCTCTCCTTCTCATTGTCTGCACAGCCCCTGACAGATTACCAGCGCTGTCTGTTGCGCCAATTGGATCAGGCGGCTGCGACTCAAACGGTTGCGGATATCAAGGCACAATGCGATCTGGAGTTGGCTGAGCGAGCGGCGACAGAAGGGGAGTTGGATGAGGAGGCTGAGAGTGAGCAGCCGGAGATCGGTTCGATGATCGCCAATCGACGTGATGCTGAAAAGGCGACCCGCCAGAATCCATTTGTGATCTCCCCGCATAAGCAGAATTATGTGCTTCTGGCATCCTACAATGCGGAGCCGAATTTTCAGGTATACAACATCCCTGAGTCCGATTTTGACCGCTGGGAGATAAAATTTCAGCTCAGCTATAAAATGCCGGTGGTCGAAGGGTTGTTTGGCAGTGATGTGGATCTCTATGCCGCCTATACCAATCTCTCCTTCTGGCAGGCCTACAACCGGGATATCTCATCGCCCTTCCGGGAGACCAATCATGAGCCTGAACTGTTCCTGGTGGTGCCGGATATGTGGCCGGACGAATGGCAACTGGATGGGTGGCGCAATGCGCTGATGCAGTTTGGTGTGGTTCATCAATCGAATGGACAGGGTGGTTTTCTATCCCGCAGCTGGAATCGTCTCTATGCCGACCTGAAGTTTGAGAAGCGGAATTTCCTGTTAGGACTCAAGTCCTGGTATCGAATCCCGGAAGATAACGACGATAATCCCCATATTGATGATTACCTGGGTCGATATGAGATCCATGGTCTGTATAAGAAACAACAGCAGACCTTCAGCCTGATGCTAAGAAATCTGTTTGACGGTGACGGCAGGGATACCGTAAAACTCGACTGGAGTTTTCCCCTTTACGGCCGTTGGCGGGGCTACTTACAATACTTCAACGGTTATGGTGAGAGCCTGATCGATTTCGATGCCAAGAGTCATCGTCTGGGTTTCGGTCTGCAGTTGACCGACTGGCTATGATGGGTTCTGTTTGACCGCTCAACAACAATCCGAACGAAAAGCATACGCTGATGCAACCGCCCCAACTTCAACAACTGACCCAATTGGTAAAGCAGGCCGCTGTCAAAGAGGTCAGGTCGAGATTTCAGCAGACCGATTCTGAAAAGAAGCTCGACGGTACGCTCATCACCGCAGCCGACCTGGGCTGTCAGCAGTGGCTGACGGATGCCCTGAAGCAGGCGTGGCCGGATATCCCGCTGCTGGGTGAAGAGATGACACCGGAGCAACATCATCAACTGTTGCAAAACAGCGATTCCGGCCTGTGGGTACTTGATCCTTTGGATGGTACCGCCAACTTTGCCGCTGGCTTTCCTCACTTCAGTGTCTCCCTTGCATTGGTGCGGTCCGGCCAGGTCGTCCAGGGGGTTGTCTATGACCCTATGCGAGATGAGTGTTTCAGTGCAGCGCAGGGTGAAGGGGCCTGGCTGAATGATGCAAGGTTAGAGCTGAATCCGTCTGAAAGCGCGCTTGACGAATGTATCGCAGTGGTCGATTTCAAGCGGCTCTCACCAACCCTTGCGACGGCCCTGGCGGTTGAGCCCCCGTTCCGTTCACAGCGAAGTCTCGGCTCGGTGGCACTGGATTGGTGTTGGCTGGCTGCGGCTCGAGGGCAGATCTATCACCATGGCGGGCAGTCTCTCTGGGACTATGCCGCAGGGCGGTTGATATTCGCTGAAGCGGGAGGCACATTTTCCTCCCCTGAAGTCAATCTCAGCCTGGAAAAACAGGCGGCGGTTGCAGCCGTTTCCAAGCCGCTTCACCATCTCTGGCGGGAGTGGCTCGAGCGGATGGGCTAGTGGGCCGGCCCGAAGGCAGGCTATCTGATCGTTACATTATTTACCGCGTGGCCCACTAGAGAGCGTCCGGGGTTATGGAAAGCACGTGACTGGCATCGTTCTCCGACTCGGCTTTCCTGGTTGCCTCGATCTTGCGTAACTGCCACTTCAGCAACTCGTAATAGGCCCTGATGTTGTCAACGTAGTTGACCGGTTCCTTACCCCGGGCATAGCCTCTTTTCAGGTTCTTGTACCATTTTTTCAGACTCAGCTTGGGCAGATGCTTCTTTACTTCGACCCATTTGTCAGGATCGCCGCCGAGCTGTTCGGTGAGAATACGGGCATCTTCCAGGTGGCCGAATCCCACGTTGTAACCGGCCAGGGTCAGCCATAACCGGTCCGGCTCCTGAATCCGTTCCGGCAGCCTGCGTTTGATGAATTGCAGATATTTGGCTCCGCCGGTGATGCTCTGTTGCGGATCGAGGCGACTCTCGATTTTCATATGCTTGGCGGTTGCCAGTGTCAGCATCATGATGCCGCGAACCCCGGTGGGGGATTTTGCCTTAGGATTCCAATGGGATTCCTGATAACCGATCGCCGCCAGCAGGCGCCAGTCCATACCAACCATCTCTGCCGCTTGTTCAAAGAAGGCGCGATATTTGGGTAACCGGTTTTCCATGTGGCGCAGGAAGGTGCGAAGTTCGACAAAATTGAGCCGTCCGATATGACCGTAGTGGCGTTCAATGAGTTGCGGCAGGGTGCCATCCTCCCGGATACGCTTGAAAAAGACCTCCATCGCCTGGTAGAGGCTGGCATCTTCCGCATGGGCCATGGCCCAGGCCAGCGGTTGAGGTTCAGTGAGATCGAAGCCAACTTTGATATGCGGCATGAAGCGCCGGGTCACGGCAAACTCATTGGAGTCGGCAATGGTGAAATCGATCGACTTATCCTCCACCATCTGCATCAGCTCGGCACTCTCCAGATTGTCATGGCTGGTCCATCTCAATACCGGGTACTCCTTTTGCAATCGCAATAACTCTTCCTCATGACTGCTGCCGGCCAGTATATGCAGATCCTTATCCAGCAGATCTTCGATCTTGCGCGGACGCAGGGTTCCACCCCGATAGATGACCTGCTGGGTGATCTCCTGATAGGCGGGTCCGAAGCGGATGATCGATTGTCGCTCCGGGGTAACGGTCAATCCTGCAGCGGCCAGATGGGCATCCCCATTGATGACGGTGGGCAGTAGATCGTCGAAGCCCTCCGGGATGATGAAATGGGGTTTGACGCCCAGCTCCTCGGCAAACAGTTGGACCAGATCGTATTCGAGTCCGGTCAAGCCTTCAGAGCCTTCGTAGAGGGTTGTAGCGCTGTTACGTGTGACCACCCGCAGTTCACCGGATGCCTTGATCCGTTCAACCAGCGGCGGTGGGATGCTGCAACTGCCGATCAGCAGGGAGAGGGCCATCAGCAGAGAGGCGGCGAGTTTGGTCGTTGAGGGAAGCTGCATCTATGTCTGGATCTATCGATTACCTGGAGTTATGACAATAAGAATTGTCGCAGGATCCATTGGTGCACTTGTTATCTTTGGTATTGGCTCTGGCATAGTCTCTAGATAATTAGTTTAGTCGGTATCGTACAAAAAAGAATCTACCGGCTATCGAATCAGATACCATTGGTAATCTAATTTTCAGGTGTTGGCATTGATTTTAGGCAATTGACCGGGTTTATAGGTAGAATTTAGCGGAATCAATTGCCTATGCAGCTTTCATGTCGTTATTTTGATTATCTCGGAGAGGTGCCGGAGCGGCCGAACGGGCCTGACTCGAAATCAGGTGATCCCTTACGGGGTCCGAGGGTTCAAATCCCTCCCTCTCCGCCAGACAGGGTGGCTTTAGCAAGCCGGAATGGCTCAAGCGACCATCACTCTCCCATATCCTTGGTGTAGTGCTTTGGGGGTGGTGTCCAGCCCCGCTCGGATCGATCGTGCAGTTGCATACGATCCGTCTCCATCATCTCCTTCAATGTCTCGCCAAGCTCTCTTGCTCTAGCCAGGTAGGCTTTGTTGCTCGCCATTTCGGTGTTCTCATCCCACAGCTCATACAGCGTATTCATGCCGTTCTCATCGTGTTTGCGAAAAGCGGTTGACATCTTTTCCACTTTGAACGGGTGTACACCGACAGCTTTGAGTGTGGCTTTGCCCAGTTCCAGTGAGCTGTCGAAGAGTTCCCGCACCGCTATATCCACACCGGCTTTGTTCAAAAGATAGAGGTGGTTGACATCGAATGCCCGGGCGAGAATCTTCACTTCCGGATAGTGTCGTCGGATATGCTCGACCATCTCAAGGGTGCGGCTGCGGTCATCGATGGCGATCACAACCGCTTTCGCCGATTCAATGCCGGCTGCATGGAGCAGTTCAGGCCGTGATGCATCCCCATAGTAACTTTTTACACCAACCTTGCTGAGCATGTTGATGATATCGGCCTGATGGTCGAGTACCGTCGTTTGAACCCCGCTGGCTACCAGCAGGCGGTTGACGATCTGACCGAAACGTCCATTGCCTGCAATGATGACTGAACCGGTCTCATCGATGTTATCCGCTTGGCGCTGGTCCGATTCCGGCTGACGGTTCAGGATCAGTTTGTCGTAGAGAATGAACAGTACCGGTGTCAGCAGCATCGAGAGGGCGACCACCAGCGAGAGTGTGGAGGCGAGTTCCGCTGGCAATACCTGGTTCTGCAGGCTGAAACTGAGTAGCACGAAGCCGAATTCGCCCGCCTGGGCGAGTCCCAGGGTGAGTAGCCAGCCATCTGTGGTGGTCAGTCGGAATGCCCGCGCCAGTCCGTACAGAACCAATCCTTTTATGACAATCACACCGACGGTCAGGCTGAGTATGGTTAGGGCGTCGTTGAACAGTATATTGAAATCGATACCGGCACCTACTGTGATGAAAAACAGTCCAAGCAGGAGTCCTTTAAAGGGTTCGATATCGGATTCGAGTTCGTGGCGAAACTCGCTGTTGGCCAATACCACACCGGCAAGGAAAGTGCCCAGCGCCGGGGAGAGATCCACCAGCGTCATCAGCAGCGCAATACCGATCACCAGCATAAGGGCACTGGCGGTGAAAATCTCACGTAGTCTCGATTCGGCTATGAAGCGGAACATCGGTCGTGACAGAAAGTGACCGCCAAGCAGTACACTGGCGATGGCGCCAAGCACCACCAGCGCATGGGCCCAACCGGGCAGCCCAGCCACCAGACTCATCCCATGATGGTGTCCCGCATCCCCATGGGAGTCGGCAGCAGTTGCCAGAGAGTCGCCACCGCCGCCAACCAATTCGGGCAGTGCCAGCAGGGGAATCAGAGCCAGCATCGGTATCACAGCGATATCCTGAAACAGCAGAACCGAAAAGCCGGCTCGGCCACCTTCGGTTTTACTCAGTCCCTTTTCATTGAGTGTTTGGAGAACGATGGCGGTGGATGAGAGTGAGAAGATCAAGCCAACGGTTAAAGCCACGCTCCAATAGAGTCCCATCATCAGGGCTGCAGCGGTAATCAATGCAGTGGTCAGAGCGACCTGCAGTCCACCCAGACCGATCAGCCGGTTGCGCATCTCCCACAACATTCTTGGTTGCAGTTCAAGGCCGACCAGGAACAGCATCATCACCACGCCAAATTCAGCGAAGTGCTGAATGGTCTGGGTTTCGGAACCGACCAGGCCGATTACCGGGCCGATGAATATGCCTGCAAGCAGGTAGCCAAGCACCGAGCCCAAACCGAGGCGTTTGGCAATGGGTACCGCAATAACCGCAGCGCAGAGATAGATAAAGGCCTGAAACAGAAGTCCGCCCATGTGTCAGGTCTCCTTGATGAGATGGTTGAGGTCGCTGTTGAGTCCGGCAAGCTTTTGCGCCGTTTCAATATCGAGTTTCTGGTCGCGTAACGCCTTGAGCAGCTCAATCCAGGTGTCAATATGCTGACCGATGCGGCCCTCATCAACCGCTGTGCGGGCGCCAAACAGTGCGAATGGGGGCAGGTATCGCATACCGCACAGGGAGGCCATCTGCTCCATAGGTTGGAGTAACTCGCGGATCGTGAAGTGATTGTATCCTTCTGCCCGATAGGCGGCTTCAGAACCACCTGCAGAGAGCGCATTGAAAAACAGCTTGCCATGCAGTGCAGTACCCTTTGAACCGTAAGCGAAGTCATGCTCCAGCACGAGATCCTGCCACTCTTTCAAAATGGCCGGGGTGGAGTACCAGTAGAGCGGGTGTTGAAAGATGATCACGTCGTGCTCGAGCAGGCGCTGTTGCTCCCGGTCGATATCGATCTGAAAATCAGGGTATTCCGCATACAGGTCGATCAAGGTGATGCCCTCGATGGCTGCAGCGGCTTCTGCCAATGGTCGATTGACTTCGGAGCGCTCCAGGGATGGGTGGGCGAGGAGTATCAGAATCCGCTTTACTGCTTTCTGGTTCATCGATCGTTTCTCGTCTTTTACATGATCTGACATTGCCGATGTCCTATCACTGGGGTTATGGGCGAAATGGGCTTACCTAAGCACCAGGGAGCCTGCCCCACCAAGTACTGGTTAAGCTAGTACCATTCGGTGTTGCTCGTCGATCATTTGCAACGGCCAAATTACACTCCTTGCACATTGATTGGCGTTCTTGAAGCGCAACAGGATGTATTGAATTCGTCTTAACCGCCCTTAGGAATAGTGTCGTCGATATCCACAATGCGCCGATCGTAGAAATAGTGGGCGTTCGAATGTAACTCCTCTGGGAGTTCGCCGTCATGGCATTTGCTGATCAGCAGCTGAGAGACCAGTCTCCATCCCATCGCATTGGTGTTGTAGAGCACTTCCCCGCAGTGATTACAGAATACCCGGGTCATCTCCAAGGTCGGGTATTTGTATTCGGTAACCTGGTCCTCACCGGAAGTGATACTCACCTGCGGCGCATCCCAGGCAACGATGGAGTGATAGGGTACATCGAGCAGATTGCGACAATCCTCACAATGACAAAAGGCGTGAACCCTGGGTTCACCGTTCATGCTCAGCGCTACGCGGCCACAATCACATTGAACCTGATATTGCATGGTCTGTTTCCTGGAAGTGTTGGTTCAAGTGGGCATCGAAACGTTTCAGGTCGTTTTCGATATCGGGATTTTTCATCACATCATGGCAGACAAAAGTCTGCATCGCTTCCATACCAAAAAAGCGGAAATTCATATGCATGGGGAAGAACAGATCGTCTACCGATCTGCCTTGAAAGAGATATTGATCCTGATCGTCGAACGCCTCTTTCGGCGCATTGAAGGTGAGGGAGAGCAGGTATCTCTTACCTTGCAAGGTGCCTCCGGAACCATACTGCTTGGTTGCATCTTTGCGAGACCTGCCATCGCCATTGCACAAGCTGCCATCCATGCCGGCGGAATAGACCCTGTCCATATACTGCTTGAATCGCCAGGGTACCCCCATCCAGTTGACGGGTGTCTGCAGAATGATGGCATCCGCCCATAGATGTTTTTCCACTTCCGACTCCACTTCATAAGCCTCTTTCATCGAGGTGGTTCGGACCTCATAACCCTTATCCGTGAGCTGACGGGTGGCCCGTTCAACCAGTGTGCTGTTGAGCTTACCCGGTGACACCGGGTAGGGCTCGTGCGCATTGATGATCAGGATGTTTTTCATCTGTTTGCCCCCTTCGATTTTGCGATGGCGGCTATTCTGTTATTATTAGGTATATATAGTCAACCAGTATACTTTTAGTAACCTGGAGAAGAGATGAAGGCACAGATTCAGATCGACGCCGGCGGTCGCAAACGGGTTGCCGACGCCTGTACCGAACCCTGTCCGATCGAGCGCGGCATGCGCATTATCGGCGGTAAGTGGAAAGGCTCGATTCTTTGGCATCTTCAGCAAGGCCCGGTACGATTCAACGATCTTGTCCGTCAGCTGGGCGGTGCGAGTAAAAAGATCGTCAATCAAAGACTCAAGGAGATGGAGGAGATCGGCCTGGTGAAACGGGAGGTGCTCAGCACCAGGCCGGTTGCCGTTGCCTATGAGATAACTGAGTTTGGTCGCTCTTCACTGGATGTTCTCGAACAACTCAAACAGTGGGCGGAGCAAAATGGCATTTGAAGCGGCTCAGGTTTATCCAGTTGATGTCAATCGATAAGTGATGTTGACCAGCCTGACCAGCGGTCTGATTCTGGGGATTTCTGCCGGACTGGCACCCGGACCCTTATTGACCCTGGTGGTCTCTGAAACCCTGCAACACAATATTGGATCAGGTATCCGGGTTGCGCTTGCCCCGCTGATTACCGATCTGCCGATCATTCTTGTGATGTTGTTCATCGTCAATGAGCTCTCCTCCATGCAGCCGGTATTGGGTCTGATTTCATTGCTCGGTGGTTGTTTTGTCTTCTATCTTGGTTATCAGAATATTCGGGTGAAAGGAGTGAAACTGGATCTGCAGTCGAGACACTCCAAATCCCTGCTGAAGGGAATCCTGGCGAATAGTTTGAGTCCCCATCCCTATCTATTCTGGTTCAGCGTGGGTGGTCCGATTGTGATTAAGGCCATGGATACCAGTGTGGTTGCACCCTATCTCTTCGTACTCAGTTTCTACACACTTCTGGTAGGCTCGAAAATCGTCCTGGCTGTTGCTGTGGGTCAATCGAAACAGCTGTTAAGCGGCTCCCTCTATCTCACCACCATTCGCTCCCTTGGTGTGTTGTTGTGTCTGCTGGCACTGTTTCTGATCTTTGATGGATTCAGGTTGCTGGGTCTGTTGTAGAGGCCGATTACGCAGCGCGATCAACAATCGACAGGTCCGATTGGGCGGTATGCTTTTGATCAGTTTTATCCCCACAGCTTACCAGTGAATAGTCGTCAATCTTCTTTCGCTGCAACTGTCCAACCTACAGGACGCTTTGTTTGATCCAGCAAGGAGTGCTGCCTCTTTTGCATTGTAAGAACAATATGAGGAGGGGTGTCATGAGTCGGATTAATGATGAAGTATTGGCGGCGAATAAAGGCTATGCCGCCGAGTTTGGAGATAGAGCGAAGCTACCGATGCCTCCGGGACGCCGCTTTGCCATTTTGACCTGTATGGATGCCAGACTGGATCCTGCAAAATTCGCCGGTCTGTCTGAAGGCGATGCCCATGTGATCCGCAATGCGGGTGGGCGGGCCAGCGATGATGCAATCCGCTCCCTGGTGATCTCGCATAAATTACTCGGCACTCATGAGTGGTTTGTGATTCACCATACCGATTGCGGTATGGAGACCTTCAGTAATGAGATTATGGCGGACTTGTTGTCGAATAGTCTGGAAACCGCCACAGTCGATGAGACCGGTTGGCACGACGTTGGCAAAGGCCCCGGATCAACCGAGGGTCGCTATATCAATTGGATGACCATCTCTGACAACGAGAAGAGTGTGATCGAAGACGTTGAACGTATCAAGCACCATCCATTGGTGCCTGACGATATTCCGGTGCATGGTTACTTATATGATTGTAAGACCGGCAAACTGCATCAAGTGACGGCTGTCTGATTGCTGCCGGTTAACGCTGATCGAGCTAAGATCCCGCTATCTCCGTAGCGGGATCTAAGGCTGTTGTTACTCTGAAGCCTGTTTCACCACCAGATCCCTGTAAGCATGCCATGTGGCATGAGCTGCCAATGGAAAGCCTACGATCAGGCCAACGAACATGGTGAGGAATCCGGCAATGATGATGGCAACCAGAATGCCGCCCCAGAGCAGTAGCTGCATACGATTGTGACGCATTGCGCTCCAACTGGTCTGGATCGCATCAAAGGCATTACAGTTGCGGTCGATCAGCATGGGTACGCTGATGGCGCTGATGCTGAAGATCATGAAGGCGATGACAGCACCGCTGACGGTGCCCGCGACCAGCAGTTGAAAACCGTTCCAGGTGCCGAACAGGGTCACCAGAAAGCCCTGCCAGGTGGCTGGGGTGATGCCGGTGAAGGTCAGCGCGATGATCAGATGGGCCAGCGTTACCCAGGCGATCAACGCCACCACCAGAATCAGTCCCATACTGAAAATGTTGAAATAGTTCTCTTTGATCGATTGCACCGCGTGCTGGAAGGAGGGCGTCTGCCCCGACTCGATCTGACGGCTGATGGCATACAGGCCTATGCCCAATAGGGGGGCTACCAGGAAAAACCCCGCCAGTAACTGAGGCAGCAGAAAGTAGGACTCATTGGTGATGATCAACATCATCAGCAGGTAACTGACAGCGGTCAGGATCAGACCGTAGGATAGGCTTTTGAGTGGCGCGGTTTTGATGTCCTGCCAACCTGCAGAGAGCCACTTCCAGGGCTGTTCCGAATTGATCTCCTTGACCTCTGCAATGGTTACCGGCCGGTCATCATAGTGGTGTATCACCGCATGATTCATGCTCAACTCCTCCAAATCGATATTTACTAAGCAGTTTTTTTATAATTAGGACACCTTTTGTCTATTCGTCCTTTCACCATTCTCATCGAAAGCGACAGCAAGAATTGAGCTATGGTTCCTCAGAATGGTCAAAAGCCTGCTTTCTTCAGACAAAATGTCTCTCTAAATATAGCGGAATTCTCGAACGGGTCATGAAATGGCCTAGAGAGCCTGCCGTTCAGCGGTTGTGAATCGTTTCAGGCGATGGATTTTCCACTCCTGCTGGTCGTGGCACATGCCGTAACGGAACGCTGGTGTCAGATAGGGCAGGGTGTATCGCAGGTCGGTAAACCAGATGCAGGTTTCATCCTCATACTGGTCCATTCGATAGAGGATCGGGAAGTGGGCGAACTGTCTGAACTTGTGCAGCTGATCATGCTGCCAGGCCGTTTCAACCAGGGCTATATTCGGTGTCTGCTCACCGTACAGATGGTAGGTTTTCCACACCAGGTTTCGTCGTCCCTGATACTCCTTGATGATCGCCTGATGCTCGGCGCTGAGGCTCAGATAGGCGACCTGGTAGTGCTCTTCGTGAGCTTCGATCAGTTGCCAGTAGAATGGGGAGAAGGGTTGCGGCAGTGCATGAAGATCGGTCGATTGGGGGAGCTGCTGTGCCGCCACCTGCAGGGCTTCTGTTTTGAGCAGCCACAATCCTGACAGATAAACGCTGAGGATCAGCAGCCCGCTCAATGCCACCCGGCGGGGAGGGTGCCAAAGCAGCAGTAACAGAGTAACCGCAAGGATTGCGGTGAAATAGCCGTCGATGAAAAAGCTGATCGCCAGGCTGTAAGCGGTTGTTGTAATGGGGTAAAAGAGTTTAATCCCGAACGGGGTCAAGAGGTCCAGCGGGAGGTGGGAGAGCAGGCCCAGGCAGCACAGGCCATAGACCATTCGCCAACGGTTACGCGCCCAATGCCAGGGTAGACAGCAGAGGGTCAACAGGGCCGCCCAGAGGGGAGTCAGCAACAGAGAGTGGGTGGCGCTGCGATGCCAGTCGGCGAGAAACAGTAAGGGGTCTATCCAGAATCCCAGATAGTCGATATCGGGAAAGGCGGCGGCCATGCCGGTGATGGCCATGCGTCGGGGGAGTTCGCTGGAGCTGGTCGACGGGGTGCGCTGCAGCGCGGCACTGCAGACCGCACCGAACAGGGCGTGGGTGATGGTATCCATCTTTGGCGGCTAGTCCGGCTTAGTGTACGACGCTGCTGTTCTCCTGACGCTGCTGTGACGGATCCGCTCTCTGGGCCGTGTGGCCGTGGGTTTCTGTGGCTGCTGTCAGCAGATTGAAGGATTCGGCCCGACGCAGCAGTCGGTCGAGCAGCTTCGATGTCTTCTCCGCAGCGCTGGAATCGTCAAACAGCCAATGTGCGAATGTGCTGAGATAGATGCCGGTTGTCACCACCTCTTCACCGATCCGCTTCAGGTCTGTCGAGTCACGGTGGGCGGCTTCAAGGAACCATTGGACGGTGCGGCTGATTCTCAACAGACCGAGCACCTGCAGGTGGATATGGCCCAGTTCAAACTTGTAGCCAAGCATCTCCCGGCTGACTTTTCGATGAGTCTGCATCGATCTGAGCCAGCAGAAGATCGATCGATGGATACGCTCTCTCGGGGTGAGCCACTGATAATCCTGCTCTGCTGCATCGGCCAGCATGGCCCGGTCGGCCCGGTCGTACCAGGCTTCAACAAGGTCATCTTTCTGTCGGTAGTAACGTTGCACACTCTGTAGGTCGATCTCCATCTCTTGCGCGACCTGGTGGAGTCGAATCGCCTCCCAGGAGCTCTGCTCGGCCATTCGAACGGCGAAATCGAGAATCTTTTCCGCCAATTCATCTGGCGGCTGCGGATCAGTATTGGGTTTCTGGTATGCCATGCCGGATACCTCTCTGTTGGTGTTAACAGACTCTGAATTATTTGAATTATAGTTACTGCAGACCAAGGGGCATCTCGCAAGAGTCGGCAAGAAACATGGTATTTGCGAGTAAACTCTCTACTCGACAGGTGGATCATATAGGATGAAATCATCGGCGATTATACAAGCCTGACCTATGGGAGAACTGGCATGCACGGCAACGGTTTATTCAGAGCGATTGGCCAATTCATGGCTGGCTTGTGGGCATTGGTGATGGTGTTCAACGTCCATGGTATAACCCTCGAAGAGGAGGAGGCTTTCTGGGAGGAGTCAGAGATCGAGGTCAATGAAGGGGTGCTCGAATTCCTCTCTCAGCCGCCTGAGAAGCCGGTTCACCACCATCAGAATCAGATTACCATCACCCGGTCGAGTCTGCAGGATGGCTGGGTTGAGCTCTCTCAATGTCACTACCATCTCGATCCGGTGCCGCGCCTGGAGATCGTCTATCACCCACAACGTATCCGCGATATTCGGATAGTCTCAATGAGCAACATCGGCCATGCCGAGGTGGTCGGTCACAAACTGGATCTGAGTGATGTAAACCGCTCCGCGGAGATCTGTCTGAGTGCACAAAGCAGGGCGCTGCACAACCTTGGGGATGGGCACTATCAGTTGCGCAATGGTCCCTACATGCGCCGATTTCTGGATGGCTACTATCCCATGCAGATGAGTCTGGAGGTGCGTTATCCGGCGGAGCGTCTGGCGTTTAATGGGCAGTCGCCGTTACCTGCAGGAGAGGTTGAACAACAATCCATGGAGGGTCTCTTCAAGTGGCGTGGCTGGTTCACCGGCAAGCTGTCGACGCAACTCGATTTTATGCTCAATCCGCTTACCAGATAGTTTACTTGCTGACTGCCTACTCTGATCCTGAACCGGATTTGGCATCGACTCGCTTACTGCCCAGGCGAATGGCGTGTCTACCGAATTTACCACTCACCTCATCCAGGGTTTGATAGAGCCGGTCCTGCCGCTCATCGCTAACCGGCGCCGGATCACCAAACAGGTCCGGCTGTCGCTCCGGTTCATCATCGGCTCCATCCCAACCACTGATGCCAAGGCCGATCAGGCGCACCGGCTGGTCATCCCAGGATTCATTTTGGTAGAGCTCCCAGGCGATATTGAAAATCTCCTGATCCGCTGACGTTGGGGAGGTCAGGCTGCGGCTGCGGGTATGGGTATCGAATCCGCGAAAACGGATTTTCAGGGTCACCAGACTGCCCTTGCGTTGCTCCTGGCGGGCCACATACCCCACCTCTTGGGCCGACCAGTGGAGACTCTCCCGCAGGATCGCTGGATCGGTGATGTCCCGGTCAAAGGTCGTCTCCTTGGAGATCGACTTGCGTGTCGACTGATCGTCGACCCTGTTTGAGGCGATACCCTGGGCCTGCTGATAGATATTGGTGCCTGCAAGATTGCCTAAATGGCGGCGCAGTTCCAGCAGGGAGAGTCGACGGACATCGGCAACCGTGCGCAGTCCCAGACGTTGCAGGATGGGGGCGCTTTTGCTGCCGAGACCCCGCAGTACCGTCAGTGGCAGGGGGTTGAGAAACGCCTCGACCTGATCGGCAGAAACCACCGTCAGACCATCCGGTTTCTGATAGTCGGAAGCGAGTTTTGCGATCAGACGGTTTGGCCCGACTCCCACCGAAGCGGTCAAGCCTACCTGATCGTGGATCAGCTGTTTTGCCTGCTGACCGATCGATGCGGGGTCGCCGATCAGGCGTTCCATGCCGGTGATATCGAGAAAGGCCTCATCCACAGAGACCTTCTCCACCACCGGTGAGAGGTTCTGCAGAGCCGTCATGATCTGTTGCGAAACCTCTCCATAGCGGTTGATATCGGGGCGCAGGTAGACTGCTTCTGGCGGCAGGCGTCTGGCCGCTTCACTGATCGGCATGGCCGAACGTACGCCGTACCGTCTGGCTTCGTAGGAGCAGGTTGCCACAACCCCCCGTCGGCCGGGTTTTGCACCCACCACCAGGGGACGGCCCTGGTACTCCGGATGGTCCCGTTGCTCAATCGAGGCAAAGAAGGCATCCAGGTCGATATGCATGATCAGGCGTTCACTCATGCTGGGAGTTTATACCAGGAACCGGGTGTGGAAACCTGCTTGTTACCGTTTTCAGTCCGCAAATGAACGCGAATGAACGCAAATGGTAGTGAGTGATCGTAAAGGTTTCGTTACATTGTCATATTCAATGCGCATGAAAAAACCCGATTCAGCTGACTGAATCGGGTTCGCTTTACCAAATGATCCTAAATTGCCCTACAGAATTTTAATACTCCAGTAGCCGATGATGTCCCCATCCCGGATATCCGGTCCGACGGATCCCTTGCCCCAGAAGTAGTCGTTCATGTTCGACATGCCATTGTTGCCCAACACGCCCATGACCACCGGGACCACACCGGATGGCTGGTTGGTGTCGGTGGCCTCGAACCAGGCGGTTTTCACGGTCATCGGGCTGCTTTTCAGCATGTTGTCCGCAAACTCGCCGGAGAAGCTGTTCCAGGCATAGGCATTGGTATGGAAGCCAAGCAGCAGATGGAGACCGTCGAACTCCTGCTTCCAGCGGTCGAAGCGGGACATGCCGCTCCAGTCATCCTTGAGGACCTGACAGGAGAGCAGCGCCAGCCACTCAAGATCCTTGTCACCCCAATCATCGGTGGCGTCGTCATGGTCCAGAGTGCCGTCGTCATGGCTGTTGTCTTCGAAGGTGAATCCACCCCCATAGCCGTGGCCGACATAGAAGGTCATATCGGTATTGTCGATCCAGTTGCTGTCCTGACTGGCTTTGAAATCCTGCTCCCAGGCCAGGGTTCCGGACCAGCTGAAGCGCTCGGTGACACCGGCACTCTGCATGCGATCGATAAAGCCCTGTTCAAGATCGCCAAACTCATTGGTCACCGCATTCTCAGTGCCGTAATCGGTAATGCCACCAATCGCCTGCACCGCAGGGATCAATGTCTCAAGCATGGCGGTAACCGCATTGGTGAAGAAGCGACTGACTGCAGACTCATCGTGTTGCGAGATCAGATTGGCAGGCAGGTTGGCAGTGACCACACGCTGAATACCATTCGCATCGGTCACCGTAACGCTGACACTCTCTTCACTGATTCCATCACGCTGCTGGGGATAAAAAGAGATCGTTGAACCGCTCCTATCCTGAAGTTTTGCGCGAGTGGCGCTCCAGTCGATCTGGTAGGGAGGCATTCCACCATTGATATCGACTTTTGCATTGACGGTCTTGCCGTCGAACCAGCTGTCGAGGCTCACTTCCGGAACATATTCGCTACTGTCTACCGCGGGGATCAGTTGATGCAGAAGATTGACGATCTCACCATCCACGACGGCCGTTCCACCGCAATCATAGTGTGGCTGGATGGTCTTCACCGAGGTCATTTCCAGGCTCGGCGCATAGTAGACAAGTTGAGTGGTGATATTGAGCTTTTCAAAGGCCTTACTCTGTGCCCCACTCAGAAGTTTCTCTTGGCACTGCAGTCTGGCTGCCGAGTGGTCGATGACAGGCACCGTTTCACCCTGTTCCAGTGTACGGTTGGCAAAATGGAGTCGAGTGGTGGTGCCTTCACTGCCTACGCTGGCGGAGATTTTGGCGCCAGGTCCGATCAGTGGTGTATCGCCGGCGTAGAGTTGCAGGTCCACCTTGGTATCGATCATCTGATCGGCCAGGGTATTGCCATCGATGTCCACCGCTTCGAACTGGGTGTGACGCAGTATCGGTTTATAGACCTGTGGCAAGAGACCGATCTCATCCAACGAGCCCTCCAGTTGATGCAGAACCACATCCTCTTCTACCGGCTGGATCATCGACAGGGCATCAAAGTCGATCTGCTCAATGGTGGTTGACCGCTTCTCTTCGTCTGCCTCGCCCCGACCGACAATCCGGGTTGGTATGTACTGATGGTTTTTTAAATCGATGTAGCTGAGTTCACCGGTTCGTTGTACTGTTTCGAAATCGATGCCATCCGGGTTGGTATCAAGTAACTTCGACAGTTGATAGGCTTGATTTTCCGACAGGCCATTATCGATTGCGTGATAGACCGGTAGATCCTTGGCGAATGCATCTCCCTGCAGGCCAATGGCTGAACAGCACAATGCGATCGTTACCGCTTTATTGGATTTTTTTACAATATCCATGTGTTTGATCCTTTATTTATATCGTGTAAGAAAGAACTGGATGATCCGTTAACTGCCTGGATACTCCCTTGAAGAACGATCCCTGATCGAACTGGGTGTTAAGCTACAGAAACCGGAGCGGCATGGGCTGTGGAAAATTACCAATCAGGCAGATGATTTGTTCACATTCAGAACAACTGGGTTAGTGATCGATATGGAATGGTGCTGCCAGATTAGAGAGCTTTGTTTCAAGTGATGGCTGCTGTTGGCGTGTTAAAGGCTGTTGAACAGTGTCTGAACCACTCTTAAGCAGATCGCTGTCTCCGATCGCTCATGTCTCTTCTGTCTTGAAAGCGTCATCCTATGTTCAACATCTCCTGGCTATTCGATTACGTTAAGAAATGTGTGTTTGTCAAACCCTCAAAAAGCGCCTTTGGCGCCTCAAATTGGTGCTGAATCGGCTATTATTTGCGGAACAGGATGGTATTTGTGTGGCCTGGGAACTTGAAAGGATTATGGTTTTCAAAACTACGTTACTCTGTACCTTTGAAATAAGAATATTTGATTAATTCTCTTTATCAGTATTGCGGCTCACGCCGCTATAACGGCTTTGTCAGGGTTCTCATAAAAAATATTAAACATCGCTAATGTGCCATGCCTGATTGCCATCAACAGCGGGCACTACCACGAGGAGGTTGATGTGTTGAATCTGTCGATTAACGGAGAGCGTCACGCGCTCGATCTTGACCCTCAGACCCCGCTGCTCTGGGCCATCCGGGATCATGTCGGCCTGACAGGCACCAAATACAGTTGCGGCATTGCCCAGTGCGGCAGCTGTACGGTCTATCTCGATGGGGCACCGGTTCGCGCCTGTATCACACCGGTATCCGATGCGGTGGGTAAGCAGGTGACTACCATCGAAGGGCTCTCCAGTCCGGCCGGTCAGGCGGTACAGGCGGCGTGGAGAGAGCTGGAGGTGGTGCAGTGCGGCTACTGTCAGTCGGGACAGATCATGTCGGCGGCCTCGCTGCTGCAGCGAAACCGTAAACCGACCGATGCGGATATCGATCAGGCTATGCAGGGTAACCTGTGTCGCTGTGCAACCTATGCGCGAATTCGTCAGGCAATCAAAGTGGCTGCGGATAAGCTGAACGGGGTGCAGTCATGAAAACCGATCAAATCGTCAATCTCAGTCGTCGTCGATTTGTCGCGGGGAGTGCGGTGTCCTTGGCCGGTTTGACTCTGGGCATTATCCCCACGGTGGCGGCCGAACAGCGGGAAGCCGGGCCGGGAATCGCCGGGCAGGCGCCTGAGACCGCTGGGGATTTCTCACCCAATGCCTTTCTGCGTATCGATGGGGATGGCATCGTCACTGTCATTTCCAAACATCTTGAGATGGGGCAGGGTACCTATACCGGTATGGCAACCCTGGTGGCGGAAGAGCTGGATGCAGATTGGGAGAAGGTCAGAGTGGAAGGGGCACCTGCGGATGCCGGACGCTATAACAACCTTTTCTGGGGCAAGGCTCAGGGCACCGGTGGCAGTACGGCCATTGCCAACTCCTGGAAACAGATGAGAAAGGCCGGGGCGGCCGCCAGGCAGATGCTGGTTCAGGCCGCCGCCAAACAGTGGCAGGTAGAGGCGGCTGAGATCAAGGTCAAGTCCGGGGTGATCAGCCATCCACCGAGCGGTCGACAAGCCGGATTTGGCGAGTTGGCGGAGCTGGCGGCCAAGCAGTCTGTACCCGAGTCGGTGATGCTTAAAGATCCCAAATCGTTCAGCTTGATCGGTCAACGCGTTCCCCGCAAGGACAGCCCGGAGAAGATCAATGGCCAGGCCATCTTCACCCAGGATGTGAAACTGCCCGGCATGCTGACCGCAGTGGTGTTACATCCCCCCCGGCTTGGCGCCACGCTGTCGAAAATCGACGCTAAGGGCGTTCTGGCGGTGAAGGGTGTCAGAGAGGTGATTCAGATTCCCTCCGGGGTGGCGGTGGTTGCTGATGATTTCTGGCAGGCAAAACTGGGCAGGGACGCACTCTCTGTAAGCTGGGATGAGTCGAAGGCCTTTCGCAAGAGTTCTGCGCAGATTCTGGAAGACTACCGGCAGCTTGCGGAGAAACCGGGACTGACAGCCCGAACCGAGGGGGATGGTGCAACTGCCTTGGCATCGGCTGATGACGCCATCGAGGCGGAGTACAGCGTACCCTTTCTCTCCCACTCGGCGATGGAGCCTATGAATTGCGTGGTGCGCATCGACGAAGCGGGATGCGAGGTATGGAATGGGGAGCAGATGCAGACCAGTGATCAGCATCAGATTGCCGCTCTGTTGGGTCTCGAGCCGCAGCAGGTGCATATCAACATGCTCTATGCGGGAGGCTCTTTCGGTCGTCGGGCCAATCCGGCAGCGGACTATCTGCTGGAGACGGTGCATATCGCAAAAGCGCTGAAACCGGGCACCCCGCTGAAAATGGTCTGGACACGGGAGGATGATACGCATGCGGGTTACTACCGTCCGCTCTATCTGCACCGAATGCGCGCTGCCCTGAATGATCAGGGAGAGCCCCATGTCTGGGATCAGCGTATCGTGGGGCAGTCGATCCTCAAAGGCACCCCGTTCGAGTCGGTGATGGTTAAGGACGGTGTCGATATGACCTCCGTGGAGGGGGCGGCGAATCTGCCCTATGAGATCAAACATATCCAGGTCGATCTGCACTCGCCCGAACTGCCTGTGCCGGTACTCTGGTGGCGCGCTGTCGGTTCCACCCACACCGCCTTCGCGGTGGAGTGTTTCATCGATGAGTTGGCGGTCAAGGCGGGGCAGGATCCGCTGGCCTATCGGCGTAAACTGCTGCGTAACCATCCGCGACATCTGGGTGTGTTGAATCTGGCGGCGGAAAAGGCCGGTTGGGGTGAACCCATGGGACGCAATCGGGGACAGGGGATCGCCGTGCATGAGTCATTCAACTCCTACGTCGCCCAGGTGGTTGAGGTCTCGGTACGTCGTAATGTGATCAGTGTGGATCGGGTGGTGATCGCGGTGGATTGTGGTGTGGCGGTCAACCCGGATGTGGTTGTGGCGCAGATGGAGGGAGGTATGGGATTCGGTCTTTCTGCGACCCTATTGAGTGAGCTGACCTTCAGAGAGGGGCGGGTCGAACAGTCCAATTTCACTGATTATCGGATATTGCGAATCGATCAGATGCCGGAGGTTGAAGTGCATATTGTGGCTTCCGCTGAAGCCCCCACAGGCGTCGGTGAGCCGGCAACACCGGTGATTGCCCCGGCAGTGGCAAATGCGGTCTTTGCGGCAACCGGGCAGCGACTGCGTCAGCTGCCGCTGCGGCTGGGCTGATGGGATACCCTGACACATCCGGTCTGGTCTCCGACGACCTGGAGGTGATTCGTACAGCCTCCGGCTGGTTGGCTGACGGGGTAAGGGTGGCGCTGGTCACGGTGCTGAAAACCTGGGGTTCATCACCAAGACCGCCAGGCTCCCTGCTGGCGATCCATGCGTCTGGCCACACCGTCGGCTCGGTGTCCGGCGGTTGTGTGGAGGAGACCCTGGTCGCGAGCCACCGTAAAGGAGAACTGGGGGGAGCGTATCCGTCACTGGTCGATTTCGGGGTTGAAAAAGCTCAGGCGGAACGACTGGGTCTGCCCTGTGGCGGTCGCCTCGAGCTGATGATCGAACTACTCGACTCGGCCGACGCCCTGAAACCTCTGCTGGATCTATTACAGGATGGCCAGCTGACTGCTCGCCGGGTGGTACTGGAAAGCGGCGAGGTCACTCTGCAGACCGGTGGGGCTGGTGTCGAGTTTGAAGTGACCGGTGAATCGGTCACCAAGGTGTTCGGCCCAGCCTGGCAGCTGTTGCTGATCGGCAATGGTCAGATCGCCTGTCATCTGGCGCGAATGGCGATCAGTCTCGATTACCGGGTGATAATCTGCGATCCGCGCTCCGAGTTCATTGAAGAAAATCCGCTAGTGGGTGTTCACTACTCAAAGCGGATGCCGGATGACGAAGTGCGCAGATTGAAGGATGTCGCCCGAACCGCCGTAGTCACTCTGGCCCACGACCCCCGGCAGGACGACCTGGGACTGACGGCCGCACTGGAGCGGGCTCTGTTCTATATTGGCGCACTGGGTTCCCGGCGCAGCGCGGAAAAACGCCGGGCGCGGCTGACAGAGATCGGCCACACTGCCGAGCAGATTGCCCGCATTCACGCCCCGGCAGGCCTGCCAATCGGCAGCAAGCGTCCTGCTGAGATCGCCCTCTCGATCATGGCGCAGGTCACCGCTGTGCGCAATCGTGTTGGTGCGGGCAGCATGGCTGGAGTTTAAGCATGTCACCTCCGATTGGTGTTCTACTGGCAGCCGGCAGCAGCCGCCGTTTCGGCGCCAATAAGTTGTTGCAACCGATGGCAGGTGGTGAGCCGATGGGGGTGATAGCGGCACGGCACCTGTTGACTGCTGTATCCCGGGGAGTAGCGGTTGTTCGACCGGATGATGTCGAGTTGTCGGCCGCCCTTTCTGATTTGGGTTATCGGGTGGTGGAGAATCAGCAGCCGGAGTCCGGTATGGGTGAGAGTCTGGCTGTGGCAGTCACTGCTTCGGTCGATGCAGGAGGCTGGCTGGTTGCGCTGGGTGATATGCCCTGGATAAATCCGCAAACCATTGCAGAAGTGGCTGAGCGGTTGGCACAGGGGGCTTCCATGGTTGCCCCGGTGTATAAGGGGGAGCGGGGACATCCGGTTGGTTTTGCGACCCGTTGGGGAGAGCGGCTGGTTGAGTTGAGCGGAGATCGTGGGGCCAGACAGCTGCTCATCGATTACCCCAGTGACCTGGAGTTGCTGCCAGTGGATGATCCCGGAATTCTGCTCGATGTGGATTTTCCAGAGCAGTTATCGGAAGCCGGCTTCGAATCACTCTCCGGTAACCAATCACGTGGTTAAGCTGGAGGCATCAATCAGACTGATCCGGGTATCGGCAGGTGGTTGAATATTTGCCTTTGGCATCAGGAATCAGACCCTCATCCGAGAGTAACCGATACTGTCTTTGATTGCCGGGATAATCTGCGATTTTCCGTTGACCTGTAATCAATCGATACCAGGGCAGATCGCTGTCTGCAGGCAGGGTTCTCAACCAGGCGAGAACCTGGCGTACATGGACACCGCAGAGTGAGGCCATATCCCCATAACTGCAGTAACGGCCAGCCGGAATCGAGGCAAGGTTGGTATAGAACACCTGGCGCAATTCGTCACTCACCACCGAGTTACTCCGTTAATTGATCTTGTTAGGGCCTGTTAGCACTAATCCAGACCCAGCAGGGCGTATTGGATTAGTGTTAACAGGCCCCAGGCCCTGATCTCCCCAATCAGATGCCGGACCCATGATAGAAAAGCCCGGGCGGTCGCTCAAGCATCGTTGAGTAGAGTGCGGAACCTGCGATAGACCCAGACATGGGCCGGGGGAAAATTCCACAGGATGCGGTCAATACGAAAGCCGTGTACCCCCATGGAACTGGCAAGTTGTTTAGGGATTGGAGGTGCGGGGGAGTAGGTGTATTGAATCAGTTTTCCATCATGAGAGAGGCTGTTGAATATGCCAGAGAGTACACGGATCCGGGTGTGGATGCGCATGTTCAACAGGGGCAGGCTGGATACCACACTTTCGGCCAGTCCCAGTTGGTTCTGTTTCAGCAGCTGTTGCAGTCGGGAGGCGTCACCGGCAAGGATCGAGAGGCTGGGGAATTGGCAGGTCAGTCTATCCGCCAGTATCTGATCTTTCTCTACCACCAGCAGGCGTTTTGGATTGATACCCCGGTCGAGCAGTGCAGAGGTGACCGCGCCGGTGCCGGCGCCAAGCTCAATGGTGAGTCCATTCATGCTGTTGACCTGAGCGGCCATGGCCTGGGCCAGGCAATCGCTGCTGGGGAACAGTGCGCCGACTTGGCGCGGGTTGCGCATCCAGGCCGAGATAAAATCCGGTTTTGCTTTCATTGATCTGGTCGCATGGGAATTAATATCACATTGCCAGATCCAACTGCGGCGGGCAACCAGGATAGCGGAATCCCTGGTTGAAATGGGGAGTAGCCGACATTTGGATGAATGCCTGGTTATTGGCTGAGAATTATTAGCTGCTGCTGTTGTCACAGTCTGTTCACTGAGGAAGTTTATACTCGTATCTAGAGCATTCTCATTTCAGTGATTCAGCAGGCGCAGACCTGAAGCCTGGATCGATGCAGGTTATTTCCTCAAAACAGAACTCGATACCCGTAAAGACTCTATGGTTTGTCGGGCTGTCATAATTCCTGATTCTGCCAGAATAGCTTTAACAGAGCTTGACCCGTCGAGCTCAGTCACTCCTGTAACGGGTCGATGAACGCTCCTCTGGTTCAGCCAAAAGCAATACACCTGATCACAAAAAAAGAAAAATATGAATAACATTCAAATGGATACAGCTATTGCACCGCAAACCGACCGGGAGTTGCTGATAGAGGAGTTCCGACGTGTTCGTAATGCGACGGAAACCCTCTGTGCACCCCTCTCAGTGGATGATTACCAGATTCAGTCGATCCTGCAGACCAGTCCACCGAAGTGGCATATTGCCCATGTCACCTGGTTCTTCGAAACCTTTGTGCTGACTGTTTTCGATGAGGGTTATACCTGCTTCGACGGGCGTTACGACTATCTCTTCAACAGCTACTACTATACCCACGGAAAGATGCATCCCAGGGCAGACAGGGGGCTTCTGTCGAGACCGACGGTCGATCAGGTCTACCGCTATCGCCAAACTGTCGATCGTGCGATGGAGAGACTGATGAGTGACACCAGTGCCTGCCGATGGGATGAGCTTGCCTTCCGGGTGATACTCGGCTTGAACCATGAACAGCAGCATCAGGAGTTGTTGCTGATGGATATCAAGCACAATTTCTTTATGAACCCTCTCAAGCCGGTCTATCGGGAGGATTTGTCGGAAACTGCCAACTCCGGGCGCGGCGCGGGCTGGGTGGAACGAACCGGTGGGATTCATGAGATCGGTCATGCTGAGCAGGGATTTGCCTATGACAACGAAACTCCCCGTCACAAGGTGTTGTTGCGCGATCATCGGCTGGCAGACCGCTTCGTGACCAATGGGGAATATCTCGATTTCATCGAGGATGGTGGTTATCGGCAGCCGGCGCTGTGGCTTGCCGACGGTTGGGCGCAGATTCAGGGTGAGGGTTGGCGAGCGCCTCTCTATTGGCAACAGGAGGGAGAGTGGATGGAGTTCACCCTGGCAGGCGTCAGGCCACTAAACCGGGATGAACCTGTCTGCCATCTGAATTACTTTGAAGCGGATGCCTATGCCAGATGGGCCGGAAAACGCCTGCCGATGGAAGCGGAACTGGAGTCCATGTTGGCTGAACTCCCGGTTGAAGGACATTTTGCCGAAAGGGATCGGTTCCATCCTGCGCCGGCTGGAGATACTGGGCAGTGGTTTGGTGATCTGTGGGCATGGACAGCCTCTCCCTATACCCCATATCCGGGATTCAAACCCTTAGAGGGAAGTATGGGAGAGTACAACGGTAAATTTATGTCCAATCAGATTGTGCTCAAGGGAGGGAGTTGTATCACTCCAGCGGGGCATACCCGGGCGAGTTATCGAAACTTTTTTTATCCGGATGAACGATGGGCTTTTACAGGCGTGCGTCTGGCGGAGGATGTGTGATGGAGAATGTAACCTTTCATGACCACAAACCTGAAACGTTGAGTTTGTATGATGCGGTGGTGCAAGGACTGTCGCAGCAACAGAAATCGATTCCGCCCAAGTTTTTCTATGATAAACGTGGCTCTGAGTTATTTGACCAAATCTGCCAACAACCGGAATATTATCTGCCGACTGTGGAGCGGCGGATGCTTGAGCAAAATGCTGCAGAAATAGCTGATCTGGCCGGTCGCGGTAGGGTTTTGATCGAGCCTGGAGCAGGCAGCGCCAGCAAAGTCAGATTGTTACTGGATGCCTTGCAACCGAGCGCCTTTGTACCAATGGATATCTCCTTTGAATATCTGAAATCGAGTGCCACGGCACTGGCCGAGGAGTATCCATGGCTCTCCATCCGAGCCGCCTGTGTCGATTATACCCACTCCTTGCCGGTACCTGAGGATGTACCCATTGGTCCAAGGTTGCTGTTTTTTCCCGGATCCAGCCTGGGGAATTTCAATAAACAGGAAGCGAGTGAATTCATGAGGTTGGTGCACGCCACTGTGGGTAGAGATGGAATGCTGCTGATTGGCATAGATACGAAGAAACACCATGGCCTGTTGAATGCTGCCTACAACGATGCTGCCGGTTTAACAGCTGAATTTAATCTGAATCTGTTGTATCGGGTGCAGAACGAACTCAATGCGGATCTGAACCCGGATAACTTCGCACATAAAGCCTTTTACAATACTCAGGCGGGTCGGATCGAGATGCATTTGATCAGTAAGCTTAAGCATACCTTAAGGTTGGATCGTCATGAGTTTGAGTTCGAGGAGGGCGAATATCTGCATACTGAGAACTCCTATAAATACTCCCCGCAAGAGTTTATCTCTATGGCCGCTATGAACGGTTTCAAATCGCTTCGGTATTGGGTGGATGATCAAGGTATGTTTGCGATTTACCTTTTGCGGTCAGAATGATAAGCAAGCTGTTTAGATTATGAATTAGGATTTGAATGCATCTAAATCTTAAAAAAAACCGCATCCTGGCCTATTATTTTACCAGGAGATTATCTAATAACGATAAATTGACCTAATACGCCACATCTTTAAGGTCAACAAAAGCAAGGATCCAGATTAATTACCTATCCCTCAGCAAATGGGTGCTTGCAGCATGAGTTATGGGCGCTTTGTGAAATGTCTGTTATTTGGCGCACTGTTCTTATTTGGTTGTGCGTCAATGGCAGATACACCATTCTCTGAAAAGAGAGTGTTGCTGATCTATTCCTATCATCCCGGTTTTCCAACAACGCCAAGAATTTTAAATGGTATCCGATCCGTTTTTACCTTTGATGGACCAAAGGTTGACATTGAATTCATGGATTCAAAGCGCTTGTATGATGCGCAGAGCCAGATCAATTTTCTTCAGCAACTGAGTTACAAGCTGAATTACAGGCAAGCGTACGACTTGGTCATTGTATCAGACGACCATGCATTGGAAACGGTATCCGGATATGGAGAGAGCCTGTTTGAGGGAATTCCGATTGTTTTTCTCGGGATTAACAGTTTGGAATTAGCGCTTCAACTGGAACAGCGAAAAGGTTATACCGGAGTCGTTGAAATACCTTCATTTAAAGAGAATCTGGATTTAGCCAAATCGCTCTTTCCAAACGCCGATAAGAGTTATGTGATTGTAGATGGTACAACCAGTGGCCAGAATGATTATGAACGTTTTAAAAAAGTATTCCAGGAATACGACGACTTGGAGATAGAGACTCTGTCTCTTCTGGATATGACGTGGGCTGAACTGGAAGAGCGGGTCAAAAATATTGATGCAAAAGAGCTTGTTTTTTTACTATCGGCCTATAGGGATAAAGACAGTATTAGTAGATCTTTTGATGAGAGCCTTAAACTGATAGTGGAAGCGTCAGGTGCGCCAATTTTTCACTTCTGGCAGCATGGACTGAAGAGTGGGATTTTCGGTGGAATCATGATTGATCACTATGAGCAAGGGAGGCAGGCAGCAAGATTGGCAAAACAGGTTTTAGAAGGCATTTCCATCGATAGTTTAAAGGTCAACAGAACCAGCCCGAATGTGCCCTATTTCGATTACCGTTTGGTACTTAGCTTTGGATTGGATGAAAAGAAGTTTCCAAGAGAAACCCACTGGGTGAACCTGCCTGAAGATGAGTCTTATCAATATAAGAGCTACTTCTATTTTACGGTTGCCGGTTTGATATTGCTGTTGGTGGTTGGTTCTGTTTTTGTGGCGTTGTTCAGACGCTACAGGCAGTTAACAGTGGAGATGCTGAAGAGTGAAGAGAGCTACAGAAGAATAGTTGAAAGCAGTCATGATGGAATTTTTCAACTCGATATGGATGGTAGAATTTTGTTTGCCAATAACAGGCTGGCGAATATGCTTGGCTATGGCCTGAATGAAATTATCGGGCAGTCAATACATGAATATATAGCTGAGCGATCAAGTATTGAGGCGGCAGATAATCTGTTAAGAGGTGGGCTGGAAGAGAGTGGGTCTTATGAGGTTAAGTTTGTAAACAGAAATGGTGATGAAGTATGGACGCAGGTAAATACGAGCAGATTGAGGGATGATCAGCAAAACACCTCTGGCATTTTGTCATTGGTACGCGATATCAATGCATTAAGAAAAGAGCGTAGTAGATTAAGAGAGAGCGAAGAGAAATTTAATCAACTGACACATTCAATCAAAGAGGTCTTTTGGTTGGGTTCGCCGGACTGGCAAAAAGTCTTTTATATCAGTCCAGGTTACGAGCAGATTTGGGGGAGAAGCAGAGAGTCGCTCTATGATGACGCGATGATCTGGCTGGAGGCGTTGCCGGAAAGTGATTTAAAGTGTGTGGAAGCATTCCTCAGTGAAGAGCGTTCAAAAAATTGGGTTGAGCTGACCTTTCCTGAATATCGTGTGTATCGTCCCGATGGCTCTATGAGGTGGATTGAGGCTAAGGCTTTTGCGATCAAAAACGATCAGGGTGAATGTTATCGGATTGCAGGTATTGCTGAAGATATAACGAAAAGAAAGGAGAATGAGCTTGAGCTCAGTTACCGGTTGGAATATGAGCGAATGGTTGCTGAGCATTCATCACGCCTGGTTGGTGCGGGTGTGGTTGAGATGCAGGAGAGTTTTGATAGTCTTTTGGCCCAACTTGGGCAGTTGACAGGTAGTTCGAGAGCCTACTTGATCAGAGTTATGGGCGAGGATAACCGGGCAATGCTGACAAACGAGTGGTGCGTAGAGGGAAAGCAACCACTTCAGAATCTGTTTGATCAGAGGGCAAATATAATATTTCCTTGCCTGGTCGATTTTTTTCAAAATGGAGATGTCGACTTTATTGGCTCGATTGATGAGCTCGTGGGGGAAATGGGTGATTGCAAGCGGGAATTGAATGAGCTTGGTATTTTAACCCTGAAAGGGGTGCCGATAAGAATCAATAATCGTTTGCTCGGTTTTCTTGGGTTGGATCAATCGATCGTTGAGTATGCCTGGTTAAAAGATGATCTACCCATGATGCATACGGTTGCAGATCTTATGACCGGTGCAATCAGAAGACAGACGATTGTGGCTGACTTGAGAAGTTCCAGGCGCATACTTAGTACGCTTTTGGATAATCTGCCTGGTGCTGCTTATCGATGTAAAAATGACGATTACTGGACAATGCAGTTTATCAGTGAAGGAATTGAGGATATCACGGGTTATGAGGCGAATGATATCAAGAATAACAATCTGGTGAAGTACTCTGACTTGATACATCAGGATGACAAAGAGTTTGTCAAAAGTCATGTGTTTAATGCAATCAGTGAGCATGACCGATTTGAGATTGAGTACAGAATATTGGATAGAAACAATGGGGTTCATTGGGTTTGGGAGAGAGGTTCTCTGATTGAGGATGAAGAGGGGCGTGGCTTGATCGAAGGTTTTATTACCGAAGTGAGTGATAAAAAACAGATAGAGAGCGCTTTAAAAGCAAGCGAAGAGTATTTGAAGCTGATCATGAACTCAACAGCAGAGTCTATTTACGTGCTGGATGAAAATGGTATCTGTATCAGTGTCAATAAGGCATGTCTCGAACAGCTGGGTTATGCGAATGAAGAGGAGTTGAAGGGTAGGGTGATGCATGATGTCATGCATCACACGCGTCATAATGGAAATGTGTATGAAAGAGAAGCCTGTCCAATGTATCAATCCACAACATCCGGACAGCAGGTGCATGTGGAAGATGAAGTGTTCTGGAGAAAGGACGGCAGCAGTTTTCCTGTAGAGTATTGGTCATATCCACTCATCGAGAATTCCGATAGAAAAGGGGTGGTGGTCTCCTTTATTGACATTACAGAGAGGAAGTTCAATGAGGAATTGATGAGCGCTAGAGTGAACTTGCACGATTTTGCTCAAAACCATACGACAAAGGAGCTTCTCAAATTTGCAATTGGAGAGGCTTGTGCAACAACAGATAGCGAGTTGGGCTTTTACTACTTCATTGATCCAGACCGGAAATCGGTGACTATGCAGGTATTGGCGTCAGATCAGGATAACGTGGTCAGTGTAATTGCCAATGAACCAGCGGTTGACAGGAAAGATGGTGAGACTTGGTCAGTGGTCTGTAGGCTAAAGAAGCCAATAATTCAAAATGAAAATGCCTCCATTGATAGATTAAAAAGAACAACCTATGGCACTATTGAAATGAAATCGGAGTTGTGTGTTCCGGTTTTGAGTAATGATCGCGTAGTGGCGGTGATGGGTGTTGGTAATCGAAATCATGGCCAGTATGGTGAGACTGAACTGCAAAAAGTCGAGCAGATCGCCGAGCTGACCTGGGAGTTGGCTGAAAGTAAAATTATCAAGGAAAAGATCGAAGAGAGCAAAATTCAACTCAATACGATTCTGGATACCGTTTCTGAGGCCGTGGCTCTTTGGGATAATCAGGGTCGATTGCGCTATGCAAATCCTGAATTTCTCAATTTGATAGTCAGTCAAAAAGAGCAGACAGCGATTACCGAGTGTATCGGAAAGACACTGAAAGAATTAGATAGCGCTTACCCATTTGCTTCCTATATTGATGAACATCTGCAAGGTTTGTTGGTGGATGGAGAGTCGGTCGATAAATGTCAAATAGAACATGAGTCAGGAGATCAGGAGTCTGCATGGATCAGTCTCTCTGTACATGCCCTCTATGATAGCAAAATATCATCCATTACCGGCGCAGTTTCAGTAATCACAGATATAACAGACGAAAAGAACAGTGAAGCTAAGCTGGAGCAGCTTGCACATTATGATAACTTGACAAAACTACCAAATAGAATGCTCGCAATCGACCGTCTGCAGCAGATGACAGCCAGGGCTGATCGAACCAGCGAGTTGATGGCGGTCTGCTATCTTGATCTCGATGGTTTCAAGCAGGTGAATGACTCTTACGGTCATGAGGCTGGTGATAAACTGCTCAGGCAAACGGCAAGTCGACTGGGTCTTTGTGTCCGATATGGTGATACCGTTTCACGCCTGGGAGGAGATGAGTTCCTTATTCTACTGGCAGGATTGAATGATCAACATGAAACCCAGAATATTCTGGGGCGTATTCTTGAACAGGTGTCAAAAGCTTACTCTATCGGTGATATCAATGTCAGCAATGTTAGCGCAAGTATTGGTGTGACACTCTATCCGGTTGATAATACGGATGCAGATGGCCTGATACGTCATGCAGATCAGGCTATGTATCTAGCCAAACGTTTGGGAAAGAATCGATATCAATTCTATAGCAAGGAGTTGGAGCGCCGAATTTTTGCACAGCAGGAAGTGCTTGGGGATGTGGTGAGAGCGCTTAGTGAGGACCAGCTGGAGGTCTACTATCAACCTGTGGTGGATTGCGTAAATGGTTGCGTGACCAGTTGCGAGGTTCTGTTGAGATGGAACAATCCAATTCTGGGGTTGCTGAAACCTGCTGAGTTTCTTCCCTTGCTGAATCGTTACGAAATCAAACTTTCCATCACGGATTGGGTTTTGAAGCAGGTTGTCAGTTATGTGTCAAAGCAAAAGTCAAACGGATCCGCTTTTCCGGTCTCATTCAATCTTTTTCCAGAGCAGTGTTTTGATGCGGGGATTCTTGAGCTCTTAAAACGAAATACAGAAAGCTTGGACCCGGCGATTCGGCATCGTATCAATATTGAGATTCAGGAGTCTGACGTTGTTACTTCATATACCAAGGCAAATCAATTTATCAAAGCATGCAATAAGCTGGAAATTGACTGTATTTTGGGTGGTATCGGGGCTGGTGAGTTATCGGTAATTCAACTGGCACAATTGTCAGTCGAACAGATAAAGATAAATATCAACCAACTGAAAACTATAACCCAGAAAGATGGTCAGATTGTGCTGGTTAAAAGCATACTCGCATTAGCAGAGTCGTCTGGTAAAGCCGTAATATTACAGGGTATTGAGGACTCTCGCCAATTATCGGATATGAGTAAACTGGGCTGTACGAATATACAGGGGTATCTGATATCACAACCGCTCCCTGAAGCGATATTCACAGAGTGGATCGCGAAATCAAAGACAACTGCCGGCGTGATATGCAAGACTCCAGGTTTGAAGGCGTAGACAGGAAATTACTGCATGACTGAAAAAAGCTCAATCAGATGGTCTCAAGAGATGGCTACTGGTGTGGATGTAATCGATTCCCAGCACCAGAATCTGCTGCAAATGGTAAATGGTGCCTACCAGGAGCTTGATAAGGAGGTCAGTGAGATTGTGTTTCAACGAGTAACCAAAGAGCTGCTGAGTTATGCGATCTATCACTTTCAGACAGAAGAGCATCTGATGAAAGAGTATGGCTATTTTGAGGAATGCCCCGAAGAGGCGGCCCTGCATGTTGATGAGCACAGAAGTTTCTCTGCAAAAGTGGTAGCAGCAAGAGACAGTGTAAACAGTGAAGTCAAAGAGGAGATGGAACAGATATTGGAATTTTTAAACAATTGGATATTGAACCATACACAAAATGTGGATTTAAAATTGGGAGGTTTCATAAGCTTGAAAGAAAAACAACGCGGTACTGAAGCGAATGGTTAAGCGTAACAAAAGAATCCAGTAGCAGAATTGAGTGGTCTTGATTCTGGTAATCTTCCGGTCGGGTCAGTATCAAGCTTATTGACACTGCAGAGTGGCATTTAAGCTATAAATATATCAGAGTGGATAAATCGATATACCCTGATTAGGTAGTATCCTGACCGCCACATACACTTGTGCGTAATTGAAACGTGTTAGCCAAACTCAATAGATAAATGTTTGTGTTATTCCGCTGATTGAAACCCCAGCAGCTTTTCCTCCATTCTTTTTTTCAGTTTTATAGCCATCTGTCCAATACCCAAGAAGAGTCAAGTGGGAATTTAACCACTTGCAGGTTTGCAGATTTTGGCTATAGGTTTGTAATGTCTCTGTAACAAATACGTCGGAAAACGGAGTTGGACAATGTTGCGCTGGGTTTTAGGTATGTTTTTCTTCTATGCAGGATACTCGGTATCTGAAGAGCATCCTGCCTGTCTGGATCTCCCTCTGTCAGAACCTGGTTACTCAACCGGTGAACTGCTCACGATCGCCAACAGTTGTAAATCTCCACAGGTTGCAGACCTCTATTTTCACCGAGCGCAGCATATTAGGTTACTCAAGAAATTCCAGGCATTCGAGCGTGGCCTGTTGCAGTATGGTGAAAAAGACGATGACAGCTATATCGAATCCTATCGTATACACATTGCCATGATCGAGGCGTTTTCAAGTCATGATCTGCTGACAGATAAACGCAATCGGACCCTGGAAACCCTGAACAGGATCTATGAACAGTCGCACGAAATAGCAGAGTTGAGATTCAGGGGCTATGACCTGATTGCGGATCGTCTTGAACTGATATATCAGCTTTGAGCTGGAATCCGCTACTCACTACCCGTCCCATCAAAGTGTACCCCGGTCTTATATTTGTCATATCATAGACCCTCTTGAAAAGAGTGTGTTGAAATGAGAAAGGCAATAGGCGGCGGACTGGCGGCATGGTCGATTCACCACCCAATCGGTGTGGTAATGATGACCCTTGCCGTTATGGTACTGGGTCTGCTCGCGTTGGGCGGACTTGGCGTCGATCTGCTGCCCAAAGTTATCTATCCGGAGATCAACGTCAGAGTGGTAGATTCCGGTGTTCCTGCCAATATCATGGAGGATCAGGTTACCCGCCAGCTGGAAGAGCAGCTTGCGATCACCGAAGAGGCTGTATTCATTCAGTCGAGAACCACCGAGGGGCGAAGTGCGGTCGATCTCTCCTTCCGTTATGGCACCGACATCGATCAGGCGCTGCAGGATGCCAGTACACGCTTGGATAGAGCCAAACGCTTTCTTCCAGAGGGTATCGATCCACCGATCATCTTCAAAAGAGATCCTTCTCAGCTACCGGTAGCGGAGTTCGTGGTCAGTTCTTCCCTTCGCGATTCTGTCGCTCTCAGGAGCTGGGTCGATTTCGAGCTCAGCAAATGGTTCGTCAACCTGCCTGGTGTTGCCTCAGCAGAGGTCGGTGGTGGTCTTGAGCGAGAGATCACAGTACAAGCCGATCAGTTGAGACTGGCAGGACTGGGTATGCATCTTCTCGACCTGCGCGATGCCCTGAAAGCCGCCAATGTGGAGACGGCCAGTGGTCGCCTGGTGATGCAGCAGGGTGAGCTCAGTGGGCGTACCGCGGGTCGATTCAATTCTGTGGAAGAGATTCTGCAGCTGCCAATACGCCAGGTTGGTAAGGATGAGACAACCGCTTTGATCCGACTCTATGAAGTTGCCGATGTGGCGGATAGCGCAGAGGATGAGCGTCTGCGCATTCGTTTGAACGATCTGCCGGGAATCAAGCTCTCGATTCAGAAACAGCCTACCGCCAACACGGTAGAGGTAGTTGACCATGTGCTCAACAGGCTGGACGAGTTGAGAGCAAAAGGTTTACTACCCAAGGATATCGAAGTTCATGCGGTTGATGATCAGGCCCGTTTTGTACGCAAAGCTTTGGACAACGCAATCAATTCCGCATTGACCGGTGCGCTGCTGGCGATGCTGGTGGTCTACCTCTTTCTTGGCAGTCTACGTCGCACATTGATTATCGGCAGCGCCATACCGATTTCGATTCTGGTAACTTTCATCCTTATGACCAGTCTTGATCTTACCCTGAATATCATGACTCTGGGAGGCTTGGCGCTGGGTATCGGAATGCTGGTCGACAGTACCATCGTGATGCTTGAGAACATCTATCGGCATCAGCATAAGGTTAAGGATGACACGCCCACAGCCCTGGTATCACAACAGGCCGCCGCTGAAGTCAACAGTGCGATCGTAGCCTCAACCTCAACCAATCTGGCAGCCGTACTGCCGTTTCTCTTCATCGGAGGGCTGGTAGGCCTGCTGTTTCGAGAGCTGATCTACACCATTTCAGCAGCTATTCTCGCCTCCATGGTGGTCGCGCTGACCCTGGTGCCTGCCCTGGCCGGTAAACTCAGCGTCAATGGTGATGGTATTTTTCGTCAACAGGTAGACCGGCTGATCAGCGGGCTGCAGTCTCTCTATAGCAGACTGGTCACTCAACTGTTGCGTGTCCCCTGGTTGATGCCGCTGTTGTTTATCCTGGCGCTGCTGATGGTGCTTTTCACCATGATTCCGCAGAAGCAGCTCTTCCTTCCACAGATCGATGAAGGGCGTATCAGTGTCAGTATCACGGCAGACCGGGGTATCAATCTGCAAGGTATGGATGAGCTGGTCAGCCGGATCGAGGGGATCATCAACAGCCAACCCGAAACAGCCAGTCTGTTTACCCAGGTTGGCGGCTTCGTTTTCGGCAGAACCCAATATGAAGCGGTCAACCGGGCCAGCATCAAAGTGACATTGAAGCCCTTTGAGGAACGGGGGATCAGCAGCCGTGCCTGGGTCAAGCGGGTCAACAAACAGATTAAACAGGCGCGACTGCCCGGGGTGCGTGTCTATCTTCGGGTACAGGGGATACGCGGTATCAGACTGAATCGGGGGGATGATGACCTGAGTATTCGGGTGAAAGGACCCGACCTGAAGGTGCTGAATGAAATTGCTCAACAGGTTAAGCAGCGCTTGGGCGAGGTCTCCGGATTGAGCAACATCGAATACACCGGTGAGGAGCTGACCCAGGAGATTTCACTCCAGGTTGACCGGCAGCGGGCATCGAGTTTTGGCCTCAGCGTGGAGGATGTGGGAGAGATGCTGAAGCTGGCCCTGGGTGGTGAGGTGGTGACCGACTACCTTGAGGGGGACCGAAGTATCGATGTCCGGTTGCGCTTGCAACGACAGGATCTGGCCACTCCCGCGGATGTGGAGTCGATTATTATATTCAGTCGTACCGAGCCGCCGGTACCTTTGCGTCTCGGTGAGGTGGCGGATGTGGAACTGGCTGCCACGCCGGTCACCATCCAACGGGACCAGCAGCAGCGAATGATTGAAATCAGCGCCTCGCTGGACGGTGAATTGAGCCTTGGGCTCGCCATCCAGCAGGTTAACCGGGTGATTGATCAGGTATCGCTCCCGGCCGGTTATACCCTCTACGAAGCCGGTGGCTTTCAGGCTGTGCAGAAGGGCCGGGAGATGGGATTGATTCTACTGTCGTTGGCGCTGTTTCTGGTACTGGTTGTGATGGCGGTGCAGTACGAGTCGATCCGTAACCCGCTGGTGATCATGCTGAGTGTGCCATTCGCTTTGATTGGTGTGGCGTTCGGTTTGAATCTGGTCGACCTGCCGCTCTCCATGCCGGTCTGGCTTGGGCTGATCATGCTCTCCGGCATCGTGGTCAACAATGCAATCGTACTGGTGGAGTATATCGGTCTGAGACGGGATGCGGGACTGGCCAAGAATGAAGCCATCATCGAAGCCTCCAGGTTGAGGTTGCGTCCTATCCTGATGACCACCTTAACCACGGTTGCCGGTATGATGCCACTGGCCTTGGCGTTGGGTGAAGGCTCCGAGATGTTACAGCCGCTTGCGGTGACCCTGGTTTCCGGGTTGATCTTCTCAACCCTGGTCACTCTGTTGCTGATACCGATGGTCTACCGGCTGATCGGCCGTTAGGCGTATGCGCCGGCAGTGGCAGGCCCTGGATTTCAATCAGCGGTATTGCCGCAGGTACCACCACTCAAAAAGTCTTTTCATCCAATGGAACAGACGCATGTTCGGCATCACAATATTTCTTTTCATGGTCCGGGCGACCAGCATGCCGCTGTTCTGGCTGTCGACGATGCAGACCAGTTCCACTTTAAAGGTCTCTTCTGCGGGCATACCCTGCCAGTCGGCGTAGAGGTTTTTCGCCGCAGCCTCGGCTTGCAGGTCAGCCATATGAGCCTGCTTCGGCATCCAGTCAGGGCCGGGGAAACTGCCCGAATCACCCGCTACATAGACCCGCTCCATGCCCTCAACCCGGCATTGGGCATCCGCTTTGACCAGACCGCCGGGTGAGCGGGGAAGACTGGTGTTGTCGAACCACTGGTTTCCGGTCATGCCCGGCATGAAAAGAATCAGATCCGCATCGAACTGCCCCCCTTCAGTCTCTACACCGGTGGAGGTGAACTTGACCATCTTGTTTCCCAGATGGGTCTCGATGTCGCGTTTTTTCATCTCGCTGACCAGTCCGGTGACCGCTTTTGGACCGAGTCTCTGACCGGGATTCTCCGCCGGGGTGAAAAACACCAGTTTGAATCGGTCACGACGTTTTTCCTGGCGCAGCTGCCGGTCGATGCCAAACAGGAATTCGAACATCGGGCCACCCCGCATCGCACTCGGCTCCTTGGGGTTGCCGGCGAAGCCGAAGGCAATGGTGCCACCATCCATCTCGCTCAGTCGCTGTCTGATCTTCAATGTCTCATCGATACCCTCGCATGGGGTGATGGCATTTTCGATGCCGGGGAGTTTTTTGATAAAGCGGCCGCCCGACGCGATGATCAGGCCGTCATTCTCAATCGGACCGGCGCTGGTCTCCAGTTGACGGCCATCTTCGCTCAGCCCGGTTGCTGTCGCGGCAACGTGATTGACCCCCATGCGCTTGAAAAAGGGTTGTAGTGGGATGATCAGATCCCCGGGTTCACGGATTTTGGAGGGAATCCATATCGAACCGGGCAGGTAGTGGAATTCCGCTTTGGGACTGACAACGGTTATTTCTGCAGAGCTGCTCTTGGCGCGTATGGTTTTGACCGCAGTCAGGGCAGCGAAGCCACTCCCCACAATCGTCACTTTCTGCATCTCGATACTCCCCGTCAATGATCGTTATTCGGTGTTGTGCGCACCTGGGTGGCTGGTTGCCAAGTTACTCCCAAACAGAGTGTGAGCGGTTCACCGCAGCCGTCCCTTGAATAGAGAAAATCCGCATGGAACTGTGTTCTCTTCCAGTATCTGAGGATACCGGTGTGGATCTTGTTTTTAGAGAAAGTACACTAGAGGGTCATACCTGCTACGTCAATAGATGGTGATTTTGCTGTTCTATAAGTGTTAACAGACTCTAAGGCAGGTTCATCTATTGGCGTCGGGATTTGTGGTCCACCCCGGACTTTGAGAATGTACGGGGTGGATGGTTGCCGGTTGGTGGTGGTTTAAAGGCCGATCAGCTCAGCATGCAGTCCTTGATACTGAGTGATGGAGAGCAGGTCCTTGCTGTTGACCATCTCCGGGTTGTATTCGAGGACAAACAGATGGGGACGTTTTTTATCGACATGCACAGAGACCACGCCTTCCCGACTGCGAAAGGCGTTTTCCAGATCCGCCAGTCCATCGGAGTCCAGTGTCTCATCCACGTGCAGTGTCACGTCTGCAAGATCGATATTCATGGTTTCTCTCCTTGATACGACAGATTTAACTCTGGTGATTATTGTAAGTTGCGGGTTGTTCCGGCCTCCCTGGCCATCAGCCGGGCTAGTGGCCCGTTCGTGTCAATCGACTTGGCGTTAACAGGCCCTAGATTGCTTTTTAGCTTTCCTCACTATGAGGATAGTCTGAATGGGGAAAAAATCAGTAGCGATCTCTTTCCGGCAGGTCGCTGTGTGGATTGGCTCAATTGTTGACAGGATCGACCGGGATACCGGTTTTGAGGCCTAAAAAACCCCGTGTGACGATCTGTTCCCCCGGCTCCAGGCCGCTGAGAATTTCCAGCCGGTCAGCAATTCTCAAGCCGGTGGTTACCGCTCTGCGACTGGTGGTCTGATCCTGCTCCAGCAGGTAGACGTACTCGCCTTTGCTGTCTCTCTGCAAGGCATTGAACGGTATGGTCAGTCTTGGCTGATTGGCACTGTTGATGGTGATCCGGCAAAACTGGCCAGGTCGGGCGCCTGGAGGCACCGGTTCCAGCGCCACTTCGACTATACCCATGCGGGTATTCTCATCCAGTTCCGGGTGAATGCGTACAATCTTGCCGGGATAGGCCTTACTACCCAGACCATCGATGCGTACCGAAACCTGATCGTTGAGCTGCAACTGAGGCAACAGCAGATCTGATACCAGAATTCGGGTTACCAGCGACTGCGGATCGATCAGGGTCATTAGATGGGTATGGCGGGGTACCACATCCCCGGGTTCCGCCAGGCGCTGGCTGATCACGCCGCTGAAGGGTGCGGTGATGCGGGTGTATCCCAGGCGGGTCTGCAGCAGTCTCTGTTCCGCATCAGCCACATTCAGGTCGGTGCGGGCGCGGGCCAGTTCGTCGTCTGAGACCGCATTCCGCTTGGCCAGTTTCTCAAGCCGCTGCAGATTGGTCTGCATCTGCCGGCTGGTGGCGACGGCCTTCGCCAATTCCGCCTTCAGCAGATCGTCCTCCAGCCTGACCAGGGTCTCACCCTGTTCAACCCGGTCCCCTTCATAGTGAGGCAGCCCGGTGATACGTCCCTCCTCCTGATTGAAGATGCGCACAGATTGACGCGCCTTCAAGGTGCCGTTGCGCTGATGGCTGAGCCCCAGGGATTTAAGGGATATCTGCTCAATGGCGACCAGGTGGGATCGGTTTTTTTTGCTTTTCTCGGAGGCCGGTTTGGCTGCCGGTTTCTGCTGGCTGCAGGCAGTCAGGAGTAACCCCAGGAAGAGTACCGATATGAGCCGGATGGAAGGCAGACGCATCAGATCAGCTGACGGGTATGGTTTTCGGCTGCTTGCCACCCGGAACATAGGGGTGGTAGTGCTTGATGTCCCGACCGATATTTCTCTGCACCACGACCCCGACGATCTTGTATTCACCCTCTTTCAGCTGAATCTCAGGATAGTCGCTGTTGAGTGCTACCAATCGCTTGGTTGCGCCGCCGTCGGCGATATATTGTCTGAACCAGCGATCCCCCTGGGTTTCCGCAACCACATAGGCTCCTGTGGCACAGACCTCGGAGGGTTCGACCACGATGATGCACTTTTGCGGGAATTCCGGCTCCATGCTGTCGTCCAGAACCTGGAGTGGGTAGAGTTCGTTATAGCTGCAGTCTTTGCTCATCTGTGTTCACACTTTGGTGCTGATTCAAACTGGGCGGTCATCCCGCTGAGGCGCAGAATATATCGCGTTCAGCCGATCAGTGCATTTTTTTAAGCGGCCTCAATCCCTATCACAGACCACGGTTTACGGTGAATTATCCCCGCCTGTATGGAATCCGCATGTAAAGAGTATGGTTTTTAAATCGTCTGGTTGATACGTCGCGCATGATCAGGGAAATTCCGATAATATGCCGTTTTTATCCAACCACTGTTGCTGGCATGGTCCACCATATTTCATCCCAGAGCCGGGTTCACACCGATCGGCGCGATCTGCACAATCTGAAAAGCATGCTGCCTTTCCTCTGGGAGTATCGTGGCCGCGCGCTGTTTGCCCTGAGTTGTCTGGTGTTTGCCAAAGTCGCCAATGTGGGCATTCCCCTGGTGCTCAAAGAGATTGTCGACAGCCTCGAAAAGGCGCCCCAGACGGTGCTGGTGCTGCCCCTGTTTCTGCTGATCGGTTACGGGGTTTTGAGACTTGCAAGCTCCCTGTTCAATGAGTTGCGTGACGCCATCTTTGCCCGGGTACGCTACCGGGCGATGCGCAATCTCTCCAACAAGGTTCTGACCCATCTGCACGATCTGTCGTTGCGTTTTCATCTGGAACGTCAGACCGGCGCAATCAGTCGGGATCTGGAGCGGGGTACCCGTTCCGTCAGCACCATTCTGAACTACATGGTTTTCAGCATTCTACCGATGGTGGTGGAGTTCTCCCTGGTGGCGGCGGTGCTGCTGACCCAATATGACATCAAATTCGCCCTGGTGACCTTCGGTACCGTGATCGTTTATGTGGGATTCACCCTGGCTATCACCGAGTGGCGTATGGAGTATCGCCACATCATGAACCGCCTCGATTCGGAGGCCAACAGTCAGGCCTTCGACAGTCTGATCAATTACGAGACGGTAAAGTATTTCGGCAATGAGAAACTCGAGCTGCGCCGCTTCGACGATACCCTGGCGGATTGGGAAGATAATGCGGTGAAGAGCCAGACTTCCATGTCGCTGCTCAATTTCGGTCAGGGGGGGATTATCGCGGTGGGTGTGGCGATCATCATGATCTATGCTGCCGACGGGGTGGTGGAAGGCACCATGTCGATCGGTGACCTGGTGCTGGTGAACACCTTCATGTTGCAGCTGTTCATACCGCTCAATTTTCTCGGCATCGTCTATCGGCAGATCAAATACTCGCTGGCGGACATGGATCTGATCTTCAAACTGCTGGAACAACAGCCGGAGATCACCGATGCGGAAGATGCCAGACAGTTGAAGTTGCAGGGTGGGGAAGTGCGATTCGAACAGGTCGATTTTGCCTATCAGCCGGAGCGGCAGATCCTGCACGATGTGGATTTCACCCTCAAGGCGGGTGAGAAGCTGGCGGTGGTTGGCCACAGCGGTGCTGGCAAGTCGACACTCTCCCGTCTGTTGTTCCGCTTCTACGACGTCACCGCTGGGGCGATTCGGGTGGATGATCAGGATATCCGTCAGCTGACAAGAGAGTCGTTGCGCGCGGCCATCGGTATCGTTCCCCAGGATACGGTGCTGTTCAACGAGAGCATTCTCTACAACCTGGCCTATGGTAATCCCAACGCCTCTCAACAGGAGATCGAAGAGGCGGCCCGCATCGCGCATATTGCGGAATTCATCGATCAGTTGCCTGATGGTTATCAGACGGTGGTGGGGGAGCGGGGGCTGAAACTCTCCGGCGGTGAGAAACAGCGGGTAGCGATTGCCAGGGCGATGTTGAAACGGCCGCAGATCCTGATCTTCGATGAGGCGACCTCCTCACTGGATACCAAGACAGAACAGTCGATACAGGAGACACTGAGGGAGGTGGCGAGAAATCACACCACGCTGGTGATTGCTCATCGTCTCTCAACGGTGGTCGATGCGGATCGTATTCTGGTGATGGATCAGGGACGGATTGTGGAGCAGGGGACCCATCCTCAGCTTCTGCAGCAACAGGGGCGCTATCACCAGATGTGGCAACTGCAGCAGAAACAGCAGCAACAAAATCAGCTTGAGAGTGATCAGGAGGGACAATGAAAGTCTATCTGGTCGGCGGTGCGGTTCGGGATCAGTTGCTGGAGTTGCCTTATAACGAACGGGATTGGGTGGTAGTCGGGGCCACGCCGGAAGAGATGCTGGCCCAGGGTTACCGTCGTGCCGATCGTGATTTTCCGGTGTTTCTCCACCCCCAGAGTGGTGAAGAGTATGCCCTGGCCCGGACTGAAGTTAAGACAGCACCCGGTTACAAGGGTTTTCAGGTCAGTTACGGGCCCGAGGTGAGCCTGGAGCAGGACCTGCTGCGACGCGATCTGACCATCAATGCCTTGGCGATGGATGAATCGGGCTGTGTGATCGATATCTGTGAGGGACAGAAGGATCTGCAGGAGGGTCTGTTACGCCATATCACGCCGGCCTTCAGTGAGGATCCTCTGCGTCTACTGCGCATCGCCCGGTTTGCGGCTAAGCTGGGATGCTGGGGATTTCGGGTGGCCCATGGCACCCATGCATTGATGAAGAAGATGGCAAAGAGTGCTGAGCTTGAGACACTCTCTGCAGAGCGTTTCCTGAAAGAGATGAGTCGTGCCATGGGAGAGCCCCAGCCATGGCGCTTTTTTGAGGTTTTGCAGCGCTGTGGCGCGCTGCATAAGCTGATACCGGCAGTGGCTGAAATCATGGGCAGCGAATCCGCAGGGCATGGCGCTCAGACGGCAGGGGGCATGGTGTCGGCGCTGAAGCGGGTTGTACCAGTCAGTGATGATCCACAGATTCGTACAGCGGTGGCACTGTTTTACGCCGCCCGGAATCAGCCTGATCTGGCCGCCTGGCTGGATGAAATCCGTCTCGACAAGCGCACTGGCGAGTTGCTCCGTGATCTTCTGCAGTCATCTTCTGTCCAAACGGATGAGACAAGCGGTGAGCATCTGTTGGATCTGGTTGCCCGGCTCAAACCCAGGCAGCAACCCGAAAGACTCGAGGGGCTGTTACTGGCGGCTGAGGCAATCTGGCCAGAGCGTATGGAGTGGTTGAAGCCTGACCTGACAGCCGCCCGAGAGGTACTGTTGGCTCCCCTGCCGGAGCGGCTGGCCGCTTCCGAGCTGCGAGGCAAGGCCTTGGGAGATGCGATCCGCAGCTGGCGGCTCGACTGTCTGCAACAACTCAAGCTGCCTCGGAACAACTTATGAATCGACTGTCCGGCGACAGACAGGGAAGTTCGGCGCTGTTAACAGGCCCTAAATCAAACGGGTAACTGACCCGCTTTTCGGGTTCGTGGTAGAGTCGCAATATGCAAGCGGAACAGAAAACAACCTCCAACGAGTCACTGCCCGGTCCCGGAGCGGTTTCCGGTTCGCTGCACCGCTGGTTGACCTGGCTGGAGAGCTTCATCGATCGCAAGCACTGGCCGAGTCTGCGCATTCTGTTTACCGGCAACCTGCTGCTGCCGATCCTGTTTCTCGGCTTGAGTCTGACCGTTTCCCTGGGGGCGGTGCTGTTTCTGATCGGAGAGACCGGTGGACGCTCTTCGGTTCAGGTGGTACTGCTGCTTGGTGTCGCCTTTGCCCTGTTTTCCCTGGTGCTGGTACTGATCCGCCTGCGCAGTCAGCTGTTGCGTCCACTCTCTTCACTGGAGCAGACAGTCAACCAGGTCTGCCAGGGTGAGCCCGTCTCCAGCAAAAAGCCCTTTGAGCCGAGTGGTGTTTTGAGCGGCATGGCGCGGGACATCGACAGTCTCAGTGAGGAGTTGACCGATATCTATGAGGATATGGAGGTCCGGGTGGCCAGGCAGACCCTGCGTCTGGCGCAGAAAACCACCAACCTGCAGGTGCTCTATGATGTGGCGGCTGGCATCAACCAGTCGGAGAATCTGGATGAGTTGTTGCTGGAGTATATGGGGGTGTTCAAACGCATGGTGAACGCCCGTTCCGCTACAGTCCATCTGGTACTGCCGGATGACAAGGTGCGGCAGGTGGGGTGCATCGACCTGGATGGCCGGCTCTACAACGAGCAAGAGCTGTTGCCAATCAAACTCTGTCAGTGCGGCATCACCCTCTCTCCCGGCGACATTCTGTGTAATCAGAATCCCAGGCTCTGTGCCCATCGAAACGGACGCCGGATGTTCAGCGCGGATGAGGTTGAGCGGGTCTCCGTGCCAATGTGGTATCACGGTGATGTGCTGGGTTTCTATCATCTCTATGTGGACAGGCCGGGCATCTATGATGGACGAGAGGATGTGCTGGATATTCTCAATACCATCGGCAGTCATCTGGGTATGGCGGTAGCCAAACAGCGCTCCGATTCGGAAGCGCGCCGACTGTCGATCGTCGAAGAGCGAACCTCCCTGGCCCATGAACTGCACGATTCACTGGCGCAGACTCTGGCCAGTCTGCGTTTCCAGGTCCGTATGCTGGAAGAGACACTGCAGAACGAGTCGGTGTCGCTGACAGCCGAGCAGGAGGCCAAACGTATTCATAACGGTCTCGATGAGGCGCATGATGAGCTGCGCGAGCTAATCAACAGTTTTCGCGCACCGATGGATCAGCGCGGTCTGATTCCGGCCCTGGGAAAACTGGTGGAGCGTTTCAATCAGGAGACTTCGATCCATGCATTTTTTCAGCCGGACTGCCTGAAAACCGATCTGGATACCACACAGGAGATGCAGGCATTGCGGATTGTCCAGGAATCTTTGGCCAATATCCGTAAGCATGCCAATGCCCATACCGTTCGAGTGCTGTTACGATGTCGAAGTCCAGGGCAGTATCTCATCCTGGTTGAGGATGACGGTGTCGGCTTCGAGGGTGCGGCGCCTAAGGGTAATCCGGGTGAGCACATCGGTCTGTCGATCATGGAAGAGCGTGCTCGACGGGTGGATGGTGAGTTATCGATTGAGAGCGAGCCGGGTGAAGGTACCCGGGTCGAACTGGTGATTCGCAGTGCCAAATGATACGCCCACCCTTAACCGGATGATATTGGCGGATTCAGTTGGTCTGTCAGGGTTCAAGGCAAAGCGCGTCTCGCCGCTCATGGCAGTAGTCCTTGGCAAGAGATGCAGGAGTCCACAGAGGTGAAAAAATGCGGGTACTGGTAATCGATGACCATGCTCTGTTTCGAATTGGCCTGCAGGAACTGCTGGAACGCCGTGGTATTGATGTGATCGCCATAGGCGACTGTCTGAAGGGCATAGAAACGGTGGCCCACGAGCGACCGGATGTGGTGCTGTTGGATATGCGGATGCCGGACATGACCGGTACCGAAGTGTTGAGTGTGTTGCGCAAACACTATCCACAGATGCCAATCAGTATGTTGACCACCAGCCGAGAGGAGACGGATGTCATCGAAGCGCTGCAGAATGGTGCGCAGGGCTATCTGTTGAAAGATATGGAACCTGACGAGTTGATCGATGCGCTGCAGCAGATCACCAAAGGCCAGACTGTGGTCGCCAATGAGTTGACCGGAATTCTGGCCAAAGCGGTACAGGGGGAGCAGCCCAGCAGCAGTGCACCGACCTCTTCGCTGGATGATCTGACTCCCCGGGAGCGGGAGATTCTATGTCATCTGGCGGATGGTCAAAGCAACAAAGTAATTGCGCGAAACCTGGGAATCTCCGACGGTACCGTGAAGCTTCATGTTAAAGCGATCCTTAGAAAACTTGAGGTCCATTCACGGGTTGAAGCCGCGGTGATTGCCGTAGAACAAAACCTCTGTTCAAGAGGATAGGCTTTTTATAATGAAAAATTTTTTAAACCTGATCAGCGAATGTCTGGGGGATGTGCCGGAGATCATGCCCTGGGATCTGGAAGAGCGTCTGGAGGCAAATCCCGAGTTACTTATCGTGGATGTCAGGGAGCCCTATGAGTACGATGCGATGCATATCGAGAACTCGATTCTTGCACCTCGTGGAATACTTGAATCGGCCTGTGAGTGGGACTATGAAGAGACCATTCCCGAACTGGTCAAGGCACGCCAGCGGGAGGTGGTGGTGGTGTGCCGCTCCGGCTATCGCAGTGTGCTGGCCGCCTTCTCCATGAAGATGCTCGGTTTCGAAAACGTGGTCTCACTGAAGACCGGTCTGCGCGGCTGGAACGACTTTGAGCAACCCCTGGTCAACGCCGAGGATGAGGCGGTGGATATCGATGATGCGGATGACTACTTCACCCCCAATCTGCGGGAAGATCAGCTGAGTCCCAAACCGGCCTGAGTTGACCTGTTAGCCGTAGTTGGGTGCCAGCTGTTATTAAGATTATTAAGTCCGCAAATGAACGCGAATGAACGCAAATAGTTTTTGATGCATCAGATCTCTATTGGCAGTCAGACTCACTCTCGCCATCCCGGCGTATTCCGGGATGCAGATTACTAAAATGGAGCCATGCCTGCCTGTACCGGGATGACAACCATAGATTTATCTACCTGGGGTCGTCTGTCGCGCCCATCAATATTTGCGTTTATTCGCGTTCATTTGCGGATTTATTCTTCTTCCCCGATCTAGGCTCAAAAATCCACCGGTGAGGTGGCACCCTGCTCGGAGTGGGGCGGCGCCTCGAACCAGGCCAGTTTCTCCTGCAGCTCGACCACGTGGCCGACGATGATCAGCGTGGGGGGCTTGGGGCGTTCCCGTTCCACCGTCTCAAGGATATTATCCAGAGTACCGGTGAAGACACGCTGCATATGGGTCGTGCCCTGCTGGATCAAGGCAATCGGCATGTCGCCGGTAACCCCATGAGCGAGTAGTTCCCGGCAGATTACCGGCAGGCCAACCAGGCCCATGTAGAAAACCACGGTCTGGTTCGGCTGTGCCAGCATATCCCAGTTCAGATTCATGCTGCCGTCTTTCAGATGGCCGGTGACGAAGGTGACCGACTGGGCGTAGTCCCGATGGGTGAGCGGAATGCCGGAGTAGGTGGCGCAGCCCGCCGCCGCAGTGATTCCCGGAATCACCTGAAACGGCACCCCTTCGGCGGCCAGGGTATCGATCTCCTCGCCACCACGGCCGAAAATGAAGGGATCGCCCCCCTTCAACCGCAATACCCGCTTGCCCTGTTTGGCAAGCCTGGCCAGCAGCTTGTTGATCTCTTCCTGGCGCATGGCGTGCTTATCCCGCTCCTTGCCCACATAGACGTGCTCCGCATCGTGACGGGTCATCTCGAGAATCGGTTTTGCCACCAGTCGGTCGTAGACCACCACATCCGCCTGCTGCATCAGGCGCAGCGCGCGGAAGGTCAGCAGGTCCGGGTCACCCGGTCCGGCGCCCACCAGGTAGACCTCACCCATCTCCTGATCCAGACGTGGGTCTGCCAGAAGGCGTTCCATCAGCTGATCCGCCTCCTCATCGTGGCCGGAAAAGACCCGCTCAGCGACCCCGCCTTCCAGTACCCGGTCCCAGAACAGGCGCCGCTCTTCAGGTTTGCTGAAATGCTCCTTCACCCGCTGGCGAAAGCGGTTGCACAGATCCGCCAGGCGGCCGTAACCGGCGGGGATCAGGGATTCCAGCCTGGAGCGGATCAGACGTGCCAGCACTGGGGATGCTCCACCGGTTGAAACGGCGGCTACCACCGGTGAGCGGTCGATGATCGAGGGGACGATGAAGCTGCACAATTCAGGCTGGTCCACCACATTCACGGGAGTTCGTCTGGCATGGGCCAGCTCGGCAATATGCCGATTGAGTTGCGGATCGTCGGTGGCGGCAATCACCAGATGACGTTCGTTGATATCCTCATCCTGGAAGCCTCGCGCCTGGTGGTTGAGGCGCCCCATATCCCGCCAGGTGGTCAGATCATGGGTCAATTCAGGGGAGACCAGAACCACATCCGCGGCGGATTTGAGCAGTAGTGCGATTTTTCTTTCAGCCACTGCACCGCCGCCCACCACCAGGCATGATTTGTTTCTGATGTTCAGGAATATTGGGAAAAAATCCATAAAATACAACCAGTTAATTAGTGTTCGCTATTCAAGGTTTTACCAGTGCGAGACTCTAGCATGAGTCAATCACACGAAAAAAGCCAGGGATTAGGGGGCTAATCAAACTTGCAATATTTAAACACATTAATATACTAATTGACCCTGTTTTTTGAGATATTGAGGCTGCCCGAACGTGATGATAAAGGAAATAGACGCTTCCGATCTTGAAGCCCGCATGGCCAAAGACGGTGATTTTCTGCTACTGGACATCCGCAGTGCCGGTGAACTGGCTCAGGGGGTGTTACCGGATGCCGAGCATATTCCGATGCATCTGATTCCCGTTCGCATGTCCGAGCTGCCAAAAGACAAGGATCTGATCCTCTATTGCCACAGTGGAGCGCGCTCCTACCACGCATGTGCCTATCTGGCACAGCAGGGATTCGACAATGCAGTCAATCTGCGCGGTGGAATTCTGGGTTGGGCGAGATCGGGTTATCGTCTGGAGGCCAGGCTGGCAAGCTGAGGCGAGCCGTCTGAAAAGATTTACAGGTAGGCCTGAATTGGTTTCGGGTCTGAGATTTTTGGAGAGGATTTGAGCGGACAGAAGCTTGCGTTTGTAAGTCGCTTGTCATATAAAGGTCCGTCTGATTTTTAACCAAAAACGATACACACACACAATTTAATAAGCTGGAGGTCATACCATGGCAGATTTTGATCAAGAACTGGACGCAAGCGGACTCAACTGTCCCCTGCCGATTCTGCGTGCGAAAAAAACCCTGAATGGTATGGAGTCCGGTAAAGTTCTGCACATCATTGCAACTGATCCAGGCTCAGTTAAGGATTTCGAAGCCTTCGCCAATCAGACTGGCAATGAGCTGATGGAATCCAAGGAAGTCGGCGGTAAGTTTGAATTCCTCATCAAAAAGGCCTGATCAGCGATCAGTTTGCCAATCCCACTAGGGACTTAATTGGAGACGAAGCAATGTCAGACGAAAAAAAGTTAGCGATTATTGCGACTAAAGGCTCTTTAGACTGGGCCTATCCGCCATTCATCCTGGCCTCAACAGCCGCTGCACTGGGCTATGAAACTGAAATCTTCTTCACTTTCTACGGTCTGCAGCTCCTGAAAAAGGATCTGGATCTGGAAGTGACCCCTCTGGGCAATCCAGGCATGCCCATGCCGATGGGTATGGACAAGTGGTTCCCTGTGGTCGGTCTGGCACTGCCAGGCATGCAGGGCATGATGACCAGCATGATGAAGAAAAAGATGGCTTCAAAAGGCGTTGCCGACCTGACTGAACTGCGTGAGCTGTGTCAGGAAGCTGAAGTCAAACTGATCGCCTGTCAGATGACAGTGGATCTGTTCGAAATGAATACCTCTGAATTCATCGACGGTATCGAATACGCCGGTGCCGCCCGATTCTTCGAATTCGCGGGTACAAGCGATATCTGCCTTTACATTTAACCCTTAGTAAATGCAGTCACGGCGCCGCCCCACAAGGGCGGCGTTTTTTTTGCGCTTGAAAAAGCTGCACTCGGATTGCCGGCCGTCAACCATTCAAGCCGCAAATGTGCGCCAATCGCTGCAAGCAACCGCAAAATGTATCGGCCGGGTAGCCGCTCTGGCCGGAATTGAGCGGAAATATTGATCAACTGGAATATTGAGATGAATAAAAAAGGGTGCGGCTGACTGCCGCACCCGAATTTCTACCCATTTGAGTGGATATGGATCCGTGGGTTTTTACATGAAGGTCTTGGTCACGCCGAGGCCGAACAGATGCACACTGGAGTCATAGGTGCCGTTCACCGCGGTGGTGCCGTTCAGCTCCTCACCAGCAACCGCAGCTTTGCTGCTGTTGACGGTGCGTTTGTCGAAATCGACATACATATAGGCCACATCGAATGTCCAGCCATCATCGATGGTGTGCCCGACACCCAGGCTGTAGAGCTGACGATCCGCATCAGGCACCCGCGGACTGAAGTAGTCATCTTTCTGTGGGGTTTCGTCGTAGGTGTAACCAATCCGCAGTTGGGTTGCCTTGGTGAAGTCATAGGTGACGCCAAGACGGTAGGCGGAGGCATTGTCGAAGTCGTTGATACTGGTAAAGATGTTGGAGCCATACTGCTCGTTCTTGACTTCCAGGGTATCGAACTTGTTCCAGCCGGTGCGGGTGTAGTCAAATTCGATTGCCAGTTTTTCAGTGGCTTCATAGCGTGCCCCAACCTGCAGACGCCAGGGCAACTCAAGGGTTGCTGTGACCTCGTTTGAGAGGGTTGAGGGCAGTACGCCGACGTCATCATCCAGGGTGCCTTCCGCTTTGATCTTCGAGCTGGAGTGGTAACTCAGGCCGAAACTCCAGCTATCCACCACCAGCAGGCCGCCCAGGTTGAAACCGACCCCCTGGCCGTCACCTTCCAGATTGAAGCCCGGATAGGTACCGCCGTCATTGAGAACGCTGTTGAACAGCACTTCCCGCATCCAGTAGTAGTCGACACCGATCGCCAGAGCGGCCTGATCGTTGAGTTTGTAGGATGCACTGGGGCTGAAGGCGACGATCTCAAGCTTGGTCTGTGTCGGCATGAATGAACCCAGCGGATATTGATCACTGTAAGTATCCGTCTCCCAGTCGGTCTCCAGACCGAAGGGGGCATTGATTGAGATACCCAGGGACCACTCCTCATTGAGGGTGTCGTGTGCCGATATGGCCGGTACGGCAACCAGTTCGTTGCCTTCACTGTCGACCGTTCCCGATCCCGTATCGACGGTCAGGTCGGGCAGTACCAGGTTGGTTGCCAAAGAGACGGAACTGCCTTCGTGAAAGGACATGGCAGCCGGGTTGTAGGGGATGGCTCCCAGGATTTCGTAATTTGCCACCAGCGCGTTGGATGTGGCCGTGCCTGCGATGCTCAGCTCCGGAATGGCGAAGCCTGAGGCCTGCACGCCTGAGCTGGCCATCAACAGCGCCGAACTGCAGGCGACTGCCAGGGTAGTGGCTTGAAACTTTTTGTTATGGTGCATGCGGATCCTCCACCTTTCTGTTGTTATGTCCAGACGGTCCCTTCCTTGATTTATTGTTAGGTCCTGATTGAGTCTGGTGCGATTCTATTCCTGATCAGACCATTTATCATCCATCGGCGAGTTCAGTCAAACTGAAGATCGGTCAAATGTGCTAAAAGGCCTTAGCAGAAATTACCACAACCTGTCTCCGGGAAAAAAGGAAAAGTGTATCAGCGTTCCCTAAAGCTAGCTGTTTGTGGTATAAAAGTTGTTTATCCATACAAAGAACGACTGATTGGGCATCATAGACATATGGCGGATCGTAGATTACAGGTTTTTCATACAGTTGCGCGTCTTTTAAGCTTTACCAAGGCGGCTGAGACCTTGCATATGACCCAGCCGGCAGTAACCTTTCAGGTACGTCAACTGGAAGAGTATTTCAACACTCGGCTGTTCGACAGAACCCACAACCGGATCAGCCTGACCGAGGCTGGGGAACGGGTATTCAGTTACGCCGATCGAATTTTCGACCTCTATGCGGATATGGAGAACTCTGTCCGGGAGATGACCGGAGAGATCCGTGGTGCATTGACCATTGGTGCCAGCACCACCATCGCGGAGTATATGCTGCCCTCGCTGCTGGGGGATTTCGGCACGCGCTATCCGGAGGTGACGATCCATCTGCGGGTGTCCAACTCCGAAGGGATTGTCTCCATGGTGGAGAACAACAATATCGATCTGGGGGTCGTTGAGGCGCCGGTCGGTAACAAGAACCTGGTGGTCGAGGTTTGTCGTAATGACCAACTGGTGGCCATCGTGCCGCCCAATCATGATCTGGCGAATCAGGAGACAGTGGCGATCCAGAAGTTACTGGAGTACCCCTTCATCTGCCGGGAAGAGGGTTCGGGCACCCGTGAGGTGATCAATGAGTATCTGGACAACAATTGTGCAGAGTCGACACTCAACATCTACATGGAGCTGGGCAGTCCGGAAGCGGTAAAAGGTGCTGTGGAAGCGGGTATGGGGGTCTCGGTTGTCTCCCGCGCGACCATCCAGAAAGAGCTGAAGCTGGACACCCTGAGGGCGATCAATCTGGAGCCGGCGATGGAGCGTCCATTCTCATTTGTCCATCAGAAGCAGAAATTTCGCCTGCGGGCCATGGAAGAGCTGCTCGAATTTGCTCGTGGCTATTGTGAGGATCATGCTGAAGAGCAGTTGTAGGGTCGGTTGACAGGCCCGATAAGGCCCTAACAGCAACGAGGTTGGAATCGGTGCATATTGTACCCAAACAGCAAAAGCTCGATCCTGAGCAGCAGCGTCTGCTGGACCTCTTTGAGCAGATTGCGCCGAGCGAGCGGGATTCTCTGCTGGCGTTTGCTGAGTTTCTGTCGCAACGGCGCGCTCAGGAGGCGGTGTCGGTAGAGCGAAACTCACCCCTGGAGCCGAAGCCGCAGGAACGGCCTGGAGACGAGTCCGTGGTGAAAGCGATCAAGCGCCTCTCCGAGAGCTACTTCATGCTCGAACGGGATCGGTTGCTGGATGAGACCTCGTCCCTGATGACCTCCCATATCATGCAGGGCAGGGCCGCCGCGGAAGTGATCGATGATCTGGAAGCACTGTTTAAGAAGCACTATCAAGACTATCTGAGCAACTCATAAATCACCCGCAGTCTGCAAGCGATAGGGTGAGTCGTCGGGTTAACTAGGGCCTGTTAACACTAATATTTGATACCGGGTTATTCATATGCAGGTCATTACCAACTGGTTCAAGCGCTACTTCTCAGATCCTCAGATCATCTTTCTGACTCTCTTCCTGGTGCTTTTTTTCGGCATCGTGATCACCATGGGGGATATGCTTGCACCGGTGTTGGCGAGTATCGTGATCGCCTATCTGCTCGAGGGGATCGTAACGCAAATGGAGCGTCGCTCCTGGCCCAGGCTGATCTCTGTGATTCTGGTGTTCATTCTGTTTCTGCTGTTCGTTGCCCTGATCATGCTCGGACTGCTGCCGCTGCTATCCCGCCAGGTAACGGACTTTCTGCAACAGCTGCCGAATATGATCGCAATGGGGCAGCAGGCCCTGATGCAGCTACCCGAACGCTATCCGGATCTGATACCCCAGGCGCAGGTGGATGAGTTGATTCAGCAACTGCGTAATGAGATCGCCTCGTTTGCCCAGCAGGCTGTCACCTGGTCACTCGCCTCGGTGGTTGGGGTGATCACCCTGGTGGTCTACCTGATCCTGATGCCCCTGCTGGTATTCTTCTTTCTTAAGGACAAGCATCTGATCATCGACTGGTTTGTCTCCTACCTTCCCCGCCATCGACGATTCTCGGTAACGGTCTGGAAGGATGTGGATGTGCAGATTGCCAACTACGTGCGCGGCAAGTTCTGGGAGATCATCATCATCTGGTCAGCCAGCTTCGTCGCCTTCTCCATGCTTGGGTTGAATTATGCTCTGCTGTTGGCTGTGTTGGTGGGTTTGTCGGTGATCATTCCCTACATCGGTGCTGCCGTGGTGACCATTCCAGTGCTGTTCATCGCCTGGTTTCAGTGGGGCTGGTCCTCAGACTTCGCCTGGTTGGCCGCGACCTATTTCATCATTCAGGCCCTGGATGGCAATGTACTGGTACCACTGCTCTTCTCAGAGGTGGTCAATCTTCATCCGGTTGCCATTATTGTGGCGATTCTGGTGTTCGGGGGCTTTTGGGGTTTCTGGGGGGTGTTTTTCGCCATTCCACTGGCCACCCTGGTGCAGGCTGTGCTGACGGCCTGGCCGCGCAATGAGTTCGAGGATGAGGGGGCTGCTGTAGAGTAATCCCTGCCCGGCTCCCGGGAGTGGGAGCTAGCGGACAGGGTAGAAGCGATGCTTGGAGTATCAGGCTTTTTTGGTGTTGATGCCAAACAGGCTCCACAGCGGGCAGTAGGAGACCAGCCCGGTGACCAGCGGCACCGCACCAATGGCGCCGAGCCAGTTGATCGGGTCACTGAGCAGGAAGCCCCATGCAAGAATCGCCAGACCGCCCACAATCCTGAGAATACGTTCTATACCGCCGACATTTTGAGTCATACTGTTTCTCCTGAGTAATACAGTTGCTGTGTTTGTTCAGACCAGAGGCTTGGTTCGCCTGAATGGTTTGAAATTGACCCGGTGCCTGAGAACCGTTCACGGCATCGCATCAATGGTGGCTCAGAGGATAGATCTCCGTCATACAAATGTATGTGACTAAGTCACACTGCAGGTGGTGCTATGCAAGCTACCGGGGTCGGGCGGATGGCCCTTACAAAGTTAATAACGCCTCAATTCGGCTGTTGAAGTTGGTTTAGTCTAAGAGGTTAACCGCCAATCACCGCAAAATGCCGCGAAAGCACTCATACTGTGGGCTCGATTAGCGAAGATTCCCGGTTATTGGCGTTCATTGGCAGATTACACTCTTACGGATCAGGGGCCTGAGGGCGTTCGTAGTGATTTTCACGACTCTTTTCAATTAGACGCTGTTCGTCACAGATATTGATGACACCTCGGGCGGTGGAGATCATCTGCTGTTGCTCAAGGTCTTTTAAGATGCGACTGACCACCTCACGGGAAGTTCCAAGGTCAGAGGCGATCATCTGATGGGTCGATTCGATTCTTGCGCCACTCTGTTTGCCGAGTTGGATCAGATGCCCGGCCAGACGCCGGTCCACCCGGCGAAAGGCAATCTCTTCCACAATGCCGATCACCTCGCTGAGTCTGCTGCTGATCAGGTTGAAAAGATAGTTACGCCAGGCTGGGGTCTGGTCTGTCCAGCGAATCACGTCGGCGGTACTGATCAGCACTGCTTCGATCGGTTCTTCCGACACGGCGTAGGCTGGAAAAGGCTCTCCATTCATGATGCAGGAGGCGGTCAGAATGCAGCTCTCGCCTGGGCCGATCCGATAGAGGGTGATCTCACGGCCGTTCTCACTCAGTTTGTAGACCCGTGCGGATCCCGAGATCACCAGAGCCAAATGGGTACATTCCGTGCCCTGATGACAGATTGGCTGATCGGCTGGCAGGTCGATCTTGCTGGCGCGCTCGAAGAAACTCTGTTGAAAGTCCCTCTCCGCCTGTTGCAGAAACTGAAACTGCTGGGTAATTTGGGTTATGTTGCCGGTGTCGGAAATCAAGTCAACCTCAAGCTATTACTGTCACGGGATTGATCGAACAGGGAGATCGTTGCCGATAGTAGTTCGTTGCCGTGATCCAATGCAATGGGAATCGTGGATCCAAACTGAAATGCTTGTAAATGAGGCAGTTGTGTCCATGATATGCTAATTTACTAGATATTTGTGAAGTTAGGCGCCGAATTACCGTCATGTCAGAACCGGACATCGAAGCGATTAAAATAAAAAAAGAGCGGGTACGCCTGTTATATGCCAATGGCGTAACACTGATAATCGCCAATTTTATCGCTGGCGCGATCTTCTTCTATCTCAACAAGGTTTGGGAGTTTGAACAGGGTTTGATCTGGGGTGGGCTGTTTGCTCTGCTGCTGATCGGGCAGAGTGTGCTGACACTGGCTGCCCGGTATAGCGAGCTGGACAGATTGCAGCTCTGGCGATATGCCCTGTTGCCTGGTGTCCTGTTACTCGGTCTGCTGTGGGCGGGGGCTTTGGTCCATCTGCTCTTCAATCCCGATTCGACCGAGTTTCTGGTGATCGATCTGGTGCTGATCGGTACGGTGTTTCTGCTTACCGCTTTGTTACTCACCATCGATACCTTCTTCAGTATCGTTTTCGTACTCACCGCCTCGATGGTGGTTATGGTGGTTCTGAACGGTGAACAGGGCAGTGTCAGCGAGGAGTTCATTGCCGGCCTGATCGCTTACGCATTGGCGCTGCTGATTCTGGCCGCCTGGATGACGGTCTATCAACAAGGCTATCTGTTGATCGCCGCCAACCGGGTACTGTTACATGAGCGGATGGTGGCATCGGAAACCGAGCTGAGTGAAATGCGCAGCCGGCTGATTCAGGAGAATGATCAGCGCCAATCGGTGGAACAGGAACTGTTTCTCGCCAAGGAGGAGGCTGAAGGGGCCAATCTGGCCAAGTCAGAGTTTCTGGCTACCATGAGCCATGAGATCCGAACCCCGCTGAATGGCATTCTGCCGATTCTGGAGATGCTCCTGGAGACCAAGCTGAATGGGGAGCAGAAGCAGTTTGTCGCCACCGCCCTGAACTCCTCTCAACTGCTGCTGAGTATCATCAACGACATTCTTGACTTCTCCAAGATCGAAGCCGGGAAACTCGATCTTGAGTTTATCGAGCTCAATCTGGAAGGCACCATCGAGCAGGTCACCTCGTTGATGAAAAATGCAGCCGATCGGCGCAATCTGAAGTTGAATTACCGTATCGACCGGGATGTACCGAAAACGGTGCGTGGCGATCCGATCCGTCTGCGTCAGATACTCACCAATCTGGTGAGCAATGCGGTGAAGTTCACCGAACATGGGGAGGTGTCGGTTGAGGTGACCAATCGTCAGACCTCACGTACCGAGGTGGATCTGATGTTCGCGGTGCGTGATACCGGTATCGGCATGACCCAGGAGCAGGTGGAGCGCCTGTTCGAACCCTTTTCCCAGGCCGATGCCTCAACCACCCGCAAGCATGGCGGTACCGGCCTGGGGCTGGTGATCTGTAAACGCCTGACCGAATTGATGGGGGGCAAGATCGGGGTTAAATCCACACCGGGAAAAGGCTCCTATTTCTGGTTCATACTGCCAATGCGCAAATCACTGCAGGAGATGCCATCCGGCAGGCGCAATCTTCAGGATATCCGTACCCTGTTGCTTGCCGATAAGGCCTCTTCCGAGACCAGACAGCTGCTCTATGCGCTGAAGGAAGAGGGGATGCTGGTGGAGCAATCCGAGGATCAGTATGACGCACTCAGCAAGCTCAAGTCTTCCGCCAACCTGGGTGCAAGCTGGCGCTATGAACTGATGGTGCTCGATGGTGACCTGTCGAGCGTCAATCTGAGTAAGACCATCGATTCGGCCAGAGAAGTACCCCATATGCGCGAGGTGGAGATACTGGCCGTGAATCTGCCTGAAGAGGCTCAGCTCACCTACGAGGCTATGGGTGTCGAGTGCCTGATGCCTCATGCCACTCCGAAAGAGATCAAGCAGAGACTCTATCGAATTTTCGATGTTGAGCAGACGCCTGGGGCGGGGACCATGCCGGAAGAGATCCCGGTACCGCGCATGCCTGATGACCACCTTGCCTGGCAGGACAGTCAGATTGATCTGGTGACGGAATCCTCGGAACCTGGTGCGAAACGGGCAGAAGACATCAAACAGGATCAGCAGCATACCAAGCTGGTTGGACGGGTTCTGGTGGTCGAGGATAATCCGGTCAATCAGGCCGTGGTAAAGAAGATGCTTGAGAAGGCGGGATTGTCGCCGATAACCTCCAATGATGGGGTTGAGGCGATGGAGGCACTGCGCGCCGAACAGTTCGATGTGGTGTTGATGGATTGCCAGATGCCGAGGATGGATGGCTACGAGGCGACGGAAGCGATTCGGGAGCGGGAACAGAACCAGGGATTGATGCGTACGCCGGTCATAGCAATGACCGCCAACGCCATGGCCGGAGACCGGGAACGTTGTCTGGCGGTGGGTATGGACGACTATCTCTCTAAACCGGTAAAGCCGGCACAGCTGGAGAATATGCTGCGTCAATGGTTGCCGATGGAAGAGATGATATCTCCAGGCGAGGATGCTAGTCTAGAACAGGATCTGGGGGGGTCTGATGAAGATGCCGAAGTTGATACGTCAAGTGAGGGATTGCTTGAAATTGGTGGAGATACAAGCATGACGGCAGGCGGTATGATTGACCGCAGTGTGTTGGAAGAACTCTATGAAATCATGGAGGAGGATTTTGTTTCTGTACTCGAGAGTTATCTCAAGAGTGCACCTGGGTTGATGCTCGGTATTCGGGATGCGGTCAAGTCCGGGGATATGGAAGGGCTGGTTAAATCGGCGCATCCGTTGAAATCGAGCAGTGCCAATGTGGGGGCTATGGAGCTCTCGATTCTGGCCCGCGATCTGGAGTTCAAAGGCCGTCAGGGGGATACCAACGGACTGGTTGCCAGTTACAATCAAACCGCCGAGATCTATCGGCGTTCGATCAGCGAACTCAAGAGTATCGTCGATCGGGGCAGTATTCATTAGGGTGTAGACGGGTTATTAAGTCCGCAAATGAACGCGAATAAACGCAAATAATCGAAAGGCTGATTCCGCTCAGCGAATGCAGCTGGCTGGGAAGCGGCTATTCCTCCTCTCTATTCCTCAACCAAGCAGCAATGCTGCCATTCCAATGGATTCGATCTTGCCTGATTTGACGTTGGGCCTGTTGACCCTTATCCGATTACAGATTGGCTGAAGCGTAATCGGCCAGGCGTGAGCGTTCACCCCGCTGCAGGGTGATGTGTCCGCTATGGGGCCAATTCTTGAACCGATCCACCGCATAGGTAAGACCGGATGTGGTCTCTGTCAGATAGGGGGTATCGATCTGCGCCACATTGCCCAGACAGACGATCTTGGTACCCGGGCCGGCGCGGGTAATCAGGGTTTTCATCTGCTTGGGTGTAAGATTCTGCGCCTCGTCGAGAATGATGTACTTGTTCAGGAAGGTTCTGCCGCGCATGAAATTGAGTGAATGGATGCGGATTCGGCTGCGCAGCAGATCCTCCGTGGCGGCGCGTCCCCACTCTCCCCCTTCTGTCTGGGTGAGTACTTCCAGGTTATCCATCAACGCTCCCATCCAGGGGGTCATTTTTTCTTCCTCGGTACCTGGTAGAAAACCGATGTCCTCACCGACAGGTACAGTGACCCGGGTCATGATGATCTCCCGGTAGAGATTGAGGTCAAGGGTCTGCACCAACCCCGCGGCCAGTGTCAGCAGGGTCTTACCGGTGCCGGCGGTGCCCAGCAGGGAGACAAAATCGAGCTCCGGATCGAGCAGCAGATTGAGTGCGTAGTTCTGTTCCTGGTTACGTGCCGTAATGCCCCAGACCGCATGTTTTGGATTGCTGTAGTCCTCCGCCAGCTCGATGACCGCGCTCTCCCCCTGTTTCTCTCTGACAATTGCCTGGAAACCCTCGTCGCCTTTCAGGTAGAGGCACTGGCTGGGATACCAGGATTGGGTATCCGGTCCACTCACCCGGTAGAAGGTTCTTCCCTCCTCCTGCCAGGACTCCAGCTCCTTGGTGTGTTGCTCCCAGAAATCGGCCGCAACCTCATCGAGTCCGCTGTAGAGCAGATTGACATCTTCCAGTACCTGATCGTTGCTGTAATCCTCGGCCCGAATCCCCAGCACGGTCGCCTTGATACGCAGATTGATATCCTTGGAGACCAGAACGACCCGCTTCTCCGGATAGTCGGACTGCAGGCTCAGAGCGGTGGCCAGGATATTGTTGTCCGGCGTGTTTCCCGGCAGGCTCAAGGGTAGATCCTGGCTCACTGGTTTGGTCTGAAACATCAGATGACCGGTGACAGAATCGGTCGAGCCATTGAATTGCAGGGTATTCAGCGGGATGCCCTGACTGATCGTCTCCTGTGAGACATGCCCCATCAGCTCATCCAGAAAACGGCTGGTCTGACGTACGTTACGCGCCACCTCGGACATGCCTTTCTTGCCTTTGTCCAGCTCCTCAAGCACCACCATCGGCAGATAGATATCGTGTTCCTTGAAGCGGAACAGGGCGGTTGGGTCGTGCATCAGAACATTGGTGTCCAGGACGAACAGACGGGGTTTCTTAGCTTGGTTTTCTGACATGCTGGGTCTCATCTACAGGCAAGCGAATAACGGCCAGGGCTCTCTTGCCATGGCGATTGAAAGATAGCGGGTGCTGGTTCAGGAGAGTTTACCGGATCGCATCGCCTTGAGCGTTTCCAGGACCTCTTCAGCATGACCTTTGACTTTCACTTTGCGCCACTCATGGCGGAGTTTTCCATCTTCGTCGATCAGGAATGTGCTGCGTTCGATGCCGCGAACCTTTTTGCCGTACATCGATTTCATCTTGATGACATCGAAGCTGTTGCACAGGGTCTCTTCCTTGTCCGAAAGCAGCTCGAACGGGAAGCCTTGTTTGGATTTGAAATTCTCCTGGGCCTTTACTCCGTCACGGGAGACACCAAGAATGACCGCCGACTGACGGCGGAACTTGGCGATCGCGGCGGTAAAGTCCAGACCCTCCTGAGTGCAGCCGGGTGTGCTGGCTTTGGGATAGAAGTAGAGCACAATGGGTTTGCCGCGAAAATCGCTGAATTTTATCTCTTTATCACCCGTAGCCGGCAGCGGGATGTCGGGCACGGTTTTACCAATGGCGATCGAGCTCATGTGTGGGGACTCCTCCTTAGGGCCTCAGATGTCAGTTCTTAGTATGAGGTTACACTAGCCTTTGATGGGTTCGATGACGGCGTCCAGATTGAGGGCATCACAGTAATCCATGAACTCCTCCCTGAGCACGGCGATCTGTCTGTCCGAGGGTATGCCCACGCTCAGGTGTACCGAAAACATCGGGGTGCCGGTATGGGCGGCGGAATAGCTGCTGGTGGTCATATCTTCGATATTGATCTGGCGCTCGGAAAAGAATTCCGCCAGCTTGTTGACGATACCCGGATGGTCCATGGAGACCACCTCAACCAGATAGGGTAGCTGGTTGCTGGATTGAACCCGGCCTTCAGTGCGTTTGCAGATGATGGTCAGACCAAGATCCTTCTGCAGCTCCGGCACTGCGGATTCCAGCTTCGCCAGGGTGTTCCATGGGCCCTCGATCAACAGCAGTATGGCAAACTCACCGCCGAGAACGGTCATCCTGCTGTCTGTTATGTTACAACCCTCGTCGAGGATCTTTTTGGAAAGATTTTTAACGATGCCAGGCTGATCTTTGCCAAGTGCGGAGATAACCAAAAAGTTTTTCGGTGTGGTCATTGAGCTCTCTTAACCCCAGTTATTGTTCATGCTTGTGTCGAGTGTAACACCAGGAATGAGCCGCAAGCGATATTTCATGAGCATCTCATGGTTTATAGCCAAATTGGTGGGCTGAAGAGGGTCTGTCACTCAAGTGACGGTCCATTCAACGGCCATAGCTGGCTAAAGATATGTGATTCCACCGGGAAACCAGTACCTTATGCTCCACACACCTGCGTAGCCCACCGCTTCAGCCTGAAAATATACACTACTTGTCAGAGTCACGAGCCACAGGCTAACATTGCGGATTGATATAAAGTTAGGGGTGTGGACTGATGTTTCACGGCAGTATGGTAGCAATGATCACTCCGATGAGTGAAGACGGCGTCCTGGATGACAACGCTTTGCGACGCTTGGTGGATTTTCACGTCGAGCAAGGCACTGACGCCATTGTCGCCGTTGGTACTACCGGCGAATCGGCTACTCTGGACGAAGAGGAGCACTGCGCGGTGATTCGCCGGGTGGTTGAGTATGTGGCCGGACGGATTCCGGTGATTGCCGGTACCGGTGCCAATGCCACCCGGGAGGCGATTGATCTGACCCGCTGCGCCAAGCAGGCGGGCGCCGATGCTTGCCTGTTGGTTACCCCCTACTACAACAAGCCCACCCAGGAGGGTCTATACCAGCACTACAAGGCAGTGGCAGAGGCGGTGGATATACCGCAGATCCTCTACAATGTACCTGGCCGTACCGCTTGTGACATGCTGCCTGAGACCGTAGGTCGACTCTCATCGGTGGCCAATATCGTCGGTGTCAAAGAGGCGACAGGTGATCTGGATCGGTTGCATCGGATTCGGGATCTGTGTGGATCCGAGTTCGAGCTCTACAGTGGTGATGACGCCACCGGTTGCGAGTTTCTGCTGCAGGGTGGACATGGGGTCATCTCCGTGACGGCGAACGTTGCGCCGAAACTGATGCATGAGATGGTGGCGGCGGCACTGGCTGGAAACCGGGCTGAGGCCGAGTCTCTCGATCAGCAGCTGGCCGGCCTTCACAGTGCGCTGTTTGTGGAATCGAGCCCAATTCCCGTCAAGTGGGCGATGTCCGAGCTTGGCTTGGCGGACAAAGGCATCCGGCTGCCGTTGACCTGGATGACTGCCTCTTCCGAGCCTGAGGTTCGCAAGGCGATGCAGCAGGCCGGAGTTTTGTGATCGCGGCTGTTACGGCTCTTGGGCCCTCAATATCTCCGTCTCAGACAAGGCTGGGTAAACTCGATGTTCAAATCCTTGTCATAGGCAACAGAGTACAATCTGATAAAACTTCATAATATGCGTTTAAACCCAACTCTTCTGTCTCTTATCCTGTTGATTCTGTTTATCACCGGCTGTAGTTCCGACGGGGGGTATTTCTCCGATTCGGAACGCGAATATCGCAGCCAGAAAGAGAGTGTGGACGATCTGGAGATCCCGCCGGACCTTTCAAGCAGTGCGATTCAGGATGCGATGACCATTCCCGGTGCGGGAAGTGCGTCCTACGAGGAGTATGCCAACCAGAGGGAAAAGCGCAGCTTTGGCACCATCGTGGCGGAAGAGGTGCTGCCATCATTTGAAGGTATCCAGGTTGAGCGGGATGGCAACAAACGTTGGCTGGTGATTGCGGCAACGCCCACAAAGGTGTGGCCAAAAGTGGTCGAATTCTGGCGTAAGAACGGGCTACTGCTGGTGGAACAGAATCCGGCAGTGGGTGTAATGAAGACCGACTGGCTGGAGAGTCGGGCTGATATCAAACAGGGATACATCACTGAATTCTTCCGTCAGGCACTGGGCAGTGTCTATACCTCGGCGACCAGAGACCAGTTTCGTGTGCGTCTTGATGACGGTCTGGAGCCAGGCACCACTGAGCTCTATTTGACCCATCGTGGCATGGAAGAGAAGCTGAAAGAGGATATCAGTGGCGATGCCGACACCACTTACTGGGCTCCCAGGCCGAACGATCCGGATATTGAGGCCTCGATGCTGCGCAGTCTGATGGTCCATCTGGGCGTCGCCAACGAAAAAGCACAGCAAGCCATCTCCGCACCGGATGCCAGACAGGACCGGGCTCGCCTGGTGCAGGGTGGGGAGCAGCCTGAATTATGGATTGATGAGGCCTTTGCACGGGCCTGGCGTCTGACTGGTGTTGCCCTGGACCGGGTAGGTTTTGCGGTGGAAGATCGTGATCGCTCAAGTGGTACCTATTTCGTTCGCTACAGCGATCTGGCCAATGAAGAGAAGGAAGAGAAAGGCTTCTTCTCCATGTTGGCTTTCTGGGATGACGAAGAGAGCAAGATCGATACTGAGGTCCAATATCAGGTGAAACTGCTGGCGGAAGGGGAGTCTACCCGGGTGGTGGTGAGAAATGAGCAGGGTGAAGCCGCCGATCAGGTGGCTGTTGAAACCATTTTGGGTCTGATCCACGAACAGATACGCTGATACCGATGTCTTTACGATTCGCTTACCTTGGCAGTGGCAGCCGTGGTAATGCGCTGCTTATTGAATCAGCCAATGCAAGAATACTTCTCGATTGCGGTTTTGCGGCTCGGGAGATTGAGCGTCGCTTGCAGCAGCTGGATGTGGACCCGGCCAGCCTGACCGGGATCCTGATCACCCATGAACATGGGGACCATATTCGGGGTGTGGGGGCGATGGCACGGCGTTACGCGCTACCGGTGTGGATGACGCCGGGCACCTATCACAGCGCCAGCTACGGAGAGCTGCCCCAGCTCAAATTGATCGACTGTCACACGGGAGCCTGGACGATCGAGGATATCGCCATCCACCCCTATCCAGTGCCCCACGATTCAAGAGAACCCTGTCAGTTCGTCTTGACGAGCGGCAATCAGAGCCTCGGGGTGCTCACCGACGTAGGCCATATCACGCCCCATATCATCGAGCGATTGCAATCCTGCGACAGTCTGGTTCTGGAGTTCAATCACGACCTGCAGATGCTGGCGGAAGGTCCCTATCCCCCGTCGTTACAGGCCAGGGTAGGCGGCAGTCATGGCCATTTGAGCAATCAGCAGGCACTGCAGTTGCTCAGCCGGGTGCCGGTGGAGCGTTTCAGCCATCTGGTGGCCTCCCATATCAGCGAGAAAAACAACGATCCCGAGTTGGTCAAGTCGATGGTCTCCCTGCATCTGCCCGAGTTGGAAGCCCGTTTCAGTCTGGCTGAGCAGAATTGTGTCAGTGACTGGTTAAGCGTCTAGTGGGCCGCGCGAAATGAGCTAATCATCAGCCGGACCCACGGGCTCTCCTGAATTGACAACTTTTCCGGGCTGACCGGGTTTCTCCCGGCAGGCCCATGCTCAAGCCGCTCCAGATCCCATAATCCACATAGATTAGAGCATATTGAATTACTTCAATAGCTTTGAATTTCAGTAGCTTGGATATAGACTGATAAGCTTGATAATGAACGGTGTTGTATCCTCTCCTGGCAACAGCGTGAAACAGCTAGAAGAATCAGGAGGGTGGAGGTTTTAACGATATGGCGCATATCGTGGTTATAGGTGCCGGGACGGGCGGGATGCCATGTGCTTACGAACTTCGCATGGAGCTTGGTCGTGAACATGAAGTCACGATGATCAACGAACGGGAGTACTTCCAGTTCGTGCCATCCAATCCATGGCTGGCGGTCGGTTGGCGCGACCGCTCCCATATCACCTTTGATATCCGCCCCCATCTCGAGCGCAAAGGCATCAACTTCATTGCCCAACGGGTCGATAAGATCGATGCGGACGCCAATCGACTCACGCTGGATAATGGTGACAGCGTGGATTTCGACTATCTGGTGATCGCTACCGGACCCAGGCTGGCATTTGAAGAGGTTGAAGGCAGCGGACCGGATGGTTTTACCGAATCGATCTGCACCGTCGACCACGCAGAAAAGGCCTATCAGGCCTATCTTGATCTGCTCGACGAGCCAGGGCATGTGATTATCGGCGCGATGCCTTTTGCCAGCTGTTTCGGGCCTGCCTATGAGTTTGCCTTTATCATGGATTCAGACCTGCGTAAGCGCAAACTCCGTGACAAGGTACCGATCACCTTTGTCACCTCTGAACCCTATATCGGCCATCTGGGGCTTGGTGGCGTCGGTGACTCGAAAGGTTTTCTGGAGAGTGATTTCCGTAATCACCATATCAACTGGATCACCAATGCCAAAGTGACCGAGGTTAAATATGGCAAGATGTTCGTGGAGCAGTTCGACGATTCCGGACACAAGATAAAGGATCATGAACTTGATTTTAAATACTCAATGATGCTGCCCGCATTCAAAGGGGTCGATGCGGTAGCCGAAGTGGAAGGCTTGTGTAATCCACGAGGTTTCGTATTTGTCGATGACCATCAGCGCAATCCCAAATACCCGAATATCTATGCAGCGGGCGTCTGTATCGCGATCCCTCCGGTGGAAGCGACTGCGGTGCCGACCGGTGCGCCGAAAACCGGCTATATGATCGAATCCATGGTGACCGCGATCGTGCACAATATTGCGGCTGACCTGGCGGGCAAGGAGGGAACAACCCTGGCAACCTGGAATGCGATCTGTCTGGCGGATATGGGGGATACCGGTGCGGCCTTCGTTGCACTGCCCCAGATACCCCCGCGAAATGTGGCTTGGTTCAAGAAGGGAAAATGGGTTCATATGGCCAAGATCGCCTTTGAAAAATACTTCATCCGCAAGATGAAAAAGGGAACTTCGGAACCGATCTACGAAAAGTACATTCTGAAGATGTTAGGTATCGGTAAACTGAAGTAACATTTCGCCAATTTATCCAGCGGCAATCCGAGCCGCTGGTTTGCAGTTAACAGGCCCTTCAGGCCTACAGGCCCAAGCATGGCAATCAAAAGACATCAAACCCGAAGTGTAGTGGTAGGTGGGGTTGTGATCGGCAGCGACGCCCCGGTGGTGGTGCAGTCGATGACCAACACGGACACGGCGGATGTTGACGCCACCAGCAAGCAAGTGGCGGCTCTGGCCCGTGCCGGTTCGGAAATGGTGAGGATCACCGTGAACAATGAAGCGGCGGCAAAAGCGGTTTGCCGAATCCGTGAACGTTTGGACCAACAGGGGCTTGCTGTTCCGCTGGTGGGAGATTTTCACTTCAATGGGCATCGTCTGCTCAATGATCATCCCGATTGCGCCCAGGCTCTGGCCAAGTATCGGATCAATCCCGGCAATGTGGGCAGCGGGGAGAAGCGTGATTCCCAGTATGCACGCATGATCGAACTCGCCTGCGAACATCAGAAGCCGGTAAGAATCGGCGTCAACTGGGGCAGCCTGGATAAGGGGCTGGTAGCCCGCATGATGGATCAGAATGCCCATGCGGAGAGACCGCTGGATGCGGATCAGATGACCCGGGAGATCATGGTGATCTCGGCCCTGGAGAGCGCCCAGCGGGCGATCGAACTGGGTCTCTCCCCGTCACAGATCGTGCTCTCCTGTAAAATGAGCGGGGTGCAGGATCTGATTGCGGTCTATCGGGAACTGGCCAACCGATGTGACTATGCCCTGCACCTCGGTCTTACCGAAGCGGGCATGGGATCGAAGGGTATCGTCGCCTCCAGTGCGGCCCTGGCGGTGCTGCTGCAGGAGGGGATCGGTGACACCATTCGTATCTCTCTGACACCGGAACCCGGTGGGGCCAGGACCCAGGAAGTGATCGTCGCCCAGGAGTTGCTGCAATCGATGGGCATACGCGCTTTCACGCCGATGGTGGTTGCCTGTCCCGGTTGTGGTCGAACCACCAGTACTTTTTTCCAGCAGTTGGCCCAACAGGTCCAGATCCATCTGCGCGAACGGATGCCAGGCTGGCAGGAGAAGCATCCGGGAGTCGCTGAGATGTCGGTCGCGGTGATGGGATGCGTTGTCAACGGTCCAGGGGAGAGCAAGCAGGCCAATATCGGTATCAGTCTGCCGGGTACCGGGGAGTCACCCTCTGCACCGGTTTATGTGGATGGAGAAAAAACAGTCACCCTGAAAGGGGAACGGATTGCTGAACAGTTCATCCAACTGGTGGATGAGTATGTAGAGAATCATTATCGTTAACGGGCTTTTCAATAAGAGATGAGACAGCCCCTACAACGGTTGGATCGATTCCAGAAACCAGCTGTCCTCAGCATCTGGCCTGGAGAAGAACAATACTAGAGTTGGAATGACAATAAAGCCACCCATTGAGGAGGAGATGATGAAGAGATCCCTGACAACCCTGGCGCTACTGACCAGCCTATGTGTACTACCTGGTGTACAGGCCGAAGACGAAGCTGCGCCAACCGTAACGCTAAAGCGTCTCTCCATGGAGACAGCCAATCAGATCGCCTTGGCGACAATCGAGGCCTGTAGAAAACAGGGTATTCAGATCGGTGTCACCGTGGTCGATCGGGACGGCACTGTTCAGGTGACCATGCGCGACACCATTGCGGCACAAATCACCGTACCGATCAGTCGCCAGAAAGCCTTCACTGCCGTCAATTTCAATGCCGCCACCTCGGCTTTGACGAGCCGCGCCAACACACCGATCGGACGCCTCGACGGGCTGGTGATGTCCGCAGGAGGATTGCCGGTTCAGGCTGGTGGCCAACTGCTCGGTGGCGTAGGGGTGAGTGGTGCTCCATCCGGTGAAACCGATGAGGCTTGTGCCCAGGCGGGAATCGATCAGGTGATCGATGATCTGGAAATGGAGATGTGAATTGCTCTAGGGCCAGTTAACCAAGTTTCGGCATGATCGGGCGACTCTGCTGGTGGTGGACATGAGCGTCCGCCACCGGCAGAGGCTGGCCCTGCAGAAAAGTCTCTGCGGCGCGATAGGGATCTGTCTCACTGGTACAGATCACCTGCACCTGCTCCTGTTGCAGGCGCCTGACAAAGCCCTGGCCCGCACTGGCGGTCAACAGGATGTCTGAGTCAAAAAGCGGGTGCCGCAACCCCTTGAACTCATGCATGGACATCTCTTTCGGCAGATCAAGCCGGTCGAGTTCAACCAGTTCTCCCTGTTCATTTCTGCCCAGGATCAGAAAACGACGGCACTTCCCCGCATGCGGTGTGATGGTACGGAAGTTCTGACTGGTTACGGCAATTTTTATCATCTTGATCGGGCAGGTTTTCAGTCACGCAATCTACTTCGCTGAGGTGCGCTTGAAATGGGGGGTGGTCGAATCATTCTCAATCAGCAGCGATTTGGCCCACTTCTCCATCAGGGCATTGGCGACCGGCATGGGAGATTCAAGAAAAGAGACGACGATCTGGTCATTCATCTGACAGACGCCGATCGACCTGGGTCTGCAGGCCAGTTGTTCCGGGGTCTGCAGGGTGAAGCCGAAACAGAACACCAGATTGTAAGCGGCCAGGATACCATCTGCCAGTTGCCCCTCAGGGAGCTCTGATGTGTGCTTCCTGTGATCGAAGGTGGCGATGAACTCTGCGGCCTTATGGGCCGATATCTCTGCTTCAAAGTAGGCGATAATCTCTTCAATCGTGTCGAAGCGACACTCATCGGAATCGATCTGGAGTGAAAATACCGGAAGTTCGATTTCCTTGACGACTTGTTGCAAGTGACATCTCCATGCACCATCGCAGTCTGATGGCAGAACAGTTGATTGTCCTGGAAATGTACTGACAGGGCCGGTCTAAAGCATTGAAAATGATCAATCCTCAGCGATTCGATGCAGATTGGGGATATCCAGCAGGAATTGATTCGGTGCCGTTTCGATCAGCAGGCTCTGGCGCTTGAACTCCGCGATGGTGCGACTGGCCGTCTCGGTGGTGATTCCCAGCATGGCTCCCATGTCCTCTCTGGCGAACAGACTGCACTGGCTCTCATGGGTATCTTTCACCAGTCTCAACAGCAGGCGCGCGACCCGCTGTTTCGCCGATCCGGTGGAGAGCTCGGTTAGCCAGGCATCCGCCTCCTTGAGCGCCCGCTGCCAACGGTTCAGCAGTTCCAGGTGGAGGGCCGGGTTCTCTTTACTGAGATTATCCACCACCCGTACCGGCAGGGCGCAGACCTCTGTCTCCTGCAGTACGACCGCATCGTGTTGATAGGCTTCGCCCAGGATGCACTCCAGACCGGTGATGTCGGTGCTGCGGATCAGGCGGACGATCCGCTGACTGCCATCCGGCAGGTACTGGACAAGCTTTAGTATGCCGGAGCGAACGGTGTACATACGATCGCCTTTGTCGCCGGAATGATAGAGCGTGGATCCAACCGGAAGGGTATATTGATCAATCGGGTCGTGCAGTTTTTCGAAATCCTCCTCTTTCAGGTCGGCGAACAGAACCGACTCACGCAGAGAGCATTTCAGACAGTCAGCAACCCCATCCCTGGCTTCCTTGAAGGAAACGATCTTAACCATAATTTCTTTACCACATAAAATTAACGGCCATCAGGCAACTGTTAGCACGATCAACTGCGGGCTTCTGATAATCCGCAGTTGACAGTCATTCGGTACCCTTTATCCGCCAGATCTCTCCAGTAGAACCGGTAACTTGTTTATTGTCAGTACCTAAACAGTCATCAAGCAGCTGGTTTTAGTTCCCCGGTTGGTCAAGCCTGTTGCAATCTGCAATCCGGGTTAGGAATTTTATTCCCGACTCTGTAAACTGGTTTTTACCTTAGGAATATAAAACACAGCTGCACAGTCAACCATACCAGAACCGGCATTCAAAGGCAGTGAATTTTTATCTGACTGTGGAACCGGTTTGGGCTGAGGTGTATGGTTGAACCTGTATGAAAACTGTTTTCCATAGCAAAAGCCGGAGTTAATTCAGGGATAAAAAAACATGCGCTTAACTGGGAAAGTGGGGTTGAAGCATTGCATCCGCAGGGTGGATCAGGCATTCGTGCTGTCCGCAGCGGAATCCGCTGTTGCTTTGGATGAGCCGTGGGGGCTCTGGCCATGAGTCGTCAACAACAGGGTAGTGCGGCGCAACATATTCTGGTCGTGGATGATCAGCAGGCCAATCTGGACAGTTTGCAGCTGATCCTGAAGTTCAATTACCAGGTTTCTCTAGCCTCCACCGGGCAGGCCTGTCTGGATCAGTTGGCGGATGCAACGCCGGATCTGATACTGCTGGATGTGGATATGCCGATGATGGATGGTCTGACCGTCTGCCGTATCATCAAAGCCAATCCGGCCACATCGGAGATACCGGTGATCTTTGTCTCCGCCCTGTCAAGATTGAGTGAACGGCTGGCCGGCTATCGGGCCGGTGCGGATGACTATGTGGCCAAACCCTACGATGCGGAAGAGTTACTGCTCAAGATCCGGGTTGCATTGAACAATCGGCATGATCTGCAGAATGCCAAACAACGCTCTGTTCTGGTTCGTGAAGAGATGGAGGAGTCTCTGGCGTTGTCCACTGAATTGGCAGAGATAGCCAAGTTTATCGGCCGCACGTTGGAGTGCGATGACATTCGTTCCCTGGGCGAACAGATGCTGGTGACTCTGGAGCGTTTCGGTCTGCGGGTGATCGTACGCATGATTCCCAGTGGCCACTATTTTTCCCATGCCGGCGAGGTCGGTGTGCTGGACCAGGAGATGATGGAGAGTATGTATGAGAAGGGGCGGATTATCGACTTCGGTCATCGTACCTTGATCAATACGGAATCTGTCTCTCTGCTGGTGCGTAACATGCCTATCCATGATGATGATCGTTATCATCGCTGGAAAGAGAATATCAATCTGATGGTTGAAGTGGTCAATCAGCGCATCTCCGACGTACAGCGCTTATTGGATAAACAGGGTGAGCGTGAACGCCTGCAGCCTTTGATCAACGGACTTCATCAGTTGATTGAAACCGTCCAGGAGAGTGGCTATGAAGTGGTCAAGGAGGAGGCCGCTGTTACAGTCAGTCGACTGCTGATGGCCTGGGAATCGAATCAGACTATTTAACAGGCCCCAGACGTGCGCCAAAGGATTTGTGAAATCGCACGCCCTTGAGGTCGAGATTAACCGTCAATGAACGCCAATCACCATCAATGCCTTTGCGGCATTTTGCGGTGATTGGCGTTCATTCGCGGTTTTAATTCTTTTAGAGCCTGTTAACCGACTTTGGGTAGGTTGGCGAGGGACTCCTGGATCGCCTCATCCGGATAGTCATAATCCTCCAGCTCACCCTTGAAATAGCGATCGTATGAGCTCATGTCGAAGTGGCCATGACCGGAGAGATTGAACAGCAGGGTTTTGGGCTCGCCGGTCTCAGCACAGCGTTTGGCTTCCCGGATCGTCGCCGCCACCCCGTGGCATGATTCGGGCGCTGGAATAATGCCCTGGGTTTTGGCAAACAGCACGCCCGCTTCGAATGTCTCCAGCTGGGGAATTGCCACCGCACTCAACAGCCCCTCATTGTAGAGCTGACTGACCAGTGCCGATTCACCATGATATCGCAAGCCGCCGGCGTGGATTCCCGGTGGCATGAAATCGTGACCAAGGGTATACATTTTGGTCAGCGGGGTGAGACCTTCGGTATCACCGAAATCATAGGCATAGACACCTTTTGTCAACGTCGGGCAGGAGGTCGGTTCGACGGCAACCAGCTCCACCTCTTTGCCACTCGCCTTATCGGCAAAAAATGGAAATGCCACGCCGGCGAAGTTGGAGCCACCACCACAGGGGGCAAAGATCATATCGGGGTATTCACCGATCATTTCGAACTGCTTTTTAGCCTCTTCACCAATGATGGTCTGATGCAGGATCACATGGTTGAGCACCGATCCCAATGCGTAATTGGTGTCGGCGCGGCCGGCTGCCTCTTCCACCGCTTCTGAGATGGCGATCCCCAGAGAGCCTGCGGAGTCCGGATGCTTCTCCAGAATATGCCTACCCGACTGAGTCATATCGGTGGGGCTGGGGAAGACCTCGGCGCCCCAGGTCTGCATCATTGAGCGGCGGTAGGGTTTCTGACCGTAACTGACCTTCACCATAAAGACCCTGACATCGAGGCCGAACATCTGGCCGGCCAGAGCGATCGAACAGCCCCACTGACCGGCGCCGGTTTCGGTGGTCAGGCGCTTGATGCCCTGTTGTTTGTTGTAGAATGCCTGAGCGACCGCCGTGTTCGGCTTGTGTGAGCCGGCGGGGCTGACGGCTTCGTTCTTGAAATAGATCTTCGCTGGAGTATTCAGGGCCTGTTCCAGTCGTTCGGCCCGATAGAGTGGTGATGGGCGCCAGAGCGTGAGTACTTCCCTTACCTCCTCCGGTATTGGAATCCAACGCTCTGCGCTGACTTCCTGTTCGATGATGGCATCTGGGAAAATTGCACTCAGTGCATCCGGTGTCACCGGACTGCCATCGGGTGCAAGGATTGCGGCCGGTGGGTTGGGCATGTCCGCCACAACGTTGTACCAATGGGTCGGCATTTCTGCTTCTTTAAGCAGAATCTTGGTTTTCATTCTCTATTCTCTCCAGATGAATGGCCAACTGGGTAGCCATCTAAGAAGTCGGCCACCTCTCAATCGCATCGCTGCGGTAGATAAATGGCGTGCCAATTCGTCAATCAATCGCTAAGCTAGGGCCTGCTAACCCTTAAGCTTTCTGTCACCTTTGAGCCTGCTTGATGCAAACAGCGTGACCTATTATGGTGCAGAGCAAAATTTGGCTCAATTACTTTTCTTGATATAGATCATTAGCCTTTACAATAGGAAATTCGATGCCTTTAATCACCCTGCGCAATCTCCATCTGAGCTTTGGCGATGCCCCATTGCTGGATGGTATCGAGCTGAGTATCGAGAAGGGTGAGCGTATCGCTTTGCTGGGTCGAAACGGCATGGGCAAATCGACCCTGATGAAAGTGATCATGGGTAGCCAACAGGCAGACGATGGGGAGCGGGTGGTCAGTAATGGCGTCAGTGTCGCAAGACTGATTCAGGAGGTGCCGCAGGATGTCGAAGGCACGGTCTTTGATCTGGTGGCGGACGGTATTGGCAATCTGGCTGAAAAACTCAAGACCTATCATCGCATCAGCCATCGTCTGGCGGAAGGGGACCAGTCGCTGCTCGACAGCCTGGCGAAAGCCCAACACGATCTTGAGGCCGCTGGTGGCTGGCAACTGGAACAGCGGGTTGAAACCACGATCTCCCGAACCGGTCTGGATGCGGATGCACAGTTCAGTGAACTCTCCGGTGGTATGAAGCGACGGGTGCTGCTGGCGCAGGCATTGGTGGCCGAGCCCGATCTGCTGTTACTCGACGAACCGACCAACCATCTCGATATCGAGGCGATCGACTGGATGGAGAATCTGTTGTTGGGATTCTCCGGTGCAGTGCTGTTCGTAACCCATGATCGGGCCTTTCTGCGTCGACTGGCAAGCCGGATCCTGGAACTCGACCGGGGTGAATTGACCGACTGGCCCGGCGACTACGACAACTTTCTGCGCCGCAAGGAGGAGATGCTGAATGCGGAGGCGCTGGCCAATGCCCGTTTCGATAAAAAGCTGGCGCAGGAGGAGATCTGGATACGCCAGGGCATCAAGGCAAGGCGTACCCGCAATGAGGGACGAGTGAGACAGCTCAAATCGATGCGGGATGAGCGAAGTAAACGTCGCAGCAGCATGGGTCAGGTGAAGATGCAGCTGCAGTCCGCCGAGCGATCGGGAAAACTGGTGGTTGAGGTCGATGACGTGAGCTACTCCTGGGAAGGAGAACCGATCATCCGGGGACTCTCCACCACCATCATGCGCGGTGACCGGGTCGGTATTATCGGACCCAACGGTTCGGGTAAGACGACACTGCTGAATCTGTTGCTTGGCCAGCTGCAGCCGGCGCAGGGTCAGGTGAAACTCGGCACACAGATTCAGGTCGCCTATTTCGATCAACTGCGCAGTCAGTTAAATGAATCCCTGTCGGTGCAGGAGAATGTGGGTGGCGGCAGCGATAAGGTGGAGATCGATGGTAAAAGCAAACATATCATCTCCTATCTGCAGGATTTTCTCTTCACCCCCGAACGGGCAAGAGCACCGGTGGACGCCCTCTCAGGTGGAGAACGAAACCGTCTTCTGCTGGCCAAACTGTTTACCAAACCGGCCAATGTTCTGGTGCTTGATGAACCGACCAATGATCTGGATATCGAAACCCTGGAACTGCTTGAAGAGTTGCTGGTGAGTTATCAGGGAACGCTGCTGCTGGTCAGTCATGATCGGGAGTTTCTTGACCACTCTGTGACCAGCTGTCTGATTTTCGAAGGGGAGGGTAGAGTCACCGAGTCCGTTGGTGGTTACAGTGATTGGGAGCAAAAACAGAAGCAGACTAGAATCAGTAATGACAATGCCGCTCAGGAAAAGATCAAGTCTCAACGGCAGAAGCCGAAAAACAGAACAACAAAGTTGAGTTATAAAGATCAGCGGGAGTTGGATCAATTGCCGCAACAGATTGAACAGCTGGAGCAATCCCTCAGCGGCTTGCAGCAGCAGCTGAGCGATCCGGATCTCTATCAGACTGGCGAAGGAGAGCAGGTCGTTGAACTGCAGCAGCAGATGACAGAGGTGGAACATGACCTGGAGCAGGCCTATGCGCGTTGGGAAGAACTCGAGACATTCAAAGCGGGTGATTGACGGTTACCGATTTTTATCGAGCGGTGTGGTGTTCAGGTCAATCCTGATCCTGTTGTTGTGGTCGCTGTTGACGACGGCTTGGGCAGGTGGCAGCTGTGTGGTCGCCAAACGCCAAGGGGACTCCCTGGCGATTGAGTGGCAGGCATCGTTTTCCGACAGTGCAGTGTCGGCCATGGAGAAGGCGAAAAAACGGCTGCTCGATCAGGGCTTTCGAAAAAAGGGTCAGGATGTACACGCTCAAGCCAGTAGTGATCTCCCGCATGCCTATCTGGTGATCGTCAAGACTGTCTACACCACCCTGAGAGGCCGGCCGCGAACCAGTTACGGTTGTGGCTTCAGCCCAGTCTCTGCCGGGGAAGCTGAACGGGCGGCGCTCTACGATCTGCGAAACTACTCCTGGGGCTGGAAGCCGGAGTTCGGCTACGAAGTGATCGAGCGGTTCCGTTATTGAGCGGCCTCAAGCGGGTTGCAAAGGGTATCGACAGAGAGGATTTGCATTAGCTGTAAGTGACTTATTTAACAGATATTTTTTAATTTGTAATCAGTTTGCCGTTGGCTTGAAGCCGCTGTATAGTGCCGGGTGAATAGAGGGTTGGGCTGTCATTCGCTGTCAGTCTGTTGTTCAGTTGCCGGTTCAGATTCAGGCTGCGCCGTGAGCTGATGTCTATCAAGCCGTAGGGCTTGGCTGCCCACCTGTTCGAATGGATTTCCACCTGAATAATCGGTCGATAAAAGAACCTACAAGATGTCAACGACTCAAAGCAACGAACTGCAACAACGATTGATGCGACCGCTGCTTTGGTCGATTCTTGCTGCCATCGCTATCTATGGGGTTTCCGTGGTTGCCAGCGACTTCCAGGCGGTTACCGAATCCCTCGGCAAACTCAGCCTGATGGATTGGGTGATTGTTTTGGGACTCTCACTGGTCAACTACTGCCTGAGGTTCATTCGCTGGGAAATCTATCTGAATCGTCTGCAAAGCCGGATTCCGATGTTGCGCAGTTTTGCCTACTACCTTGGTGGCTTCGCCTTCACCACCACCCCGGGGAAGGCGGGCGAGGCGGTTCGTTCGCTCTATCTGAAGCGTCACGGAGTCTCCTATACCGCCAGTCTGGCAGCCTTTTTCACAGAGCGCTTTACCGACCTGGTTGCGATGGTTCTGCTGGCGCTGGTGGCAGCCATCACTTTCCCCGAGTATCAATGGCTGGTGATCGTCATAACGGTTTTCATTCTTGCCATGTTACCGTTCATCCATGCCAGATCCTTTCATGCGCTGATCAATCGTAATCTGCATAAACTGAGCTCCGAGAGGTTGCGTAACTTCGGTTTGAAGGTTCTGGATCTGCTGGTTTCCGCATCGACTCTGCTGCGCTCGGGACCACTCTATGCGGGGCTTGGTCTGGGACTGGTGGCCTGGGCTGCCGAGGGTGTGGCTTTCTATGTGATCCTGCAATCCCTTGAGATTGAGACCTCGGTTGAAATGGCGGTCGGTATCTACTCTGTCAGTGTGCTTGCGGGGGCCATTTCGTTCATTCCGGGTGGATTGGGTGGTACTGAAGCGGTGATGGTGCTGCTACTGACACTGATCGGTGCCGATACCTCGGCGGCGATCGCTGCCACCCTGATCTGCCGTCTGGCCACACTTTGGTTTGCGGTACTGATCGGCGGTATTATCATCGGATCATTGGAGTTGATCGATAAAGATAAAAACTTTCAGCCACCTGATGTGGAAAATTAGAGACGCTTGGATCTAGGGCCTGTTAACACTAATCCAATTGGCCCTGTTGTGCCTGAAAAAGCGCCAATCAAGGCGCGAGGAGAGAGGTTTGGTGATTCCAAATGAACGAC
>NAUB01000033.1 GCA_003676145.1 gamma proteobacterium symbiont of Stewartia floridana | reverse complement strand
TGTGATGGCCGCCGTCAGCGTGGTCTTGCCGTGGTCTACGTGACCAATCGTGCCCACATTGACATGCGGCTTTGTGCGTTCGAATTTTTCCTTGGACATGAATGTTCTCCAGGTTCTCTATTGTTGTATAAAGACAAATTCGCGCGCTTCCGCACGCCTTCAATTGTTGGAGCCCAGAAGCAGATTTGAACTGCCGACCTCACCCTTACCAAGGGTGTGCTCTACCAACTGAGCTATCTGGGCAAAACTCTAATTAACTGTCAGTCCCTTCCACAAGTGGCCAGACTTCCAGCACACACAAACGACGACACTGCCTTACAGTACCGTCGCTCAAAGCCAATCTTTATTATTGGCCTATCTTTACGTTGGAGCGGGTGATGGGAATCGAACCCACGTATTCAGCTTGGAAGGCTGAAGTTCTACCATTGAACTACACCCGCGTAGCCAAGCAACGCGTCGCTCACCAACAACCACGACCAATTTCCATCTTGGCGGAGAGGCCGGGCAGGATCACTGCCAACCTGAATCTCCGGGCCAATGCGCCCCACGCATCGTTTAATAAGTCGCTTTCAGCGCCTTTGCCGAACCGCTTTTCGGTTCGTATCCTCCCCCGGTAAATACCTTGGGCAGGATCATGAGAAAGTCATTTCAAACAACACTTTCCCGTCTCTGTTTGGTGGAGGGGGGAGGATTACTCCAAGCCTCCGGCTTTCCGCCCTCCGGGCCAATGCGCTCCGCGCATTGTTCAAAGTCGCTTCGCGCCTTTGTCGAACCTCTTTTCGGTTCGCATCCTCCCCCGATAAATACCCTGGGTAGGATCATGAGAAAGTCATTTCAAACAACACTTTCCCGTCTCTGTTTGGTGGAGGGGGGAGGATTCGAACCTCCGAAGGCTGAGCCGTCAGATTTACAGTCTGATCCCTTTGGCCACTCGGGAACCCCTCCTAACGAGAGCCGGGCATTCTGACGCCAAGCCTTGCCAAAGTCAACTAACATTTCAAAGATTTTTTTGTCTACTGAGAATACCAGCGCTGAATTCAGGCTTACCGCGGATGTCAATTGGATTGGTGTTAGTGTAGTGTCTCCTGCAGAGGTGCCAGCAAAGGGGTTCATCCGGGCCATCAGAGCGTCGCCAATTGCATGGATTATGCTACGCCTTTTGGCAGAATTTCCAGGCATTCCACTACAATAGGAAGTTAATATTAAGAACCAGGGAATGAACCTGAAACAGCCTTTTCGATCAAACCAAGGTACTACAGACACAGTAAACCGAATGAACAGATCCGCCACCCTAATTTGCCTGCTATTGCTGTCTGCCTGCGGCAGCAACCCAACACTCAAATCGCCCGCACCGACCAGCCAGGCCGGCAACGAATCGACACCTGTAGCAGCCGAAGCAACAGCAGACCAACTCACCACAGATCTGGTATACCACACACTAGCCAGTGAAATTGCGGCTCAGCGCGGTGAACAATCGATGGCGTTCGACCACGCTCTTCAGGTTGCCCGGGAGTCGCGGGATCCCCTTTCGGCTGAGCGGGCCACCAGTCTTGCGCTGCAAGCCAATCAGCCTGAAAAAGCCCTGACAGCCGCACGACTCTGGATCGATATCGACCCGCAGGAGCTGAAGGCCTACCAAATCGCCGCCATAATCAACATCAGGGCCAACCAGCTGGATGAGGCGATCTCTCATCTGCAGCAGGTCATCAAGATCGCAAATCGCAACGGCCAATCCGGCTATGTGCAGGCTGCCGCAATCGCTGAAAAATCAGGCTCCCCTGAAAAAGCACTGGCGCTGATGCAGCAGCTGGTACCCGAGGATACGGACGCCTCCTCCGCACTCTATGCCCTCGCCCTGGTTGCCAACCGGGCGTCCCAACGGGCACTCGCCCTGGAGTACATCGATCGATCCCTCGTCCTGGAACCGAGTTCCACCCAGAGCCTGGTATTGAGAGCCCACACGCTGATTGCCATGAAAAAGGAGAAACAGGGTGTTGAATTTCTCCAGCAGGCGGTAGAAAAGTACCCGAATGACATCAAACTCAGACACGCCTATGCCAGAATTCTGCTCGAGATAAACCAGGTCGACGCCTCCCTGCAGCAGTTCCTTGAACTCAATCAGCAAGCTCCGGACAACACCGATTTCAGCTTCTCTCTCGGTATGATCTACATGCAGCTTGATCAGTACGACAACGCAGAAAAGTATCTCTCGATCCTGACCCAGAGCCGGGCTAAAAGGGATGAAGCCAATTTCTATCTCGGGGCGATCGCTGAAGAGCAGCAGGCCTACGAACAGGCGCTGGACCGCTACAGCCGGGTTGAGGGAAAACACCTGGCTGACGCGCAGGTACGGATTGCCAAGATCCTCTCCGATCAAGGCAACCTGAAACAGGCCAGAGAGACTCTGCAACGTCTGAGAGTGAACCAATCGCGCAATCAGCTGAAATTCTACATGATCGAAGCTGAGCTGCTGCGTGAAGCCAGAGAGTACGCCACCGCGCATGAAGTCTACACCAAGGCGCTTGAGCGGTTCAGTGACAACACGGACTTGCTGTATGCCAGAGGCCTCAATGCCGCAGACCTGAAACGGGTCGACCTGCTTGAAAAGGACCTGCGTAAGATACTCGAGTCCCACCCACAACATGCGGATGCACTGAACGCCCTCGGCTACACCCTGGCGGACCAGACCGACCGCCTGCAGGAGGCCAGGCAGTACATAGTCCAGGCTCTGGCCCTGAAACCGGAAAGTCCGGCGGTACTCGACAGCATGGGCTGGGTGGAGTATCGCCTGGGCAATCTGCCGGCTGCCCTGGAGCATCTGCAGAAAGCCGCCGAGATCAGCAACGACGCTGAGATCGCTTCCCATCTGGGAGAAGTGCTGTGGGTAATGGGTGAGCAGGAACGGGCCCTGGAAATCTGGAAGGCCGCTCTGGAGAGGGAACCTGACAATCGCTTTGTCCGGCCTGCCATGTTGCGTTTGGGTGCTGAAGACTAGTCAGCTGTGACCAGCCCCCTTGAATCACCCCCGCAGAGCCTCAGCTGTCCGGCACCGGCAAAACTCAATCTGATGCTGCGTATTGTCGGCAGGCGTGAGGATGGCTACCACGATCTGCAAACCGTCTTTCAGTTTATCGAGCGCCAGGATCGGCTCGATTTCAAACATCGTGAAGACGGCCGAATCCTCATCACCAATCCGCTACCCGGTGTTCCCGAGCAGCAGAATCTCTGTTTTCGCGCGGCAAAAATGCTGCAACAGATCACCGGATCGGGTTCAGGTGTGGAGTTGACCCTGCACAAAACCTTACCGATGGGAGGCGGGCTCGGCGGAGGCAGCTCCGATGCCGCCACAACTCTGGTCGCCCTCAATCATTTGTGGGGGTTGGAGCTTGGCAAGCATCAGCTGATGGAGATCGGTGGATCCCTGGGGGCCGATGTGCCGATCTTCATCCATGGCCAGGCGGCCTGGGCAGAAGGCGTAGGGGATAAAATGACCGACATTGAGCTCCCGCAACCCTGGTTTTTGGTGCTCAACCCAGCATGCCATGTATCAACCGCTGAAATATTCGGACAACCTGATTTGACACGCAACTCCCCCAGGATCAAAATACGCGCCTTTCTAGAGGGTAACAGCCAAAATGACTGCCTGGCGGTGGTCAGAAGACGCCACCCGGAAGTGGCACAGGCAATGGACTGGCTTGACCAGTATGCCGATGCGCGACTGACCGGAACAGGGGCCTGCCTGTTCGCAGAATTTGCTGAACGGCAGCAGGCGGTCGAGGTACTGGATCGACTACCGAGCGATCTTACAGGGTTTGTTACCCGGGGGCGTAATCGCTCCCCGCTACTGGATCAGTTCCAGCTGGAAACGAGTTAATTGGGGCGTCGCCAAGCGGTAAGGCACTGGGTTTTGATCCCAGCATTCGTAGGTTCGAATCCTGCCGCCCCAGCCATTTCTCTGCAATCTGTTTTCTCGACTGAGGATTAGCACCGTGCCATCCAATGCCATGACGGTCTTTTCGGGTAACGCCAACCCCTCTCTCACCTCCGGAATCGTGAGCCACCTCAACCTCCCCCTGGGGAAAATGCAGGTTGGCCGTTTCAGTGACGGGGAAGTGATGGCCGAGATTCATGAGAATGTCCGCGGCCGGGATGTTTTCATTGTCCAATCCACCTCAGCACCCACCAATGAAAATCTGATGGAGCTGCTGGTGATGATCGATGCCATGCGCTGGTCTTCGGCCAATCGCATCACCGCAGTCATCCCCTATTTCGGCTATGCCCGTCAGGACCGTCGCCCCCGATCGGCCCGGGTACCGATCACCGCCCGACTGGCGGCGAAGATGATCGCCACCGCCGGTGCTGACCGGGTACTGACGGTCGATCTCCACGCGGACCAGATCCAGGGCTTTTTCGATATCCCGGTGGACAATGTCTACGCCTCGCCGATCCTGCTCGGCGACGTCTGGCGCCAGAAACATCCGGATATCGTGGTGGTCTCCCCCGATGTGGGTGGCGTGGTCAGGGCACGGGCGCTGGCAAAGCGTCTGGATGATGCCGAACTGGCGATCATCGACAAACGCCGTCCGCAACCCAACGAGGCCAAGGTAATGAATATCATCGGCCATGTGGAGGGTCGCAGCTGCATTCTCATCGATGACCTGGTGGATACCGCAGGCACCCTCTGTCAGGCGGCCAATGCCCTCAAGGAGCATGGTGCGGCCAAAGTGGTGGCCTACTGTACCCATCCAGTGCTTTCCGGCCCTGCGGTCAACAACCTCAACAACTCCAAACTGGATGAACTGGTCGTCACCAATACCATTCCCCTGTCGGAGGAGGCCAAACAGTGTGAGGTGATCCGTCAGGTTTCAATCGCCGAACTGCTTGCCGAAACCATGCGCCGGATCTCCAACGAGGAGTCGGTCAGCTCTCTGTTCATCGACTGAGCACCAGCCATCTTGGGCTCTGTGTGCGAAGACTAGCGGTGATTTGCGTCCATTTGCGGCTCAAGTGGCCAAGCAAACACCCCGAAAGGCTGGAAATTCTGCTCAATCCTGATAGAATCGCGCGTCCGCTTGAATTCAGCGGTGGTGTCGCTTGGTCGCAAAGCGGCATCCCTTTTGACCTAAACAGATACGGAGATAACCATGTCTGCCAATTTTGAAGTTAACGCCGAAGCACGAAGCGATACAGGGAAAGGTGCGAGCCGCCGCCTGCGTCGCGAGGGTCTGGTACCGGGCATCGTCTATGGTGCGCACCAGGACCCAACCCCGATCACCGTCCCACACAACGAGATCGCCCACTCACTCGAGAATGAAGGTTTCTACTCCAACCTGCTCGAGCTGAAACTGGCTGGTAAGAGCGAGACTGTGGTACTGAAGGATCTGCAGCGTCATCCGGCCAAGCCATTCATCCTGCATGTGGATTTTCAGCGCGTACAGGCTGATGAGAAGATCAAACTGCACGTTCCGCTGCACTTCATCAACGAAGCCACCTGCCCGGGCATCAAATCCGGTGGCCAGGCCAGCCACGTGATGACCGACATGGAGATCAGCTGTCTGCCTAAAGACCTGCCAGAATTCATCGAGATCGACCTGGGCAACCTTGAGCTGGGTGCGGTTCTGCACGCCTCAGAGGTGAGCCTGCCCGAGGGTGTTGACCTGATCACCCACGAGGGTAATGAAGATCCGATCGTAGTGACCATTCACGCCACTCATAAGAGTGAAGAGGATGAGCCTACTGAATCTGATGAAGGTGGTGAAGAGAGCGCTGAATAGAACCGCTCCCGAGGGAGGCAAAAGCCTCCCTCTCCACTCACACCCCATCCCCCCTACCCATGGCATCCCAACCCATTCGTCTGATTGCAGGCCTTGGAAACCCAGGTCCGGATTACGAACAAACCCGTCACAATGCCGGCTTCTGGCTGCTGGATAAGCTTGCCCAGCAACACCATCTCAGCTTTCGCACGGAATCGAAACACCATGGTCAGGTGTGCAAACTGAATCTGCAGGGTGAAGAGGTGCGGTTGCTGAAACCGACCACCTACATGAACCGAAGCGGCCAGGCCGTCGCCAGTCTGGCCAACTATTTTCGGATTGAACCCCAGCAGATCCTGGTGGTGCATGACGAACTGGATCTGGAGCCGGGACAGGCACGCCTGAAGACCGGCGGAGGTCATGCGGGACACAATGGTCTGAGGGATATCATGAGCGTTCTCGGCAAGCGGGATTTTCATCGCCTGCGCATCGGTATCGATCATCCGAACGATCGGGCTGCCGTGGTCAACTACGTGCTTGGCCGACCCTCGAAAGAGCACCGAGCCTCCATCGACCAGGCCATCGACAAGGCGATTGACAGTCTACCGACGATTGTTAAAGGCGACCTGCAACTGGCCATGAACAGACTGCACAGCAGCAGATAGGCCCCTTACACCTCCCAGCACCGTTGAGCAGACAGCCCTATACAGCCCCTGTCTCTGCCAGCCAACTGATTGAAACACTTCTTTAGCTCAATAATAACCTGAATAAATTTTTTTAATTTCATTAACTTAAGAAAGAATAACCAGTCCTGCCGAAAAACCAGCGGTCAGCCCCGCTCTGGCTATATATTATGAAATGCTTATAATGGTCGAATTCATTTCCTACTTTCAGAGTATGTTTTTCCCATGGTACGACTAAGCAAGACAATTTGGCTGCTGATTTTCATCGCCACAGGAAGCCTGGCAGATGATTCCGCTGAGCAAGCGGTTGAACTGCTGCAAAAGTCAGAGACACTGATGCGTTCCAGCGGCACGCAGGCTGAGTACCGGATCGATATCCTGCGCCCGGATTGGCAGCGCACGATGACCTTTCGCAGCCACGACGACAGGGATAACAACCGCTTCCGTATGGAGATTCTCTCCCCCAGAAAGACCAAAGGGACCGTCTTTCTCAAGGTGGACAACATCCTCTCCATGTACCTGCCTAAACTGCGTCGCCAGATCAACATCTCGCCAGCCATGATGCAGGATCCGTGGATGGGATCGGACTTCAACAACCAGGATCTGCTCGATACCGATGCCATGATCGATGGCCACAGCCATCAGATCATCGATCGTCAGGGTGAGGGTGAGAGCGGCATCTACACCATAGAATCGATCCCGAACCCAGACACGACAGTGACCTGGAAAAAGCTGGTACGAAAGATCCGTGGTGACGGGGTGCCCCTGGAGATGGCTTACCATTGCCGAAAAAAGGTCAGGCGACTGATGGTGTTCGATCAGATTGCGGAAATGGGTGGACGAGAGATACCCACACGCTGGACCATGCAGCCGGAAGATGGAGAGGGCAAGCGGACCGTCATTACCCTTACCTCAATCAAATTCAATGTAGCGCTTGAATCCCAGCTGTTTACGCCTATGCAGGCACAATAAATCGTCTGGCCAGGCAAAAGAGAGGCCCAAAAGGGCGTAATGGTTTAGTGTCAGCAAGCTCTAACAAAGAACAGGTATTGGATGGCCGACGCAAAATCACAGCTCAATCTACACCTTGCCAGGCTTGCACTGCGTAACCTGCTCGGCCACCCAAGACGCACCCTGCTGACCTCCGGCGCGATTGCACTCGGCCTCGCCGCATTGATCTTCCTATGGGGATTCAATGAGGGGCTGCACCGTAATATGCTCGGTAATTTTCAAAACTCGATCATCGGTGCTTTACAGATACACCGGCAGGGATTTTTTCAACACCCGGACCTCTCCCTGACTATCACCAACCCACAGAAGATCAGTGAAACCCTTCAGAAGCATGGCGTAACACGATACAGCCAACGCCTGGATACCTTTGGGCTGGCGGCATCCGACCACACCACTCAAGGGGTGATGCTGATCGGCATGGATCCGCTCAACGAACCCAAGGTCACCGAACTTGGCCGCAGAATCGGTATTGGTCGCTTTTTGCAACCGGATGACAGCTACACACTGATACTGGGCGCCACCACCGCAAACAACCTCAAAGTCCAACTTGGTGACGAGGTGGTGATGATCGGTTATGACCGCTATGGTGCCATGATTGCAGAATCCTTTACCCTGGTTGGGATCATTACCAGCGGTGAAATGGGACTCGACAGCGGCATGGCGATCACCAGCCTGGCGACCCTGCAGGAGATGGTCGATCTGCAAGGTCAGGTCACCACATTCGTCATCAATGTGGATGAGCGAACACTGCCCGACCTGGTATCCAGTCTGAATGTGGATCTGGCCGACCAACAGCTGGAAGTCATGCCCTGGCATACCATGTTTCCGGTCATGAAAGAGTGGGTAACCCTGCATAACGGTTTTCTCTATCTGTTTCTCGGCATCGTGCTATTCATCGTACTGGCAGGAGAGCTGAATACCCTGCTGCTCTCCATGCTCGACCGAACCCGGGAGTTTGGCGTCCTGATGGCGATCGGCACAAGTCGACGACAGATCGCTCTGCTGATGGTGGTGGAAGCGGTGACGATCGGTATCATCGGTATCCTGCTCGGCACCCTGCTCGGTTATCTGATCATTCTGCTGACCGGCATGATCGGCATCGACCTCTCCATACTGTTGGGATCCACCTCCAGATTTTATGTCGACCCCCTGATCTATCCCCAGCTAAAACTCGACCATCTCGGAATTACCGCCAGTGCCATTCTCATGGCCTCCATCCTCTCTGGAATCTATCCGGCCTGGCGCGCCAGTCTGCTGCAACCGGTGGAGGCGATCCGCAATGGTTAGCCGACTCGGGATACTGACCTATGTGGCACTGGCGGTACGTAACCTGATACGCAACCGCCGCCGTACCACCATCACCCTGCTGACCATGATGTTCGGTATCGCCACTCTGACCCTGCTCAGCGCCCTCAATGACGGCTGGCTGAGTCAGATGAAAACCAATTTCATCCTCAGCTTCACCGGCCATCTGCAGATCCATGCGAAGGGATTCGAGGCTTCTCAAAACCTGCGGGACAACATCGCCGATCCCGATGCCATATCCCGCTATATGGACACCTATCCTGAGATCATCGGCTGGACCCAACGCATCCGCACCTCAGGACTCGCCTCCGTCAGCGGCAGTAGTACCGGCGTGCAGATCATGGCCACCGATCCGGAGCAGGAGACCTGGGTGACCTCCATGGATCAGAATGTGAAAACCGGCGTCTGGCTGCGCCCCGGCATGAACAAGGATCTTTTGCTGGGTAAGACGGTGGCACAAAATCTCGGTGCAAAATTGTCTGACCGGGTTATCCTGATGACCCAGCGACCCTCCGGCGAGATGATCTCAGAGGTCTACTATCTGAGAGGTATTATCGAGACCGGCGCACCACAGATCGATCGCACCCTGGCGCTGATTTCACTCGATGGGGCCCAGCAGTGGCTGCAGATGCAGCAGGCGGTGACCGATATCGTGATCCGCGCTGATCATCACGACCAGACCGACACCCTCTACCGGCTGTTTGTCCAGCAACTCTCTGAGCAGGTCTATGAGATCATGCCCTGGCAGGAGCTGGATCCGATGGTCAGGCAGTGGCTGGAGTTCAGTGATGCCTATGGTTTGATCATCCTGTTTGTGGTGATCCTGCTGGTGCTCACTGAGATCCTCAACACCATGCTGATCTCACTGCATGAGCGTCAGAAAGAGCTTGGTGTAATGATTGCCATCGGCACCCAGCCCCATCGCATCTTTCTGATGCTGCTGTTTGAAGCGGTTCTGCTGATTTTTGTCGGTGCCGTTCTGGGCTATCTGATCGCACTGCTGGTGGTCATGCTGCTCGCGGATGGCGGCATCGATCTGACCGATTACGCCAACGCCTTTGAATTTTTCTATATGGACCCGGTGATCCACCCGCAGTTGACCCGGGACTCCGCGCTTAAAATTCTGTTGGCCACTCTAGTGGCCGCCCTGCTTGCAGGAATCTACCCGGCATGGAAAGCCACCCGTCTCTCAGTTAGCCAGGCTCTTCGAATCCAATAGGTGGCCCATGCCGGAAGATAATCGATCACCCATCATCCACATCCGAGACCTGCACAAGTGCTATTGGGTCGGCAGCATGCCCTACCCGGCGCTGAATGGTATCGACCTGGAGCTCCAGAACGGGGAATTTGTCGTACTGGCCGGTCGTTCCGGTTCAGGCAAAAGCACCTTGCTGAACATCGTTGGCGGTCTGGAGTCGGCCGACCGGGGAGAGGCCCGGGTTCTGGGCGAAGATATCCTGAAGATGGGAAACAGCCAACGCAGCGGGTTTCGGCTCGCCAATATCGGTTTCGTCTTCCAGGCCTACAATCTGATTCGGGTACTCAGCGCCCGGGAAAATGTCGCCTACGTCTGCCAGCTGCAAGGTAAAAGTAAACAGGAGAGCCTGGAGATCGCCAACCACTGGCTGCATGAGGTCGAGATTGGTCATCTCGGTTATCGTCGCCCCGATCAGCTATCCGGCGGTCAGCAACAGCGGGTTGCCGTCGCCCGGGCCTTGGCCACTGAACCGAAAATCATTCTGGCGGATGAACCGACTGCCAATCTGGACAGCACCACCGGCAGACACCTGATCGAACTGATGCAGCGATTGAATCAAAGCCTCGGCACCACCTTTCTGATCTCCTCCCACGACCCGGATGTGAAACAGGCCGCCAGCCGGTTGATCAAATTGAGCGATGGCTTCATCGTCAATAGCTGGGATGAAGAGACCAAGCCTCCGGTTTCGCTTGCCGTAACCTGCCCAATACGCAACCGCTCCTTCGGCGAGCGGTTACGACACTTCTTCAAGCCTCGTCGTAGAACCGATCAGCAGACAAAACAGCGGACATCAAGGCACAGCTGAAGATAAAAAAAGCCGGCATAAATGCCGGCTTGAGATCATACTGAACCGAAGCCCAGTCAACTTTTTTTAGTTTTTATACTCACCAAAAACAAATCTCGGCTTCAACCAGGCCACCAGCATCGGCAGAATCGTCAATGCGGTCACCACATCGATCAGCAGAGCCTGACTGATGTAGACACCCAGTCCCCAGGTATTGGCCAGATCGGTATTCAGCAGCGGGATGAAGCAGCCCAGCAGAACCACAACCGAAATGATCACCGCAGAGCCGGTGGTATTGAGGGTGTTGATCAACGCCTCCTGCCAGTTACCGGCCGTCGCCTGCATCTCCTCCTTGAGCCTCGACATCATGTAGATGCCATAGTCGATACCCAAGCCCATGGCGATACTCAGAGCCACCTGCAGGTGGAAGGCCAGATTGCCCGACCAGTTCTGAATGCTGGTCATGTAGCCTCCCAGGCCATACTGGGCAAACAGGGTGATGAACAACAGCACCATCAGGATCACCGAGACAACCAGCGAACGGAAGATCAGCGCCGCAATCACGAACACTGCTGCCGCCGTGAGCAGAGGCCCTGAGAGCCAGTTGTCCACGGCAACCTCACGGGTCGCCTCCGTGGCGCCAAGGAAACCACCCAGCCCGGGCCGGACATAGTTGGGACCATCCACTGAGAGTTCATTGGTGTCACCGGAAAGGTCATCCACCGGGCCGGAACGCAGCCCGAAGTTGACCTTGCTGAAACCCGGGTCGTTCTTATGGTCCTCAATATACTGTTGGATATCCATGGTGACTTCGTGGGTCTCAACCGGATCCATGGTATTGATGAAACCCATCACCACCCCTTCGTTCCAGTTCTTCATGACGAAGGAGTCCATGTCCCCCTCTTCGGTCATGGTCTCCAAAAGACCATTGTAGAGCTGCACGATATCGTCACCGCCACGATCATCGTCCGGATCGATCTCACGCAGTTTTTTCGAGGTTGGGATATAGAGATCCTTGATGTCAGGCTGCTCTCCCGGCTCAGCGGTCAACAGCATGTTCACCAGGCGGATATACTGGGCATAGGATCCGGTGAAGCCGATGTGTTCATGGGCACGCATCCACTCCTCGAGGGCTTCAATATCCGCCAGCACATCGGCTTCGTTGAAGACTCCCTGGGCCCCGCAGGGATCAGGATCCCAGCAGCCCAACTCCTGTTTGGCCTTTTCACACTGGGCGACCTTCTCCAGGGGATCCTCTATGTCGTAGATCTCCTCGGGGAAATAGGTCTCCACACAGAGCTCGGATGTGGGCTCTTTACCGCGTATCGGTATGGAGACGGAGATGACCCCCGGCATGATCTCATTCAGCCGCTCAATGTGCTGTATGGTGATCGATTTCTCCTTGAACGCGGCACGCGAATAGTTGATGCCCTTCTCCACACCAGGCATCAGATCCTCACTGGTGCCATTCAGGATATCGGTCTCATAGACCGACCAGGCCATGATCGCCACCACGATACCGATCGGGATCATTTTCCCCGGACCGGTCAACAGGCCGGAGATAAAGCCACCCACCTTGGTCTCCCACTCGTGCTCATGCCCCTCTTTCGCCTCTTTATTGCTGCAGGGGAAGGTCATCATCAGCAGCGGAATCAGGGTGGTGGTGGTAAACAGCAGGGTCAACATGCCGAACATGCCGAAATAGGCATAGGCCTTGTAGAACGAGATATCCACGGTTGCCAGGGTGGCGAAACCGACCATATCCGTGACAATCGACAAGGTTGCCGGAACGATCGTATGGGAGATGGCGGAGTGGGCGGCCGACTCGCAATCCCCCGATTTGGCCTGCTCCTGCATGAAACGCCGGGTTACCTGCACCGAGTGGCCGATTCCGATGGCCAGCAACAGCATCGGGGTCAATACCATCATGGTGGTCAGTTTGAAGGCTGAAAAGCCCATCAGCCCCAGGGTCAGGATGATGGTTGCACTGACACCGATGATCGGAAACAGGGAGCCGCGCCAATTACGGAACTCAAACCAGAGTGCGGCGATGACGATGGCGAATGAGATAACGAACAGCCACCACTTGTTGACCAGGTCGGCCAGCATCCAGGCAAGAAAATAGGGTTCACCGGCCACCAGCACCTCGAACCGATCGTCCTCACTGTACTCATCCATCATGGCGCGGATTTCACGCACCCAGGGCAGATAGATCTCCTTTACCTCATCGGTATAGTCGCCGATGATGTAGAGGGATTTCGCCGTACAGTTCTTCTCATCCTTTTGTGAAAACTCACACTTATTGCCTTCCGCATCCTCGAAACCGACCAGCATCGGACCGATCACCGGGTTGGTTTCGATGCCCTCTTTCAAAAAGGCCAGTTGCTCTGCCGCCTTTTCAGGATCACTGCTGATGCCTTCGGTGGGGATCAGGCGCTTGAAGACCAGACCGTTCTCATCCGCGCCCATGTACTTGATCTTCTTCGCTGCAATATCGATGAAGTTCGATTCACGGGCGGTGGGCAGGTCGACCAATCGATTGTGGATCTCCTGCACCTTATTCACGAACCAGTTTTTATAGACGTCCCCTTCATTGATCCTCAGGGTGAAGACCATCAGGTTACCCATGCCGAAATTGTGTTCCGCATAGAGGTTGGTCGCCACATAGCGGTTGCTCGGCGGCAACAGGGTATCCGGATCATTACGCATATCCAGATTCTTGATCTGCAAGGCGGCAAGAATTGTCACCACCAGAAGGATCATCATCAACGGCCAGCGAAACTTGATGACAAAATCCGCGTAGCCTTCTGCCCAGGCATTATTGGTTTGTTGTTTTGTTGTAGAGCCGCTCATGGCTCACTACTCCTAGAATTCGCTGTGAGTCGGCAGCCGTCTGGATAATCCAGGCGACTGCCGAAGGGTTTTACTGCCAGTCAGGGATCACTCAATGATCCACTTCAGACCCACCTGGAAGTTGGATGAGTCTCTGAACTGACCGAAGGTCGTGTTCTCTTCACCCCAGTAGTTGTTCCACTCCACGGAAGCCAACAGGGTATCGGTGAAGGTGTACTCAACATCGAAGCGATTCCATTTGCCGCCACCCTCTTCGTAGATGAAGATGTTGTTCCAGCGATGCTCCTGAGACTCGCCGAAGGGCTTGGAGAGGAAGATCGAGTAGAACTCCTTATCCTCATACCCCTTGTTGAGGCCATTGGTCAGACTCATGGTGGCGAAATCCGCGGTGTAACGACTGCAATCCATGGTCACACCGGTCTGGGTGCGGCAGGTATCCGAATCGTCGACAAAATCCAGATTGCGGAACTGAATGAACTGGCCACTGATCAAGAGATTGGTTGCCACCGTGATATCGGCGCCAAGCACATACTTGAAGTAGTCTGCGTCTTCCATTTTGAGCGCATTGGTCAGATCACCGATGCTCAGCAGGAACTTGTCGATAACTGGCTGTTTCTCACCTTCGTCGTAGAGAAACTCGCCTCTGAGTACCAGCGGTATGTCGCCAGCTTCAAGGGCGTAGTCGAAAGAGGTACCGAGACTATTGACCCGATGCAACTTCTCCGTGAAGCGCAGGGAGGGCGCACCGGTTCCCATCGCCATCGCATCGTTGAAGGGATTACCGTCAGCCAGCGCCGGCAGCACGCCACTTGGATCGAGTGCACCGGAGTAGTTGCCGGCCCCATCGTGTACCAGAATGGTGGTGGCATTGCCCATATCCCAGTTTGCCCGGGCCTCATCCCGGCTCAGGCTGGTGGCCACATCCGGCACGAAGGTGTCATTCTGCTGTGGACCAGGGGTACCGTTGGTATCGAAGAACAGGGTGGGAGCACGCTGCACGATCAACTCATCGCCGTTGGCATCACGCCAGCTCAGATCGATGTTCGGGTTACCGCTGTAGTGGTAGAAGTAGTTGACGGACCAGTTCAAGCCGCCATCGGTTGAGTTTCTGAAACGAAAACCACCGTTTACGTCACTGTCATCCGGATAGTCCTTGACCCACTCGGATTCGAAACCGGTCAACCCGCCAGCTCCGGTAAAGCTGGTAAAGGTGTTGAAGGTGGCGAAGGTCGCATTCGCCATATATTCGAAGGCGGAAGAGGCTTCATCCGGCTGCCAGGTCACCTCGGTGGGTGAGAGCGGGGTCAGGCCGGTGATCGGCATCAGGTTGGTCTCACCGAAGTTACCATTCGGATCGCTGACACCGGCAGGAAATCCGGGCTGGCCGGTAAAACCAAACTGGGTAAAGGCGTTCAGCAGCAACCAACCGGGTGCGGCGGCCGGATCGGTCGGCACCGTGGGATTCAGCAGACCAGGTGTGGTCGAGGCATCCCAGAAGTTGCCGGCGAAACCATCCACGGTCAAACCGGCAAACAGGTTCAGACCCAGGGGCAGCGCCATGCCACCGGTGAATCCACCCCCCATGGCCGCCGCGTTGAAGGTGGCCGCCACATTACTCAACGCCGGGGCGATGTTGTAGAAACCGTTTACCTGACCACTGATTGTCTCCACCCCTTTCATCAGGAAGGGGTGGCCGGCATCACCGTCGGCGTTGAGACCGGGAATCTTGTTCTCTTCAACCTGAGAGACAATCAGCTGAATGTTGCTGCTGTCGCCGATGTTACGCTCCGCGTTGATCATCCAGATCGGAATTCGGGAATCCTCCATGGCATTCTGGTTGAGCTCACGAAAATCGGTGGGATTGATGATATCCAGCAGCTTGATGCCGTCTGCGGTTCCCCACACAACCTGCTGTTTACCGACACGCAGGTCCCAATCGAAAACCGTGGTGTCGAAATAGAGCTCCCTGAGGTAGTCGTGCTGGGTGTAGAGCTTGTGACCCTTATAGTCATCATTCACACCCTCGGAATCGTAGATCACATTCAAGTCGGCATGCCAGGTGATGTTATCGCCCACATAACCATTCAGGAATAGACGTGCCGAGTTTTCGAACTTCAGCAGGTCCCCTTTGTCATGGCCCTCCATATCCAGCATGCTGTCCGCCTTGCCGGTAACCTGACCATCTCTGGTGAAGACTGATGTCTCATTTTTTAAGTATCCGCTGTACTCTATTTCAGCAACCGCCGCACCGGGCACGAGCATGGCGAGCAGAATCGACTTATACAACTTACTGCGATTGAACATGAAAGAATCCTCCCGAATTCATTACTGCGAGGCTGCTACAATCAAGCGTCGCGCAATGATGGTGTTTGCCGACTGCTTGCGAGTCGGTTCAATTAAAGTGGAAACACCCGGACTGTGCCGGGTGTTTCAATTTATAGTTGTTAGCGTTTTATCTTTCTCAGGGTCTTCTCTGACCAGTAATCCGATTCCCAAGCTTGGTCGTACTGAACGATCTCCTGTGGAATAACCGCCCAGGTCTCATGACCGGACTCGAGGGTCTTTCCGTACCAATACCCCCAATATTGGGCACGTGGATCATCCAACCCCAGACTGCGCCAATCCCGGTCAATCACTTTGACCTGCTTGTCCCCTTTGAAATACTCCGTACGGTAGTCGGCGAAAGTCTTGCTATCCACATAACTGATGCGATAGTCGTACCACCAGTTTTCCCGCTTGGTGGTGCTTTTCAGTTTATAGACCTCTTTGCCCTTGTGATCACAGGCCGCATCCGGCGGATTGGGCAGATACTTGTTTTTCGATTCGGCCTTGTCGATTGCCCCGAGGCAGTCGTTAAAGGTCTCGGTGCCTACCAGCTCGTGGGTCTCATCCTTGGGCTTTCTCAGGGTTACGTCACCGAAGGTGAAGTCGGTCCCACCCCAGGCATCATCATGGGCAGGCTCGGCGAAGCGTCTGATTTTCCTCAGCGCCGGCAACCAGATGGAGTAGGATTGACTCTTATTCTCATCCACATAATCGGTGATCAGCATACCGGTGCCTTTCAGCTTGCCGGAACGGAAGATCGCGATATCCTGGGCATTGATCGCACCTTCGCCATAGTCATTGTTGAGATAGCGCTCAACGGTGATGGTGGTGGGTTTGCTGCCGGCGGATTTATTGACGATCGTGGTGATCTTGCCGGGGATCGCCCGGTTACTCTTTTTCGGATCCTTGTTGTTATTGGTGATACCGAAATTCTTCAAGGCATAGAAGTGGTTGACGAAATAGACCTGGTTGGCAACCTCATCAGCACTCGGTGTACCGGAGGGAAGCGGTAGGTCCTTGGCTACCCCTGCAAAAATGGAACTGGAAAACAACAAACCGGCAGTGGCCATTGCGTAGACTTGGTTACGCATCTGCATACTGAATCCTCCTGAATGTTGAGCGGTATTTGTTGAGCGCAACCGCCCTATTATTAAAATTATGAGTGTTTTTATGAGCGACAGTTAATGTAACTTCTCTATTAATAACAGAGTTACCTGCCGTTTAGCAATCGGGGTTATCCACAATATCGGCTGCAGAAAGCACCCGCATTGCAAAATCAGTTGCGAGCCAAGCCCAAGCAGGAATTGCGTTTAAACAGTCCAAGACAGCATGGACTCTGTTTCTTAAGGCTAGCTTAAGTTTACCAGGGCAATCAAAAACCCCGATGCAAGGAAGGTATTTGAGAGTTATTAACGATCATTTTGCCGATACCGTTCGGTTTTTTCAGGAAGAGCGCTTCGAACTGACCCGATCCGATAAGAAATAATCGACCGTTTCACAACGAACAGGCGATTTGAGCTTGAATTTAACCCCTTGATATAACAAAATTTCCAATTCTGTTGGCTGCATACCCGTTCAGATGTCGATACTAGCACTCGGACTCAATCACAAAACCGCCCCGGTGGAAATCCGGGAAAAGGTCACCTTTGGTCCCGATATCATTGCCGGTGCTCTGCGCAGTCTGCGGGAGAATCCTGCCGTCAAAGAGACTGTGATTCTCTCCACCTGTAACCGCACAGAGGTCTACTGCATCCTCACTGAAGAGGACCACGAGCCCCTGGCAGACTGGATCAGCCGTTTTCACGGCCTGCCCAGCGACCGGGTGATGCCCTATCTCTACAGCCATTTCGGGCTGGACGCCGTAAAACACCTGTTGCGCGTCTCCTGTGGTCTCGATTCCCTGGTACTCGGGGAGCCGCAGATACTGGGGCAGGTCAAGGCGGCCTACCAGACCGCAACCGACACCGGCACGACCGGCAAACTGCTCTATAAACTCTTTCAACACGCCTTCTCAGCGGCAAAACAGATCCGCACCGACACCAACATCGGCAACAGCCCGGTCTCAGTGGCCTTTGCCGCCGTCAGCCTGGCGAAACAGATCTTCAGTGACCTTTCGGAGCAGACCGCACTGCTGATCGGCGCCGGTGAGACCGTGGAGCTGGCGGCTCGGCACCTGAGCCAGAACGGCATCGGGCGCATCATCGTGGCCAACCGCACCGTGGAACGGGCACACCAGCTGGCCGTGCAATTTGAGGGCTACGCCATCGCCCTGACGGAGATCAGCAACCATCTGGCTGAGGCGGACATCGTCATCTCCTCCACCGCCAGCCCGCTTCCGGTACTCGGCAAGGGAACGGTGGAGAGCGCTTTGAAAGAGCGCAAACACAGACCCATCTTCATGGTGGATATTGCGGTTCCCCGGGATATCGAGCCTGAAGTGGCCGATCTCAGCGATATCTACCTCTACACCGTGGACGATATGGATGAGGTCATCCAGGAAAACATGCGCTCACGGGAAGAGGCAGCCGAACAGGCGGAAGAGATCATTGAACACTATGTGGACGACTACATGGGTTGGCTGCGTTCGCTGGATGCGGTGGAGCTGATCCAGGACTATCGCGGCTATGCGGAACAGCTGCGTGACGAAGTGATGCAGAAGGCGATGCAACAGCTGGCCAAAGGAAAATCCCCGGAAGAGGCGATCCGCTTCATAGCACACACCCTGACCAACAAGCTTCTGCATACCCCAAGCACGCAAATGCGCCAGGCCGGATTCAATGGCCAGATCGATCTGCTGGAAGCCGCCAATACCCTATTCCAAATCAAAAAAACAGACAATAAAGCATGAAGCCCTCACTGCGCGGCAAGTTGGATCAGATCGCCGAACGCTTCGAAGAGATCACCGCATTAATGGCGGATCCGGATATCCAAAGTGACCAGAATCAGTTCCGCGACCTGGGACGGGAGTATGCCCAGTTGGAGCCCGTAGTCCTGGCATTCAGGGAGTATTCCGCCGCGGAGGAGGATATCGAAGCGGCAAAAGAGATGATCTCAGATCCTGAAATGGCCGAGCTTGCGAAAGAGGAGCTGAGCCAGGCGGAAGAGGCCAGGGAGCGTCTGGAGCCTGAGCTGCAATTGCTGCTGATTCCGGCCGATCCGAACGATCAACGCAATGTCTTTCTCGAGATCAGGGCCGGTACCGGTGGCGCCGAAGCCGCCCTGTTCGCCAGTGACCTGCATCGGATGTACCTTCGTTATGCGGAGTCACAGAAGTGGCAGACTGAAACCATCAGCGAAAGCCTGGGTGAGCATGGCGGCTACAAAGAGGTGGTCTGTCGGATCAGTGGTAATGCGGTCTACTCCCGTCTGAAATTTGAATCGGGCACCCACCGGGTACAGCGCATACCCGAGACCGAGTCCCAGGGACGCATCCACACCTCAGCCTGCACCGTGGCCATACTGCCGGAAGTTGAGGAGGTGGATGACGTGGAGATCAACAATAACGATCTGCGTATCGACACCTATCGAGCCTCCGGGGCTGGCGGACAGCACGTCAACAAGACCGATTCCGCAGTACGCATCACCCATCTGCCCAGCGGGATCGTGGTTGAGTGCCAGGACGAGCGTTCACAGCATAAAAACAAGGCACGGGCGATGTCCCTGCTGCAGGCCAAACTGCTCTCCCAAGCGCAACAGAAGATCGCCACGGAGCAGGCCAGCGCCCGTAAACTGCAGGTCGGCAGCGGTGATCGGTCGGAACGCATCCGCACCTACAATTTTCCGCAAAACCGCCTGACTGATCACCGCATCAATCTGACCCTCTATAAACTCGATGAGGTGATGACCGGCACGCTGGATCAGGTGGTGGAACCTCTGCTGCGGGAACATCAGCTTGAAGAGCTGGCCGCAATGGGCGAAGCCTGAAGTTAAAGGGCATCCCATGCCAACCCTCAAACAGGCCCTGCTGACAGCACAACAATCCCTCAGTGGCATTGCTGAGAATCCGGAGCTGGAAGCGGCGATGCTGTTGTGCCACCTGCTGGACAAGCCGAAGAGCCATCTCTACGCCTGGCCGGAGGCGATATTGAGTGAATCACAACAGCAGCACTATCAACAGCTGATCGAGCAGAGGCAGCAGGGCACACCCATCGCCTATATTCTGCAACAACGTGAGTTCTGGTCTCTGTCACTGCGGGTCACACCGGACACCCTGATCCCAAGGGCTGAGAGCGAACTGCTGGTCGAGCGGGCGCTCATCCATATTGAAGGCTGCCACAACCCGATTGCAGCGGATCTGGGCACTGGTAGTGGCGCCATTGCCCTGGCGCTGGCCAGCGAACGCCCCGATGCCAGAGTGGCGGCGACCGATCTGCAGCAGGCCGCGCTCAGCATCGCTCAGGAAAATGCCCGGCGACTGGGTCTGCAGAATCTGCTGTTCCATGCCGGCGACTGGTGCGCTGCACTTCCCAAGGGTGAACGGTTTGATCTGATCCTCAGCAATCCGCCCTATATCGAAACGGACGACCCCCATCTCACCCAGGGGGATCTGCCCTATGAACCCCGTAGCGCCCTGGTCTCCGGAGAGGATGGACTGGATGATATCCGAACCATCATCGAGCAGGCTCCAGCCAGACTGAAACAGAACGGCTGGCTGATACTCGAGCATGGATACAATCAGGCAGATGCTGTTCGCCGGCTGATGCAGTCTGCCGGAATGAGCGGGATAAGGAGTCATACGGATCTTGCCGGACAACCCAGAGTGACCGAAGGCTGCTGCTCATGAGCCGTTTAAAATCAATCGATTGAGTAACTGTTTCCCATACTGGCCCGACCACTCAGAGTGGCCGGCAACAGGCGCTCATGCGGGTTCTAAATTGCTTGATTATTTTAACGCTTTCGCTAGGATTGGAGGCTATGGGTGACCCCCCACACGACTTGGTGAAACACCGGGACATTCACTTTGTCGAACTCCACCCGGATCCCAATCAGGCCGGTACAGCGGCAAGCTTACTGGCGGATGTGGTTGGTATTATCAAAACGAATCCTGTTTCCCCCACCCTGCTGCAGATTCAGTATGAACTGCTGGAGGTCTCACTGGAGCAGATTGAGACCGGCCTGACGGCAATGGGACTGCACATCGACAACCGCCTGCTCTATCGCCTAAAAAGAGCACTCTACTACTATACGGAAGATACCGAACGCGCCAACCTGGGATGCAACCGAAGCGACTCAAAATGCACCCGCATGATCTTTGCAGACCGCTATCAACGGATGAATCATCAACTGCGGGATCAACGCCCCGAGCATTGGCGAAAATACCTCTGATACCACACAATGACCGGTTAACGGTCAACTCAATTGTTCAGGCCCTGACTCTATGAATGACGAACAACTGCTGCGCTACAGTCGACAGATAATGCTGCCTTCCATCGAAATTGAGGGGCAGCAGCGGCTGCTTGATTCACGGGCTCTGATCATCGGCCTGGGCGGTCTCGGCTCACCTGCAGCAATGTATCTTGCCGCGGCCGGGGTGGGCGTTCTCCATCTGGTCGATTTCGACCGGGTGGATCTGACCAATCTGCAACGCCAGATCATCCATACCACGGAGCGTGTCGATCAGCTGAAGGTTGAATCGGCCAAACAGACACTGCAAGCGATCAATCCCGAGATCCAGGTAGAGACCAGCGCAGAAAAACTGGACGAGGATCAATTGGACGAACTGGTAAAACTGGCGGATGTGGTGCTTGACGGTACGGATAACTTTGCCACCCGCTTTGCCATCAACAAGGCCTGTCATAGGCACCAGACCCCGCTGGTCTCTGCGGCGGCGATTCGCATGGAGGGACAGGTGAGCGTATTCAGCGGTAAACCCGGCAGCCCCTGTTACCACTGCCTCTATCCGGATGAAGGCGGAATGGATGAGAGCTGTTCAGCGAACGGTGTTCTGGCGCCACTGGTCGGCATCATCGGAAGCATTCAGGCGACTGAAGCGATCAAAGTGCTGACCGGTGCGGGTAATCCACTTGAAGGTCGGCTACTGCTACTGGATGCGCTGCAGATGGAGTGGCGTAGCTTGACACTGAAACAGGACCCGGGATGTCCGGTCTGCAGTAGACAGGACTGAACTCCGGATCGACCATTGGATAGATCAGCCAGTTTCAATTTCCCCTTAACCCACACCCTCTGTCCGCTCGCAGTCAGCCTGACCTGTCTGTTGCTAGCCCTCGCCACAGAGAGCGCATCGGGATGGCTTGAATACCACCGTGACCATATCGTGAACGGGGAGTTATGGCGCCTGATCACGGCACATCTGGTGCATCTTGGCTGGGGCCACCTGACGATGAACCTGCTCGGTCTCTGGATGGTCTGGGGGTTGTTGCTGAATACTCTTCCCTCGCAACGCTGCGGTCTGATACTGTTGCTCATCACCCTCATCACCTCAACGGCGCTTTGGTTTTTCAGTCCGCAGCTGGTCTGGTACCGTGGCCTCTCCGGCGCCCTTCATGGATTGTTGATCTGGGGCCTGCTCAAGCAGATGAAACAGGAACCACTACTCTCTGTGAGCCTGCTGATCGCCGTTGTTGGGAAAATTGCCTGGGAGCAGTGGCAGGGGCCACTGCCGGGCAGTGAATCGATGGCAGATGGACCGGTTGTTGTCGCATCCCATCTGTATGGCGCTTTGAGTGGTATGCTTGTCTGGCTGATCGGCAGCATACGCTTCCCAATTAACAGGAAAACCAGTGATTAGGCGAGCCATTTTTATAACTCTGCTGCTTACCCTGGCAGCCTGCCAGAACACTCAGGACATTGATTTGAGCCAACTCACACCAGAGGAGAAAAAGAGTGTCGAGTCGTTAGCCTGGCTCAGCGATGCCGATGTGGCACGTGATGTACAGACCGCCCTGGATAAGCGGGACAAGCGACTGCTTGGCATGATGGGGCGGGGCACCGACCTGCCGGGTGTACCGGCGGAATTGACCAGCAGAGCCAAGACAGTCTGCGGCATCCGTTATGTGGAGGGATCCACCGATGTGGTGCGGGGCGAGATCCATCTGCAGTTGTTACAGCGGGCCTATGATTATGCAGCGGCTTACAATCAGGCGATGCTTAAACAGTGTATCGAAAAATAGATTCAACCGATCCGGTAGGCCTGATCAACGTGCGCCAAATACCTGAGTCCAGTAGTTGTAGTAGTGAGCCTGATCCGTATCGATCACCGCTGAACCAAACTCGCGAAATTTCGGATCCATGATATTGCTGCAATGGGTCGGGCTGGATAACAGATTCGCCATCACCGCCCGATTGTCCGGATAGCCCGCCGCAATGTTCTCTGCAACAGCCCGCCACTCATAACCGGAGCGGCTCACCCGCATGCCAACCGTTGATCCATCCGAGCCCTGGTGGTCAAAGAAATCAGCATCGATCATGTCCTGAGAATGAATCGCTGCGGCTTCATGTAAGCGGCAGTTCCATCTCAACGGTGGAGCAGTCTGATGGAACTCACCACCACAATCCCGCTGTCTGGCCCTGGCCCGATTAACCAGATGCAACATCTCCTGTTGATCGGGAGTGGCTTCACAGGCTTCCGCAGCCTGTGCGGGATCTTCAGTTAACCGATCGGCATCATGCTCTGCTTCCAGCACCTCTCTCTCTTCATAAGACCTGGCGACCCTGCCGTTAAACAGCAATTCATTCCGCGTCGGGATTACATCCTGCGGGGAGTGAACAGCGAACCTTGTTGGGTGATTCAGGTAGCCATCACCAGCGGACTGCAACCGATAGGACGCGACTGAAATACCGATCAGTATGACTAGCAAAAGCAGATAACTACCCGGGCCTTTCATAGCTTTCCTTTTTTATATTGATACGGAGCGGCACACTCCAAACCAACTAAGCAGAAGTGATAGCTCAGCGATCGAACAGCCCAAGCCATCAATTAAACTGCACTCATTTTTGCTAGGGGAATCCCTAGTTACATGAAGTTGTTGGATCAACTAAATTGAACATTATTAAGCGTTAACCAATAGACAGTTTTCAATGTCCATGTTGTTACATCCAATCAGGCACCTCCACCACCATCCGCAACAACGCAGGGCCGTCAGTCGACCGCAGAGCTCGTTACGCAGTGATAAAAACATGCAGCGGATCGGTAGTCGACTGCAGAGCATGACGGATGATTATGGTGCTGAAGATATGGCAGCAGGTTTCATTAATAGTTTCACTGATCATGCCTTTGAGAGTCTGAATCAACAGCTTCGCGACTCCACTCTGCCCGGTTTTATACAGGAGCAGTTACATGACACGGCAAAAGACAACTGTTCAATATCGAACGTTACGGCATCGCCGGATTGTTGCCGCATGATGGAGTCTCTCTGCAAGGAGTTTCTGCCACTGCAAAACCAGCCTGCCAATGTAACGCTCAAGAAACCCACTACGCTTGAGATCGATACGCTGCAGAACAGCTGGTCATGGCAACGCACTCTCAACTTCATCTACGAAAAGATGGTGTTCAGTTTAATCAGCAGTGGCACTCCCCAGGAAGCCAATGAAAAAACCATCAGTTGGCTGGCAGTGATCTCAGGTTCGATTGCCGCCATACAGATTCAGTTTCTACAGGCTGCCATGGATAATCTCAACACCATGCAGGAGAATGTCAGTTTCTCCCATAAGAGCCAGGAGGCACTGGATGCCATGACATGCGATGAGAGGGATTGCTATATCAAGTTGCGGGATGGCTGCCGGAGAAAGTTCATTACCGCCCAATCAAACTACCGGGCCAATCTACACCTGTTTCAACTGGCCACACAGATGTTGAGTACACTCTTCAGCCTGTTCAGCAAGCCCTGCCGATTTCGCGCAAGCTAAAGCTGCAGCCACTGCACCTCATGAGCGATCGATTCGATCACGTATGGCGACCAGAGTGACCACGCCAAGCATCAGGTTAAGCAGCCACAACAGACCGCCGCCACCGGGACTGTCGAATTTTGTTGCTCCGCCCGCATCGGTAAACAGGGTACCATGCTGCAGCGTTGTGCCATCCAATGGTTTGCAGTCACTGGCGATCTCCTGTGAACCACCTTGAATCGAGAAGTTCTGCCCGGACAGATTGAAAAACAGACCATCGGCACAGGCCAGCATCAGCCGTCCCTGTTGCAGGGTAACATCGGGCAAGTCAACCAGTGCGGCACCCGTGTTGGGATAACGCCCCAGGTTGAGAATCGCCATTCCAGGATCATGATCATCACAAAAGTTAACAGGGGGGTCGCTTGCATCGAGACTCATCAGTGAGATCAATACTTCAGGACAGCTTTGATCCGTACCACCGGTCGACCAGTTGATCGACTGACTGGAACCACTGTTGAATCGACCGCCACTGTTGAGTGAACCACCGGTAATCTGAAAGCTGCCGGAACTGTCGTCCACATCGATCACCAGATCGTCACTGGCCACCCCGGATTCGCCATCCCGCACGGTGAGCCTGAAGTTGAGCTGACGACTGCTGGTCGGCAAGGTTTCGCCGATATCCTGACTGCCGGCCAACAGGGTCGTGAGTCGCGGCAGGTAACGATCCGGCGTGGTGGTCGGCAGAAAGGAGCGAAACAGCGGATTGTTCTGCTGATCGATGTCCGTGCCAATGGTATCCCCGTCGGTGGCGCCCCCCTCTCCTCCGGCATCCATCTCGTCCCACTGATAGGAGATGCTGTCCTCATCCGGATCCTCAGCCTGCCCGGTGAGTCGAAACGGAGTTCCGGCAGGAATGGTATGCACACCATCCTCGCCAACGTTTCCCGCATCGACCAACGGTGCCCGGTTGCCGGTGGAAACCAGGGTGCCACAGAGTCTGCCGCTGCCCTGATTGATGTAACTGCCCATCTCTTCGATGCTGAGAGCATGAAAGGTTGCATCCGAGTTGGATTGAAGATTTTCATCCCCGCAAATCCCGGCGTAACTCATGATGGTCGATCCACTGCCTGGCTCAACCGCCGCAATGCCGACTCGATTGACACCGCCACAATTGGCAGATGTTCCGTTGAATGTGTGGTTGGCATTCAATTGATGTCCCAGCTCATGGGCAACGAAATCGATATAAAAAACATCGTTGTCAGGCTCGGAAGTGCCGGTGTAGGCCTGGGCTTTGAAGCTCTGACAGACCGAACCCACACTGGCCAGGCCGCCACCGAGAATACCGAACAGATGACCGATATCGTAGCTGTCGGCACCCAGAGTAAAATCGAGATTCTGCTGATTCTCAGTCAGCATGGTCGGGATCCCGCTGGGTGTATGGGTATAGGGATCCGAACTGGCATCGGTGTAGATGATCCGATCATTATTGCCCACCAGCTGAAACTGGATCGCCAGATCACGACCATAGATCTGGTTGACCCGGTTGATCGCCGTCACGATCTGGGCGAGGGTCTCGGTAACGCTGCCGCCGAAGTAGGCGGAGTACTCCCCGGTAGCCGCCACGGCAAGCCGATAGATACGCCGCTGATCACTGCTGTGGGTCTGCCGGCCGGCCCTGACAATCCGCGCATCCAATGGCTCACCGCTGATGTGATGACCGAGCTGACAGACAGGTGGCGACTCGGCGATGCCGACAGATTTTGCGTAATCCGCTTTATAGAAACTTCGATAGTGGCCGTCGGGATCCGGGTCGATATAGATGGTTCCGGACGGGCCGGTCAGCATGGCGTGAAAGCCTCTCGGGGTCAGATCAAGCCGCCCGGTCAGCTCAGGGTTGTCCACGCCCCTGACACGATAGGTGGCAATCTCCGGATAGCGCTCCGCCAGGCTTGCAGCCATCACTGGAGACTGCTCTATCCAGCAACGCACCATCTCACCACCGGGCAGGGGCAGTATGATTTGATGGCTGTTCTGGATCGTCAGTCCGGATTCGGCCGGTGCCTGAGAGAGTTGCGCTCGAAGGGCCGCCAGATCCGCCTCAAGGGCACGATAGTAGCGTGGCGTTTCAACGACAGATCTGGCGGCATATTCAGGTGATGGAAGATCCCGCCAGATACCAGCCTCGGCAATCAGCGGCAGGAGAACAACAGACCACAACCATCCATGGGTCTTAATGCTATGCCAAATCCGCATCGAGCCTCCTTGGGTTAGAGTTAGAGCTAAGGCCAGGCCCTGGTTAACTTTTCAATTTCTTCAGCAGGATCTGGTTTACCTGACCTGGATTGGCTTTACCCTGGGTCTGCTTCATCACCTGGCCAACGAAAAATCCCAGCAACTTATCCTTGCCGGCCTGGAACTGCTCCACCTGCTTTGGATTGGCAGCGATGATCTCATCGATGATCGACTCGATCTGACCACTGTCGGTAATCTGCTTCAGCCCCTTGGCCTCGATCACCGTATCCGCATCTCCCTCACCCTGCCAGATGGCTTCGAACACCTGCTTCGCCAGCTTGCCTGATATGGTGTTATCGGCGATACGCTTCAGCAAGCCACCCAGTTGCTCCGCACTGACCGGCGAATCGGACAACTCCAATCCGGCCTTGTTGAGTGCACCGGCCAGTTCCACGGTGACCCAGTTGGCGGCGATCTTGGGATCGGCACCGGTGGCAACGACCTGCTCATAGTAGTCGGCCTGCGGGCGACTCTGGGTAAGCAGCGTCGCATCGGTGTCAGAAAGCTGATAGTCGGCTTCGAAGCGGGCTTTTTTCTGATCCGGCAGTTCCGGCATCCGCCCCTTTGCTTGCGCCAGACGTTGCTCGGTGATCTCCACCGGCAGCAGATCGGGATCGGGGAAATAGCGGTAGTCGTTGGCCTCCTCCTTGCTGCGCATGGAACGGGTCTCATCCCGATCCGCATCATACAGACGGGTCTCCTGGACAACCGCTTTACCACTCTCAAGCAGATCGATCTGACGCTCCCGTTCGAAGTTCATCGCCCGTTCCAGAAAACGGAAGGAGTTGATGTTCTTCAGCTCGGTTCTGGTGCCGAACTCCTGCTGACCTTTGGGTCGCATGGAGAGATTCGCGTCGACCCGGAAAGAGCCCTCCTGCATGTTGCCATCGCAGATTCCCAGATAGACCACCAGCTGGTGAATCTTGCGGGCATAGGCCACCGCCTCCTTGATCGAACGCATATCCGGTTCGGAGACGATCTCCAGCAGTGGCGTACCGGCCCGGTTGAGATCGATTCCGCTCATGCCGTGAAAATCCTCATGCAGGGATTTGCCTGCATCCTCTTCCAGGTGCGCCCGGGTGATGCCGATCTCTTTCTGCTGTCCATCCTCCAGATCGATGGTCAGAGACCCCCGGCCAACGATCGGCAGTTCGAACTGACTGATCTGGTAGCCTTTCGGCAGATCGGGGTAGAAATAGTTTTTCCTGGCGAACACAGAGCGTGAACCGATCTGCGCATCCACCGCCAGGCCGAACATCAGCGCCATGTCCACAGCCGCCTCATTGAGTACCGGCAACACACCGGGGAAACCCAGATCCACAATACAGGCCTGGCTATTCGGTTCTGCACCATAGGCGATGGAGGCGCCGGAGAAGATCTTCGATTTCGAGGCCAGTTGGGTGTGTATTTCCAGGCCGATAACGGTTTCCCACTGCATATCTATCACTCTATGTTGCGCTGATCTGTTTACTGTTGTTGATCGAATCTGCCGTCCGGCAGCCCGACACGCTAATCCAATCCCTCGGGAATGAGCCGATGCCAGCCGGTCTCCTGCTGAAACTTATGCGCCACGTTCAGCAGCTTGGCTTCGGCAAAATAGTTTCCTACGAGCTGTAACCCCACCGGTAGCCCATTGACCGGCTGAACCGGCATCGATAGCCCTGGCAGACCAGCCAGATTGGCTGCGATGGTGTAGATATCATTCAGGTACATGGTCACCGGATCATCGGTCTTCTCACCCAGTTTGAACGCGGGTGCGGGGGTCGCCGGGCCCATGATCACATCGACCTGTTCAAAGGCCTGCTTGAAATCGTCCGAAATCAGTTGTCGGGTCTTCTGCGCTTTCAGATAGTAGGCATCGTAGTAGCCCGCGGAGAGCGCGTAGGTGCCGATCATGATGCGCCGCTTCACCTCAGCGCCGAAACCTTCACCCCGTGAACGTTTGTAAAGATCCTCAAGATCCTTCGGATCCTCGCACCGGTAACCGAACCGGGCGCCATCGAAGCGGGACAGATTGGATGAACACTCAGCCGGTGCGACCACATAGTAGGTCGGCACCGCCATCGCACTGTTGGGCAGGCTGATCTCGACCACCTCGGCCCCCAATCCCTTATAGACCTCCAGTGCCGCTTCAATGGAGCTTCTGACACCTCCATCCAGCCCCTCTTCGAAATACTCCTTCGGCAGACCAATTTTCAGTCCGGCCAGGGAGTCGTTCAGGGTGGCAGAATAGTCGGGGACCGGATGGTCCGCACTGGTGGAGTCACGTGGATCGAAACCGGCCATCGCCTGTAACATCAGCGCGGCATCCTCCGCACTGGCGGTCATCGGGCCGGCCTGATCGAGACTCGATGCAAAGGCGATCATGCCAAACCGGGAGATGCGCCCGTAGGTCGGCTTCAGTCCGGTAATACCACAGAGGGCCGCTGGCTGACGAATCGAACCACCGGTATCGGTACCGGTTGCCGCCGCTGCCATGCGCGCGGCCACAGCGGCTGCCGAGCCACCGGATGACCCCCCTGGCACCCGCTCACTATCCCAGGGATTGTGCACATTGCCGTAGAAGCTGGTCTCATTGGATGAACCCATGGCGAACTCATCCATATTCGCCTTACCCAGTGTGACGACACCCGCCTGTTTCAGTTTTGTCACCACCGTGGCGTCATAGGGCGAGATAAAGTTATCCAGCATCCTGGAACCGCAGCTGGTCTTGACACCCTGGGTACAGAATATGTCCTTCTGCACAATGGGAATACCGGTCAGCGGGCCAGCCTCACCGGCTTTCAGCTTCTCATCAGCCGCTGCCGCTTCAGCCAGAGCCTGTTCCGCGGTGATGGTGATGAAGGCGTTGATGTTCCCATCCAGACGCTCGATCCGTTCGAGAAAATGGCCTGTCAGCTCAACACTGGAGAACTCACCGGCCTTCAATCCAGCAGCCAGCTCAACAATCGTTTTTTTATGCATGGTTCGACTTCATAGACTAGGGATAGTGCTCAACTTACAGACACTTGCCGCATACCATATTGGTTGCAGCAGGCCGTGGTAAAGGGATTAACCGCCAATGAACGCCAATCACCGCAAACGGCCGCAAACAGCTTTTGCAATGCAGCTTCTTTTTGCGTTGATTCGTGGTGATTGGCGTTCATTGGCGGTTTTCTTCTCTTAAGTTTGAGCGTCATTCGTGCAGTGGTCTGTAAACAGCACTACTCAATTACCTTGGGTACCAGATAGAGGCCGTTTTCAACCAGCGGGGCAACCGCCTGATTCTGCTCCCGACGATCCGGCTCGGTAACCTGATCCTGCCGCAGCCGTTGGGCCATATGCAGCGGGTGGGCCATCGGCTCGATATTGTCGGTATCCGCCGCCTCAAGCTGTTCGACCAGAGCAAGGATATTGCTCAATTCCGCCGCGTAGCCTTCCACCTGGTTCTCATCCAGCGCCAAACGCGCCAGATGAGCAATCTTTTCAACATCGGAACGATCTAATGACATCCGGCTGATTCCTGGTTAGAAAAACTGGGGAATCTACCATACTCTGGACGGCGGTTACATGGCGAACAGGCTGCCACCATCGCCAAATCGCCTGGAAATCAAGATTTGAACCATCCGACTCAGCCTGGTCGAATCAGAATAGGGTCAATTTTGTGATTGTAATTCCGTTTTACCTCTTTGAATTACCATCTATAATTCACTAATAGATCTAGTTGGGATAATATTCCCAACCCGGTGATGATCGAGCGGATCAATAGAATCGGCCTTTCATCAGATGATGTTTGGGGAAATATGACCAGAATCGATAAATATCAAAGACTTTTCGAGCTATTAGGGATTAGAGTGAAGCCTGATATAGATCGTAAATCGGGTTAGTGAGACGTCAAAATGGATGAAAATCGTAAAATACTTACCGCCTCCATCCTGAAACTGCTGCGGCCGCTCGTCAGGCTGATGCTGCGGAATGGCTTTACCTATGGGGACTTTGCCGATCTGAGCAAATGGACCTTCATGGATGTCGCCTCGAAAGAGTTCGGCATTCCCGGCCGTAAACAGACCGTCTCCCGCGTCTCGGTAATCACCGGTCTGACCCGTAAAGAGGTCAGCCGACTGCAGAAGATCGATACCCCGGACGACAGCGCCATCGCCCATCAGTACAACCGGGCCGCCCGAGTCATCTCAGGATGGCTGAGAGACAAGCGCTTCACCGATAAGAAAGGTGAACCCGCAGCACTGGAATTCGATAAGGGTAAAAACAGCTTCAGCGATCTGGTGCGGGAACACAGTGGTGACGTACCACCCCGGGCAATCTATGACGAACTGCTGAGGGTGGGTACCATCGCAAAAAATGAATCCGGCAAGATCACGCTGCTCAGTGACGGCTATATTCCGCGTACCGGAGAGACCGGTAAACTGCATATCCTGGGCACCGATGTGGAGCTGCTGATCGATACCATCGACCACAATCTGCAGACTGGCTCCCAGTCACCTTTTTTCCAACGTAAAGTAGCCTATGACAATCTACCGGCAGAGGCCCTGCCGGAGTTTCGCAATTTGAGTGCTGAAAAGTCACAAGCACTGCTTCTGGAGTGTGATAAATACCTCTCTCGGCACGACCGGGATGTCACTTCGGAGAGCGAAGGAACCGGACGTAAGCAAGCCGGCATAGGTATCTACTATTTCGAAAAGGATGTACAGCGAAATGACTAGCTTCAACAGGTTAATCTCGCCAATTGTCTGCGCGGTTTGCATTAGCGCACTCTACAGCTGCGGCGGCGGCAGTGGCGGCTCCCAGGTTGCCGATGGCGGCATCGGCGGTACCGGGGTAACCCAGGGTAGGGTAACCGGGTTCGGCTCCATCTTCGTCAACGGCATCGAGTATGAGACGGACAATGCCAGCTTCACGGTCAACAACAGTGACGGCACCCAGGATGACCTGGCCATCGGCATGGTGGTGGTGATCAATGGCAGCAGTGATCAGGCCAGCGCCACCGGCGAGGCGGAGAGTGTTGAGTATGACAGCCTGCTGGAAGGGGTTGTCGACAGTAACGATATCGCCACCAACAATACACTCACCATCATGAACCAGACCATTACGGTGGACGCCGATACGGTCTATGAAAACCCCTTCGATGCCACCACGTTGGCGGATCTTCCTGTCAACAGCGTCGTCGAGGTGAGCGGTTTCACGGATGGCAATGGGGACATACTGGCAACCCGCATCGAAGTGGAATCCCTGGGTTGGTCGGGCGACAGCCTGGAGGTGTCCGGTGTGGTGATGAATATCTCCGGCAGTCAGTTCCAGATCGGCAATCTGACCATCGAGGCAGGCACACTCACCATCCCTGCCGAAGGCACCTTTGTCGAGGTTGAAGGCGACAGCTTTGCCGGTGATGTATTCGAAGCCGATTCCATTGAAATTGAAGGGGATGGCACCAATCAGGTAGCCGACGACGGCTATGAAGTCGAGATCGAAGGGCGCATTACCACCGCTCTCGACAACCAGGACCAATTTGCCTTGAACGGCCAGATCGTGGATGCCTCGAATACACCGTTCAGCGGACAGACCAGTCAGCTGACGGTTGGCCGTATTGCCGAGGTTGAAGGCGTCATGGACGGAACAATCCTGATCGCCGAAGAGATCGAGCTCAAGGCGGAACAGTCGGAGAAGGGCGAAATCGCCGGAATCCTCGGTAGTGACAGCGTGGATAGTTCTGGCGGAACCATCACCCTGCTGGGAGAGACGATTCAGGTCACCAGCTCCACCATCATGGAGAGCGATCTGGAGGATGAGGACAGCTTTACCCTGGCACAACTGGTATCCACCGACTACCTGGAAGCCAAGATATTCAGCGACAACGGTCAGCTGATCGCCACCAAGTTGAAACGGGAACGTGCACCGGAAAACCACAACGCGGAAGTTGAAGGTATGGCTGAGTTCATCGACGAGAACACCATTCGGGTATTCGGGGTTCAGGTCGATACCTCCAACCTGGAGTATGAATTCTCAGAGCGAAGGGTTGAGGTCGAAGGTGACTACAGCAACGGTGTGCTGATCGCCAGCAAGATCGAAGAGGATTGATTCCAGCAAATCCCTGCCTGGGAGGGGGTCTACACCCTCCCGGGCGGGTACGATCCCGACAAGGAGTATGGAATACTCCGTTTATGACTTAAAAAAGGTGAATTCTGCCGGATTCGCCATCCCCATTCTTGCTCATCTCCTGTACCATTGATAGATTAGCCGTCTTTTGGTTTACCCAGGTTCCTCGAGTCGGGCGCACTACCAATCATGCTGCCTTGATCGAGCCCAGGATAAACTCACCTATCAACCACTGACACGAGAAGATAAAGAGATCCATGCTGTTCAGACGCATCCGTGGCATTTTTTCCAATGACCTTTCCATCGACCTGGGTACAGCCAACACCTTAATCTATGCCCGGGGTCAGGGCATTGTGCTCAATGAACCCTCCGTTGTCGCGATTCGCCAGGACAGAGGACCGGGCGGTGCGAAGTCAGTGGTGGCGGTCGGTGAAGACGCCAAGAAGATGCTTGGCAGAACCCCGACCAATATTACCGCCATACGCCCCATGAAAGAGGGTGTGATCGCCGATTTCACCGTGACCGAGAAGATGCTTCAGTACTTCATCCACAAGGTACATGAGTCCCGCATCATCCGCCCCAGCCCCCGGGTCCTGGTCTGCGTTCCCTGCGGATCCACACAGGTTGAAAGGCGCGCCATCAAAGAGTCAGCCGCGGGAGCGGGCGCCCGTGAGGTCTATCTGATCGAAGAGCCCATGTCGGCGGCAATCGGCGCAGGCTTGCCGGTTGATGAGGCCCGCGGGTCGATGGTTCTGGACATCGGCGGCGGTACTTCCGAAGTGGCGATCATTTCATTGAACGGTATCGTTTACGCCAATTCCGTCAGAGTCGGCGGCGACCGCTTTGACGATGCAATCGTCAACTACGTCCGGCGTAACTACGGCACCCTGATCGGTGAAGCCACGGCTGAGCGGGTGAAGCATGAAATCGGTTCCGCCTACCCCGGCAACGAAGTAAAAGAGATCGACGTCAAGGGACGCAACCTTGCCGAAGGCATTCCACGCAGCTTCACCCTCAACAGCAATGAAATTCTCGAGGCTCTGCAGGAGCCCTTGTCCGGCATTGTCGGGGCGGTGAAGACTGCGCTGGAACAGACACCACCCGAACTCGGCGCCGATGTGGCCGAACGGGGCATCGTACTGACCGGTGGTGGCGCCCTGCTGAAGGATATCGACCGCCTGCTGCAGGAGGAGACAGGCCTGCCGGTGATTGTGGCGGAAGATCCACTGACCTGCGTCGCCCGTGGCGGTGGACGGGCTTTGGAACTGATCGACGAACGGGGTGGTGAGTTCTTCATGGTTGACTAATGTCACCTCAGCTGCCCTGACGTGCTATGAACTGTACGTCTGAGCGATTGCAGTAGACACTTTACGGAGTCATTCAGCCATTAAACTGATCTTCACACAGGGCGCTTCGATTACCACAAGGCTGGTGGTGGCCGCCCTCATGTCCATCTCATTGATGGTGTTGGACCATCGCTATAACCACCTGGAATCGCTCAGATCCGCACTCTCCGTGCTGCTCTACCCTGTCCAGTATCTGGCCAGCCTGCCGCTGCTGCTGAGCGAATCCGCCAGTGACGCCATCGTCAGCCGCAGCGAGCTGGAAGATCAGCGGGAAAGATTGCACCAGGAGAACCTGCAGTTACGCGCCAGGCTACAGAAGTTTGAGGCCCTGGAAGCGGAGAACATGCGCCTGAGAGGGCTGCTCGACTCCTCATTCAAGGTGGGGGATCGGGTTCTGATCGCTGAAATCATTGCGGTTGAGCAGGATCCGTTCCGCCAGCAGGTCCTGATCAACAAAGGTAAAAACTCCGGTCTGTTCGAAGGCCAGCCGGTACTCGATGCCCATGCGGTGGTCGGCCAGGTCACCCACATCACTCCGTTCAATGCCAGCGTGTTACTGATCACGGATGCCGCCCATGCGCTGCCTATCCAGGTCAATCGTAACGGCCTGCGCACCATTGCGCTGGGCACCGGCCTGATCAACCGACTGGAACTGCCGCACTTGCCGAACAACGCGGATATCCAGGTGGGCGATCTGTTGATCACTTCCGGACTCGGCGGCGGCTTTCCACCGGGTTACCCGGTAGCGGAAGTGATCGAAGTGAAACGGGAACCCGGTCAGCCATTCGCCTCGGTGATCGCCCAGACCACCGCACACCTGGATCGCATTCGGGAAGTTCTGCTGGTCTGGACCCTCGATCCTGACAGCACCATCGAATCACAACAGCAACGTGCATCCGCTGATGATCTGGAAGAGACCGCAGAGTCTCCGGAGGAGCCATGATCAGTCAGCCACAGAACCGTAGCTCGGTGATCTATCTCAGCCTGCTGGTCGGGTTCATTCTCACCATCATGCCACTGCCCGAATGGGCCAATACCTTTCGTCCCCAGTGGGTGGTGCTGATCCTGATCTACTGGTGCATGACCATGCCGGAGCGTATCGGCGTCGGGGTGGGCTGGAGTACCGGATTCCTGCTCGATGTACTGACCGGCACCCTGCTCGGCCAGCACGCCCTCGGCTTCTCAGTAGTAGCCTACCTGATGCTGAGGCTGCATCTGCGGGTTCGGGTGATCCCTTTACGACAGCAGGTATTCACCATTTTCATCCTGTTGCTGGTTGAGCGGCTGCTTGCACTCTGGTCCACCGGCGCCGCCAACTATCCGACCCCATCCCTCTGGTACTGGGTAACCCCTGTGGTCAGCACCCTGCTGTGGCCCTGGATCTATATTATATTGCGGGACATCAGTCACCGCTTTCACGTCAGCTGATCCTGGAGAACGCCACCGGTGCCTCAATCCTCACTCAAGGACTATCTGCACGAGAGCCAGCTTTTCCTGGGAAGAGCCATCGTCTCCGGCACCCTGGTGATCCTGGCCCTGGCGGTACTGGTCGGACGACTGTTTTTTCTGCAGATTGAAAATCATGAACACTTCACCACCCTCTCTCAGGACAACCGGGTCAAGCTCGAACCGCTGCCACCCACACGGGGACTGATCTTCGATCGCAATGGCGCCATCCTGGCGCAGAACCTGCCGGCATACAGCCTGGAGATCATTCCGGAGAAAACCAAAAACCTGACTGAGACCATCGAGCAGATCAGCGAGATCATCTCCATTACCGAAGATGACATTCAACGCTTTCACCGCCTGCGTAAACAGCGCAAACGTTTCGACAGCATCCCGATCCGAGTCCGCCTGCAGGAGGATGAGGTTGCCCGAATCGCGGTGCATCGCCACCGGTTTCCCGGTGTGGATGTCAATGCGACCCTGCTCAGAGACTATCCACAAGGCTTGCAGACCGCCCATCTGCTCGGCTACGTGGGGCGAATCAATGAAAAAGAGCTGCAGCTCATCGATACCTCCAACTACAGTGGCACCGATTTTATCGGTAAGAATGGGGTGGAGAAGAGTTACGAAAGCCTGCTGCACGGGGATGTGGGCCTGCAGCAGGTCGAGGTGAATGCCAAAGGCCGGGTGCTGAGGGTATTGGAGAATCAACCACCACAACCGGGCAACAATCTGCAGCTGTTTCTCGACATGAGGCTTCAATCCATCGCACTGGAGGCGCTGGGTGAATACAATGGCGCGGTGGTGGCGATCGACGTGGAGACCGGCGGCGTCCTGACCATGGTAAGCAAGCCCGGTTACAACCCCAATCTGTTTGTCGAAGGGATCAGCAGCAGAGACTACCGGGCGCTGGAGGACTCTCCGGACAACCCCCTCTTCAACCGGGCCATCCGTGGTCAATATCCACCGGGATCGACCGTAAAGCCCTTCATCGGGCTTGCCGGTCTGGAGTACGACGTGGTGGGGTTTTATCAGGAGACCTACTGCCCCGGTTACTATCAGCTGCCCGGCAAGGACCATAAATACAGGGACTGGAAAAAGTGGGGACACGGCAAAGTCGATATGGCGACAGGGATTATCGAATCCTGTGATGTCTACTACTACGAACTGGCCAGAACACTGGGCATAGACCGGCTCTACGAATTTCTCACCGGTTTCGGTTTCGGCATACCCTCCCGGGTGGACCTGGATGGGGAGCTATCCGGCCTGATGCCGAGCCGGGAGTGGAAACAGAGTAAGCGGCGGGAACCCTGGTACCCGGGTGAAACCCTGATCGTCGGCATTGGTCAGGGCTATTTCCTGGCAACTCCCCTGCAGTTGGCCTCAGCAACCGCCACCCTGGCCAATCGGGGTCACCGGATTCGCCCCCGGGTGGTGGCCACCATCGAAGGTCCGGATGGAGAGAAAAGGGACAGCCCGTTGATCGAGGATGTACTCCATCAGCTCGATCCTGAACATTGGAACCAAGTGATCGACGCCATGACCCAGGTGGTCGAGGGGCAGCGGGGAACAGCCAGATCGATCTATACCAGCAACTACCGGATTGCCGGCAAAACCGGCACCGCCCAGGTGTTTAGTATCAAACAGGATGAGGAGTATGATGAAGAGACGGTGGCCAAGCGAAAGCGTGACCATGCGCTGTTTGTCGCTTTCGCCCCGGTGGAGAGTCCGAAAATCGCCATTGCGGTGGTGGTCGAAAACGGTGGACACGGCGGCTCGGTAGCCGCCCCGATCGCGCGCAAGGTCATGGATCGTTATCTGGTCGACACACCTCCGGCTAACTAGTGTAGTGTCCTATACAAATGGCAAAACCCCATATCACTTTTCACGAGTCACAACCGGCCAAGGCCCAGGGCCTGCTGGCCTGGCTGCATATCGACCTTCCGTTGATGATCGCCCTGCTGTTGCTGGTCGGTATCGGTCTGGCGATTCTTTTCAGTGCCGGTGACAAGGAGATGGTGCTGCTGCAGAAACAGCTGATCCGACTCGGTTTCGGTTTTGCGGTGATGGTGGTACTGGCGCAGATCCACCCGGACAATTTCCGCCGCTGGTCTCCCTGGCTGTATGGTCTGGGCATCCTCTTTCTGGTGTCGGTGATTCTGTTCGGTGAACTGGGCAAAGGGGCACAGCGCTGGCTCGACCTGGGATTCGTTCGCTTCCAGCCATCTGAGATGTTCAAGTTGACCCTGCCGATGCTGATCGCCTGGTATCTGGCGGAACAGCGACTTCCCCCCTCCCCCTCAAGGTTGATTGCCGCCGCCCTGTTCACCGTGCTGCCGGTGGTATTGATTGCCAAGCAACCTGACCTGGGCACCGCGCTGCTGGTCGGTTCAGGCGGCGCTTTCGCCCTCTTTCTTGCTGGCATAAGCTGGCGTTTGATTGCCGTCGGCGGGGTCCTGATGGCGGCCATGGGGCCGCTGGCCTGGTATCTGATGCACGACTACCAACGCCAGCGGGTACTCACCTTTCTCAATCCCGAGAGTGATCCATTAGGCACCGGCTACCATATCATTCAGTCGAAAATCGCCATCGGTTCCGGCGGCATCAGCGGCAAAGGCTGGCTCAACGGCACCCAGTCGCACCTCGAATTTCTACCGGAGCGACACACCGATTTCATCTTCGCCGTGATCTCGGAAGAGTTCGGTCTGGTGGGCGTGGTCGCCCTGTTGATGCTCTATCTGTTCATCATTCTGCGCGGTCTCTATATCGCATCCCAGGCCCAGGATACCTTTGGCCGCATCCTGGCCGGTGCACTTTCTCTGATTTTTTTCGTCTACCTTTTTGTGAATGCGGGCATGGTTACCGGTTTACTGCCCGTTGTCGGTGTACCCTTACCCTTGATCAGCTACGGCGGAACTTCCCTGGTGACCATTCTGGCAAGCTTCGGTATCCTGATGTCCATACAGACCCATAAAAAACTGCTACCCACTTAAAGAATATGAAGCGAATAACGACACAAATCACGCTCTTTCTCCTCATCAGCCTCTCCAATCTGGCCTGCGCCCACACACCTCAGATGAAGGCGGAGTTCAGAGCATTTGCCGATGAGATGGCAAACAAGCACGGCTTCCAGTCAGCCGAGGTTGACCAACTGTTGCTGAAGACCCGATTCAGGGACGACATCATTGCGGCCATCACGCGTCCCGCAGAGTCAAAAGCCTGGTACCAGTACCGCCCGATCTTTCTCAAGCCGGACCGGGTCGCCGGCGGCATCGACTTCTGGCATGAAAACGCCGCTCTGCTGGAGCAGGCCTATCAGGACTATGGCGTCCCCCCAGAGATCATTGTCGCGATCATCGGGGTGGAGACCCGCTATGGCCGGCATACCGGTAAATACAAGGTGATCGACTCACTCACCACGCTGGCGTTCGGCTACCCAAAACGGGCCAAGTTCTTCCGTAAGGAGCTGGAACAGTTCTTACTGTTGAGCCGGGAGGAGCGTGTCGACCCCTACAGCGCCCTGGGCTCCTACGCCGGCGCCATGGGCAAACCCCAATTCATCTCCAGCAGCTACCGTGCCTACGCTGTCGATGGCAATGGGGACAACAAAAGGGACCTGTGGAACAGTAATGCCGACATCATTGCCAGTGTTGCCAACTACTTCAAGGTTCACGGCTGGCAGAAGGATCAGCCGATCACCAGACAGGTGAAGGGCAGCGGAGATCTGCAGAAGTTTGTGGAGGCCGGCATGAAACCGAGCATCAAGGTATCGGAGCTGATTGAGGCAGGGGTCAAGCCACTGGATCAGATGCCACTCGATGCTGAGGCTCAGACCAGCCTGATCAAGCTGGATGCAGGCAACCATCAGCAGTATTGGCTGGGTCTGCATAACTTCTATGTCATTACCCGCTACAACCACAGCAATCTCTACGCCATGGCCGTCTATCAGTTGAGTCAGGAGATTCTCGCGGCAAAACAGGCCAGCCGCCGGTAGTCGACGATGATCAGCCAGAGTCAGCCGGTTCTCACGCTCTACCGTGCCTTGCTTTGTCTCGGCCTGGCGATCCTGGCTGGATGCAGCAGCTCACCCGGCAGCCGCACCAGCCAGTCCGACGGGGTCAGCCCTTATCATCCGCCACCAGCCGACATGGCGACGATTCCCGACGCCACCCCCAGGGACGAGCCGAAAAGCAAGTACGGCAATCCAAGCAGCTATGTGGTATTCGGTAAACGCTACTACACCCTATCGGAGAGCCATGGCTACAACGCCCGTGGCATAGCCTCCTGGTATGGCAGCAAGTTTCACGGCCAGCGAACCAGCAGTGGCGAAGCCTACGATATGTACGCCATGACGGCCGCCCACAAGAGTCTGCCTCTACCTAGCTATGTGCGGGTCACCAACCTGAGAAACAACCGCAGTGTGGTGGTCAAGGTCAACGATCGGGGTCCGTTCCATGACAATCGGCTGATCGACCTCTCCTACACTGCTGCCTGGAAACTGGGCATCATTGGGGAAGGGACCGGACTGGTGGAGGTCACCGCATTGCAGGCGGGTGCCAGCGAAGTGACGCCAACCCCTGTCGTGACCACACCAGCGCGTCAAAAGAGACAGAGATTGCCCGAGCTTTTCCTGCAGGTCGGTGCCTTCGGCGATTCGCAAAACGCGCAACGATTGAAACAGCGGCTGGAGGAACAATTGAAAACCAGTGTACTCATACAGGGAGACAGCGCCGTTGCGAACCAGGTCTACCGGGTCCAGGTCGGGCCGATCGCCAGTGTCGAGCTGGCGGATCACCTCAGCCAAAGACTCAGTCAGCTGGGCATCGAAAACCCCCATGTGGTGATTCGTTAAGCGCTGGCTCCAACCCCACCGATCAGCCGGTAAATTCTCCTGTGTGGCAGCTGCCAAGGTCTGATCTCCACTGAACTCTGAACAGATCCGGCAATAGGCAACTCAATCCAAGTTCAATACAATAGACCGTAATCATCGACAGAATTATCCATACCCATGCATCAACCCAAACGAATCTACACTCTCATCGCAAGCTGCCTGTTGGCGCTCTTCACCCTCTCCGCCAATGCCGCTGTACCCCTGCCGGCACCTCCGGAGGTCTCAGCCACCGGTTATCTGCTGGTCGATTTCCACAGCGGCAAGATACTCGCTGAACGGGATGCGGACAAACGCCTGGAACCTGCCAGTCTGACGAAGATCATGACCGCCTACACGGTGTTTCGTGAGTTGCAGCAGGGCAACATCACCCTGGAAGACCAGGTCCTGGTGAGTGAGAAGGCCTGGCGGACGCCCGGCTCACGGATGTTTATCGAGGTCGGCAAGAAGGTCAAACTGCTTGATCTGATCAAAGGCATGATCATCCAGTCGGGTAACGACGCCTGCGTCGCCCTGGCGGAACACATTGCCGGCAGTGAAGGGACTTTCGCCGAGCTGATGAACACCCATGCGACCCGTCTCGGCATGACCATGACCAATTTCGTCAACTCCACCGGACTGCCCCACGAAAACCACTACACGACCCCGGCGGATATAGCCAAAGTGGCGATTGCGACGATCGGCGAATTTCCGGAATACTATCCCTGGTACAAAGAGAAATCCTTTCTTTTTAACAATATCGAACAACACAATCGAAACAAGCTGCTATGGCGCGACAACAGTGTGGATGGTATGAAAACCGGGCACACCGAAGGTGCCGGATACTGTCTGGTAGCCTCCGCCCTGAAGGAGAACATGCGTCTGGTCTCTGTGGTGATGGGCACCAAAGGCGAAGAGGCCAGAGCCCAGGCGAGCCAGAGCCTGCTGAACTACGGTTTCCGTTTTTTTGAAACCCATCAGTTGTATAGCGCGGGTGAAACCCTCAATCGGGTAAGGATCTGGAAAGGCGAGCGGGAGAAGCTCCCCCTGGGACTGAACCAGGACCTGAATGTAACCATTCCCCGTCATCAATATAAAAACCTCGACGCCAGCCTGGAGATCGACCCAAAAATCATGGCCCCGGTTGCCGAAGGCCAGCCCCTCGGCAAGGTGACAGTGACGCTGAATGGGGAACCGGTCAGCTCTGCCACGCTGGTCTCTTTGAAGGGTATCGCTGAAGGCAATCTATGGCAGCAGATCAAGGACAGCGCCCTGCTCTGGCTGGAGTGACACCGTGGACGAAGAAGAGACACTACTGAAGTTTCCCTGTGACTTCCCAATCAAGGTGATGGGAAAGGCTGAGCCTGGATTCGAGGCGATGGTGGTTGAACTGATCAGTCGTCATGCTCCGGGTATCAGTGAAACGGCAGTCAACAGCCGCAGCAGCAAAGGTGGCAAGTGGGTCTCGGTGACCGTGACCCTGCGTGCCGAGAGCAAGGCGCAGCTGGATGCCATCTACCTCGATCTCAGTGCCCATGAAAAAGTTGTCATGGCGCTCTGAACCGTGCCCCTACTGGAAGTAACAGAGCTGGGCCTGCAGCCCTATGGCGACAGCTGGCGTGCGATGCAGGCGTTCACCGACAAGCGCACCCCCAGCACGCCTGACCAGCTTTGGTTATTGCAGCATCCGGCGGTCTTCACCCTGGGGCAGGCTGGTAAGCCGGAACATATCCTCAAGCCAGGCGAAATCCCGATCGTCAACAGCGACCGGGGTGGCCAGGTCACCTACCATGGTCCGGGACAGCTGATCGCCTACACAATGATCGACCTGCGCAGAGCCCGCCTGGGCGTCAGAGGCCTGGTAACCCAACTGGAGTCCGCGGTGATCGGACTGCTGGCGAGATATGCGATCCAGGCCAACGCCAGCAAGGATGCCCCTGGGGTCTATATCGATGGCGCCAAGGTCGCCTCCCTCGGTCTTCGGGTGCGCAAAGGCTGCAGCTATCACGGCCTCAGTCTGAACATCGACATGGACCTGGAGCCATTCAGCCGAATCAATCCCTGCGGCTATCCCGGATTGGCAGTCACTCAGCTGACTGAGCACGGGGTAGATTCCGATTTACCCAGTCTGGGCCGGGAATTGGCGCAACAATTGGCGGCAGGTTTAGGCTACACTCTCAGCTTCACAAATCCGGACGCAGATTAACCAGATGAGTAGCAATAAAGACCTCCTGCCACCTTCGCGAACCAAACCTGAGAGCCATCAGCGGGGCAAGTCGAAACTTTCCCGCATCCCGGTGAAGGTGGAATCGGACCAGGCCCCCCTGAGAAAGCCCAAATGGATTCGCGCCAAGGCCCCTTTGGGCAAAGAGGTCAGTCGTATCCGCCGGATCCTGCGCGACAAGGGGTTGAGCTCGGTCTGCGAGGAGGCCGCCTGCCCGAATCTTGGCGAGTGTTTTCAACACGGCACGGCCACTTTCATGATCATGGGAGATATCTGCACCCGGCGCTGCCCCTTCTGCGATGTTGCCCACGGCAAACCTCAGCCGCTGGACCCCCGGGAACCGGAACATCTGGCCGATGCCATCGCCTCGATGGCGCTGAAATATGTAGTGATCACCTCAGTGGATCGTGACGACCTGCGGGATGGTGGCGGTAACCACTTTGCCCAATGCGTCGCAGCGATCCGGCAGAAGATGCCGAAAACCAGCGTCGAGCTGCTGGTGCCCGATTTCCGTGGTCGGGTTGAGCAGGCGCTGACACCGCTCATGGAGTTCCCACCGGATGTCTTCAACCACAATCTTGAAACCGTTCCAAGACTCTATCGCCAGGCTCGTCCAGGTGCCGACTATCAGGGCTCACTGGAACTGCTGAAAAGGTTCAAACAGCAGCAAACTGGGGTGCCCACCAAATCGGGCCTGATGCTGGGACTGGGTGAACGCAAGGAGGAAATTCTCGCCGTCATGCAGGACCTGCGTGATCACGACTGCGAAATGCTGACCCTTGGTCAGTACCTGCAGCCCAGCCATGACCATCTGCCGGTGGATCGATTCGTCACCCCTGAAGAGTTCGACGATCTGGCCAAGCAGGCTGAAGCAATGGGATTTACCAGTGTTGCCAGCGGGCCGATGGTAAGATCATCTTACCATGCCGACCTGCAGGCCAATCCGTTACTGGAATCCGAACTCAGCAACTGACCGGGTGGATCGCAGATGGACGGCATCGATACACAACTGATCGGAAGTCTGATTCTCCCCCCTTCCGGCACTCTGCTGCTGGCACTGATCGGGCTGCTCCTGTGGTGGTCGGCCTTTGGCAGGAAACTGGTTGTTTTCGCCCTACTGCTGCAACTGTTGTTGAGTCTGCCGGTTACCGCTGAGCTGTTGTTCAGCCATCTGCAAAAATACCCTCCCCTGAGCAGGCAGCAACTCTCTGAAAGCCAGGCTTCGGCGATCGTGGTTCTCGGAGCCGGACGCTATCGTGAGGCTCCGGAGTATGCCTCGGATACGGCCAGCATGCGCCATCTGAGCCGACTCAGATATGCCGCCAGGATCGCACGCCAAACCGGTCTGCCGGTGATTCCCAGCGGCGGCAAACCGGATGGAACAGGGGTTGCGGAAGCGGTGATTGCCGAACAGGTGTTAAAACAGGATTTTGGCCTCTCTGTCCAGCACCTGGAGAAACGCAGTAAAAACACCTGGGAGAATGCCCGCTATGTGGCCAGACTGCTCGACGGTCTGGCGATTGAGCGAGTGATCCTGGTCACCGATGCGGCCCATATGGCCAGAGCGCTCTATGCCTTGCAGCGTCATGGGGTCGATGCCATCGCGGCTCCGACCAATTTCGAATACCATCAGAGTGCCACACGACCACTGCACGAACGGCTCATCCCCAGCGCCAGCGCGGTGATGAATATCTCCTTTGGGCTGCATGAGTTGCTTGGCCGTTTTTGGTACTCCCTGAAATAGCCCCAGGGAACTCTGCGCTCACTGATCATCCAGGTGGGCGGTATAGCGCTCCATCAGATAACAGAGGCAATCCTGTTGGATCACCTCCAGATTCTTGGTCAGCATCGAAGGCATCACCGATCGATTCAGACAGAGCTGGCCATCTTCGATCTGAAAATAGTCCCTGGCCACTTCAGCACCCTGCTCATCCCTGACATCCAGCGCTTCGATACCCCGACCATTGACCCAACCGAACAGGGTACCGGCAGGCAACTCGCGAAAGTTCATGTGATCCAGATCGGGATCAAACACCAGTTCACTCTCACCCGGAGCAAATCCGAATCGGGTATTCCCGGCCACCTTGACCTGCGCCACAGTATGGAACAGATCGATATCCTGATGGGCCACCGGGTGTTGAGGATGCTCGGCCAGGTGCAGGCAGGCCTCGAGATACTCCAGGGCATGCTCGACCCCATGGGCGCTGCCCACCTTACCGCACTCCAGAGTCACCGACGGGCAGAGCTCCGCGAACGCCATCGACTGCACCCCCTTGGGCCTGAGAAAATAGACCACGGTACGGGAGAACAGCAGCGCCAGATGGAGAAAAGCGCTGTCCAGTTTGTTGACGCAGGCGTAGTGCGGGTTCAGACCGGTATTGTTATGCACATCGACACTGGCAAACGGCTTTCGCTCGCGCATCAAGTCGACCACCTGGGCCATCATCCGCCGCTCGGCGGTTTCCGCGGCCTGGCAACCTGGCCAGACCCGATTGTAGTCCGGCTGTCCGGGCAACAGCCGTTTATGTTCTGCCGCTGCGGCGACATTGCCGATAAACAGACTCAATGAACGGGGCAGCTCCTTGCCGCCCTGATAGCGCTGCAGCAGCTGGCGAATCGCCTCCCACCCGACCTGCTCGTTACCATGCATCAAGACAGAAACGAACAGTGGCTGCGGTTTGCGACCGGGAAGGTGTATCAAGCTGGGTCCTGGCAACTGACCGATCAGCTGATCGGCTTCCAGCGTGAGCAGCCCGTCAGGAATATGGTCGTATTGGGTTAACATGATTTCCACAGCAGCGATAACATTTAAACACTCCACTCATGAACCGGTTTACCACTCTCCTGCCGTTCCAGGTAAGCCAGGGTCAAACCCTGCATATCCAAACCATAGTTGGCTACCCACTGCTTTTGCCAGCCAGCCCCATTGATACCCCGTTTGACCCGTGCCTCGACGATACCCAGCCAATGCTCCACCGACACGGGATCGATAGCCAGAGAGAGCAGCCCTCTCTTGGCAATTGGCAGCAACTGCTCCCCAATCAACCGGTCAGCGGGAACACTCTGCCAACCAAACCAATAGAGCTGCGACTGCAAACCGAAGCGGGCCGCCTGGTAGAAGTTACTGCGCGCTCTGATGAAACCCATTTCACGCTCCGGCTGCGGATACTGCTCTGCCAGCCCGGTAACCAGACCAAAATAGAAAGCCGCATTGGCAATCATGTCGGGTAGAGTTGGACCCGCCGGCACCACCCGATGTTCAATCCGCAGATGGGGTTGCTGTTGTTCGTTGAAACCGATCAGGGGGCGGTTCCAGCGCCAGATGGTGCCATTGTGCAGGCGCAGATGGGCCAACCGCTCCACCGGCTCGTCCATCAGTCTGGGCAGTAATAGCGGATAGCGCTGAAGATTGGCACTGAAATTCTCCATCATCGATTGATAGAGATAGCGAATGCCAAAGCTCACCCGCTTGGTCAAATCAGATGCGCCCACCGAGATGGATTGCTCGAACAGTGGAATCCTGGTCTCGTCCCACAGGCTTCTGCCAAACAGGTAGGGTGAGTTTGCGCTCAAGGCGACCATCGGTGCCGATACGATCTTTGACAGATTGTAGAGTTTTGCCGCCTGGTTCGCCGCCACCTGCAGGTGAATCTGAAAAGAGGTGGCGGCGGATTCCAGCATCACGTCATCATGGCAGAGATCAAGCGTCTCGCGACCATCGATATGCAACTCCACCGGCTGCCCCCGGCGCAATTTGAAAACCTGATCGTTGAGTGCCCGATAGCGGTTCAGCGGGGACATGTTTTCAAGACTGAGGTCGGCTTGTCGCAGACTGGGCAGAATACCCACCATCCCCATTCTTGCAGAGAGAGTTTCGGCCTGTGCGTTGCATTCACGCCAGATACCCTGCAACTCCTCAAACATCCGGTCGATTGCATCGGCCTGCAACCTGCGAGGGGTGGTATTGATCTCTACATTGAAGGTTGCCAGTTCGGGCACGACGAACTGATCATCCAGGCCAGCCAGCAGTTGCTGATTCAGCGGGGCAGGTTCACCCGCCTGATTGAGAATGCAGGCTTCCAGCTCCAATCCGCCCAGATCTCCGTGGCTGTCGAAAACCCCCTCTTTGAACCAGCTTTCAAGTAGCCTGGTTTCCACAATCAAGCGTCGCTGAAATTCAGCAATATCCGCTTCAGTAAAATTACTGGAGGTAATCTCCTGGCCCATGCTGTGCCTATTTAAAATTAGATACGGTTACTCAAAGAGTCGAGTTTCTGCTCAAGTTTTTCAAGTCGCTGCGGGGTGCCCACATCGATCCACTCCCCTGCATGGCGTTCACCGGAGACTTTACCCAGGCTGATCGCCCTGCGAATCAGCGGCGCCAAAGGAAATGCCCCGGCGCGACAATCGCTAAACAGTTGAGGATCATAGACACCGATCCCACTGAAGGTTAACTTCTCTCCAGCCCGCTCGGAGAGACGCTTATCCTGCAGATAAAAGTCACCTTGCGGGTTATGCACTGGATTGGCTACCAACACCAGATGGGCCAGATCCTCAGGCGCAAGTGTGAGTTGCGCAAGCTCCACATCACACCAGATATCCCCATTCACCACCAGGAATGGAGAATCACCCAACAGGGGTAAGGCATTAAAGATGCCGCCACCCGTCTCAAGTGCCTGGCTTTCAGCCGAATAGTCGATAGCAACCCCCCATTGATCCCCCTGGCCCAACCGCTCTTCGATCATCTCTCCCAGATGGGCATGATTGATGATAATCTCCCGATAGCCGGCTTTCGCCAGCCTTTCGATATGGTGAACGATGAGTGGCTTGCCCGCGACAGGGAGCAGTGGTTTCGGAATGGAGTCCGTCAGCGGCCGCATCCGCTCTCCACGCCCTGCGGCCAGAATCATGGCTTTCATTGTTTGGTTGAATCAGTGTGGAAAGTTCAACTGTAACCGACTGCCCGCAGCTTAGCCACACCCTCTCTTCAGTATAGTCGAGCTAGGAAACCGGCAGATGGGAAAACAAAAGAAGTCCGCAAATGAACGCAAACAACGCAAATAAAAACAGTCGGAGAGCCAACTGCGGGTTGGCAGCAGTCAAGTCTTACTCGGGAGTGAGGTGGACTCGCTGATAGACTGAATCAAGCCCTGACAAATCTTTGCGTTCATTCGCGTTCATTTGCGGACTTTTCAATCTTTAAACCCTGTCTGTGTGGGCCGGCATCAACCCTTCATGGCATCGAAGAACTCATCATTGGTCTTACTGACCTTGAGTTTGTCGAACAGAAACTCCATCGCTGCCAGCTCATCCATGGGGTGGAGAATTTTACGCAGGATCCACATCTTCTGCAGTTCATCCGGTTTCATCAGCAGCTCTTCACGGCGGGTCCCTGAGCGATTGATATTGATGGCAGGGAAGATACGTTTCTCGGCAATCCGACGATCGAGATGCACTTCCATATTGCCGGTACCTTTGAACTCCTCGTAGATCACATCGTCCATACGCGAACCGGTATCCACCAGTGCGGTAGCCAGAATGGTCAGCGAACCGCCCTCCTCGACATTTCGCGCCGCACCGAAAAAGCGCTTTGGTCTGTGCAGGGCATTGGCATCCACACCACCGGTCAACACCTTACCCGAAGAGGGTACAACCGTGTTGTAGGCGCGGGCCAGACGGGTAATGGAGTCGAGCAGAATCACCACATCACGTTTGTGTTCGACCAGTCGTTTGGCCTTTTCGATAACCATCTCGGCAACCTGTACGTGACGGGTGGCCGGTTCATCGAAGGTACTCGAAATCACTTCACCCCGTACCGAGCGGGCCATCTCCGTGACCTCCTCAGGACGCTCGTCGATCAGCAGCACCATCACATAGCACTCAGGATGGTTGTGAGTGATCGATTGGGCAATGTTCTGCAGCATCATCGTCTTACCCGCTTTTGGCGGAGATACGATCAAACCACGCTGGCCTTTACCAATTGGCGCACAGAGATCGATGGTACGGGCGGTGATATCCTCGGTACTGCCGTTACCGATCTCCAGGTGAAAACGTTGATTGGCAAACAGTGGAGTGAAATTCTCAAACAGGATTTTGCTTTTGGCATTCTCCGGTTTGTCATAGTTGATCTTATCCACCTTGAGCAAGGCAAAATAGCGCTCTCCATCCTTGGGCGGTCTGATCTTACCGGAGATGGTGTCACCGGTGCGCAGACTGAAGCGGCGAATCTGACTCGGTGAAACATAGATATCATCCGGGCCCGCCAGGTAGGAGCTGTCAGCCGAGCGGAGAAAACCGAAACCATCCTGCAGGATCTCCAACACCCCATCACCGAAGATGCTTTCACCTTTTTTCGCATGCGCTTTGAGAATGGCGAAGATCAGATCCTGTTTTCGTGTCCTCGCCATACCTTCAATTTTCATGTTGGTAGCGAGTTCAGCCAGTTCCGGCACAGGCATTTTCTTTAATTCGGTAAGGTTCATAATGGTTCAGGGGTTTTATGGTTTATGAGAAATTTGTTTGGAAGGAAATCGGCCCGCAATGGGTTGGTTGAACTCTAGCTTTTGATTTCGTTGTCGGTTATCAGCTCAGGCTTGAACGGAGCGAGGAGTCTACGAGGTCGGATGTTGGCAGACAGTGGCGAAACGTCCTGCGCCTGATTGCTGTTTAAAGATTACTATCGATAAATGCCACGAGTTGCGATTTTGAGACAGCACCAACCTTGGTCGCCTCGACTTCACCGTTCTTGAACAACATCAGGGTCGGTATGCCGCGAATGCCGTATTTCGGTGGTGTATTCGGGTTTTCGTCAATATTCAATTTTGCCACTTTCAACTTATCGCCATACTCTTTGGCAATTTCGTCCAGTACGGGCGCAATCATCTTACAGGGACCACACCATTCGGCCCAGTAATCAATCAGCACCGGCTGATTTGATTGAAGTACGTCAGATTCAAACGAATCGTCTGTTATATGAACAATCTGCTCACTCATCGATTGAGGATCTCCAATTGAATGATTGGGGATGTGTTGAACGGAGTCGATCCGCTGCTATTTTTCATGCCAAGCATCCAGTAATACACCGCGTGCCGAGTAACAGTATCGAGGGGGAAGACTGGATAGGATTGAATATTGAATCTTAAAACAGAGATTATTTCAAGGCCTATTCTAGACCAATCCACTAAAAATTGTCACAAATCATGTTATGCAACCGCTGAACAACTCTGAGCGAAACAGATTGTCGATCAAAATGTGCCGATTCACGACGCCGATCGCACCGATCAACTCGCTACCTTAGCTTAGCGGTTGCTCGATTCCGCAATATGCCCAGTCAGCAGTGACTCAATCTGGCAGAGTCGTGCTACTGAGTGGATTGTCTCGGGTACCTCCGTGAAGATAACTCTGGCATCCCGTTCCGCAGCCCGGGCCAACCACTCGAGCATCAGTGCGAGTCCGGCACTGTCGGCCTTCTCCACCCGCATCAGATCGATCTCCACATCGGGCAGGTTGGCAAACAGGGTTTCCGACTGCAGCAGTAGCGACCTGGCATGTGTGAAGGTCATCTCACCATGCAGCTGGAAATGGAAGGCCCCCACCCGCTCCAGCTTTGTTTCGCTCATGCTATCAGGGCTCATCGGACATGGCATTCTCTTCAGCTTTACTGAACAGAAACTGCCCCACGATCTCTTCAAGCACCAGTGCCGACTGAGTCATCATCAATTCACTGTCCTGCTCCAGACTCTCCAGACTGCCACCGGGGTCAAGACCGATATACTGCTCACCCAGCAGCCCTGAGGTATAGATCTTGGCGATACTGTCATCGGGAATCTGATTGAACTGGGGATCTATCGCCAGGGTGACCACGGCTTCAAAGCTGCTCTGGTCATAACTGATGCCGACCACACGCCCGACTCTCACACCGGCCATGGACACCGGCGAGCGGACTTTCAGTCCACCAATATTATCGAAGCGGGCGGTTATCGTATAACCCTCATCGGATGAGATACTGGCAAGATTGCTGACCTGCATTGCCAGGAAAAAGAGTGCCACAAGACCCAGTGCCATGAAGAAGCCGACGGTAATCTCCAACTGTCTTGTCTGCATGATTAGCCTCCAAACATTAATGCGGTCAGTACGAAATCAAGCACCAGCACCGCGAGTGCCGAGTGAACCACCGTCCGTGTCGTCGACTGACTGACACCCGCTGATGTGGGGATCGTATCATATCCCTGAAAAAGGGCGATCCAGGCACACACGAAACCGAACACAAAGCTCTTGATCACACCATTGAGCACATCTTCGCCCCAGTCGATCTTGGCCTGCATCTGACTCCAAAAAGCGCCATCATCCACCCCAAGTAATCCCACACTGACAAAATAACCGCCGATCACACCAATTGCGCTGAACATGGCGGCCAGCAGAGGCATGGAGATGAACCCGGCATAGAATCTGGGGGAGAGAATGCGACGAATCGGGTCGACCGCCATCATCTCCAGGCCCGAAAGCTGCTCAGTTGCCTTCATCAGGCCGATCTCTGCGGTCAGCGCCGAGCCGGCACGTCCGGCAAACAGCAGTGCGGTAACCACCGGGCCCAATTCACGCACCAGAGAGGCAGCCACCATCACTCCCAGGCTATCCTCGGCACCGAACTGGGAGAGCACATAGTAACCCTGCAGACCGAGCACCATACCGACGAATAATCCGGAGACCACAATGATTGTGGTGGTACGCACACCGATACTATGGATCTGGGCGGCCAGCAGTTTCAAGCGAGGCAGCAGACTGGTGAGCCCCAGCAGAATCTGTAACAGCAACAGGTGACCACGCCCCAACCGCTCCAGCGAAGCCAAACCGACTCGACCGAATCTGGCGAAGAGATCCAACACTACTTTGCCCCCCGCATACTCAGCAGGTCTTCAGACAGGGACGGCGCCTGATAGTGGAAACCTACCGGACCATCCGGCAGCCCCCCCATGAACTGTTTGACCGCCGGCGAACTGGAGCCCATCAAGGCGTCGGGCGCACCTGATTCGATCACCTTGCCGCCGGAGATCACATAGATCAGATCGGAGATACCAGCCGTCTCCTCAACATCATGGGAGACCAGGATACTGGTCAGGCCGACCGCATCGTTCAAGCGCCTCACCAGTTGCGCCAGCACCCCCATGGAGATCGGATCCTGGCCGGTGAACGGCTCGTCGTACATCACCATCATGGGATCCAGGGCAATTGCACGGGAGAGGGCGACTCGCCTGGCCATACCGCCGGAAAGCTCCGAGGGCATCAGCTCCCTGGCACCCCGCAGGCCAACCGCTTCGAGCTTCATCAATACCAGACGTCGGATCATCGACTCCGGCAGATTGGTGTGCTCCCGCAACGGGTAGGCCACATTGTCATAGACCGAGAGATCGGTCAGCAGGGCTCCGCTCTGAAACAGCATGCCCATCCGCATGCGCAGTTGATAGAGCGCCTTACGGGAGAGTTTATGCACATCCTGACCATCGACCTCGATGCTGCCCCTGGTCGGGCGCAATTGACCGCCGATCAGCTTGAGAAGTGTTGTCTTACCTGTTCCGCTCGGCCCCATGATCGCAGTCACCTTGCCACGGGGAATATCAATATCGACACCCTGAAAAATAGGGCGGTCTCCATGGTGAAAATGGAGGTCTCTGATTTTGATGAGTGGCGGTGAACTGTTCACTTAATTATGTTTCGATGAGCAGAAAGCCCAGATTTTGCGTATAAACACAACATTTTGTCTGTGAGGTACAAAAGCGTCAAGGGGAAAGGCCTCATCAACGTACTTGAGAACTGAATCTAGTATGGCCACGTTCAATAATCATCACATAATCAGCAACTAATCATGACAATGCATCTTTAAAAAATAGCCCCCAACAAAAAGGCCTTACCTAACAACAGGTAAGGCCCAAAAAGAAGGATTGATTTAAGAAACTAATCGTTGACGACCACGTAACCGGTAGTGGTGGTGCCTGAGGGTGTTGTTACAGCAACGGTTAAAATTCCCGTTTCATCTCCGGGCTGCCTATTCTCAGTCGGCGTCATAGCCACACGATATTCAACCACGCTGGAATCAAGCCGTGCATTTTGACTCGTATTTGCCACTTCAAAACTGCCTGATGTCTCGATGGTACCGTTTGTAGTGGTGAAAGAGATCCCCGTACCGACCGGCATAACCTGTCCAGTCTGAACACCGCGAATGGTGAACGTAAAGAACGAAAGACCTCCAGGGAGATTGATTACTGGGAAGCCACCACCTGCCTGCACATCATCTCCGTCGAGTAGTATGGTCGCTTCCGACTCCGCCATTACAAGGGTAAGGCTGTCACGTACACTAATGTTCTTTTCCGCACTACATCCGACCGCGGTAACAGGTGTGACGTTAAAACATATCCCCGGGTCTTCTCCAGCAGCAACAGCTGCAGATGCTTCAGCTACAGCCGCCGCATCACAACAGAGCGCCCCGTTGTAGTCTGGATCAGCATCACCATCGTCATAGACATTGTTATCGTTGAAGTCGACAAACTCTTCTGAGACTGGATCACGAACACCATCTTCATTATCATCGCGATAGGCTTCAGGCATACTGGCGAAAGGGGTATCACCCTGATCGAGCACACCGTTACCATTGGCATCAACAAATGACTCTTCCCCAAGCATGGTGGCAAGTACTGTCACACGCCCTATGCCACCTGGCAATAAGTCGGCTACTGGCCTAGGATTCGAACTTGTCCAGATAACATCGCACCATCCATCCGTGGTCTGACACTGAGACTCAATAAAACCACCTTCTGTTGTAAAATAGACAGCCGTCCCGTCAGGAACAGGGTTATTGAAATGGTCAGCGGCTGTCGCGGTAATGTTTACCTGCACTCGATCAATATTCCAGCACTCAGGATTTAAAAACTGTGCACTGATAGTCATACTGTTCTGATCAGAAACACCAGTTGAGATAACCAATCCATCAGACTGGGTGGAGATCAGGGGGTTAGACTCCAGAGAGGCGGTAACACGTACGGTTGTCGGAACAGTACCGGACTTAACATCCGTCCTCACAATACCGTTGATATCACTTGTGGCTTTTATTGAACCAGGCGGTATGGAAACACCACCAATATCAGTATTCAGAGAAAAATTGACCACCTGTTGAGATACTGGATTACCATTCGTATCAAGAACTTGAAAAGAGACTTTAGATACCTCAGTCAACCCAACTCCTCGCAGACCGATCACCGAAGGTTCTGCCGATACAAACTGCATGGAACCGATCTCAGCCGGCTGTATGGAGACGCTAGCAGTGGCCGATGACGTGGTCCCATTAACCGTGGTAGTACCACGAATATTATCGGTACCGGAACAACCTTGGGCAACATATGTTGCTGTCACTATCCCATCATCAGTATCGACAGAGGAATCGATCGTAGCCAATCCACTAGCTACACAGTCGGTAGTGAAAGTAACGGTTGCACTTTGCTGGTAAAGATTTCCACTTACATCCGCGAGAGTTGCCCGCACTGAGGTCTGACCACCAGCAGACAAGGAGGCTACAGCAACATCCAGTTCACCGGCTTGGAATGAGGAACCCGATCCGTTACCGAGCAGGATCGTTGCCTGACCTGTTCCCACATCATCGATATCGCCACCAGTGCCATCTGTGGTGGAACCGCCACTGCTATCCCAAGGGGTCTCTGCATCACCACCACCGCAGGCGACGAGCGCTAACATAAGAATAAAAGGGGTAGCTAAACGGGCTAAACCTGACATGGCAAACTCCAAAATCCCATACGAAACAGTCCATTAAGTGAGGAAACTTAGACTAATTTCTTAATAGTATACAATCACTCGGCTAATGCAAGGGATTATAAGCAATGAAATGGCTATTTTTTCACTCCAATACCAACCCGCGTCACGCTTTAGCATTAATAGCGGCAAGCCACTCTACACCACTCAATCCTCAACTTCTACTGAGTAGCGGCAGCATCGTTTGGCGCTTTAGGAAAATCTGCCGGGCGAATAGGCAAAACATGAATGAGTTCCTGAAATAGCTGCAAATTACCCGTAGGCGACCCGGCTCAGAAAGCTAAACGGTCAGTCGCTCGACGATCTCCCCCTCAATCAGATGGCGCTTTAGGATCTCGTCAATATCGTCACGATCCACGAAGGTATACCAGACCGCCTCCGGGTAGATCACCAGAACCGGCCCAAGGTCGCAGCGATCAAAACAGCCTGCGGTGGTGACCCTTACCCCGCCCGGTCCGGTCAAACCCAGCTCCTTAACCCGGCCTTTCAGGTAGTCACGCATCGCCTTGCTGCCATGGACGCCACAGCAGGGACGCCCATCCTCTCGCTCATTGACACAAAAAAAGAGGTGATAACGATAGTAGGACATGGCATAGCCTCGGCGTTATGGTGTGGGAGCTGTTAGCAGAACCCGTTGTTCAAGATCATGTCCAATCTTAGTGACTGGGACCACTCTCCTCAACCCGATAAACCAACCTGCCGGGTGATATCGATTTGACGCTGAATCATCATGATTTCTCCAACTGACAGCACGATTCAGGTAAAATGGCCGATCTTTTCCGGAAACGCTGCCCGTTGTGACACCTGAAGACCTGCTTGTTGAAGCAGACCGCTGCGTAAAATGCGGTCTCTGCCTGACTGTATGCCCAACCTATCGACTGCTCGCCAGCGAGGCTGATTCACCTCGTGGCCGGATCAGTCTGATTCAGGCATTGGCGAAAAGCGAGATCGACCTGCACTCCCATGTCGAACTCCATCTTGACCGTTGCCTCAACTGCCGCGCCTGTGAAGCCGCCTGCCCATCCGGAGTGAAATATGGCAGCCTGCTGGATGCCAGTCGCGCAACAATAACCTCAGAACATCGAAAAAAACCACTGCTGAAACAGCTCCTCCATCAATTGAGCCATAACGACAGACTCAATAACTGGATACGCCTCTATCATATGGCACGTAAATCGGGCTCGCTTGCCCTGTTAAGAAAACTGCCAGTAAAGCGTTTCAGGCAGTTGCTCGCCATGGCAGAGCAACTGCCCCGGACGCCGGTGAATCGGACCGGGTTCTATCCATCCACAAAACCGACAGGAAAAAAGGTCCAGCTGTTCACCGGCTGTATTGGCTCGAAAATCGACGACAATCTGGTACAGAATGCCATCCAATTGTTGAGTGGCCTTGGTTATGCGGTCGATATCCCTGCCAGCACCGGGTGTTGTGGTGCCATGCATCGACATAATGGCTTTATCAGGGAGGCCGGGCAGCAGTGTGACGCCATCCGTGCGCAGACCGGTAAGAGCAACGCGCAAAACCTGATTACCCTGGCCACCGCATGCCATCTGGAACTGGCAGAGCAGCAGGCGAGCCGGCTGCCACTGATCTCAATCTCTGATTTTCTACTGCAGTTGCCGGACCGGGAGATGCCTGAACTGGCACCCTTGCCAATCAGGGCGACCCTGCATCGACCCTGCTCTTCACGGGACAGCACGGATTGGCAAATACTGAACAAGATCCCACAGCTCGAATTGGTCGAATTGGCTGAGAATGAACTATGCTGCGGCGCAGCAGGGAGTTACCTGCTTACCCAACCGGAGATATCCAATCAGCTTGGTGAGATCAAACTAAACCACCTCAAAGCGAACGGCGCGAAAATTCTGATCACCTCCAGCACCGGCTGTGCCATGCAGTTTCGCCAGCAGATCAGACAGGCCGGGCTCGACATCGATGTATACCATCCGATCGAGTTGATCCACCAACAGTGGCACCGTGCCGGGGTAGCAACCGAGCAGCCCGTTTCCCGTGCATAGAGATCTCCCTGGCGACCCGGCAATCGTGAATATTCACCGCGACACTGCGGCCGGCCGACAGGCTCACCGCAGTGAAAGTGAACAAATCGCTGGCTAAGCCAATCAAACAAAGTTGAAGAACCCCTCCTTTTAAGGCTAAGGTTTCCCCATGAGTGAACGCGACTACAAAATGGCAGACCACCTGTTGATGGGGCTGGACAGTGCAGTTCGAACCCTGTTCGGCAGACCTCTGGTCACCGAAAGAGCCGATCCCGCAGAAGGCATCGATGAGACCGAACTGTCGGACGAAGAGCGGGACCTGACCGCACGCCTGATGCGCATCAATCATACCGGTGAGGTATGTGCCCAGGCACTCTACCAGGGCCAGGCACTGACCGCTCGACTGCCGCAAGTCAGAGAGCAGATGGAGAGAGCCGCCCAGGAGGAGAATGACCACCTGGCATGGTGCGAAAAGCGACTGGTAGAGTTGGATAATCGCAAAAGTCTGCTCAACCCATTCTGGTATGCCAGTTCATTCATGCTTGGTGCCGCAGCCGGATTGGCTGGTGATAAATGGAGCCTGGGTTTTGTGGCCGAAACTGAAAACCAGGTCGGAGCCCATCTGGATGAGCATATCAATCGCGTCCCACAGCAGGACAAGCGAACCCATGCCGTATTACAGCAGATGAAGACGGATGAAGCCGAACATGCCGCGTTAGCCCTCAAGGCGGGCGGTGCCGAGCTTCCTCAACCGATTAAAACGGCAATGAATCTGACCTCCAAGCTGATGACAAGGTCAGTTTTTTACCTATAACGGGAACCACGACCCCCTGGGTTCAGGGGTCAGTCAAACCAGGTTAACTATCAGACAGATAACCAAAGACTTCAGGGTTATCCGGCCTCAGCCTGGGATACTTCGCTGTGTACCACCTCATGCCGATCAATAGCCCCAACCTGAACAGCCAACGTCAAACCAAAGCCTATCATGACCAACACCACCACCACGGCAAAGAAGTCTGGTTTATGATGAAGATGTTGCCTTTTCATTTCTCTTACAAGTCCAATCAATGACTTAATAACAATTATTCACGTGCATTACGTTGTTTACTTAGACACGCATCACGTTGTTGCAGCGAAAACATCGCAAAAATTCAGGTTTTGTGAGAAGCACCTCGCACTACTTCTTCTCTTCCTTGCCGCCACCCTCTGTCGCGCCCATCTCAGTCAACAGGGCGGAGACCTCTGTGTGACGTCCCCGATTTGACAGGGTCAGCGGTGTGTTGCCGGCCTGATCCGCCGCATTGACATCAGCGCCACGCTGTATCAGCAGCCTGACTACCTCAAGATGACCAAAGGATGCCGCTTCCATCAATGGTGTAAGACCGGCACCGTCGGCCAGATTTGCATCCGCACCGGCAGCCAACAGAGCGCGTACGGTCTGCAGATTGCCATTGAATGCCGCAATATGCAGAACTGAGCGGCCGGTCGGGTTTTTCGTGTTGACGTCAACCCCTTGTGACAGCAGATCATTGACCCGATCCACTTCGCCGGAGGTTGCGGCAGCAAGCAGCGCCTGACTCTCAGGTGCAAGCTCAACCGCACCGCCAAGCGGTACGACGAAGCAAAGCAGGAGCAATAGACCAACTCTCATTTCGCCGGATTCCTGTAATGTTTCCTGATCAGCGTATCGGCACCGGAATTTATTTCTTGATAGAATTCTCAAGCATTTGCTAACCATCGGATTTACCAGAACTATTCCAATAGCATTGCGTCGGCTGAACCTAATACGCGGGATGCGGCCAAATAGCATACAGAGCGGATCACCAATAACCCCCTTTCCGCTATTGCACTACCCACTGTGCCCCAGTACCCTTTAATCAATGAGAACTGTTGAGCAGACAGCAGAGCAATATTAACGATCAGGTTTGATAAAGATGGAAAAGGAAACGAAGCACCATATCGAAGTTGAGGTTGAGACTCGATACATCGAGGCCCAATCTCTGCCCAAAGAGCAGCGATATGTCTTTTCCTACACAGTCACCATTCGCAACGACGGAGAATCCTCCGCGCGCCTCATGAATCGCCACTGGATCATTACTGATGCCAACGGCAAAACCCAGGAGGTCCGTGGCGAGGGGGTAGTTGGGGAGCAGCCGCAGCTCAACCCGGGAGAGACCTTCCGCTACACCAGCGGCACTGTTCTGGACACTCCGGTCGGTAGCATGCAGGGCAGTTACGATATGATCGACGCTCAGGGGAACCATTTTGACGCTCTGATTCCGGCCTTTTCTCTGGCCCGCCCCGGCAGTCTTCACTAGGCATTGAGCCCGAAGATGAATCATTGACAGGGTTCATCCAACTTCAGTCAACAGGCAGTTTCACTCAGCTTCAAGCACCCAACAGGTAACCGCCAGAGATTCAACCAGGCAATATCAAGAACAACTATGGCTATCTATGCAATTGGGGATGTACAGGGCTGTTACGATGAACTGCAACAGCTTTTGGAGCTGATACGCTTTGATCCAGCCAAAGATAAGCTTTGGTTTGCCGGAGACCTGGTAAACCGGGGACCAAAATCACTTCAGGTGGTGCGCTTCATCAAATCCCTGGGTAACCGGGCCGTCTGCGTATTGGGCAACCACGACCTGCACCTGCTGGCCATCTCTCAGGGGAACCGGACTCATCAGAAACAGGGCAGCATGATGGATATTCTCGATGCGCCGGACAGCCAGGATCTGATCGATTGGTTACGCCATCGCCCCATCATGGTCCACCATAGCAAGCGCAACATCAGCATGGTTCACGCCGGCCTGCCACCCCAATGGGATCTCACGAAAGCACTGAGCTGCGCCCGGGAGTTGGAAAAGACCCTTCGCGGGTCGGGATTTCACGATTTTTGCCAGCAGATGTATGGGGATAAACCGGATAAGTGGCGGGACAACCTCAGCGGCATGGAGAGATTACGCTATATCACCAACTGCTTCACCCGACTTCGCTACTGCACCCGGGATGGCCGATTGTCGATGCGGGACAAAGGCGCACCGGAGCTCCATATGAATACCTCCATCCCCTGGTATGCGGTGCCCGGCAGAAAAAGCCGGCATGACAAGATTCTGTTCGGTCACTGGTCGACACTGGGCTACCGACAGATCGACAATGTCTGGTCACTGGATAGCGGATGCTTCTGGGGTGGTCAGCTCACAGCGTTGAAACTTCGGAAACACAAGCCACCGAAACCCTACCATCTGAGTTGCCCGGCCAGATAGACAAGTAAACCCAAACCGTTTTCAATTGTCCGCTACGGAAGGTCGTCGGACCAGGTCAACAAAAGCGTAGTCATAGGCATTCTTTTCGTCCGCCGAATGGTTTTCACGCGCCACTTCCTGCCACTCCTGCCAATCGATTTCAGGAAATTGCACATCTCCCCCGACCTCCGCGTCCACCAATGTCAGATAGAGACGATCCGCTCTGGGCAGCATCTCAGCATAAAAATGGCTGCCACCAACGATCATGATCTCCGGCTCCCCTTCCACCGCCGCCAAAGCCTCCCCTACCGAGTGCACCACCTCGGCGCCAGGGGCAACATAGGCCTGATTGCGGGTCACCACGATATGCCTTCGACCGGGCAGCAGTCCAGGCAGGGACTCCCAGGTATTCCGCCCCATCAGGATCGGCTTTCCCATTGTCAGAGACTTGAAGTGCTGCAGATCGGCAGGCAGATGCCAGGGCAGGCGGTTATCGCGACCGATCACACCGTTATTTGCCATTGCTGTGACAAGCGAGATTATCGACACATCGACTCCTTATTTATAGGCATCAAACCGCGACCGGGGCCTTGATATGGGGGTGCGGGTCGTAATCGGTCAATTCAAAATCCTCGAAGCGAAACGCGAAGATATCCTTCACCTCTGGATTGATCGACATGCGAGGCAGGGCTTTCGGTTCCCGGGAGAGCTGCAACTCCACCTGATCCAGGTGATTCAGATAGAGATGAGCATCGCCAAAGGTATGCACAAAATCCCCCGGCTCGAGGCCGGCGACTTGAGCCACCATCATGGTCAGCAGGGCATATGAGGCGATATTGAACGGCACACCGAGGAATATATCCGCACTGCGTTGATAGAGCTGACAGGAGAGCCGGCCCTCCGCCACATAGAACTGGAACAGGCAGTGGCAAGGAGGCAGAGCCATCGCATCGACCTGGGCCGGATTCCAGGCTGAGACGATCAGACGCCGAGAGTCCGGATTCGCCTGGATCTGTTCCACCAGCTGAGCGATCTGGTCAACATGGCCACCCCCCGGGGTTGGCCAGGAGCGCCACTGATAGCCATAGACAGGACCAAGATTGCCCTCTTCATCAGCCCACTCATCCCAGATACTGACCCCATTCTCCTTCAGATAGCGGATATTGGTATCGCCTTGCAGAAACCACAGCAACTCATGGATGATCGATCTCAGGTGCAGCTTTTTGGTAGTCAGCAGAGGAAATCCCTGGGAGAGATCGAAACGCATCTGATAACCAAATACACTGCGGGTACCCGTGCCGGTTCGATCCTCCTTGGTAACCCCGAAATCCCGCACATGGCGCATTAGATCAAGATACTGTTGCATGCTGTTGCCTATAAATCTGCTTTTCAACCCGGCACCATAATAGGTTATGTAACGGGCTTCAAGCAGGCATTGGTTCTCTACGGTAGGCGAGATAGAGCAACAAAACACCAAACAGAATCATTGGCACACTCAACAGCTGCCCCATGGTCAGCCAGTCAAACGCCAGGTAACCGATGTGCAGATCGGGCAGGCGAACAAACTCGATGGCGATGCGAAATGTCCCGTAGCAGATCAGAAACAGTCCGGAGACTGCCATCCTCGGCCTGGCCTTGGCCGAGAAGAGCCAGAGGATGGTAAACAGCAGTACCCCTTCAAGCAGGAACTCATAGAGCTGATTGGGATGTACCGGAGGCGAGATGACCGTGTCCGGCGGCAGCCCCAGGCGGGCACACAGGTTGTCGGCCTCGATGCAGGGCACCTGCATACCCCAGGGCAGTGAGGTGACTCCCCCCCAGAGTTCCCCGTTGATGAAGTTACCCAAGCGACCGGCACCCAGACCAATGGTGACCAGCGGCGCAATAAAGTCGGTTGCCTCAAAAAAGGTCCGCCCCTCTTTATGGGCAAAATACCACATTGCCAGCAACACACCGATCAAACCGCCGTGGAAGGCCATTCCGCCCTCCCAGACCATAAAAATGATCAATGGATTGGCCAGGAAGCTCTGCAGATCATAAAACAGCAGATAGCCGATTCGACCACCACCGACCACTCCGAGCACAATGTAGAAGACGATATCGTCCACCTGCTTGGTGTTCCAGACGATACCGGGCTTACCGACACGGATACGCCCAAGCCACCAGCCGCCGAAGAAGCCAATCATATACATCACACCGTACCAATAGATGTCGATTGACCCCAAGGTCACGATTACGGGATCTATGTCGGGGTAAGTCAGCATGGCTGGGCATGTTATCACAGGAACCCCATTCTCCAATGTGACATTTTTTTGGATATCTGCGATTTTCTGACACACAGCCCATGTTAGGATACTGTGAACTTAGTCACATTATTCCCATGTACTGGAATTAATTTCACAGGCGTTGTGACGGACAAATCCAGAGTGTCAAGTTTTCGTTGGATGCGCCGCTACCAGATACAAGACGATGCAACAACCTTTAGGCATCCAATGGGAAGGACAATGAGCTACGTACACGCACAAAAATTTGAAACCTATATACCGCGGGAAATGGATACTCTAGGCTCTAGACTACGCAGAAAAAGACGGGAGAGAGGCTGGACGCAAGAGGAACTGGCTCTGCGCGCCGGCACCAATCAGGCCGTCATTCAAAAGATTGAAAACGGCAAAAGCCTGCGCCCTAGAAAAATTGACGAAATCGCACAGGTCCTGGACGTCAATCCAGCCTGGCTGATGTTCGGCGAGAACACCTCTGCCGTAATGGATGATGAATCCATTGAAGTAGCCAAAGCCTGGCATAACCTGCCGGAACCGATTCGCAGCAGAATCAAACGCAACATCTTCGAGCAGGTTCTGCTTCACTCGAACAAGAAGTAGCTCAGCTTCCTGATCTCCAGCCGGGATGATTGCGGTACATCCCGGCTTTTTCATGCCCCCCTTTCAGACAGAATGCAGACACGCAAGATAGCCGGGTCGATCAGCCCTTGCCTGGCGGACTCTGCTGCAAACGATTGCGGCGGCTCAAAAACGGTAGGAGAAACCAAACGAGAAGACCGGGTAGTAGCGATAATCCTCGATATCATCCTCAAACCGTTGCTCTTCCAATCTAACATCGTTTGGATCAACCAGGTCTGCCAGGGCGCCGGTGGGCATCAGGTCGACACTACCGGCCCCCTGATAGAGAACCCCCAGATCCACATTGAACCCCCAACCCTGCTGTTTGTTGACACCGGTATCCCAGCCTACCCCCAGGTAGGGCGCATAAGACCTGAAACCCACAACCGCATCCAAACCTACCCCAGGGTAGACAGTATTGCCTATGGTCAGGTTTTCAACAGCGGAAGAGCCGCTGATTTCATTGTTGTTGCGGAAAACACCGGCAGTAAAGCGAAATGAGGATTTGGATCTAAAAGGGTGCCAATCGGCAACCAGAGAGAGGCTCCGCCACTGCAGATCGAGATCGTATTCAACCCCATCCACCTTGGCATCGAAACCGAAGTCGTATCGATTGAAACCGAGCCGGGCTTTGAACTGTTCTGTCAGACCATAGCCCGCTTCAATACCGAAACCCAATGAACCCAGTCTCGCTCCCACAACGCTATCGTAAGCAACGGCGGATTGGGGCAGCAGGATCAATCCTGTCAACACCCATTGAGTTCGGTTCATGGCGCCTCTCCTGCGCTTCAATCCTTAATCAAACCAGGGCGATACTCATCCGGAATACCCTGAATCAAAGAGATAAGCGTTATGGCAAAACAGTTCTATTCCAGGCTAATGATCACTCCCTGCCTGGGACCACTGACGGATTGCCTCGTCATCACTGTCGCGGGCGTCAACCCACCGTTCGCCATTTTCGGTTGCCTCCTTTTTCCAAAATGGCGCCTGAGTCTTCAGATAATCAATGATGAACTCACAAGCCTGAAATGCCTCCTTACGATGGGCTGAGGCCACGGCGACCAGAACGATCGGGTCGGTCGGCTTCAACTCACCAACCCGATGTACAACCCGGCAGCCCTGCAGCTGCCAGCGTTCAAAGGCAAGTTTTACGATCTGTTCCAGGGCGTTCTCGGTCATACCGGGGTAGTGCTCGAGGAACATGTTGTCGACCCGGTCACCCTCGTTGAGATCACGCATCAAACCGATGAACGAGACTACCGCGCCGATGGCAGGATCCTCACCCCGCAACAGATCCACTTCATGGTTTGGATCGAAAGGCTCACTATCCACCCGGATGGTATACATGCTTCAGCCTCCGGTGACCGGTGGAAACAGGGCGATCTCATCCCCCGCCTGCAGGGGTGTCTGAGGATTGGCCATCTCCTGGTTCACCGCCATCATGATCCGTTGGTCCTCCGCCAACAGTCTCGACCAGGCTCCACCGCGCTGGCGCAACCGGCTGAGCAGATCCTCTACACAGCGCAGGTCATCCGATTCCAACTGCTCCGAATCGACACCCAGCTCTTCTCTGAATCTTGCAAACAAACGTAGTTGAACCATCCAAAAACCCTCGCACAGACTAAAATAGCTGATTCATCAATATGATTGACCCGATTGGCACTTAGGGCCTGTTAACACTAATCCAATGCACCCTGTTGCGCCTGAAAAACCGCCAATAGACGCAAATCACCGCGAATTACGCAAATAATGGCCTTGATGTGAAAGTTATTCGCGGCATTTTGCGGTGATTGGCGTACTTTTGCGGTTGATTCTCTTAATCCTATTATCCCAACAAGCTTAACAGATACACTCTCTATTGAAGGGTTTAGAGTCGAAATCAGCTGATCAATTCACTGTAGGGTATGAAATCCACAACATCACCAGGCTTTATTTCCGTCAACGGGGGTAACACGGCCAAGCCATTGGCCCAGGCGACTGAGGTCAAGACGCCTGAGGATCGATTGGAATACAATCTGACCACCTCACGTCCCTGCTCATCGATCTCCAGCTGGCCACGGGCATACTCCTGGCGCTTGTCGGTTGCCGCCTTTTCGAAGCCCGCCACAACCTTGCGGCAGATCGGCTGAATGCCTGTGGTCAAGCCCTGCATCTTTTTGATGAATGGCCTGCCAAAGATCGTGAAGGTGACGAACAGGGAAACCGGATTTCCCGGAGAGCCGAGAAACGGAGTACCTTTGATATGTCCGAAAGCCAAAGGTTTTCCCGGCCGACTGGCAATTTTCCATAGGTCCAGTGAACCCAGGCTCTCCACGGCAGGCTTTACATGATCCTCTTCCCCCACGGACACCCCACCTGAAGCCAGCACCAGATCGGCCTCTTCAGCACCCTGTCGCAGCGCATCGCAAGTCGCCTCAAAGGTATCCTCGACAATGCCCATTTCAATGGTTTCACAACCCAACTGCTGCAACAGCCCGGTCAGGGTGAATTGATTGGAGTTGTAGATCTGTCCTGAGCCGAGTGGATTACCCGGCATCACCAGTTCATCGCCACTGGAAAACAACGCCACCTTCAATTTGCGGTAGACCGACAACTCTGCCACACCCACTGATGCTGCCAGTCCAAGATGTTGTGGTGCAAGACGTAACCCCGGCTTCAGAATCACCTCGCCCTGCAGGATATCCTCACCGGCACTTCTGATATTCGCACCAGCTGCCGGTTTCTCCTTGATGATCAAACGATCTCCATCTGCCTCGCAAACCTCCTGGATCACGACCACATCCGCACCGGGTGGCACCGGGGCGCCGGTAAAGATGCGGGCTGCGGTTCCCGGCTTGAGGGAGCTACCCACCGAACCCGCGGCAATCCGCTGATCGATCGTCAGATACGCTTTGTCGTCCGACAGGTCAGCGGAATTGACCGCATAACCATCCATTGCGCTGTTATCCCAGGGAGGCACATCGACCTGACTCTTAACCGGCTCGGCCAGTACTCTTCCCAGTGCCTGGTTAAGTGGCACCGACTCTATATCTGTAACAGATTCAGCCTGCGACAGCAGCAGCGCCAATGCCTCATCCACAGGTTTCAATGATGGTTGATGGCGATCACAATCACTCATCTCATACCTCTCCAAGGATCTGTTAAGCCAACCCCGGTGGGTTCACCAGGATTTGATTGAATAGTTCAAAATCGATAATCAAACGCTTTTTCAAAACGATGCGCAAAGGATTCAGCAGAGACAATATGGTTTTGTGTCCCGGCCTGCTCAACCTTGATTGCCCCCATCAAAGAGGCGATTCGACCTGTGGTCTGCCAGTCCATCTCGTTCATCAGGCCATAGATCAGCCCCGCCCGGTAAGCATCACCACATCCGGTAGGATCAACCACCGCTTTCACCGGTGCATTGGGAATCTGAAATGATGCGTCCCGGGTAACGATCTCTGATCCTTCGGCTCCCCGGGTGACAATGACAGCCTCCACCATCTCCGCCAACTGCTTCAGGCTCTTGCCGGTTCTCTCCTGCATCAGCATCGCTTCATAGTCATTGAAAGCCATCCAGGTAGCCTGCTCAGCAAACTTCAGCAGACTATCGCCATCGAACATCGGCATGCCTTGACCAGGGTCAAAAATGAAAGGTACGTCGGATTCGGCGAACTGTTCGGCATGCTCTAGCATGCCCTGCCTGCCGTCTGGCGAGACCATTCCCAAGCTGCAGTCATCGATCTTTGAGACATCGATCTCGTGTGCCAGGTTCATTGCACCGGGATGAAAAGCGGTGATCTGATTGTCGTCTTTATCCGTGGTGATATAGGCCTGAGCGGTATAGCTGCCGGGAACCACTCGAATATGATCCCGGCTGACACCACACTCATCCATCCATTTAGCATAGGGTTCGAAATCGTCACCGACAGTACCGACCGGCTTACCCTCTCCACCCAGCATATTCAGGTTATAGGCAATGTTTCCGGCGCAGCCACCGAACTCCCGTCGCATATCGGGAACCAGGAAAGAGACATTCAGGATATGAACCTGCTCCGGAAGGATGTGGTGTTTGAAATGGTCATGAAAGACCATGATGGTATCGAAAGCGAATGAGCCGCAGATCAGAGCCGACATAACTGCCTCTTGTCCTTTAAACTGTTACAAAGATTGCTATTGTACAGCGATACAAGGCTGAAGGTGTTATCCCAATGCCATCGTGGCGAGAGCAACGCCACAGACGACATGGGTGACAGGTTCACGTTGATTGGCGTCGATCCGCAGTGCCACAATCCTGTGAGATCAATCCTCGGCTTTATAGGCCAGATCCAGTTCCCTGGCCGCACGCACATCATCCAGACGTTTGACCGGCATGGTATGGGGTGCCTGTTTCACCAGCTCGGGCTGATTCTCAGCCTCCTGCTTGATGGTGCGCATGATCTCGACAAACTGATCCAACTCCTCTTTGGCCTCGGACTCGGTTGGCTCTATCAGCAAACACTCCGGCACCAGCAGTGGGAAGTAGGTGGTGGGAGCGTGAACACCATAATCGAGCATGCGTTTGGCGAAATCCATGGTATTCACATCCAGATCCCTGGCCTGCTTCTTCAGGGTCAGAATAAATTCGTGACTGGCCCGTCGCTCCGGATAGGCGGCATCGAAACCGGCCTCCATCAAGCGTTTCAGCAGATAGTTGGCATTCAGTGTTGAGAACTCGGAGACCCGATGCATACCTTCACGACCCAACAGACGGGCGTAGACATAGGCACGCAGCAGCACACCCGCATTACCGGCAAAGGCGGAGAGCCGGCCAATGGTATCCGGTCGATCCTTTTCGCTCAGCCAACGGTACTCCTGACCATCATAGTCAACCATCGGTACAGGCAGATAGGGCTCCAGGCGCTCACTGACACCCACTGGACCCGCTCCCGGACCACCGCCACCATGAGGTGTTGAAAAGGTCTTATGCAGATTCATATGAATCACATCAAACCCCATGTCACCCGGGCGAACCTTACCGAGGATCGCATTCAGATTGGCGCCATCATAGTAGAGCAGCCCGCCGGCCTCATGCACCATGCTGGCAATCTCTTTGATGCGTCGTTCGAAGACACCTACCGTGGAGGGGTTGGTTAACATGATACCCGCTGTTTGCGGGCCCAATGCTTCCCGCAGCGCCTCCACATCGATATCCCCATCCGCTCCGGTGGGAATCTCCCGGGTTTTATAGCCGCACATCACCGCAGACGCAGGGTTGGTACCATGAGCCGCATCCGGCACCAGAATCTCGCTACGCTGATCATCCCCACGTGCATCGTGGTAGGCGCGAATCATCGCCACACCGGCAAACTCGCCCTGGGCACCAGCCGCTGGAGAGAGCGAGACCGCATGCATGCCGGTAACGTGTTTCAGGATCTCCTGCAGATCATGGAGACAGGCCATGAAACCCTGACTGTGCGTATCCGGCGCCAGCGGATGGCGGGACAGCAGTCCCGGCAGACTCGCCAGGGTATTGCACGCCCTGGGGTTATACTTCATGGTGCAGGAACCCAATGGATAGAAGTGCGTATCGATTGAGAAATTCTTCTGCGACAGACGGGTAAAGTGTCTGACCGCCTGCATCTCGGAAATCTCCGGCAGATTGGGCCGACTGGTACGCACCATCTCCGCAGGAATCCCTGTCAGTTCAGGTTTTTCCAATGGAGCCTGTGCAGTGGCTCTTCTACCTTTTCGCGAATGATCGTAAATCATAACTCACCAATCCGGTTACTACTGAGAAGGCGTCTGGGCTTGTGATTGAATCACCTGCTCCAGCTTACCCCGATAGTTTTCAATATCATCATCACTGCGCAATTCTGTCGCACAGACCAATACCGCATCACCCAGTTCCGGATAGTCATCCTGCAGATTGAATCCACCGAGCACGTTATCGGATGCCAGCATGCCCAGCGCCGTCGCAGTTTCTATCGGCAGTTTCATGACCTGCTCATGGAAAACCGCGCCACTGAAGAGCGGCTCCACACCAGGCAGACTGGATAGCGCCTGAGAGAGTTTCTGAGTATTGGCATGGGAAGTTGCGGCGACCCGTTGCAAGCCTTCAGCCCCCATGATGGCCATATGGATGGTGGCAGCCGTGACCATCAGCCCCTGATTGGTACAGATGTTCGAAGTCGCTTTCGAGCGACGGATATGCTGCTCACGGGCCTGCAGGGTCAATGCGTAGCCCGGCTTGCCGTCCATATCCACCGTCTTGCCGATGATCCGTCCGGGCATCTGTCTGACCAACTTATCCGTGCAACAGAGGAAACCGAAATAGGGTCCGCCTGAGGCGAGCGGAGCCCCCAGGGGCTGACCTTCGCCACAACAGATATCGGCACCTTGTTCACCCCACTCACCAGCCGGCTTGAGCAGCGACATGGCCAGAGGATTGACCACCGCGATCGCCAGCATGCCATTTTGATGCGCCCAGTCGGTCAACAGATCGGTCTGTTCCAGGACACCGAAAAAGTTTGGCTGGGGGATCACCAGTGCGGCATAGTCCTCGCCGGCATGTTTTTCCAGATCCGCCATATCGACCTGACCGGTCGACTTGTCATAAGCCACTTCAACCAGTTCGATCTTCTGATTACGGACGATACTGCGGGCCACCCGACGATAGTGCGGATGCAGATTTGCAGGCAACAGAATCCGCTTCGATTTGGACTTGCGATTACCTCTTACCGCCATCAGGACGGCTTCGGCCAAGGCTGAGGCACCATCATAGAGTGACGCATTGGAGACATCCATTGCAGTCAGACCGGTCATCATCGACTGAAACTCATAGAGTAACTGCAGAGTACCTTGACTGGCCTCCGCCTGATAGGGGGTATAGGCCGTGTAGAACTCTCCCCTGGTGGTCAACTCCCACACCGCTGCCGGGATATGGTGATCATAGGCTCCCGCGCCGATGAAACAGAGCGGCTCTCCGTCGGTGCGGGCACGACTCTGCATCAAACTGGCCACTTCCATCTCAGGCAATCCCGGGGGAATCTCCTGCAACTCTCCGCAGCGAAGCTCAGTTGGAATTTCATCGAACAGGTCATCGATACTCTCGACCCCAATGGTCGCCAGCATCTCCTGAATATCATCTTCTGTGTGTGGGATAAATGGCATATCCGCCTCGTCAATCGCTTGTATTAAAACCCTGCGTCCTACTCTTCCTCAGCCACCAGGGCGTCATAGCCCTCAGCATCCATCAGGCCGTCCAGTTCAGACATATCGGACGCTTTGACTTTGAACATCCAGCCATCGCCAAAGGCATCCTCATTGATCGTCTCGGGTGCGCCATCCAGAGCATCGTTGATTGCGATCACTTCACCGCTTACCGGGCTGTAGACATCCGAGGCCGCTTTGACCGATTCAACGACCGCGCAATCGCCCCCGGCATCAAGAGACTGACCGACTTCCGGTAGATCGACGAATACCAGATCACCCAGCAGCTCCTGCGCATGATCTGTAATTCCGATGGTCAGACTGCCGTCACCTTCATCTTTTATCCATTCGTGGGATTTCGCATAACGACGGTCGGTGGGTGTATTACTCATGTGACTATCCTTTAGAAAAATATTGATCGATTGTTACAGCGCCAGGACAGCTTTACCCTGACGTGCGAAAGGTGGTTTCACTACCTGAGCCGGAACCCGTTTGCCGCGAATCTCAACATCACAGCTCTCTCCAACATCAGGCGATACACGAGCAAAAGCGATGGATCGCTCCAGGGTGGGTGAAAAGCCCCCTGAGGTAATCTCACCGATCTCCTGCTCTCCGTTAAACAGTTTCAAATGGTTACGCAGCACCCCTCGTCCGGTCAAGACCAGACCGATGAATTTCTTTTTCTCGGGATCCTTGCGCTGAGCTTCCAAGGGGCCACGACCGATGAATTGCCGGTCTGCCGGCTCCCAGGCCACGGTCCAGGCCAGTCCTGCCTCAAGCGGGGAGATCTCATCATCCATGTCGGTACCGTAGAGATTCATACCCGCCTCAAGACGCAGAGTATCCCTCGCACCCAGACCACAGGGTGCTACTCCCGCATCACTCAGCGCCTGCCAGAAGTCTGCGGCCTGATCCCCAGGCACCATGATTTCGAAGCCATCCTCACCGGTATAACCGGTACTGGCGACAAACCAATCCCCATCGGCCAGGGCATTGAAAGGCTTCAGCTCACCAGCCTGCTGTAATTTTTCCGAGAGTAGCGGCAGCGTCTTTGATTTTGCATTCGGCCCCTGTACCGCAATCATCGCCAGATCACGTCTTGGAGTCATCTCCAGTTCGAACCCGCCAGACTGGCTCTCCATCCATGCCAGGTCTTTCTCAGTGGTGGCCGCATTCACCACCATGCGATACCACTCGTCACCCAGGTAGTAGACGATCAGATCGTCCACCACACCACCCTGCTCATTCAGCATACAGGAGTAGAGTGCTTTACCCTCATTCTTCAAACGCTCGACATCGTTGGCCAGCAGCTGGCGCAGATAGGATTTGACCCCGGCCCCCTGCAGATCGACAACGGTCATGTGTGAGACATCGAACATGCCCGCATCCTGACGCACCTGATGGTGTTCCTGAAGCTGGGAACCATAGTGTAGAGGCATATCCCAACCACCAAAGGGCACCAGTTTGGCTCCCATCTGCTGATGCTTGGGATAGAGGACGGTCTGTTTGTTCATTAAACTTCTCCCGGTTTAAACCTGAACCCGTGGGTTCAGATTGCACACAAAAAAGGGCGGCGCGGATGAGATCATCCGCGCCGCCCCTCTGTCCAAAACCTGAGAGTTTGGCGCATGCATTACAAGGTCATTTAGGCAACCTGCTGCGCGCCTGCCCCGTCGGTGGGTGTTGTTACACCACTCTCCAGAGTCGACCTAAGCCTAATTGAGTTTACTTGGCTTCTCCCCACGGTCCTTTTGCCTGAGCGATTCCGGGCGGGTTTGCGCCTTCGGCGTCGGCTATCTGCCGCTCTCTCCCACGGGGGTGGATCGAGGAATGACTATACTCTTCTACCGGGCTGTTGCCAATCCGCAAAAACCTCATAAACTGTCAGCTGAATTGCCGACTTCAGGCGGCTGATCAGCGTGCCAGCCTCGGCCTGTCGCCAATCATTCCCATTGCACGTCGCATGATCTGGTGCTTCACGAAGCCGGAACGGTCGGCAAGATTCAAGCCGAGGTTGCGGATTACACGCAGCGGCGGCACTTCGTTGCTGAACAACCGCTTAAAGCCATCCATAGCACCCAACATGGCGATATTTGCCCCCTTCCTGGCTCGTTCATAGCGACGCAGTGTGGCCATCGATCCGATCGACCTGCCAGCCGTACCCGCCTCGGTCAAGACATCCGCCAGGGTCATGGCATCCATCAGCCCCAGATTGACCCCCTGCCCCGCCAGTGGGTGCATGGCATGGGCCGCATCACCGATAAGCGCCAGGCCCGGTTGGATATAGGTATCCGCATGTTCGAGTCGCAGCGGAAACAGCCCTCTCGGGCCAGTCGCCTGAATCGAGCCCAAAACCGCTTCACTGGCCTGGGTCAGCGCCTGGCAAAAACCCGCATCATCCAGCGACATCAACGACTCGCCATGGGTCGGACTGGTGGACCAGACAATGGAACAGCGGCCATCATCGATCGGTAACAGGGCGAGCGGTCCTGAACTCATGAAGCGCTGACGGGCGGTATTCTCGTGAAACCGCTGTGGGGTAATGGTGGCCACAATGGCGTGCTGATCATACTCCCAGCCACGGGTATCGATTCCGGCCAGGTGTCTGACCTCAGAGTCCCGACCATCGGCTGCCACAACCAGCTTGGCGGTCAACCGCTCACCGCTCTGCAATTCAACCTCTGGCGACTCGCCCAAAAACAGATTGCTGATTCTTTCCGGAAAGCGCAACTGGACGTTGGGATAGGACTCCAGACGCTCCCACAGAGCCAGCTGGGTCACCCGGTTTTCCACAATATGCCCCAGGTCCATCTCACCGATCTCAGCGGCACTGAAATGTATCCGCCCGTTACCTCCGGCATCCCATACTTCCATTTTGTCATAGGGACTGACCCGCATTTCAACCATCCGGGGCCAGGCCTGCAGATTTTCAAGAATTCGCTGTGAAGCCCGGGTCAATGCGGAAACTCTCAGATCGACCTCATCCTCGGGCCAGCTCCGAGCAGGCTCCCTGACATCAATTACCGTGACCTCAAAGCCAGCCTCAGCCATGGCGCATGCCAAAGCACTGCCGACCATCCCGCCGCCAACGATCAGCAGATCGACAGTGGATGGGGAATTCGTCATAGTGATACTCCTCTGCCCAGTTTTGATAATCGTCCATTCAGCCCCATAAACTGCCTGGCAACCTGATGTTTCAGTCCAGGCATCAGATCGAGACCTACCAAGCCCAGGTTTCGCATGAGTCGCAAAGGCCCGAATGGGTTTGCAAACAATCGCGCCAGACTGTCGGTAATCGCTGCCACCCGGTTCTGATCCCTCTCGCGCCACTGCCGATACTCATTCAGCAGTTCAAGGTCACCTGGATCCCGGCCATGCTGTGCCGCCTCAACCAGCAGATCCGCCAATCCGGCAACATCCCGCAAACCAAGATTGAATCCCTGCCCGGTGACCGGATGTATCGCATGGGCCGCATTTCCGATCAAGGCAATGCGTGGCCTGACCTGCTCGGCCGCCTGACGCAGTCGCAGTGGATAGGCCACCCGCTTACCCAACCGCTCCAATCTGCCCAACCGGTAACCAAACCGATCCTGTAAGCGATCCAGAAAGGCCTGGTCACTGAGCCCCATCAACTCCGCCACCTGATGGTCTTCAGCCGTCCATACCATTGAGAGACGTTCATCCGTCATCGGCAACAGGGCTAATGGACCGGTATCGGTGAAGCGCTCATAGGCAACAGATTGATGCTCACGATCACAACTCAGATTGGCGATTATTGCCGTCTGCCCATAACTTTTCTCTTTCAGAGGAATCGACAGGAAGCGACGAACCAGTGAATCCCCACCGTCTGCTGCAACCAGTAAGCGGGCATTGATGCGTTTCTCATGACCATCCTGCTCGATCCTTGCCTCCACACCATTGTCTGAAACGGCAAAACTCTTCAACTGTGCGGGACAGATCAGCTCTACATCCTGGCGTTGATCGAGTTCCCTCAACAACGCATTGCCGAGCGACTTTGCCGTCACCACATAGCCCAAGGCATCGACCCCTTCCTGGTGGTGGTTCAATCGGGTGAAACCGAAGTGCCCCCGATCCGAGATATGAATATCCAGAATCGGTTGTGCAACCGCTTCGATACCATGCCAGACTCCCATCGCCTGAAGAATCAGACGACTGCCCCAGGAGAGCGCAATCACCCGGTCATCATAGCTGGGTTGACTGGAGGAACTCAGTGGCCAGGCCTCAATCACACCTATTTTATAACCGTGTCCACTCAAGGCATGAGCCAGACTGGCGCCGACCATACCTCCGCCAACGATCAGAATATCCTGTTGAACAATCATACTGAGGCCATTAACGATTCAATCTCTGCAACACGCTTTGGAACATCTTTGGTCAACACATCGCAACCCTCCTTGGTGACAACCACATCATCCTCGATACGGATCCCGATATTCCACCACTTCTTCGCAACGCCCTTGCTGCCGGTTGGAATATAGATTCCGGGCTCGATGGTTAACGCCATACCGGGCTCGAACATTCGCCAGGCCCCATCCACCTTGTAATCCCCCACATCATGAACATCCATACCCAGCCAGTGGCCGGTACGATGAGGAAAGAAGGGTTTATATTTCTCTTCGCGTATCGACTTTGCCAGGGTGCCCTTAATGATTCCCAGCTTGATCAAACCACGGGTAATCGTCCTGACCGCTGCATCATGAGGATCATTCCAGTGGTTACCCGGTTTGACCTTTTCAATAGCGGCATCCTGGGCAGCCAATACCAACTCATAGAGTTGACGTTGCGGCTCGGAAAATCGACCGTTAACCGGATAACTGCGGGTTATATCTGAGGCATAGTAGTCATACTCACAGCCTGCATCGATGAGCAACATCTGTTTTGTCTGAGTCTGGCATTTGTTATCGATGTAGTGCAGGGTACAGGCATTCGCGCCGGCACCGACGATCGGTGGATAGGCTTGTGCCCGAGCACCTTGATGACTGCACTCTCTAATAAACTCGGCTTCCAGTTGATACTCCCAGACCCCCGGCTTGCAACTCTGCATGACCTTTTTATGTGCTTTAGCTGATATTCGTGCCGCCTGCCTCATAACCTTCAACTCTGAGCGACTTTTAAAGAGCCTCATCTCGTGCAGATAGTGATCAAGCGCAATAATCTCGACCGGGCCCTGGGCACCGCTGCGCGATTCGCAGCGAATCGCATTGATCCACTCAGAGAGAGACTTGTCGAATTTCGGGTTACAGCCCATGACATAGAAAATCCGCTCACACTGTTCCAGCATGCGTGGCAAAATGTCATTCAGGTCACCGATCGGAAAAGAGTCATCGGCACCATACTTCTCACAGGCCCCCTCCTGTCCTGCACGGGCCCCATCCCATAACTCCTTTACCGGGTCCGACTCCCGGTTGAACAGAATATACTCGGCCTGCTTACGCCCAGGTATCAAAACCAGCACCGCTTCAGGTTCAGGAAAACCGGTCAGGTAGAAAAAATCGCTATCCGGCCGGTAGGGAAAGTGAACATCCCGGTTACGGATCAGCAGTGGTGCAGTGGGTAAAATCGCAATACTGCCAGGCCCCATCATTCGCATCAGCTCGCGACGACGGCGCTTGAATTCACTCATCTGCATTCGATTCCCCCCTTATCTCGAACAGCTCTTCCCACATCAGCAGCGTGACCACCTTTAAAAACTCCTGTAACTCCACATAGGCCACTTCAGTCGCTTCACCAGACTCAAGCTGGTCATAATCCAGACGGGTGAAATGGGCCAGGTCCTGAATCGCCTCTTTGGAATCCCCCGACAGCATCTGTTCGGTCACACCTGCCAAGCCAAGCCCATACAGATACCCTTCACACCATTCACTGAGTGCTTTGGCTCTGCTGGAAATGGCTTCATCATCCTCAGGAAGTAAAGGCATGAATGTAAGCTCTTCCTGAGTGATCTGATGCCTGGCAGCGTAGTAGAGCTGCCCGATCATCTCCCGGGTCTCCTGAGCCAGCAGATCCCCCTCCGGCCAGGCTTCTATAAAGCTCGCGATCCAATCCACCGGCGCCTCGGGTGAACCAGCGCAAATCAAACCACTGATGACACCGTGCAACTCACTTGCCCCCATATCGGCACTCATGGTGCCCAGCAGTTTCTCGAGGCGTTGGTACTCGGGCATCTGATGCGTAGTTAACATATTATCTCTTTCATGCCTCTCAATTCAGTATCGATTGATCCAAGTATGTCGTTTCCAGCTGCAATCCGCCAGCCGAGTTTTCAGCGACCCGGGAACGGCTGAACAACAGAACCCGCACACCAGCATCGACACGATCAGAGCAGATCGCCGTCAACACCAACCGATCAGTAAGGACTGTAGCCCTGAGGAGCTTGAAACAGTGATACTCTTGGCAACAAGGGCAAAAGCCATAAAGCTTTTCTTGAAGTTCCTAAACATCTAATTTTAAATGATGGATCTGTCATGAATAATGCGGAAGGAGCCTCAAAATCAGCCGGGGACAGGCGAATCGACAATCACCATACGCTGCCTCAAACTGAGGCCAGGCCTTGTCGCTCACTGTTGATAATCCGCCGGCCGCAGTGTGCCAACTGCGCAATAAGCACGAATGACCATCAATTTCCGTCAGAATCTGCCGATAGAGGTGCAGTGTTTACAGATTCGAATCATTTCATGCAGTTATAGAGATTGACCCACCACAAACTGCCCACTATATTGATGCCCATGACAGAAAAAGAGACACAAAACCCAACCGAACTGGATCTCCAGGCACTCGAAGTCCGGGTTGAGGAGCTGATTCGCGCCTGCTCCTACCTCAAAGACGAAAATAAGTCCCTGCGTATGAGGCAGGACAACCTTGTTGCCGAAAGAGCTGCATTGATCGAGAAAACCGAGCTGGCAAGAACTCGCGTCGAAGCCATGATAACCCGTCTCAAATCCATGGAAACACCCCAGTGAAAAGCAACACCCTGCCTGTAACCGTCTCAATTCTCGACAAGGAATACCGTATATCCTGTCAACCGGATGAGCGCGAATCCCTGTTACAGGCTGCGGCTTTTGTGGATGGCCAAATGCGCGAGATTCGTCAGGGCGGGCGGATCATCGGTACCGAACGTATCGCTGTGATGACCGCGCTGAATATTGCCAACGACTTGCTGCTGAGCCAGAAAACCAAGCAAGATGGCTCACAAAACATCTCCCGCCGGATCAAAACGCTTCAAGAGAAGATTGAGATCGCCCTCAATTCGACCAATCAGATGGAACTTTAAGCATCTATCGACAGGTTCTCCCGATCCCCTTCGAGCCACCTGACAGCCCACGCACACCGCAGCAATAACAACACATGTGAAAGTCAGGGATATAGAGACACTCCAAGACAATGTCTCCGACAGTGCCCAGATGACACTGATCCGCCTAACATTCTGATTTAAAAGAGAGCCTTTGCAGTCTCTCCGGTCAAACTTGGTTTTGGGATCAGATCGCCAGTATTTAAGTCTCGCGATGAAGTTGACAGTTTTAGTTGCCGGCTTACTAAAATAGGTTTAGCCTAGAGTTGTGACTCCCCTGTGGTGCAGGTTAGCAGCCCGGGTATTTTCTTGAGCCTAATAGCTACCCTGGGAACATAATGCTAATACCGGTGTGCATGTCCGTTTTCATGCGGAAAGCCTGAGGTACTACTGTTGTTCCCACTTGAACCCTCTGGTTCAAGAACAAAGGCACGCGACGGCACAAACGGGGGCGTCACCTCGACAGTCATTAACCCGGCATCCAAATAGTTTACTTTCAGCCACATTGAGCCTGCCTGCAGAGTGAATGCGGCCTATCTTGATCAAATTCAAAATTCTAGGAGCATCAAAGCTTGCTATGCGTAGTAGCTCTTGAGAAGGGAACAGTGCTTGTCTGAGAGTCTGTTCTTGACCAAGGAGAGGCTTGAAGCCCTGCAAGCAAACTATTTGGATATCGGTTTAAAATGATGCAAACCACACAACTCCGCCAACAGATCAAGGCTCAACGTCGCCAACTCAGCCGACAGACCCGCAAAAAGCACAGTCTGCAACTGCTGGACCATGCAAAAAACCACAAGCCTTTCAGACACAGCAGACGAATTGCCTTCTATCATGCCGTGAACGGTGAAATTGATCCAAAACCACTGCTTGAAGAGGCACTGAGAAGCGGGAAGACCCCTTATCTGCCGATCTTAAGGCAAGATACATCCATCGGCCTATGGTTCGCACCCTATACACACAAGGCCAAGCTCAAACTGAACCGGTTCGGCATTCCTGAACCTGCCGTAGTACACCGCCATCTGATCAAACCATGGTCACTCGATATGGTCTTTGTGCCACTTGTAGCATTTGACGACCTTGGACATCGTATGGGCATGGGAGGTGGTTTCTATGACCGTACATTTGCCTTCAAACTGCAACGGTCACATCTAACGGGCCCAACCATGGTAGGCCTGGCACATGATCTCCAACACCGAACGTTGATAAACACCAACCCTTGGGATATTCCACTCGATAGTGTGATAACCGAGTCGAACCTATACCAGTTCTAGGGGCTGTTAACGAGCAACCGAGGCGCCCCGTTAGGTCTGATAAAGCACCAATCAAGGCGTGAAGCAGGGAGTTTGGTTATTCCGATACGCCTAATGAGCAATGAACAACGACTCATGGCGCTTGTTTAAGAGTAATCCCACCAAAGAACTATCTAATGAGAGGGTGTTGGGGCGAATGTTGCTTACTTAAGCGTTATTTGGTGGGACATGGCCCCACCTTACGCTCTTAATTAAACTGTAGGGTGGAGGTCTGGCCCACCATAACGCATTGACGATCGTATTCGTTGCAAACAACGATCATCCTTACCGATACGTTGTAATCATCGGTCCCATTGATAGCGTTTTGACAGCGGTAACAGATTCAATAAACACATATCCTGAGATCCATTTCACTCGCACTCATAGTTCAGAAGCAGTTTGAAAGCTTCAATCAAACCAATTTCAATAAGTGAGGTGAGCAGACAAAACTGATCAAGATTTTGATCTGATATGGCTAAAAAACACTTAACTCACCATGATAAGTACCAACAAGTTGAATTAATTAGCAAAAGAATGCGTTATCTTCTGGATTTTTTTAAAAGCTGAATTATACTCAGTTCATCTGTTAGGTAGTTCTTCTGGGAGGAAATATAGATGGCGAAGAAAAAGGCCGCCAAAAAGAAGGCAACAGCGAAGCGTGCAACCACAACCAAGAAGGTAGCTGTTAAGAAGAGAGCTACCAAGAAGAAGGTGGCAACTAAGAAGAGAGTTGCTACTAAGAAAAAGGCAACCAAGAAGAAGGTAGCAGCGAAAAAGAGAGCTACCAAGAAACGGGTTGTTAAGAAGAAGGCAACCAAAAAGAAGGTAGCCAAGAAGAAAGTTGCTAAGAAGAAGGCAACTAAAAAGAAGGTAGCCAAGAAGAAGGTTGCTAAGAAGAAGGCAACCAAAAAGAAGGTAGCCAAGAAGAAGGCCACCAAGAAAAAGGTCGCTAAGAAAAAGGTAGCCAAAAAGAAGGCGGCTGCTAAAAAGAGGCCAGCCCGCCCTAGGAAAGTAACCCCTAGAAAGAAAAAGGCTGCTTCTTAGACTGACTCAGTAACAACAAACCCCGCATTGCGGGGTTTGTTGTTTACACTCCGTTAGCTAGTCAGTCGGTACTGACACCTGCAAACAATCTGTATGCAGGATTGTCTGTCTCGTCCCAGTAGACATACTCTAACCTCTTCAATTTACGCAAAAAATCCCCTTTTTCACCGGACGGCACCTGGATTCCCATGAGTACCCGCCCATAGGCTGCACCATGGTTGCGGTAGTGGAACAGACTGATATTCCACTCCTTACCCAGATGACTTAGAAAGTAGAGTAGCGCTCCGGGTCTCTCCGGAAACTCAAAACGAATCAGACTCTCATCTTCTATACCCTGCGCATGCCCACCTACCATGTATCGTATATGCAGCTTTGCAGTCTCGTTGTCAGTCATATCAATAACCGAATAACCTTTATCCTGAAAACGCTGAAACAGGGCTTCCCGCTCCTTGTCACCGCCAGTCAGTTCGATACCGACAAAGATCTGAGCTTTAACCGCATTGCAATAACGATAGTTAAACTCCGTTATGCTGCGCTTACCGATCAACTGACAAAAACGCAGAAAACTGCCGGGCTTCTCAGGGATCTGCACCGCAAACAAGGCCTCTCTGCGCTCACCAAATTCAGCTCGCTCCGCAACATGCCGTAAGCGATCAAAATTGATATTTGCACCACTGTTGATCGCAATCAGATCCTTACCCTGGCAACCCTCCCGTTTCACATAGCGCTTCAAGCCGGCAATAGAGAGAGCGCCGGCAGGCTCCGCAGTCGTTCGGGTATCGTCATATATATCTTTGATCGCGGCACATATCTCATCGGTGTTGACCAGTACAACCTCATCCACAACCTTGCGTGCCAGTCGATAGGTCTCTTTACCAACCTGCCTCACAGCAACGCCATCGGCAAAGATTCCCACCTGTTTGAGCTTGACCCGGCGCTTGGCCTTCAATGCGGTATAGAGCGATGGTGCATCCTCCGGCTCTACACCGATGATCTTCACTTGTGGATAGACATATTTGATATAGGCACCGATACCGGCGATCAATCCACCACCACCGACAGGAATGAAGACGGCTTCCGGTGGTGTTGGATGCTGCCTCAAGATCTCCATTCCAATGGTACCCTGACCCGCAATCACCTCTGGATCGTCAAACGGATGGATGAAGGTCAAATCCTGCTCTTTGGCCAACTCCTGGGAGCGGGCAAAGGCCTCATCATAGGAGTCACCGGCCAGAACAATCTTTGCCCCAAAATTTCTTACAGATTTCACCTTAATTAACGGCGTTGTCTTCGGCATCACAATCAATGCCTGGATTTTCAAGCGTTGTGCTGCCAGCGCCACACCCTGGGCATGGTTCCCCGCAGACGCGGCAATCACCCCCCGTTTGCGCTTCTTTTCACTGAGATTGATCATCTTGTTGTAGGCGCCACGAAGCTTGAAGGAGAATACCGGCTGCATATCCTCCCGCTTCAGATAGACCTGATTATCCAAACGGGCCGACAGCAAGCTGATGCGGTTCAGCGGGGTTTCCCGGGCAACATCATAAACACGCGCGCGGAGAATCTTCTCAATATAAGGCAAGGGCATTGGCTGATCCCAAATAACAATCCGATAACAACAACTGACTTTCTCTGCTTGTGTAGTGCATCGCACTAATGCACGATTATAGCGTGATGCTACGCCATTGGCCGCCAGGCGCGTGACGCAGGGAATGGGGCACCCTTTCCAAGTCACGCAACAACGCGGACGATGGCTTAGCATCTCGCCCGAAGGGAGGTCCGCTTACCCCCTAATCATGCGTTGCACCAGATGATAGTGGTCTGCTATTGTCTGCGCGGCGCGCCTTGACCTGGTGCCCAAGCGGGCCTCTATAATCGTGCATTAGTGTGAGGCACTGCACTTGTGGGTATTATTACCCACTGCCGGTAAAAACCGAACAAAAAAACCAAACTGTCAGGCTGACTTTATCTCTTTTTGGATGCTTTCTCGGCCCTTACCTTAGACAAGTAAGGGATAAATGCACAACAAACACCAAAACGACCAGAGACAACTCAGTGTACAGAACTATCGTAGACGGAGGGATCAGATGAATGCAGATGAACTAAAAAAACAGGCCGCAGAAGCTGCCTTGGAGTACGTAACAGGCGGAATCATTGGCGTCGGTACCGGCTCCACGGTCAACCACTTTATCGACTGCCTGGCCACAGTAAAAGGCAAAATCGAAGGCACCGTCTCCAGTTCGGAGGCCTCGACCGAACGCCTGAAACAGCACGGCATCCCCGTACTGGATCTCAACTCGACCGGTGACCTGGAAGTCTACATCGACGGAGCGGATGAATCTGACCACTACCTCAACCTCATCAAAGGGGGTGGCGGCGCCCTGACCAGGGAGAAGATCATTGCCGGCGCGAGCAAGAAATTTGTCTGTATTGCGGACCAGAGCAAGCTGGTAGATATATTGGGCGCCTTTCCACTGCCGGTCGAGGTGATCCCCATGGCCAGAAGCCATGTCGCTCGACAACTGGTAAAACTGGGCGGCACACCGGTCTGGCGCGAAGGATTCATCACAGACAACGGCAATGTAATCCTGGATGTTCACAACCTGGAAATCATGAAGCCCAGAGAGATGGAACAACAGATCAATGCCATTGCCGGCGTTGTGACAACAGGTATCTTTGCCTTACGCGGCGCGGATGTGTTGATTCTGGGAACTGAGGAAGGGGCGAAAACCGTCGAGCCGAAATAAGCCACCGATCAGCCCTGCCTGCCGATTCAGTCGAACCAACCGATTAGAGATCTCTCACGGGAATTACTCTAACGAGGTGAACGGCAGGCGGTGATCTGTGGCAGCAGGTTGTTGGCCGGACTGTAAAAACACTCACTCAGCCCAGTAAAGGATCGCGCCGGATCGGCAACCCACCTTGATCCTTCACCAATCAATTCGAGTTTCTAACTTAACAGACAAAAAAAAGCGGGGCTCAATGAGCCCCGCTCTTCGATACAACCAGTTCTAAAAACTATTAGAAGCTGTGGTTGACCTGGAAGCTGACAACGCTAGATTTGTCGCCGCTGTCATCCATCTCAGAGTTAACGTAGTTAGCTGCAACCTGGGTACGCTTGCTCAGGTTGTAGTCGTAACCGATACCGAAACCGTCGTGGCTGCCGGTACGGAACAGGTTAGCGGTGGAGTCGTCAGAGTCAACCTTGAAGTATTTAGCCTTGAAGTTACCAGGACCGGCTTTGACAGAACCATTCACCATGATACTGGTGGAATCGTCAACACCGTTCTCGATGGTGTCGTAGATCATACCAACTTTGAACATGTCGTGGCTGTAACCCAGACCAAGACGCACGTTCTCGTGATCATCGCCAGAGGTAGCAGGATGAACAGTGGTCTCAGGAGTAGCAACTTCGAGAGCAACAGAAGCGAAGATACCGAAGTTAGAGTACATCAGAGCCAGAGAGTAAGCGTCGGTCAGGCCATCAGCCTCTTCGCCTTCAACTGAAGTAGTGTTCTCACCAGGAACCAGAGCGATAGCAGCGGTCAGGCCGCCCATTGCAGGTGAGATGTAAGCCAGGGTACCGTCAGCACGCAGATCGAGCAGATCTTCGGTGTAGCCCAGGTTGTTATCAACAGCGGTGTCACCGAAGTAGTCCAGAGAACCGGTGGAGATTTTCAGAGGGGTGTCGTGACGACCCAGAACAACAGTACCGAAACCGCCAGCCAGGCCGACGAAAGCGTTACGAGCGCCCAGAGCACCGTTACCAGCAAATTCGTTGCCGCCAACGTTGGTAGAGATGTTCACGCCGTATTCAATTTTGTAAACACCGGTCAGACCGTTGCCCAGATCTTCAGAACCTTTAACGCCAAGACGGGATACGCGGTTGTTGATCTGAATTTCGTCGTCGCCGCCTGCATCAGAGAAATCTACGATGTCGAGAGACTGACGGACTTTACCGTAGATGGTGGCATCAGCCATGGCTGCAGCAGGTGCTACCAGAGCAGCAGCGATTGCCAAAGAAAGTACTTTTTTCATTTGAGTTAACTCCGAAGAATTGATGGGTAGAAAAATTGACTACGATGCAGATATTAGACAACGAAATTCCAAATTGCAAGCCTTTTTTTGCAAAAAAGACACATAAACAGTCGTTGTTGTAAAATTGATACAGGCAAAATAAAGCGGTTATAAAATAAATATATATCAGTTAGTTAACTAACTTATTTAGACAATTTTGTGAATTTTGATTTGATTAAAACCAAGCTATTCACTCAGTTATTGTTGCGCTAATTTTAACTACATAAACATCGCAACATTAGAAAGTAACCACCCACAAAAATACATTTAAATACAATAAGATATATTATCTTAAGAAATTAACTTATGAATAATCCCTATGAATTACCTGATTAAGAAAGGGTATCTAGAGCAAAAAATCTTAAGTTTACTTTAATAGAGGTGGTTGCCGACGCAAAAAACAGACACAACCTTATAAATACAACTAATCTGGGCAGGCAGCTGGCTCAAATTCAGCGTTTTCACATCAGAATCAACAAAAAACCACGGCTTTGGTAAAAAATCCAGCCGCCAGCAGGATAAGTTACCCGGCATCTACAAGCCGGGCATGACCCGATGACGCAGAAACTCACCCAGATCTTGAGTTGACGGGTAGCGATCCGCCACCCCGAGGATATAGCCCAGCGTTCGAGGGATATCCTGCAGATAGCCAGGCTTACCATCCCGCTTGTTCAGTCTGGCGAAGATACCGCTGGCCTTCAGATGCCGCTGTACCCCCATCAGATCAAACCAGCGCAGAAAGCTCGACTCATGCTGCTCGGCAAGCACTCCGGCTTGGCAGGCCGACGCAAAGTAGCCCATTGCCCAGGCCTCCACCTGTTCGGCCGGCCATTCGATATAACAATCCTTCAACAGGGAGACCAGATCGTAGGTGACCGGACCGATCACCGCATCCTGGAAATCGATAACACCAGGATTGTGGGAATCGACAACCATTAGATTGCGCGAGTGATAATCACGGTGCACACAGACCTGAGGCTGTTGCAGTGCATTTTCTGCCAATGACTGAAACAGCTCATCCAGCAGCTGCCGTTCGTCCTGGCTCAACTGCAGTTTCAGATGCGCTTGCAACAGCCAGTCACGAAACAGCTCCATCTCACGGATCAGCAGATTCCGGTCATATTGGGGCAGCCCTTGCCGCGGCCCGCGGGCCTGCAGGGTCACCAGCGCACTCAATGCATCAGCGTAGAGACGATCCACGCTCTGGGGATTCAGCCGATCCAGATAGAGCACATCCCCCAGATCCTCTAGTAATAGGAATCCCTGCTGCAGATTCATGGCATGAATATGAGGCACATTCAATCCGATGCGTTCAAATTCATTCGCCACCCGAATGAAGGGCTTTGTATCCTCCTTGTCGGTTGGCGCATCCATTGCGATATAACTGCCACTCTTCACACCGATACGAAAATAGCGCCGAAAGCTGGCATCACCGGAAGCCGGTTCAAAAGAGTAGTCGCCCAATTCCGGAAGTGTGTTCAGCCAATCTTTAAGCTGCGCGATACGTTGTGGCATGAAGGCTCCAAATGCTGCTGCCTGAAAAATCAGATTTGCAGGAATGTACAGAATCGGTAACGGCTCGTCACCTGTTGCTGTAAACAGGACAGATAATCAGTCCGCAAATGAACGCGAATAAACGCAAATGGTGTTGTGTGCTGGCCAGGTCAGGGTTTCTCAGTAGCGTATTCCGGCTCGACCTGACTCTTGTTTCTTGAAACCCGGTTGCGCAGATCGTCTGCGATCAGATAGAAACAGGGAAGCGCCAGCAGGATCAGCACGGTCGCAAAGACCAGACCGAAACCCAGACTGACCGCCATCGGCGAGAGAAACGCAGTCTGACCAGTGGCGAAAAAGATCAACGGAGAGATACCCAGGAAGGTGGTTGCGGTGGTCAGCAATATGGGTCTTATGCGAACCCTGCCCGCCTCCACCATCGCCTCTTTTCTTTCCCAGCCTTCACGTCTGAGGCGCTTGGCGAAATCGATCAGAATCAACGAATCATTAACCACGATACCGGTCAACGCAAGAAAGCCGATCAAGGATAAGAACTGCAGATTGAAGTCGAACAACCAGTGCCCGAAGATGACGCCGATTGCACCGAAGGGTATGGCAAACATCACCACCAATGGATCGAGCAGTGACTTGAACAAGGCCGCCAGGATAAAAAAGATCACCGCCAGGGCGATAATCCCGGCCCGCTTCATCCCCGCCAACGACTCCTGGGCCTGTTTCTTCTCCCCGAGAAAGATCATGCGCTCCCCCTCAGGTAGCGTTGAGAACTCACTCTTGATCTGCTCGATCACCTGATTCGGCGTGGTGATCTTGGCATCCACTTCAGCGGTCACTGTCGCCAATCGACTCAGATTACGTCGATTGATGGTATTGAAGCCCCTGGCTTCCTGAATGTCTGCCACATCGCCAAGATAGACCGTGCGCCCATCGTCCAGGGTAATCGGCAGACGTGACAAGGCACCGGCATCTTGACGCAATTCGTCATCATAGATCAGACGAACCGGAATCCGCTTATCCTGCCAGCTCACATAGGAGAGTTTGAGCCCGAGAAAACCGGTTCGCACCGCATCTGCCAACTGGGTTTGAGTCAGCCCCAAGCGGCGCCCCCGCTCGTTCAGTTCATAACGATATTCAAGCTTGCCCGGATCCATATCCTGGCGGGCATCCGAAATACCCGGTAAGCGCTGAACAAAACTGCGAATCGACTCTGCACTTCGACTGATCTGGGCGACAGACTCACCCAGGATACCAACCTCCAGATCGGCACCTGCCGGCCCACCCTGGGCGCGCAGTATCGACATCCGCTGTATGCCAGGGATCTGTTGCAGCGCCTGACGCACCGCATCGATTACTTCCGCAGAGCTTCGTTCCCGACTCCCTTCCCTGCTAAATTGCAGACTGACTACCGGAGAGATCCATCGCTCGATGAAACCCTGCGGCTTCTGCTTTTTCAGATCCACGATCAGCTGAATGTAGCGACTCCCCATGCGCATCCGATGAAAGTCGATGAACATCACCCCCACATTGGTCAGCAGGGTCTCCAGTTCATCGTCTCCTATGGTCTGCATCAACGTCTCTTCCAGCTTGTCAGCCAGACGTGACGCCTCATCGATACTGTATGTGCTCGGCGCCTCGATATTGATGAAGAACTGACCCACATCCACATGACCGAACAGCAGAAACGGCACCCTGGTGGCGGCGAAGGTAACGGTAATCGCCAACACACCCACACTCAACATGGCAACCGGGTAGCGGTAGTCGAGACACTTGCGCAGCAGCTGGGTATAGCGCCGGTTCAGTGCCGACCAATCGATCCGGCCCTTTTTACGGGATTTCGTTCTGCGTAAAAACTCTTTCGCATGGGACGGCAGAACACCGAACGCCTCCAGCAGTGATCCCATCAGTGATGAAGTGACCACCACCGGAATCACCGAAATGAAGGCTCCCATGGTGCCACCAATCGCGAACATCGGCATGAATGCGGCAATGGTGGTCGAGGTGGAGGCAACCACTGGCCAGTAGACCTCACGGGTTCCCTGGGTTGCCGCATAGGTGGGCGATTCACCCGACTCCAGATGACGATAGACATTTTCGCTGACGATGATCGCATCATCCACGATCAATCCCAGAGCAATCAGAAAGGCAAACAGGGAGACCATGTTGATGCTGTATCCCAGCATGTAGAGGGCGATGACAGCCACCAGGAATGAGACCGGAATACCCAGTGCGGTGATGAACGCCACCCGAAAGTTGAGCATCAGATAGAGTGCCAGCAGGACCAGAGCCAGACCGACGATACCGGATGACTTCACTGTCTCAAGACGGTTCTTGACGTAGACAGAGAGATCACTGAACAGCCCCAGCTTCACACCCACTGGCAGAGACTGCTGGCGCTCTGCCACATAGGCCCTTACCAGCTTGGCCACTTCGATGGTACTCGCCTGACTGGTTTTGTTGAGTGTCAGATTGACAGAGGCTTTGCCATTGAAGCGCCCCAGGGTCTGCGCCTCCTCATGACGCAGCTGAACCTGAGCGAGATCTCCCAATCGCAGCTGCCCACCCATTTCATTGTGACGTAGCACAATCGCGGCCATCTGTTGCGGATCGGGAGGCACTCCCATACCACGCAAGCGGATATCCCCACCACTGGACTTCAGGGTACCACCGGGAAGGTCCCGCAGATTGTTGCGCAGTGCCTTGGAGATCAGATTCAGGGAGACACCCCGGGCAGCCAGCACCTGTGGATCGACCACGACCCAGATCTCCCACTCCCGGTCACCGGCCACCCCGACCGAGGCGGTACCGGGTATCTGTATCAACTCATCCTTGATCTGCTCAGCCAGCAGATAGAGTTCACCCCGGGATATCTCACCATAGAGACTGACCGAGATGACCGGAAAGCGGGTTTCGAGCCTGGCCAGTTCCGGCTCTTCCGCCTCGGAAGGCAGATCATCAACCTGGTCGAGTGCGGTGCGCACTTTGCGCATGAAGTTGTCCACATCCGAACCGCTTTTCAATTCGATCAGAATGTTGGAGAGACTCTCATTGCTGGTGGAGCTGATCACATCGATATCGGCCAGTCCATCCAGCTCCTGTTCGATCGGCAGGGTAATCTGTCGCTCCACCTCTTCCGGGGACGCTCCCTCGAAGATGGTCTTGATACTCACCTTGTCCTGCTCCACCACGGGAAACATCTCCTGTGGCATGGCATACCAGGAGACCAGCCCGGCCATCAGGATGATCACCAGCAACAGATTGACGATCAACGGATTGCGAATGGAGAAATCAATCATCCGGTCTGAGATCCTCTATCTGTACCTCATTACCCTCACTCAACACGTCCACGTCACGCGCCACCAGTTGCTGATTCGGCTGCAGCCCATGTTGCACGATCTGCAGGTCTCCATAGCGCAGTCCGGGGATAATCTCCTGGCGTACCAGATGGTTGTCCCTGATCAGAAACACATAGTGTTTACCCTCTTCTCGCAACAGAGCTGAAGCGGGTACAACCAAGGCCGCCTTCCGCTCTCTCAACGGCAGTTTGACCTGCCCAAGCTGCCCCGGAATCAGGCCCCGGTTTTCTACCTGAATGCGTAAAGGATGGGTATGGGTCTGACTGTCCGGGTCATATTGCAGGGCGATCAGCTTTCCGCTTACCTGCTGCTCATCGACCTCCACAGCCAGTTGTTGTCCCAATTCCAGTGCCGCCACCACATCGCCATTGACCGCCACCCGAAGCTCCAGGTTGCGGCTATCGATCAGTTCCAGCACCAGAGTATTGGCACTCACATAGTCACCGGCTTCGGCCATCACCCGGTTGACCCGACCATTGAAGGGGGCCAGCAGACGGGTGCGATCAAGATTCCGCTGTGCACGGCTGTGCGCGGCACGCTGTCGCTCAATGCGCGCTCTGTTACTTTGCAGGCTGAATGCCAGTCGAGCCTCTTCAGCCTGCAGATTGATCAGCTGCTGACGCGAGCTCTCCAGGGTTGAAACCGAGGCCAGGGAACCCTTACCGAGTTTCTCCAGTCGCTCATACTCCCGCTCAGCCAGACGTCGGTTCTCCCTGGCCAGATCGAGCAGCTTCTGATCGCGCTGCAGAGTGGCCTGGGTCTCACTCAGCTGTGAGGCGGCTTCAGTCAAGGCATCCTGATAGTCCGCATCCTCCAGCTGCATTAACAGACTCTCCGCCTCGACCTGCTGCCCTGGCTCCACATGGCGCTGTAGCAATTCGCCGGAGACCTCAAATCTCAACGAAGCGGTCTGACGGGGACGCAGCAGCCCGGTATAGGTCACTTCCGGCAGCACATCACGCTGCGCCACACGGGTCACTTCCACCCGGGTAACCACAGGCTCTTTGATCTCCATATTGGCCTCTGGCCGAGTGGCGATCAGAAGCAGTATGGTCAATACGGTGACAATCAGAATCGCCAAGCTCAGCAGAAAACGGCGGGTAACAGTGGTCAAGCTCAATCCTCAATGGTGCGAAGAATTTGATGTCCGGCAGATTCTATGCGAATTTATCCCGGCCTGCGTGATGATTTATCAATCGCGAACCTGTCGACCGGCGCGGTTGTCACAAAAATCAGATTTGCAATCACCGGCAGGCTTTAACCTGAATCCACAGGGTCAGGTCCAATACCACTTGCGAGTCGTAACGGTTTGCCCTATTTACCCCACAGTGCAAACCGAGAGCATAGTGCAACAGGCCACGCCATAATCGTCAAACAGTATGAAACACCGCACCAACAAAGGTTCCCCAGGCAGCCACTGCATCAGGCAGATACCCCCTCAATAATGTCCACCGGCAGATACGATTGCAAACCAGACAGAGGGCCAGGCGAAGCCTTTAAGATGGCCTGCTGGTTCAGCCTGTCGCTGCTCTGGCCTTTTGTCGTCAACGCCGCTGATTCCTCCAGACTGGACCAAGGGATAAGCTGGCATGCTTGCTCGGTCCAGGTAACACAGCAGGATGATGCTGTACCGCAAAGACCGGTCCCAGAGCAGCCGATACAACTGACCGCCGACCAGATCAGCCACGATCAGAATTCGGCGCAAACCGAGTTGAGTGGCGCGGTAAAACTATGGCGGCTCGATGGCTATGCGGAAGCTGACCGATTGACCTATTTCGAGGCACGTCGCGCTGCAGAGCTGTTCGGCAACCTGTTTGTGCAACAGCCCGGACTTCGCATCAGCGCCGAGCAGGGATATCTGGAGCTGGACAACCAGCGTGGTTGGCTCGATCAGGTCGAGTTTCGAATGACTGACGTCAATGCCCGGGGGGCGGCAAACAGAGTCGAACTGATCAACAACCAGCAGTCAAGCTATCAGGGTGTTACCTATACCACCTGCCCCCCCGGTAAAAACGACTGGAGTCTTGCCGCTGCAGACCTGGAGATCGATATGCAGGAGGGCTGGGGCAGCGCCACACATGCCAGGCTAAGGCTCGGCAGCGTACCGATACTCTACATGCCCTACTTCACCTTTCCCGTGGATGAGCGCAGAAAAACCGGTTTTCTGATCCCTTCGGCAGGCTCTTCCAACCGACGGGGCAGCGAGCTCTCCACTCCCTATTATTTCAATCTGTCACCCAACTACGATGCCACCCTGACCCCTCGCTGGATGAGTAAACGGGGTCTCATGATGGGTGCCGAGTTTCGCTATCTGGGTAGCCGGCAACGGGCAGAGATCAGTGGTGAGTTGCTGCCCAATGACCAGGTTGAGAGTCCGGACCACGGAGAAGAGCGACGCGCCTTACGCTTCTACCATGTGAGTCGACCGATCAAGGGTATGACCACCCGTATCGAAACCGATGCGGTGAGCGATAGCGACTATCTGGGTGACTTTGGCACCGGCCTGGCGATCACCAGTACCCGTAATCTGGAACGGGTCGGCGAGATCCGCTACCGTCTGGGCAACTGGCAGTTGCTCGGCAGAGTACAGAGTTTTCAGACCATCGATGAGACCCTGAGTCAAAGCAATCGCCCCTATCGCCGGCTGCCACAACTGCATACCAGCTACCGTAGTTATGACAACCCTTTTGGCTTCAACCTTGGTTTTCGCGGTGAATACACCCACTTCAAGCACGACACGCTGAGCAACGGTGAACGATTGATCCTACGCCCCAGCATCAGCCTGCCAATGCGCCGTAGCTGGGGCCATCTGACACCCAACCTGAGCCTCAACTATGCCGCTTATGAGCTCGACCTGGACGACTCAGCCGAGCAGAGCAAACCGGACTATTTCGTACCGGCCTTCAGTCTCGACAGCGGGCTGGTATTCGAACGCGAGACATCCTGGTTCGGACGCAACGCCTATCAGACGCTGGAACCGAGGCTCTACTATCTGTATGCCGAGTATGACGATCAATCGGATATTCCGGATTTCGACACAGCCGACCTGGACCTGAAGTTCTCCAATCTGTTCAAAGAGAACCGCTTTACCGGCAGTGACCGGTTCGGTGACGCCAATCAACTCGCCTTCGGCCTGACCACCCGCTGGTTCCAGGCCGATAACGGACTGGAACGATTACGCGCCAGTATCGGTCAGATCTACTATGCCGAAGACCGGCAGGTACAGCTGACCGGTTCAACAGAGGAAGACCCGTCATCCGCGGTTGTGGCAGAATTGGCAGCCCGCTTCGGCTCAGCCTGGCAGACCAGTCTGAGCCTGCGCAGAAACCCTCACCTGGAAGAGGATAATATCGACAAGGGGCGCTTCACCCTGCGCTACCGTACGGCAGCCCGTCAGCTGTTCAATGTCGATTACAATTACAAGCGGAATTCGATCGAGGATCTGGATGTTTCTGCCTTCTGGCCCTTTGGCCGGCAACTCAGTGTGTTCGGAAAATGGAAGCACTCATACCTTTATGACAGGAATATGAATAGAATAGTGGGTTTCGAGTATGGTGGCCGCTGCTGCTGGAAACTCAGAACCTTTTACCAGCGCTATGTGGCCAATGAGGATAAAGATGAAGATGAGGAGTCGCGATTTATGCTGCAACTTGAGTTGCGGGGTCTCGGTTCACTGGGTCAGCAGGCTGACCGGGAACTGGAGCAGTCCATCTATGGTTACCGGCCTGAGCGATAGTCATGTCTGAGCGATCCTCATTCATCTCACTGTTTCTGCTGCTCTGCCTGCTGCTCTCAAGCACCCTGTCACCGGCGGCGGTGAAAGAGCTCGACTACATCGTGGCAATCGTCAATGATGACATCATTGCGAAAAGCGAACTCGACAACAAAACCCGGGAAATGCTGGCCCAGATGTCGCAGACGCGGAAGAACCTGCCGCCAATGGAGATCATTCAGGAGCAGATCCTGGAGCGTATGATCGCCAAACGGTTGCAACTTCAGGCAGCCAACCGTCTGGGATTGAGCGTGGATGACGCCACGGTCACCAAGGCAATCGCCAATATTGCCGAAACCAACAACATCACCCTGCTGCAACTTCGCGAGACGCTGGAAATGGACGGCATCAGTTTCCCCCTGTTCCGGGAACAGTTGCGGGAGGACATCCTGATAAACCGGCTGAAACAGAAAGAGGTGATCAACCGGATCGTCATCACCGAACAGGATATCAAGAATTTTCTTGCCCGGGAGATAGGCTCCAGCCGCCAGAGAACTGCCGTACGGCTGTTGCATATACTGATCGCAACACCGGAAGGGGCCTCTCCCCAGGATGTACAGGCAGCAAAAAAACGCGCAACGGATATCCATCAGGAACTGCTTGATGGCGGTGATTTCAGTGAACTGGCGATACGCCACTCGAATGGTCGTCAGGCCTTGGAGGGGGGTGATCTGGGCTGGGTCGAGACCTCGAGGATACCCAGCCTGTTTACCAGCGTGGTCGATGAGATGGATGCGGGAAGCATCAGTAGTCCGATCCGCAATGCGTCCGGTTTCCACATCGTCAAACTGGCCGAGGTGAAAGGCGGCCAGAAAATGATCATCAACCAGACCCATGCCCGCCATATTCTGATCAACACCAATGAGATCGTCTCCGACGATGAAGCTCGCCAGCGTCTGGAAACCCTGCGTGCTCGCATCATCGATGGGGATGGCTTTGAGACCCTCGCCAGATCGCACTCCGACGACAAGGCCTCAGCCATCAAGGGCGGTGACCTGGGCTGGACCAGCCCGGGAGATCTGGTGCCCCAGTTTGAGGAGCAGATGAATGCGATGGCGATCGATGAGATCAGCCAGCCCTTTAAAACCCAGTTCGGCTGGCATATCGTACAGCCTCTGGAGCGCCGACAGCACGACAGCACCGAAGAGGTGCTGAAGAACAAGGCGCGGCAGGAAATTCAGAAACAGAAATCGGAAGAAGCGATAGAGTTGTGGCTACGTCGCCTACGTGACGAAGCTTATGTTGAAGTACTTTTGGAAGAGTTGAGTCCCCCTTGATAACACGTCTTGCACTTACCCCTGGAGAACCAGCCGGGATCGGCCCTGATATCTGTGTCATGCTGGCCCAGCGGCCCAACCCGGAAACTGAAATCGTTGTCATCGCGGATCCCACGCTCTTGCAGCACAGAGCTGAGCGTCTGGGGATTCCGTTGGAAATGCATCCGTTTGATGCCAGCCGACCGGCCACCCCACTACCACCCGGCCATCTACGCTATCTGCCGGTGGCCTTACACAACGAAGTCAACTGCGGCAAACTCAATCCGGCGAATGCCACCTATGTGGTCGAAACCCTCAAACAGGCCACCGAAGGCTGTCTTGAAGGCCGCTTCAACGGCATGGTGACCGGTCCGGTTCACAAAGGTGTGATCAACGATGCCGGGCTATCCTTTACCGGCCATACCGAGTATCTCTCGGACCTGTGTGACAATGCCCATCCGGTAATGATGCTGGCAACACCGGAACTCCGGGTGGCCCTGGCAACCACCCATCTCCCGTTGCGGGAGGTCAGCGACGCGATCACCAAGGATCGCTTACGTAAGGTCGCCACGATCCTGCATAACGATCTGCAGAGCTGCTTCGGCCTGAAACAGCCCCGAATCATGGTCTGTGGTCTCAATCCCCATGCCGGAGAGCAGGGTCATCTGGGCCGGGAAGAGATCGAGATCATCCAGCCGGTGCTGGCGGAACTCAACAGTCAGGGTATGCAACTGATCGGCCCGATGCCCGCCGATACCCTGTTTACGCCGATCCATCTGCAGCAGGCCGATGCGGTCCTGGCAATGTTTCATGATCAGGGTCTACCGGTTCTCAAACATCTGGGTTTTGGCCAGGCGGTGAACATCACCCTTGGTCTGCCGATTGTGCGAACCTCGGTGGATCATGGCACCGCGCTGCCTCTGGCCGGCACCGACCAGGCAGACCTGGGCAGCCTGATCTATGCGGTGAAGGTTGCCGACAGCATGGCCCGCAGTCGACATCAAGCGAATCGCTGAGTTTGTTTAGGAAGACATTAGTCCGCAAATGAACGCGAATAAACGCAAATTTCAGGATTTAGAAAAGTACAAAGATTAACCTGTGCCCATGAGCCTCGAGTAAGTGAGCAGGCTCGGAGCACGTTTCGCCTAGGTCATCTGCAGATGTGGGTTAACCACTGCTGAAGAAGAGAAAGAATGCTGTAAGTTTTTTTGCTGCTTGCCGGAGCATCTAGGGCCTGTTAACACTAATCCAATACGCCCTGCTGGATCTGTTTTTGTGTCCAGCAAGGCAGAATGAGCGTCGTGTAGTCATTCTACATGAGCGAAT
>NAUB01000032.1 GCA_003676145.1 gamma proteobacterium symbiont of Stewartia floridana | reverse complement strand
GAGTGGCGCTTTTTCAGGCGCAACCCCCCATATTGATGTTGAAGAGGGGGCTGGGGCTATTTTTCCGCCCAGCGGCGTTATCATTCGCTCATGTAGAATAACTACACAACACTCATTCTGCCTTGCTGGACGAAAAAATAGTCCCAGCAGGGCCGATTGGATTAGTGTTAACAGGCCCTAAAACGTTAGCCATAACGTGAAAGAAAATATCAATTATTTTGCAGAAGGCAGGTCGCTCAAAGACGGCCCGGTTATCTGTCAGTCCGAGGACTTTCTGCTGGAAGACAACAGGGAAAAAAAGGATCTTACCCTGGCCGAGCTCAATCATGTCTTCAAAATGTACCTGCAGAAACGCGGTATCCGAAAAAAAGATATATCCATCGTCGGCCAGTTCTCTTTGTTGTTCAATGACCCCAAGTTTTCTGATTGGCACAACTTGAGTAAGCCTGAGCAGAGTGATTCGCTCTCTGATCAGGTGATATTTCCGCAAGTCTATGACGAACTGATCATGCCCCTTGGTGAAACAGCCGGTGATGCGGAAACTATAAAGGGCGTGGTGAAGGACGCTGTTCAGAATGCAATCGATAGTTTTTCACATGCAGCGTTTATACAGAAAAAGTTCATCAGTCGTTTTCCTGGCGTAAAAATCATCCTGTTCATGGACCAGGCCAACAAGCGGATGATTCTGGCTGTGGTGGATAACGGTTTTGGGGCAAAAATCACGAAACCCAAGAAGTCACACCTGGGTGAGGAATATGGCGACGATATCGCCTCCAGACTCGTTGACTGGGTGATACGGCGCTTTATCGAGAAGGAAGAAGGCGAAATCAGGCATGATATCGCCTATACGGGTGGTCAGGGGATGGCATTCAAGAAGCTCAAGCTTGAACTGCGACTGGATGTGGATATTCATTTCCTGGCCTCGGGAGCGGTATTCGAACTTAGATTGAATACCTATTTTTAACCGCAGCTGTCTAGAGGTGGTTGCATGCGTTTAAAAATAGGCGCCGATCTTTATGAAGGAAGCCAGAAATTTGTCGATGATCGGCTGAACCTTGATGCCGGCAATTATGGAAGGACGCTGACGCCTTTAATCAGCTTGACAGATATTCCCTAGGCAAGTCAGGCATAGCCGAATTTCTGAAACCGCTGGTCTCGAAATAGTTTCTGATTTAAGGTCTACGCTATGACTGAGACACACCCTAAGGTGAGCTTCAGCGTCGGCCCCGTTACCAGTGAAACAGGAGGAGCGGCTCAACGATACAGTGCTGCGTGAAAACTTCGCCAACCGGAGCGATCTCCTGCAGCGCTGGCAGCAGCTGTTGGAACAGGGTTCAGCGCCGCCGGTCTGATCGAGTTTCCAACCATTTACAACTATCTGGTGATGACCCACACCCAGGCCGCCAGTCAACGCATCGGAAGCCTGCTTTCCGATATACTGGGCAATGAGATCAATGCTCTATCTGAATGCTGACTCAATGAACTCACACTGGCGCTCAAACGTCGCGTCAAGCGTAAATGGCGCGTGAATCTCCTTCAACACATCATGGGCTACCTGAAGCGCGAGATCGACAGTAACGACAGACAGCACCGAGGCCTGCCGCCGGAGCGAGACGCCATCGGTGGTTCCGGTCAGCTGGCAACACCACCCGGACAAACTGGCTTTATGTAGCCGCAGAGTCATACTACCCATGCAATCCATCGTCACCGCCCTGCTGCCCATCCTGACGCTGATCCTTTTAGGACTGGCGCTGAAGCAGCTGCGCTTTATCCCGGATGAGGCCTGGGCGGGGATGGAGCGGCTCACTTACTTCCTACTCTTTCCCGCTCTCTTGATCCATACCCTGAGTCGCCAGCAGACCGACGGCCTGCCCTGGCTGGCCATGCTCGGCGTAGTGGTCGGGGTACTGCTGTTGAGCGCGCTTCTGCTGGCGATCGGCTATCGACTGCTGCCAAAGGTCTCGGGCCCCACCTTCACCTCCATCTTTCAAGGGGGCGTGCGCTTCAACACCTATATCGCCCTGGCGCTGGCCCAATCCCTGTTCGGCACTGCCGGGCTCGCCCTGGGTGCGGTGGCAGCCGGTTTCATGATCCTGCTGATCAACCTGCTCTGCATCATGGCCCTGTCGATTTGGGGGGAGAGACATCAGCGACCCAAGGGCGGCCTGGCAGGGGATATCCTCGGCAATCCCCTGATCATCGCCTGTCTCATCGGCTGGACATTAAGCCTGACCGGCATCGGCCTGCCCGGCCCCAGTGCGGAGATCCTGGAGATCATCGGTCGGGCCGCCCTGCCCTTCGGTCTGCTGGCGGTGGGCGCTGCCCTGCGGCCCAAGGCTTTGCACGGTCACCTGGGACCGACCCTGGCCTCTTCCCTGGTGCAGTTCCTGGTCAAACCCCTGGCCGCAGCGGGATTTGTCCTGCTCACCGGCCTCACCGGGGCCGCCGCCGGCGTGCTGGTGATCGCCTTCATGACGCCAACAGCACCCTCCGCCTACATCCTGGCCCGACAGCTGGGGGGCGATACCGAGACCATGGCCTCGATCATTACCTTGCAAACCCTGCTCGCCTTCGCGGCGATGCCGCTGATCATCTATCTCATGTTGAGCTGGGGTGTTTTGAGCCACGTCCTATAAGTACAACTGTTACCCGGCTGTGCGGCCCAGGTTTGTCATTTAATTTCGATGGCGGGCTCGATTGAATCGTTCGGAAGCGTTGATTAAAGCCGTAGATAGCGTTTTTGAGCTACGTTAGGTTAAGGAATCGAATTTAAGAAATCAGTAGAAATCCAAGGTCTGCCGAACTATGTTTAAACGAGGACTGGTTAATATTAGGCTTGGCTTCTAACGGATAAAAACAAGGCGATATGTTCCTCAAAGCCCGCTTTCGTTATCTGCAGATATTTCTCGTCTTTCTCGTCCTTACGCCGCTGTTGTTCTGGGTCAGTAGCAAGCTCAGTCGTCAACATGCTATGACGGAACTGGCTTCGGAGACGGAAGAGGAGTTGATGTTATTCGCACGCAAGCTGGAAGACTACCTGACAGGCTTCGATTATCTTTCCAGCGCCATCGTGACCAGTCGGGAGATCACCAGCCTGCTGGGCAAACCGCTTGATCAGAGCACCATAAAAACTGCCAATAGCTATTTGTCGAGCCTGAATGAGCAGGTACATGCCAGCGCGATCTACGTCATGGACAGGGAGGGCAATACCCTTGCTGCCAGTAACTGGCAGCTTGAGAAATCGTTCGTTGGAAAAAATTATGGCTTTCGGCCCTACTTTAAAACGGCCATGAATGGTGCCGTGGGGCGTGACGTGGCTGTGGGTGCGACCTCCGGTAAACTTGGTTACTACATTGCCCGGCCTGTCTTCGATACAGGCTCGGATAAGGCTCTTGGGGTGGTCGTTATCAAGGTCAGTCTGGAAGAGCTGCGACTGTCTTTCTCTGATTTAAGTCTGAGTGTTCTGGTGGCCGACCAGGATGGGGTGATATTTCTCGCCAGTGAGGAACTTTGGCAGTTCAAAACCCTGAGGCCGCTGACCACCACGCAAATCAGCAGGATTCAAAAGATTAGGCGGTATGCGAACGAGCCCCTGACGCTCTGGCCGTTGAAGCGGGAAACCTATTGGGATGAGTTCTCGAAGACCTTGGTCCTGAATGATGGTCAAGAGTACCTGACTCAAGGCACGATGCTGCTGTCATTCGGTTGGGAGATGCATGTATTAAAGCCGACTAACGATGTTGATGAGCATCTCTTCTTTGCTATGGTGGCAAGCGGACTGTTCGCTGCGCTTGCCTTGCTAACGGTAATTATGCTCATGCAGCGACGGGATTATCTGCAGGATCTCAGAGAGGCTGCTATCCATGACTTTCTTACCGGTCTCTACACGCGTCGCTACATGCAGGGTGCTGCGCTTGCGCAGATCGGTCGAATCAACCGTGGCCATGTGGATAGTATCGCCGCAGCCATGATTGATATCGATCACTTCAAGGCGGTCAATGACCAGTATGGTCACCGCGCGGGAGACCAGGTATTGAAAGAGGTGGGTAGGGCCATCATCACTGAGATCCGCAGGGGAGACATACCTGTCAGATACGGTGGTGAAGAGTTTCTGGTGATTATCAATACCCACCAATCCTGTGATGCTAGTCGCACGGTTCGGCGTATCCTTAAGAGTATTAGAAACCTGCACTTCCGAGGTTCTATCCGGTCGCTGCACATCACCGCCAGCGCAGGTATCGCGCACTATACCAAAGATGAGGAGCTGGAAGATCTGTTGAACCGGGCAGATGAACTGCTCTATCGGGCGAAACAGGATGGTCGTGATCGTTTCTATGACGATGAGTGTAACAAACCGGAGGAGCAGCAATGAGACGCATGCCCCTTATCGCCATACTGATGTTTCTGCTGACAGATGTGGTGGCTGGGGAGACACTTGTGATCTACGGCTCGCGACAATACACCCTGATGGAACCCTTGCTTAAGGCATACGAGAAGGCACGTGGGGTAGAGGTTAGCTATTTTCAGGAGAAGTCTGTCAGTCTACTGCAGCGTTTGCGCGATGAAGGCAGCCAATCACCTGCGGATCTGTTGTTGACGGCAGACATAGGAATGTTGGAGGCGGCGAAGGAAGATGATCTTTTGCAGCCCACGCAGTCCCCGCTTCTTGTGGGTTTGATCCCCGCCCGATACCGGGACCCGCAGGGTTACTGGTTTGGGCTCTCCCTGCGTGCGCGTTTGATTCTCTATATTCCCACGCGTATCGAACCCGGTCTCATTAATGACTACGCGGACCTCGCCTCCCCGGCTCTGAAAGGGAAGCTGTGTATTCGTTCATTCAAACATGTCTACAATCAATCGTTGTTTGCTGCGCTGATCTCCCGCTGGGGAGAAGCGAAGGCGCAGGCCTGGCTGGAGGCTGTGGCAAACAATTTAGCCAGACCGCCCGAAGGCGGAGACCGGGATCAGATTCGCGCCATGGTGGACGGGGAATGCGACCTTGCGCTGGTTAACAGCTATTACTACGCTATGATGCTCAATAGTGAGAATCCACGGGACCGGGAAGTGGCTACCCAGGCGGCCTGGATCTGGCCCGACTCCGGCGTACACGTCAATATCAGTGGCGGCGGGGTGACTCGTCACGCCCCTCATCCTCAATTGGGCATGGATTTTCTCGAGTTCCTGGTCGGCTTTCAGCGACAGCGTCTCTATGCGGAGCTCAATCAGGAGTATCCAGTGGTTACTGGCGTGCACGTTTCTCACACGCTGATGCGACTTGGCGCTTTTGAGGCGAGTGACCAACCGATGGCCCTGATTGCCAGACAGAAAGAAAGTGCACTGGCGTTGACAGAGCGGTTAGAGAAAAAGCACAAGGACAGGCTGGAGCAGCAGGAGTAACAAGATACAGAGCCTCGGATTAACAACACTCACTTCCGCTCCTCCGTGTCGTTCAATTGACTGCACTGTCGCTGCCCGCTTCGCATCACGTAGCGACATGCCAGTGTTCTGACAGCAAATAAATCATATCAGCAGAAACAGGGGCTGGTGCCTGATGGTATTGCTAGTGAATATCTATTGCAGCATCTACAGAAATAGATAGATTATCAAAAAGGGCTTTGGGTAAATCCAAAGCCCTTTTTGATTTGGTCAGAAAAGAAACTATCGGTTTAGCGAGACCCTTTAAAAAGTGTTAACGAATTGGAGTAGCGGTTAATCTCCATCATCGTCTTCGGTGATATTCATAACAACCGAAACCGGGAAATGATTGCTGTAAGTTTCGCGCCATTCAGCAAACGATTCTGGCGCATTCTCTGGTAACCAGAGAAATGCCCGATTGCCAAAAAGATGTGTTTGAGCTGCTTGACTGACAAGCACATGATCGACAATGCTGTCCAGATCGGTGTCCATACGCGTGCTTTTGAAGTCTGCTGGCACGTAATCCATGTAACCTTTGAAGGCCATGTGGTAATACATGGCTGGAGAGTATTTCAGAACGCCTTTTTCGGATACTTTATGTGGATCGTCATTAAAGTCACCCAAAATAATCCGGTCCTCCTCATTGATATTCATGGCTGTGAGGGCATCATCCAGATGATATTCAATCAAAGTCATGGCTATCAGGTGATTTTCATCATTGTGCTGGCCTGGTGCCAGGTTGACGTTCACCAGAACAAAGTCATTCAGTTCATTTTCTTCGTCTTTGTCTTTCGCTTCAAAAAAACCGATGACTGGAGTACGGGAAAAAAGCGCTGCACCGGCAAGTGATAGCTTGGGAACCCTCATGGGAGCGATTGCAATTGCCTCTACTTTCTCGGTGTTCCACAGGTAACCCACATACATGGAGTCAGGCGTATGATTGTATGGCACCGGGGGCAAGTAATACTTCCAGCTTGATCCAAGCTTTTTAACGATGGCATCAAGTTGCGTATTCTGAGAAACAGGGCCATAGGCATGGGTTATACCGATTTCCTGCAATGCAATTACATCAGAAGCAAGGTCATCACGGATAAAATCGGCAATCTCGTTCAGCTGCTCTTGGGTGCGAAGAGCAAGAGGAGCATCACCATGGCCGCCATCAGAGCCCCTGCCGTAAGTCCCCAGGTTTTCAATATTCCAGGTCGCAATTCTGAGTTGATCAGCGGAAACAGTTGCACTGATGATCAGTGTGAAAAAAGCAAAAAATAGACGCATAACCCCTCCATGAAAAATTAAGACAGTTATCTCTAAAAAAGAGCAAATCAACTTTACTGAAGCTGATAAAACCAAATAATTCTATCAAGTATCGCATATTTCATTGATCGGGGTTGGGTTAAAGGCTATTTTAACATGTCAGAGAGTTGTGAAGTGGCTGTGCTATATTGAGCCGCGAATAGTTAACGCTACTGCGAAATGAGTATAGAAAAAAATATGAACACCCTTTTCGCCCTGCCACTGGTATAGCCGAGGGCCAATTTCACCGGCACTGAACCGTTTTCCATCCCGGCAAACAGTGTTCCGCTCATAAATCAGGATTTCGTGAGCCCATATTGCAACGGATTTGAGTCAACACAGAGCAAGACCAGCTAATGAGTATTGACATCAAGAAACTGTTGAGCGCGGCTCCGGCGATCCTCGAAGCCAGCAGCGAGGCCATCGCCACCATCGACGGCGACGGTCAGATCAAGGGCTTCAACAGCCACTTCCTGGAACTGCTCGGAATTACCGAGGAAGAATGCAAGGGTCTGAATATTAGAGAAATATTCCGTGACTTGGATGATACCTTCATCCTCCGCGGGACCAAGGATGAATTTGAACCCGCCAAGCTCACCAGTGCAGAGGGTCAGGTATCCTGGGTACTGGTGAAGGTCATCGGCATCGGCGAGACAGGCAAGGAGACCACTCGTACCGTACTGGTACACGATCCGGAGACCATTCGCCGCATCATCGATCGGCTGGATTACATCGAGAACTATGACACGCCCACCGGTCTGTTGAATCATCGCAAAGGCATCGTCGAGTTCGAACAGCTGCAGGCCAGCAATCTGGCCGGCGGCTGCATTCTGCTGGACCTGGAATCCGGTCCATCTGTGGCAGCCGACATGGATCTGGCCGCCTGCATCCGCTCCATAGCCAGACACTTCAAGCTCATCGAAGAGCAGAGCGTGCTCTGCCGCCTGGCCAATTCCGAGGTCCTGTGCATCTACTCCTCAACGGAGCCGCTGCCGGCCGATACCCTGTCGTCCCTGATCGACGCTATCAGGACGGACAGCAGTGTCCCCGACGGCGTCAGGCCGCACATCGCCCACCTGGACTGGAAAGCCGGCACCATATCGGTGAACGGCATCCTGGACCGTCTCAAGGCAGAACTGACTCCCATCGATGAGCCCCACCTGCTTGCCCACCTGGATGCCCAACAGCACGCCACCTCCCACGCCTCGTTCCTGCTGCGCCTGAACCAGGCACTGGAAGCCGGTGAGCTGGATTTTTTCATCCAGCCCCAGATCTGCTCCGAGGGCCGCCAGGTCATCGGCGGCGAACTGCTGATCCGCTGGATCCCATCGCCGGGTGAGATCATCCCACCAGCCCACTTCATCGAGTTCCTGGAACAGGGCGAATTCGCCGACAAGTTCTTTTACTGGGGGCTGGTGCGCACCGCCCAAGTGCTGAAGACCGTTCATGATGAACTGGACATGTGGATACCCCTGTCGCTCAACCTCGCCACCACCCACTTCCACGACCGGCAGATGATGACGGCACTGGCCGACACCATGCGGGAGTACAACATCCCCAGCGAGATACTGGAGGTGGAGATCACGGAGCGGATCCTTGCAGACGACCCCGAGGCAGTGTTGGAGAACCTGGAACACCTGCGTGAACAGGGCTTCAAGATCGCCATCGACGACTTCGGCACCGGCTATTCCAGCCTCTCCTACCTGCGCCGGTTTCCCCTCGACCGCCTGAAGATCGACCGGGTATTCGTTTCCAACCTGGAGGAAAACGAGGAAGACCGGCTGATTGTCACCTCCATCGCCTCCCTGGCACACATTCTGGGGTTGGAAATCGTCGCCGAGGGCATCGAAGAACCCTTCCAGGCCTCGTTCCTCAAGAATATCGGCTGCGAATACTTCCAGGGCTACCTGACCGGCAAGCCCATGCCCGTCGATGCCTTCATCGAGTTCGCGAGGCACAATCCCGAACACAGCGAATGGTTGGAAGAGCCCAGCAAGTTCCGCAGCGAACACAGCCTGGAGAGCAAGGCCCGCAAGGTCAAATGGAAAAAGAGCTTCTCCACCGACGTCGTCTCGGTCGACAATGAACACCGCGCACTGATCGATGCTCTGAATACCTTCAGCGACCTGTTTATGAAAGATCCCGAATCCATCGATATCACCGAGACTCTGGACGTGATCGCACTGGAGGCCATCAAGCATTTCGATCACGAGGAAGACGTGATGTTCAACATCGGCTATCCCCGCTATGAAATGCACCGGGAAAAACACAAGTGGCTGATTGCCGACATCGCCAAGCGAAAACTGGAGATCAGCGAGCACAAACAGAGCACCAGTTTCGACGAGGTACTGCAGTACCTGAAATACTGGCTGTTGCGCCACCTGGTGAGCGAGGATACCCACCTGCACCGTTTCATCAACAAGCCGTCTTCGGAGCGGCGCACCTGAATCTGTGTTAGGCGTACAGGAAATATTAACAGCCTCTTTGCCCTGCCACGGGTATAGCCGAGGGCCAATCCCACCGGCACTGACCACTGGAATCCGTGATTGCGCAAGTAATTGTCACAAAACGCGTGACAAAACCCTGCCTGCTGGGCGATATGCAACACCATCCAGGCATCAGGCTGCTGAACTCGCCTTCATCTGCATGCAATTGACCGAGTATCAAGGCAAACAAGCTGGACTTGCCCATGCCATTGGCGCCCGTGATGCCGACTTTCTGTCCGGGGTGGATGTTGAAGTGGGCATCGGAGAAGAGCTGGCTGGCACCACTACGAATACTGAGATGATGAAACTGAAATATGTGTGCAGATTCTACTGCAATGCCCGGCAAGCAGCCTATGTTTAATTGACTGGGGCGGCTGATGAATTTTTATGCTTTCAGCCCGTGGCTTGCAGATGTTGCTGCTCGAACACCACATTATCTGGCAGGTAATGCTGTTCCCTGTACAGCGGTAGTAAATGCGCCGGGGAAAATTGTGCTTCTGCCATGTCAGTTGTACCCGCAGGGTTTTGATGGCTGTCTTTCTCAAGCAGGCTAAAAAAATTGCCAAGTATGCATGATGCGACGGCGGGTGCAAGGTGTATGTTTTTCTGGAGAGAATCCCAGCTTAACAGCAGGACCCGGGTGTCTGACTGAGCCATGACGGTCGAATATCTTCTGCGACCCTTGGTCATTTCATTCATGCCAAAGACCTGGCCTGCACCGAGAAAATTGTTTGTCTTCATTCCCATTAGTTCAGCCTGGCCCTGCAACAGGATAATGATGTTGTTTTTGTTATCTTCGGGCGAACTGATGACTTCTCCCGGGCCATAACTGCGTAACTGGCTTGCCTGGATACTTTGTCTGATCTGTCGTTGATGCAAGCCCTTAAACAAAGCGCAGTCCTGAGCCAGTACATGGCGATAACGTCGAGGTAACAAATCCCATTGAGTAACCAGTTGTGTGGAGGAAAGCAATAACGGGGTAAGGAAAAAATTGGCGAAATAAGCCAGCATAATGACCATCCCACTCAACAGACCGAAATAAGCAACCGGCGTAAAACTTGAAAAAAACAGCGTGCTCAATCCCAAGGACAGGGAAATCGATGCGGCTGTTATGGGGACTGCTTCCTCGAGCATAGTGACATAAACAGCGGTTGACTGTTTTCTGTGGTGTTTGAGTGCCTGCTTGTAGCGAACCATAAAATGCATGGTGTTATCCACGCAGATGCCCAGCGCAATGGCCGTAATCATGGTAGTGGCGGTATCCAGTGGAATATCAAAATAACCCATGACGCCAAACAGCATAACGATGGGAAACAGGTTGGGTAGCGTGGCCAGCAGTCCTGCTTTTACATTGTTGAACAAAACTGAAACAACCGTAAATATCACCACCAGCATCAATAACAGGGACTTGGTCTGCCCACCCGCCATATGATCGGCCGCCAAGGCGGTGAGTACGGACTCGCCGGTAATGTCAATGGACAAAGCGGGGTCTGTGTTTTCCCGCGTGAATGTCCGCAAATTCTCCAAAGCCCGGTTCAACTCAAATGACGAGCACAGGTTGTGGCGTACGACGATCCTCGCCTGGCTGAAATCCTGTGAAACATAGGGCTGGGTCTTTTTCTGACTGCTGAAGTTGGCCAGTTCTGCAATGACGGCATCGTCTTCAGGCAGTTCGGGCAGACCTGAGTCGTTGACTGTGCTGTTGACCAGAGAAAGGTAATCGGCAATGGATAGGCTGCTGTCAAAATCCTGGCTGTTGTCCAGGTAACGCTGGATTTTTTCCAGTTCTTGTAGATATCTTGATTTCTGGAACGTGTTTTCAGTCGTACCCTTCACCACGATGAAAAATGTTTCCACTCCTGAAAGTTTTTTATGCAGGGTGGCTGTCCGGTATTTGACCGGGGAATTCTCGTCAAAATAATCGAGTATGTTGTTGTTCACCTGTACAGAAAGGCTGCCGTAAACGGCAATTGCAAGGATGAAAAAAGTAAAAACCAGGATGAGGTTTTTGCGTTGCAGGACGATATGGCTGAGCAGATAAACAATGCGTTCCGCCAGGGGGTGCCGGTTTTTTCCGATTGAGGCTTCTTCCTGCTCACCAAAGAACTTCAGGTAGACGGGCACCAGGGTTGCGGTGATCAGAAAGTTGATTGCCAGTCCGGCAGAGGCCACCAGCCCGAATTCACGCAACAACTGTATCGGGTTGACGCTGACAGCGAGGAACCCCAAGCTGGAGGTCAGGAACGTCAGGAAAACGGCCAGTCCCATGCGTTTGAACATGAACTGGATTGCCAGCTGCCGTCCCAGGCCTTTACGCACACCTTTCTGGTATTCCGAGATCAGGTGTATGTCTTCTGTTGAGCCGATGATGATGAGCATGACAGGGACAATGGCTGTCATGACGTTGACCGGGATATTCAAGGCAGCCATCCCGCCCAGTGTCCAGACTATGCTCAAGCAAGCCGTCAGCAGTGGGAGTATCGCCGCTTTGGTTTTGCGCAGAATCAGTATCAGTGTCAGCAACAGGATCAGCAATGCCAGCGGCGGCAAGGCCTTCTGATCCTGCAGAATCTGATCATGCACCTGGAGCCGGATATACGGCAGACCAACCTGAAAAACCTCATCCACCTGTTCTGCCAGTGACTCAAGACTGTTGTCGATCGCAGTCGCAACTTCGGTGTCAAACTCAGGCCGATGGTTTGCGCGCTTGAGGTGCAGGTTGATGACCATGGCCGTGCCGTCGTCAGACAGCAGATTGTCCCGAACGAAGGGATTCAACAGGGCCTGGTCGCGGATAAACTCGGCTTGTTGTTTCAAGCGCGGAATCTGTGCCAGGTAGGCATCGGTGTTGACAGTGTCATCTACCACCCGCAGGTGAGGCAGGGAAAAAAGGCTATCGGTTTTTTCGACGAAAGGCATCGACTGCAGGCGGTTTACCATTGCACGGATGGCTTGCAGGCGCTGGTATTCAAAAAGGTTTTTGTCCTGGATATAGATCTGGGTGATGTTGTCTTTGCCGAATGTTTCAACAGTCTTTTCATAAAACTGTTTCATCGGGCTGTTTTCCAGGTTCAGGCTTTGGGGCGAGACATGGATCTGCAACGATGGTAGCTGTGAGACTGCTACTGCCGACACGGCTGCGATCAACAGCAAGACGGCCCAGGGGTGGGCACCGACCAGCTTGAAGAGTCTGTTCATGCCGACCCCCGCTGGGCTGCTGGTTTCGGCAGGCTGAAGATAACTACAATCCGTGGTTTCATCTCATGCTCTCCCTGATGGTCCGTCTCGTTCCGGAGGGACCGGTGGCTTTGAGAATGAGTATGAAAGAAGCCGGTATCAGTCTGATTTCGTCAGGCGTGTTTATTGTTTATGTTGTTGCAGCCTGCGGAAACCAAATTGAAACAAAACTCAATGACGTTCCAGGCGGGCGACGAGGGATAGCACCTGTTCGGGAGTGAAGGGCTTTTCCAGCAGTGGCGCACCGGTTTCCTTGAGAAACGGGGCAATTGCAGCTGACAGGGTGTCGCCGGTGATGAAAGCCGTGTGTGGCAGGAGTTCAGGATAGTCCTGTTCAAGCGCACGCCAAAGGCCGGGGCCATCCATATTGGGCATGCGTATATCGGTCAGGATCAGGTCGCAGTGATTTTTCTGCAGCCATTTGACAGCTTCCAGCCCGCTTCTGGCCCAGCTGGCCTTTAAGCCGGCTGAGCACAGGATTTCGAGCAGCAGGTCGGCGATTTCCGCTTCATCTTCCACCACCAGGACATGCCCTCCCTGACTGTCTTCGATTTTTTGTGGTTCTTCACTGATGCCATTTCTGTGTTGCAGGGGCTCAAGTGGAAACCACAGGCGGAAGGCGGCGCCCTCTTTGCTTTCCTCCAGTGTTAATTCACCGCCATGTTCACGGGCAATACTACGGCTGACAGACAAGCCTATGCCAGTGCCGACACTGTCGTTTTTGGTGGTGAAAAACGGATCGAAGATACGCTGTTTCAGGTCATCAGCTACACCGGGACCGTTATCGCTGACGCGGCAATACACGCCATCGGATGTGTACCCTGTTTCCACGCTCAACTGCCGCGGTTCCGGTTGTTCCAGCAGGGCGTGCTGGGCGTTGACCAGCAGGTTGATGACAATCTGGCCGATCTGGTCGGTATCCATGTTCTGGTCGGAAATATCCGGATCAAGCTGGGTTTGCAGCTCAATGCCTGAAGTGCGCAGGCCATAGCCGAGTAGTTCAATGGCACTGTTTACCACGTCATTGAGGTTGCCCGCTTTGTGTTCGGCGGGTTTCTGCCTGGCCATGGATAAGAAGGTATGCACAATGCGTCCGCAACGATCGGCAGCTGCATGAATCTTGCTGATATCGGTTTTTATTGCCGGGTCTGCGACTTTGTTTTCCATTAAAGCCGTGCGCCCCATGAGAATGGACAGAGGATTGTTGAGTTCATGCGCCACACCGGCCAGCAACTCGCCCATGGCTGAAAGTTTTTCGCTCTGGCGCAGGGCCTCGCGCTGGTGAGCCAGTTCTTCCGCGATTTGTTTTTGTTCCGTGATGTCACGTGTGATGGTCAGGATGTGAGGGCGTCCACGATATGGCATGGGGATGCTGCGGGATTCCAGTTCGATGAAGGAACCGTCTTTGCGTATTGCGCGGGTTTCTGTGGATGCGGCCTGAACGGTAGCTACATCTTTCTTGAACTTTTTAAACGAATCGTAGGATGTCGGATGGATAAAGTCGTCAAAGGGTTTGCTGAAGAATTCCTCTTTGCTGTATCCACTCATTTCCCAGGCGGCTGGGTTGGCATCCACCATCTTGCCCTCGTCATCCCAAAGAATCAGTGCGTCACTGGCCGTGTTGAAGATCGAGCGGTATTGGTCTTCGCTGGATCTGAGCGCGGCTTCGGCAGAGCGTTTTTCCGTGAGGTCGGTTACAAAGGCAGTGAAATAGCTGGTACCGCCAACCCGGTTGGAGGAGATGGAGATTTCCACGGGAATCTCATTGCCATCCGAGCGTAGCGCAGAAAGTTCCATGCGATTTCCCAGCACATTGGCCTTGCCGGTTTCCAGATAACGCTTTATTCCGTTTCTGTGGGCCTTGCGCAGGTGTTTGGGGATAATCAGGTCTGCAAGGTCCGAACCAATGGCCTGTTCTTTTGCATAGCCGAATATGTCAACCGCGGCCGGGTTGAATTCAACCACGTGTCCCTTTTCGTCAATGGTGATCACACCCAACAGGGCGTTTTCCACAATGGCTGATTTGAAGGCTTCACTTTCTCGAAGTTTGCTGTTGGCTTCGCGGTATTGGGCCTCACTGGCGCGCAGTTTCTCGGCCGCCTCTTTACTGGCCGTGATTTCTCGGGTGAAGGCAAGAATGCGTTGCTGACCGCCTATGGAGGCGGACAACAGCGAGACATCGTCCCAGTGCAAGCTGCCATCTTTGTTTTTTCGATGCCACTCAAAACGTAGGTGTTCCCCCTGGACTGCGCGTTGAATGTATTTTGCCGCATCCTGTGCGGTATAGGGCGCCACGCCTGAGCTGAGTTCCCCAACATCGAGTTTGAGCATCTCCTCCTTGCTGTAACCGTAAGACTCACAGGCTTTGTCATTGACGTCGATGATGGCGCCCGTGTCTTTGTCATGCAGGAAAATGTTGTCTTCAGAGGCATCGAAGATGGCGCGGTAGCTGGCTTCCGAGGCACGCAAGGCTGCATCCACCTGTTCACGTTCCAGTTCGCTTGCAGCGCGGCCGGCAAATATCTGCAGGATGGACTTGGCGCTGGCTTCGTCCTTTAGCGGCTGGCGATCCAGTATGGCCAACAGTCCGAGAACCTTGCCGTTAGAATCGAACAAGGGAATTGCGGCGTAACTTTGAACGCCTATCTGGCGCAGCAAATCATCTTCTGGAAAACGTTGCTGGATGTTGTCTTGATAAAAACGAAACTGCTGTCCAACAACATTGGCACATGGACTGCCTTGAAGCGTGTAGCTGATATTGTCGGAAATGTTTCCATCGACACATAAGGCGCGTGTCTGGATCTGATCATGATCTTTGAGTGTGCCGATGAATGCATAGTCAACATTGACTGCCTGCGACAGGTGCAACACCAGTGAATCGAAGACTTCCTCGCCTTTTGCCTCGGAGACGCCCAGTGCCGCCTGGCGCAGGATTTCTTCGGAGTGTTTTCGTTTTGTGATGTCGGTGGATATGCCGCAGACCGCATAAACTACCCCGCCGGTATCGAATAAGGGAAACTTGTTGCTCAGGTAGGTATGGACACCGTCATCCTGCATAACGGTTTCTTCAAATTCCATGGTTTTTTTCTGCTGGATGACAAGTTGGTCATTGGCTTTGAACTGGGCGGCAGTTTCGGCAGGAAAAATTTCGCTCAGGTGTTTTCCGCAGATCTCCTCCTGTGTGATATCCATGAGGCGTTCAAAAGGCTGGTTGACCAGCACGAAACGATCCTCAAGATCCCTGACGTAAACGACTTTCAGCGAATTATTCAGAATTTGCTGCAGGCGCTGTTCGCTCTCCTGTACTTGTTTGTTGGCTTCCCTGTGCTCCCTGAATGTTTTTGAAACAAGGTTTGCCCATGTTTGCCAGAGCCTGGGCAGTTGAGGCTGAGGGGTTTCCGGTTCCAGTGATGTGTCGCGAATAAACTGAACCAGGTTGAGGGCAGGGTGAATAAGCTCTCGCCTGAGCAGGTAAAAAGTCACCAGCAGGGTGGCGATCAAAACAATGAGCACCACCGCATAAGGCAGCAGCCGGGGCAAGAGAAGCTTCAGGATTTCTTCGTCCCCGACCAGGTAAACCAGGGTCCACGGAGCATGTGAAGTTTGCAGGGCTACCATGCTGTGTCTTTCAAACTGTATCGGTTCGCCTGCATTCTTTAAGGCAAGGGACAAGGATGCTTCATTGATAAAATCCGGTAAAACTTCAGTAGCATTGCGAATGCTGTCTTTTGGCGATCCTGCGGTGTCGGCCAGTAGCATTTGCTTATCATCCAGAATCAGCAATCGGCCAACATCGGTGGGAAGGCTGCTGAGAAATTTTTCCAGGCTGATCAGTTTCAGGTCGGTACCAACAATGCCTCGAAACAGGTCATCTACATAAACAGGAGCACCATGGGAAACCATTGCTCCTGCACCACCGGCATCAATATAAGGGGCTGTCCAATAGGGTTTGCTCTGGGGGTTTTTTTCAGGAGTGCCTGCCGTGTAGATTTCGTAGGAGAACCAGTCAGAGAAAGCTGCGGAAAGTGAGGGGTAGTCGTGCGGTCCTGCACTCAATATATCGTCGGCACTGAACCAGGGATAAACGGCAACGATATGACTATCGGCTGAAAAATAATAAGACCATTCGAAATAAGGCGTCACATCGTGGGTAAGGCGGGCAAGGGAGAAAAATTCCAATGCCTGGTCAAGCACCACTTCACCAATATGGGCCTGGCGCGGATCAGTTTTTCCATACCACACCAATTGCCCGATGTTATGACGCAAGTTTTCAGGCACTTCGTCCATGGTATAGCCTTCAGTGATACCGTTTGAAACCCGCGGTTTGAAAAAATTGCGCAGATCGCTGGGATAGCTGGGTGGACTGCGCAGGTAATTACCGGACCAGGCCTGCATCTGCAATACATGGTCATTGGCGAGTTTGGCAATGCCATCAATGGCGATCGAATGGCTGATTGAACTTTGTACCAGTGTGTGCAGGGTTTGTTCCCGGATGTCATGGTATTGGTTGGCTGCCATGATAGTGATCACCAGCAGCAAAGGCAGCATTGTGATGAAAAGCAGCCGGCGGTGATGGGATTTGAGCTTAACGTCGTTTTGGCTATCTACCTGCTTGTTGCCAGGTAAAAGCTCTGAAGATTGAGGCTTGTTCATGATGTGACATACATGTAACCAATACCACGCACCGTTTTGATGACTTCGGGTTTTTCCGGGTTGGGTTCGATTTTCCTCCTGAGCCGCATGATGCGCAGGTCAATGGAACGGTCAAATACACCCCAGTCCTTGTTGTGCGCGAGTTCCATCAATTGATCGCGGTTTAGGGCGCGGTTGGGATGTTCTGCAAAAACCTTGAGCAGGTCGAACTCCATTGCGGTGATAGGTTTTTCATTGCCTTCGCTGTCATATAAGCGATGCATGGCAAGGTCGAGTTCGCATATCCCGAAGTGCATGCGGCCTTCCCGGGCGGGTTTGTTCTCTTTGGACGTTTCGCTTCGTCGCCTGAGCACGCTTTTGACACGAGCCAGCAGTTCCCGGAGGTCAAAAGGCTTGGGAACATAGTCATCTGCCCCCATTTCGAGGCCTACGACACGATCAACCACATCACCAGCGGTCGTGAGCATGATGATCCCCATGTCTTTATGCTGGTCGCGTATCCAGCGCGCCAGGGAAATGCCGTCTTCACCCGGCATGCGAATGTCGAGAATAGCAACGTCTGGAAGTTTTTTACTAAAAACAGCGCGAGCTTCTTCCGCACTGGCAGCAGTGTGCACAATCAGACCCTGGTTGTCGAAATACTCGGAGAGTATTTCTCTTAGTTCAGGTTCGTCATCAACAACCAGTAAAGTCGCTGTTTCAGACATGTTGTTCGTTTCCTCCACCAATCCATGCAGCATTCTTAAGTAAGAATAGTCCTTTTGCCTCAAGCATAAACAGTCTGCTGAAACAATTGAAACAATTTGGGAGATAGGTGAATCAGCTAAGGCTGGTGGTTTTACTCGTCGCCGTCGGATTCGTGTCGGTTCGCGCCTTGGGCGCCTGGCTCTTCGCTGGCCAGTCTACCTCGACAGCGGTTTTGCTGCTCGTGCCGACGGCGTCAGCACAGATCGCGGTGCCGGCCGGGCTCGGGATGTGGGCCGGGGTGATGTATGTGATGCTGCGCCCAGGGTTGCCTTTCAGCAAAACCTGGGCGCGGGTTGCGTTCTTTGCCTTTTGTTTCTTCGGCCATAACTGGACATGGTTTCACGCTATTTTTCGTAATAGGGTTCGCCGGTGTTCTGCCCGCGGTTCTGGTCTTTGGCCTGCTGGGCGCGGTTGGGGTATTCGTGGGCGCACTTGCCTACGAAGGATTTGCGAGTGGGAGGCGGCGATAGGACTGAGTCTTAATCGCTTTGACGAGTCCCACTTTGTGGCCTGACCAGGTACTACCATACCTATCATTGATATCCAAGGCTCGGAATCTCGTTGATAGTACAATCTATATCATTGATTATTGCTTTATTATCTCTTATATACAATGCGTTAGTACATACTCATACTCCCAACTCTATTGTAAATGAGCAATTTTTATCTCTTTTATTCAATGGATTATTTTCATACTAAACGGTAATGCCATGAAAAATACCATGCTCAGAAATTACTGCATGTGCTCGTAAAACTCTAGGAATCAAAAAGCCAGTTGCCTTCCATTTTACCCTGATTTATATTCATATTTATTAATTTTGAATACCTGGAGAATAACATGGCAACGACAAGTCTTAGCCTGGGAGAGCACTGGGAAGCTTACATCAAGAATGAAATTGCCAGCGGGCGTTACGGTTCCGCCAGTGAAGTCGTTCGTGAAGCTCTCCGCGCCATGGAGGAGCGTAAAAGTAAACTCGATGCTTTACGAAGTCATCTGGCACAGGGTGCTAATCAGGCCGCATCCGGCGAGTTCGCCGATAACTTTTCAATGGATGCGCTGATCAATGATCTGGATAACGAAGCTTGATGCCTGGATACAGAGTCACCCCTAGAGCACTGGAAGACCTGAAAAATATCGGTCGATATACCGAACAGCAGTGGGGCAGACAGCAACGCAATACCTATCTGAAAGCATTCGAGAAGCGCTTTGACTGGTTGACGGAAAATCCAAAATCAGGCAAACACCGCACGGATGTTGCTAAAGGCTATTACAGTTTCCCCCAGGGCGAACATGTTGTCTTCTACATGATTGGAGAAGTGGGAATCGATATTATCGGCATCCCGCACAAGGAGATGGATATCATCACATATTTTCTCCCTGATTGAGCAATCAGGAAGAAGATAAAATGCCTGCCAGTACCGGTCACTCCCACTCTATTGTAAATAAGCCATTTTTATCTTTTATATTCAATGCCTTATTTTCCTGCTAAACGGTAATACCATGAAAAATACCATGCTCAGAAATTTCTTTATAAAGATCCATTTTTTCAACTGACCGACCAGAAAATCCGAGCATAAAAAATCTGTTCGGCTGGGTTGCGAAACCGTCTTCCCCATACAGCGAACATGATGCGCCCACCTAAAGTGGGCACTAGTCCCAGCAACTATAACAGTGATACGTTTCCTAGGTAGTTTTGTATTTTTACATAGGTAATGTAACATTGCGATATTATGGTTACCCAAACGACAAAAACAAACAAAGTCCTGGATCTGGTCAGGAAGGTTGGCGTACTGCGCCCGCGGGATCTGGATCCATATAATATCCCCAGGACCTACCTCAGCCGCCTGTGTGTAGCCGGGAAGCTGCAACGGATCGGCCGTGGGCTGTATGTCCTACCCGGAAGCGGCGCCACCGAGCACCATTCGATGGCCGAGGCCAGCAAACGCGTGCCAAAAGGTGTTGTGTGTCTACTGTCCGCCCTAAGCTTTCACGAACTCACAACTCAGGCGCCGTTTGAGGTCTGGCTCGCCATCGGCGAAAAAGCCTGGAGGCCGCGTCTCGAGTACCCGCCGCTGCGTATCTTTCACTTCTCCCAGGCAGCGCTTAATGCCGGCGTCGAGGAGTACCAGATCGAAGGGGTGAGCGTTCATGTGTACTCCCCAGCCAAGACCGTCGCCGATTGTTTCAAATTCCGTAACAAGATCGGCCTGGATGTGGCCATCGAGGCACTCAGAGAGTGCCGACGGGCTCGGCACTGCACCATGGACGACCTTTGGCACTATGCAGCTATTTGCCGAGTCCGAAACGTCATGCGGCCCTACCTGGAATCGCTAGCGGTATGAATGACAAACGCGGAAAGAATATGGCAGCTTCCGTACGTGACCGATTACTGGCACTGGCACGTGATCGGGGTGAAAACTTTCAATTGCTCCTGACACAGTACGGGTTGGAACGACTCTTGTACCGCCTTAGCCAATCGGCTTATCGGGACCGCTTCATTCTAAAGGGCGCGATGTTGTTCGTGCTGTGGGGTGACCAGCCACACCGCCCGACACGCGATGTGGATTTTCTGGCCTCCGGTGACAGCAGCGAAGCAGGGCTGCAGTCAATCTTTCGCGAACTCTGTAACGTCATCGTCGAGGATGACGGCCTGACGCTGATGGCAGATAGCGTACAAGTCGAAGTGATCCGCGATGAGACGGAGTATGGCGGCATACGAGTGAGACTATTCGGCGACCTGGCTGGCGCTCGTGTACCCATTCAGGCCGACATCGGCTTCGGTGACGCCGTGACACCCGAGGCGAAAGAGATCGAATACCCTACTCTTCTAGGTAGCTCTGAGGCACCACGCTTGAGAGCATATCCCCGAGAGACTGTGGTGGCGGAGAAATACCAGGCATTGGTCAACCTGGGCATGGCGAATAGCAGGATGAAGGATTTCTACGACCTTTGGGTTATCGCCCGCGAGTTCGACTTCGATGGTGAAACACTCTCGGAGGCCATCTGCAACACATTTTCGCGGCGTCAGACACAGTTACCGGGACACACACCATCCGGGCTCAGCGCCGAATTCCATGAAGATACTCAGAAGAACAATCAGTGGAAGGCTTTTCTGCGCAAGGGTGCTCTAACAGCCAACCCACCCTCTTTAACAGAGGTTTGCGGCTTACTGGAAAGATTCCTGCTGCCACCCACACGGGCAGTGATCAAGGAAAACAAATTCGGGGAAAAGTGGAAACCAGGGGGACCATGGCGCTGACCAGGGAACAATCTCTACGTGAAGCAATCGCCCATGAGGAAGCTCTACTCAAAGAGATTACACGGAAGCATGAGGAGAGCCGCAGGCGATTGGCGGAGTTAAAGCAAGAACTAGCCACGGCGGTCTCCGCACCGCCCGTCCTTTCCGCCCCGACAGTTCAACCCCATGCTGATATACCCACCACTGCCGAAGGAAAAATCCAGCTATTCCGACAACTTTTTCGTGGCCGGGACGATGTCTACCCAAAACTTTGGGTAAGTACAAAGACAGGTCGGAAAGGGTATTCGCCGGCCTGTAGCAACGAGTGGGTGCGTGGCGTCTGTGAAAAACCCCGGGTAAAGTGCAGTGACTGCCCGAACCGGGCATTTTTACCGCTCAACGATCAAACCGTCCTTGATCACTTGCAAGGCCGGCACACCATCGGTATCTATCCCCTGCTCAAGGATGAAACCTGCTGGTTCCTTGCTGCTGACTTTGACAAGGAATCCTGGGTGGAAGACGTGGCAGCCCTCGTCGATACCTGCCATGATCATGGTATTCCTACTGCAGTCGAGCGCTCGCGATCGGGTAACGGCGCCCATGTCTGGTTCTTCTTCAGCACGCCTGTTCCCGCTGTCAGTGCCCGTCGTCTGGGTTGTTTTCTCATCACCGAAACCATGTCTCGTCGCCATCAATGGGCGATGAATTCCTATGACCGCCTGTTCCCAAACAAGGACACCCTGCCACGCGGCGGCTTCGGCAACCTGATCGCCCTGCCGTTACAATATGAGCCGCGACAAGCTGGAAATTCGGTTTTTCTTGACGAAAACCTCCAACCACATCCGGACCAATGGTCATGTTTTGCATCATTGACGCGAATCGCACCGTCCATCGTGGAGTCCATCGCACTTGATGCCACCCGGCAGGGAAAAATAATCGGCGTTCGATTTGCCTCCACGAGTGAAGACGAGAAGGATGACACGCCATGGGATCGTCCACCCTCTGGGCGAGCAGAAAAAGCATCTATTACCGAACCCATCCCCGCCGAAGTCCATGCCGTGTTTGCACAACGCCTGTTCGTGGACAAAACGGATTTACCATCGTCCCTGATCAACCAGATCAAGCGCCTGGCGGCCTTTCAGAACCCGGAACTCTACAGAAAACAGAACATGCGTCTGTCAACAGCGTTGACACCAAGGGTGATCAGTTGTGCCGAGGAGCTATCCAGGCACATTGCCCTGCCCCACGGGTGCCGCGATGAACTCGAAGACCTTTTGCAGCAGTACGGCAGCACCCTGGCTATCGATGATCAGCGTAATCCAGGCGAGCTGCTGAATGTACGATTCAACGGCAAACTCACGGCTATCCAGCAGCAGGCCGTGAGCACCCTGTGCAAACAGGATATCGGCGTATTCGTCGCACCTCCGGGCAGCGGCAAGACTGTCGTGGGTGCATGGCTGACTGCTGGGCGACAGTGTAATACCCTGATACTGGTCCATCGCCAGCCGTTACTCGATCAGTGGATTACCCAGCTTGCTCTCTTCCTCGGACTGGAACCCAGGGATATCGGGCAAATCGGCGGCGGCAAACACAAACCCAATGGCCGACTCGATGTTGCAATGATTCAAAGCCTGGTGCGCAAGGATAATGTTGATGACCTGGTGGCCAACTATGGCCAGGTTATTGTCGATGAGTGCCATCACCTGCCTGCGGTGTCCTTCGAGCGCGTCCTGGTTGAAGTCAGAGCAAAATTCATTACCGGCCTGACTGCCACGCCGCAACGCCGTGACGGTCATCATCCGATCATCGAGATGCAGTTGGGGCCGATTCGCTTTAGCGTGGACGCACGAAACCAGGCTACACAACGCCCATTTATTCACAAGTTGATTATCCACGACACGGAAATGAGCTTCGACGACAGTAGCGGCCTGCGTATTCAGGACCTGTACCGACGGCTTGCCACTGACGAACAACGCAACAACATGATATTCAATGACGTTCTGCATGCCCTCGAAGCAGGCAGATCACCGATCTTACTGACCGAGCGTAGGGAACATCTTGAGTACTTTGCCGGCAGATTGCGTAAATTTACGCGCAACCTTGTAGTCCTGCAGGGAGGAAAAGGCAGTAAAAAACGTCGTGATGATCTGAACCAACTGGCCGCCATTCCTGATAACGAAGAGCGGCTGGTTCTCGCAACCGGGCGTTACATTGGAGAAGGATTTGATGATGCAAGACTTGATACCCTGTTTCTTGCGCTACCAGTATCCTGGAAAGGAACCCTGATTCAGTACGCCGGCAGGCTTCATCGTGTGCATCCTGACAAGACTGAAGTCCATATCTACGACTACGTGGACCGCAATGTACCTATGCTGGCAAGAATGCTTGAAAAACGCTTGCGTGGATATCGTGCAATCGGGTACAGCACCGAAGAGGCTGGAATGACTTTGTAAACAAACCACATGACAGCTTGAACCAATATTCTGATATTGGTGCCTGCTGTTGCCTGCCAGTACCAGTCACTCCCACTCAATGGTCGCCGGCGGCTTACTGGAGATATCATAAGCCACGCGGGAGATACCAGACACTTCGTTGATGATCCTGCGCGAGACCTCTTCCAGAAAATCAAATGGCAGGTGGGCAAACTTGGCGGTCATGAAGTCGACTGTCTTAACTGCTCTCAGCGTGACCACATATTCGTAGCGCCGTGCATCGCCTACAACACCCACTGATTTGACCGGCAGGAACACGGTGAATGCCTGGCTCACCTCATCGTAGAGATTATGTTTGTGCAGCTCTTCGATATAGATGTGATCCGCCAGACGCAGCAGGTCCGCAAACTCTTTCTTGACCTCCCCCAGTATCCGCACACCAAGCCCAGGACCGGGAAAGGGGTGGCGATAGATCATCTCATAGGGCAGGCCCAGTTCGATACCGATCTTACGCACCTCATCCTTGAACAGCTCGCGCAGAGGTTCAACCAGGGCTAGTTTCATATACTCCGGCAGACCGCCCACATTGTGGTGTGACTTGATCACATGCGCCTTGCCCGACTTGGCGCCGGCAGACTCGATCACATCCGGATAGATGGTGCCCTGGGCGAGGAAGGAGACATCCTCAAGCTTGCTCGCCTCCTCCTCGAAGATATCGATGAACAGATTACCGATGATCTTGCGCTTCTGTTCAGGGTCGGTGACACCGCGCAGTGCTTTTAGGAAGCGATCCTCTGCATCGACACGGACCACTTTCACACCCATATGCTCTGCAAAGGTGGCCATCACCTGGTCCCCTTCATGCAGCCGCAACAACCCGTTATCGACGAACACACAGGTCAATTGATCGCCAATCGCACGATGCAGCAAGGCCGCCACCACCGATGAATCGACCCCACCGGAGAGTCCCAGCACCACCTGTTGTTCACCCACCAGTTCACGCACATGGTTAATGCTGTCCTCGATGATCTGACCTGGTGTCCAGAGCACTTCACAACCACAGATCTCGAACAGAAACCGCTCGATGATGCGTTTGCCCTGACGGGTATGAGTCACCTCGGGATGGAACTGCAGGCCATAATAGCTGCGTGATTCATCGGCAATACCCGCGACCGGCGCATTCTCGGTTTCACAGATCACCTGAAAACCTTCGGGCAGGGACTCGACACGATCCCCATGGCTCATCCAGACATCCAGCAGGCCATAGCCTTCCGGACTGGTATGATCCTCGATATCCTTCAGCAGGCGTGTGTGCCCTCTGGCGCGTACCTGGGCGTAACCATATTCATGCTTGTCGGAGGAAGCCACGTCACCACCCAGTTGTGCGGCCATGGTCTGCATGCCGTAGCAGATGCCCAACAGCGGTACCCCAAGCTCAAACACAGTCTGTGGCGCAGCAGGCGCCTCATCGGCGGTGACCGTCTCCGGACCGCCGGAGAGAATGATGCCGGCAGGCTTGCTGCCGGCGAGCCCTTCATCCGCATTGTCATAGGGATAGATCTCGCAATAGACACCGGCTTCACGCACCCGACGCGCAATCAGTTGTGTGTATTGAGATCCAAAGTCCAGAATCAGGATTCGATGGGCATGAATATCAGTTGTCATTACTAGGGCCTGCTTGAGACTTAACCGGAAAAGTGGATCACAAACGATCAATCACGCCGATAGTTGGGCGCTTCCTTGGTGATCGTTACATCGTGCACGTGGGATTCGGTCACACCCGCATTGGTGATTCGTACAAACTCCGGTTTGGTACGCATCTCGTCGATATTGGAACAACCGGTATAGCCCATACTGGATCGAATGCCACCGATAATCTGGTAGATGATCGCCACCACCGGACCTTTGTAAGGCACCCGCCCTTCGATACCTTCCGGTACCAGCTTCTCCTTCTCACTGGACTCCTGGAAGTAACGATCACTGGAACCATCCTTGCCGGACATGGCGCCAAGGGAGCCCATACCCCGGTAGGACTTATAAGAACGCCCCTGGTAGATCTCCACTTCGCCCGGCGCTTCATCAGTACCGGCAAACATACCGCCGATCATCACTGAGTAGCCGCCGGCTGCGAGAATCTTTGAGATATCCCCGGAATAGCGCAGACCACCATCCGCAATCAATGGCACACCGGTGCCTTCCAGCGCCTTGGCGACATTGGAAACCGCCGTAACCTGAGGCACACCGACACCCGCAACCACCCTTGTGGTACAGATCGAACCGGGCCCGATACCCACTTTCACCGCATCGGCACCGGCTTTGACCAGATCGCGAGCCGCATCACCGGTGGCGATGTTGCCGCCGATGACCTGCACTTGCGGGTAGGTCTTCTTTACCCAGGCCACCCGGTCCAGTACACCTTGCGAGTGACCATGGGCAGTATCCACAACCACCACATCGACACCGGCCCGGACCAGCGCATCGACACGCTCCTCAGTGCCTTCACCCACACCGACCGCCGCACCGACCCGCAGACGCTCCTGATCGTCCCGGCAGGCGTTGGGATTGTCTTTCGCCTTCTGGATATCCTTGGCAGTGATCATCCCCTGCAGTTCAAAGTTATCGTCCACCACCAGAACCTTTTCGATACGGTGCTTATGCAGCAGGCTCATCACCTCATCACGGCTGGCGCCCTCTTTGACCGTCACCAGGTTTTCCTTGCGAGTCATGATATTGCGTACCGGATCATCCATTTTGCGTTCGAACCGCAGATCCCTGCCGGTAACGATACCAACCAACTCTTTACCATCCACCACCGGTACGCCGGAGATGTTTCTGGAGTGGGTGAGCTCAACCACTTCGCCAATGCTGACATAGGGCCCGACGGTGATCGGATCCCGTATCACCCCGCTCTCATACTTTTTGACCTTCTCCACCTCCTGGGCCTGAGTGGCGGCATCCATATTCTTATGGATGATGCCGATACCCCCTTCCAGCGCCAATGCAATGGCGAATCTGGATTCGGTAACCGTGTCCATGGCTGCAGAAACCAATGGGATATTGAGATCGATCTCGCGGGTCAGTTTGGTCCTTAAATCGACGTCCTTTGGCAGTACCTTTGAGTGGGCGGGTACCAGGAGTACATCGTCAAATGTGAGGGCTTCCTCGATTACACGCATAGCATTTTTTCCGGCTGGAGGGATGAAGTAGCCGGGCATTATAGAAGTTGCAGTCAAACCGGTAAACCTGCAACCGGTTCAGCACCACGCCGAGCACTTCACGAAGCCAGGCCAATCTGCAGCCAACCGCATGAGACAGAAAGACATATTCAACCATTTTTCAATAGGTTATAAAAAAACACAACGACTCATCATGACTGCAAAACCGGGATTGATCAGAGCCACTTCCAGATCCACCTGACAACCAGGCAAGCAGTTCAGCAGGTGATATCGAATGATCTCCGGCTCGAAAACCCACTTCTCATCGAATTTCACCCTGCCGCGTGTCGACCGGTAGTCGCTTGATTCCTCTTTTGCGATGACCAGCCAGCGTATTGAGTAGTTGCCCATATCGCTACTTATCAATCCCGTCGGCAACCTGCATTTCGGGGATTCTGGCGCTATGCTAAGGGTTAGGGACTCAGACAATGAAGTCGGGAAGTGCAGATGCACAAATTTTTGTTTAACCGGATTTTTTTCCTCCTAATTGCTATTGGCCTGCTGATCAACTGGGGTATTGCCCAAGCCAATACCCCCATGACCCTGAGAGTGGGGGTCTATAAGAACCCACCCTTGGTTGATACCGATTCGATGGGTCGGCCGGGGGGGCTTTTCATCGATATCCTTGAGCAAATCGCCCACCAGGAGGGGTGGAAGGTGCGCTATGTGCTTGGAACATGGAGCGATCAGCTCTATCGACTCTCGGCCGGAAAGATCGACTTGCTGCCTGCGATCGCGATCAATGACTCACGAAAAAAACGCTTCCTCTTCTCAGACCAGACTGTCATCGCCAATTGGGGGCAGATCTACGTCGCTGAAAACTCGGATATCCAGACCATTGCCGACCTGCATGAGAAGAACATTGCGGTAGTGACGGATGACGTCTACCTGACCTCAAAAAATGGACTGCATGAGATCTGCAACTCATTCGGGATTGAGTGCCGTACCCAGAAATACGCCACTTACGACATGGTGATGAGGGCGATTGCCAGCGGCCGTGCGGATGCCGGCCTGATCAGTCGCCTGTACGGCTTGAGCCATGGTCATTTCCATAGTCCGGTGCCCAGTCCAATCATCCTGATCCCACTGGACATCCGCTTTGCCATATCCCAGCAGAGCAGCAAAGCGCACACCATCAAGCAGCGACTCGATTTTCATCTGGCCAACCAGAAGAGCGATGAACTCTCGATCTACCATCAGCGACTCAAGACACTGTTCGAAACCCACACACCTCCACAGCCCCAGCCTCCCCTGCTCTACCAGATCATCTTTGCGATCGGCATTCTGGTCGGGGCATTGGTGTTGATTGCACAGATTCTCAGATGGCGGGTCAGAGTCAAGACCCGACAACTCGCCGAAACCGAGGCCCAGTACCACAACTTCTTCGATGGGGTCGCCACCGCTTTATGCGAGGGTGACAGCTCAAAAGCCCTGGTCAGACTGGATCAGCTGTTGGACTCGGGTGTGGAAGACCTCAGAGCCTATTTCGACAACCATCCGGATCAGTTGCGCGAGATGTTATTTATGCTCCGGGTGGTCAACGCCAATCCGGCCAGCTTCAGACTGTTCGGGGTAAAGAGCCTGGAGACCCTGCAGCAGTGGTTACCAAAAAGCATCACCCCGGAAGTGTTCACCGCCTTCAAGGCGTTTCTGATTGCATCCAGTGAAAAACAGACGGTCTTCACATGTGAAGTGCCGCTGCTGACGGCCAAGGGCCAACTGATCCAGGTGATGATCAGTTTTCCCCTGTCGGACTCCGTTGAAGAGGTACAGCATATGCCGGTGACCCTGGTGGACGTCTCCCATCTGCGAGAAACCGAAAAGCAACTCTCACTGGTGGTCAAAGGCGCCTCTCTGGGATTCTGGGACTGGAACCTGGTCACCGATCAACTCACCGTCAATCAGCGCTGGCTGGATCAGCTCGGGCTGGAACCGTCCGACATGAAACACAACATCGACGATTGGCGGGATCGCCTCCACCCCAAGGATAGGGAACGGATCATGCCGATCATCAACCAGCGGATTGAAGAGGGCAAAACCTATAACGTTGAATTCCGCATGAAACATGCAAACGGCCAGTGGGCCTGGATTGAAGGCTCAGGTGGCGCAGTCGAATTCGATCCGATCACCCAACGACCGACCCGGGCCTGCGGCACCCACCAGGAGATCTCGGAACGTAAGCGTGCGGCAGAAACCCTCAACACCCTGATGGAGAGTATGGTCGGCATCACCGGTGAGGATTTCTTTGAACATGTTGCCAGAGAGCTGTGTCGCTGGTTTGGTGCCGATGGTGCGAATATCGGCGAACTGGTGGGTAGGAACCAGATGAAATCCCTGGCCAATATCATCGATGGTCGGGTGATCGAGGATTTCTCCTACCGTATCAACGAAACACCCTGTGACAAGGTCGTCCGACAGGGCGCCTGTCTTTTTCCACAGGGTGTTCAGGACCTCTTTCCGAAGGATGAGGATCTGGTATTGCTCGATGTTCAGGGCTACGCCGGCTCACCGATTCGGGACCGCAACAATGTGGTGATCGGTATCGTCTGGGTGGTCTCCCGCAAGCCCCTCTTCATGCCACCCGACTGGGCCGATGTGATGGATATCATCGCCGCCCGGATCAGCGCCGAAATCGAGCGCATGAGAGCGATGGAGCGGCTCGCCTATCAAGCCACCTACGACTCCCTCACTGCTCTGCCCAACCGGCGCCTGCTGATCGATCGTCTGGGACAGGCTCAATCCCGCTGCCGCCGGCATCACCACCGCGGCGCCGTCCTGTTCATGGACCTGGACCATTTCAAAACCATCAATGACTCACTGGGCCACAATGTGGGCGACCTGTTGCTGCAGCAGGTTGCCGAGCGCCTGACCAGTGAGATCAGGGATGAGGATACCGCTTCAAGGCTCGGTGGGGATGAGTTCATCGTGCTGTTCAGCGAGCTCGACGGCAATCCACAGATAGCAGCTCAACAAGCCCGCCAAGGTGCTGAAAAGATTCAATCGAGCCTGTCGAAACCCTACAACATCAGTGACAATGAACTGCACATCACACCCAGTATCGGCATCGTCATCTTTCCGATGGATGGCGCCAGCGCTGACGATATCCTCAAGTACGCGGATACCGCCATGTATCGGGCCAAGGAGGAGGGGCGCAATACCATCCGCTTCTTCCTGCCCGGCATGCAGGACGCGGCAGAACAACAACTCAGGCTGCAGAACGATCTGCGCAACGCGCTGATCAATGACGAGTTGTCGATCTACTATCAACCCCAGCTCGACCTGGATGGCAACCTGGTCAGCGTTGAAGCGCTGTTGCGCTGGCACCACCCCAACCATGGACAGGTTGACCCCCGCCGGTTCATTACCGTTGCTGAAGAGTCAGGACAGATCCTGCAGATCAGTGAATGGGTACTCAACCAGGCGCTGCTGAAGATCAAACACTGGTCCGAACAGCTTCAGGACCCGCTCAACCTGGCAGTCAATATCAGTGCGGTTCACTTCCATCAGGCCAGCTTTGCAGACCAGATCAGGGAGCTGGTAACCAATAGCGGGGTCGATCCCAAGCACCTGACGCTGGAGATCCATGAGGGCACCCTGGTGGAGAACTTTGAAGAGGCCACGGAAAAGGTCCTGAAACTGAAAAAACTGGGAGTGAGATTCTCCATCGACTGTTTTGGTATCGGCTACGCCTCGATCGCCTATATTCGTCGTTTACCTGTGGATCAATTGAAAATCGACCGAAGCTTCATCCGCGACATCTCCAGCGATCCGAAAGATGCACAGCTGGTACAGACCATCATCACCATGGCTCAGAACATGGATATTGAAGTGGTTGCCATCGGCGTGGAGACCGATGCTCAATTGAAATTTCTGCGTGACAAAGGCTGCAGAATATTCCAAGGTTACTACTTCAGCCATCCACTGCCGGTGGATCAATTTGAATCCTATCTGAGTAAAGAGACCGCTTGAATCAACAACCCCCAGCCAATAACGGCGCAAGAGAGATCTTCTCCGTTTCCCGCCTGGTAAGGGAGACCCGCGCAATACTGGAAGCCAGCTTCCCGCTGCTCTGGGTCAGTGGTGAGATTTCCAATCTCGCCCAACCCGCCTCCGGTCATATCTACTTCAGCCTCAAGGATGAAGCGGCGCAGGTGCGTTGCGCCATGTTCCGCATGAAACGACAACGACTGCGTTTTCAACCAGAAAATGGCCAGCAGGTGCTGATCCGCGCCAAGGTCAGCCTGTATGAAGCGCGGGGCGAATTTCAGTTGATTGCCGAGCATATGGAGCCGGCCGGTGAAGGGGCGTTGCGTTTCGCCTTCGAACAGTTAAAACAGAAACTGGCGGCGGAGGGTCTGTTCGACACTGAGCAGAAAAAGCCGATACCCGTACCACCCAAACAGCTTGGCCTGATCACCTCACCGAGCGGCGCCGCCGTGCGGGATCTGCTCTCCGTGCTGAAGCGCCGCTTTCCAGCCCTGCCGGTGATCATCTACCCGGTCCAGGTACAGGGTGAGGACGCCGCGAGACAGATCGTTCAGATGCTGAAACTGGCCGAGCGGCGCCAGGAGTGCGACCTGTTGATCTTAAGCCGGGGTGGTGGCTCACTGGAGGATCTGCAGGCGTTTAATGAAGAGCAGGTTGCCAGAGCCATCCATCAACTCAGCATCCCGGTGGTAACCGGTATCGGCCACGAAATCGATTTTACCATCGCCGACTTTGTGGCGGACCGACGGGCAGCCACCCCCTCGGCAGCCGCTGAGCTGGTCACCCCGGATCAACTGGAGTGGCAACAGCGTCTGCATGCGGTTACCAGACGCTTGAAGCAGAACCAGCAACAGCGACTGCAACAGCTGCAACAGCACTTTTCTGCACTGCTCAAACGTCTGCAGATCCAACACCCTAAAAGACGTCTGCAGCAGCAGGCTCAACGCCTGGACGAACTATCCGACCGGCTGTCGCGTCAGTTTCATTTCAATCTGTTGCAAAAGCACCAGCGTATTGACCGGCTTCACACCCGCCTGGCCAGACAGACACCGGAGCAACGACTCAAACGGCTGATGCAGCAAACCACCAACCTGGAGCAACGACTGCATCGCGCCGTGACGCAACGTCTGAACCGGGAACAGACCCGCTTCACACAACTTGGCCGGGATCTGCACAATCTGAGCCCGCTGAACACCCTCGGACGAGGTTATGCGATTGTCAGCAGCCCGACAACCAATGCAATCATCACCGATGTCGCTGAAGTTGAACTGGGGGATGAGTTGCAGGCCAGACTGCACAAAGGCAGCCTCATCTGTCAGGTGGTGAAGAAGAAGGGTTAATGGGGAACAATCATTAGTCGCGAATGAATGCCAATCACCGCTTTGACCCGCGGATAGTCACGGATATTCAGCTCGCAAATGATCACAAATTATACGATGGCCTTCCTACCCTGAGTCAGTGTTCGCGAGCATTTGCGGTGATTGGCGTTCATTCGCGGCCAATACAAATCAATCAAAATACCCAATGGCTGAAACAGGAAGACCACTTAACTCTCGGTCAGAATCCGTTCGTATAACGATTCTGTCTTTTGCACATTCACATTGATATGAAAGTGGTCCATCAAACGATCGAATCCCGCTTTGCCGATCTGTTCCGCGTAATCCCTGTCTTGTAACAACCTGATGACTGAATCCGCAAGATGGTCATGATCCCCCGGGGTGAAGGTCAAACCGGTTTTTTCATGCTCCACGATTTCCGGAATCGCTCCATCGTTTGAGGCGATCAAAGGCTTCGACAGGGACATTGCCTCAATCAGCACGCGACCGAAGGGCTCGGGATCGATCGAGGTATGCAGCATGATATCCAGGACATTGAGATAATCGGGCACATTGCTCACGTGACCGGTAAAGATGATGTTCGACTCAAGCCCCAGCTCGCTGATGAGTGACTTCAACCGCTCCTGGTAGTAGGCATCCTCTTTCGAGGTATCCCCGATCAAAAGGCAAACCGTTTTCGGGAAAGCATCGACCACCTTGCGCATCGCCCTGACAGCAACCTCCTGCCCTTTCCACTCTTTGATATTGCCAATCACCCCAATCACATTGAAGTCATCACCAATCTTCAGCTGCTGCAGCATATCCTGATCCGACACCTTCAGCCTGACATCATCCGGATCGATACCGTTGTGTATGGTGATGATCTGTTCCCTATCAACACCGTTATCGGTCAGTCTTTCGGTAACCGAGTTTGAGATACTGATAATCGCCTTCAGACGCTTGGCAAGAAACTTAGAGATAGCCGGGTAGTGCTCATTGATGCCACGCTCATGGGTTATGCAGGGAACCCTCGCCATCAACGCTGCTACGATCCAGTTGTTGTTGCGGATGATGGAGTTGTTCAGATGCAACAGGTCAACTGAGTTCTCCTGCAGCAGTCTTTTATATTTATTGCCGTAGACAAACAGATAGCCGAATAGATTAGCCAGTTTCTGAACGATCTTGATGATCGGTTTCAAGAGGGGCATTTTACTGGTTTGAAACAGAATCGGATCGAATGAGGGTACCACCAGGGTTCTGACACCTGCCTTGTTGTACTCCGGGATCAAGGCATTATCTCTATGAAACACAACAACGGGGGTGTATTTGGATCGATCCAGTCCCCGGGTCAGAAAGAGCAAACTGTAATAGGACCCACCGATGGTGCCATCGATATTACCTTCACAAAACATTATGGTCTTTTTATTCTGCATCACTGCTGTTCCGTTAACTCAAAATTTACCGAGGAGATACTTCTTTCAAGCCCCTCTCCCACAAGGGCAGAGGGGAGCTACTCTCTCGACTGTTTGGCACACTGATGGTTGTTATTTATATAACTTCCTTACAATTTGCTCCCACGCTTACAGGCACAGCCTAATCCGGTTTTCTCTTGCGTAGAATAAAAACCGTTAACGCGAATGCGCCGAACAACGCGTAGTAGACAGCCTCATTCCGATCAACGCCGAAAAACAGCGCGCCGTAGCCGCCAACCGCAGCACCGATACCGCCGAAAGCCAACCCACGCATTACCCGGCAGAGGGTACAGTTGCTGAAGTTCTGCTCAGCTCTCATGATTCGACCAGCCGTTCGACACACTCAAAATAGGCCTGTTCGTCCGGCATTCTTTTCTCAACCTGAGCTTCCCAAAGAATACGCCCCAAACACTCCATCAGCTGGTGTTCGACCTCATGGGTATCCCCTTTGCGCTGACAGAACCTTTGGTATAAACCGCTGATGCCGGGAGGACGATCGGTGGAGACCTGTTCGATCAGGGTGAGATGCATGGCCATATGCAGAAAGGGGTTGGTTTCACCGCCCTCCGGCAGATAGTCCTTGTCGATACCCTGCTCCCGGTCGTTGAGCAGTCGATGATACTCCGGGTGTTGCTGAATCACCGTTGCGACCATCTCTTCCAGAGGTTGCAGGGCATCTCCTGCAGAGTGTTTTCGCCAGGCCTCGAAAAACACCTGACGCAGCTGGTTACGATCGTTGCTAAACATCAGATATCTAGGGCTGAGTGGCTTTCATGGCAAACTTCTGCAGCGCACCGGTCACTTTCTTTCTGACCTTTTCCCGGTCGTTGATGGCGAATCGGTCGAACAGTCCGTCAGGATGATTGTAACCCAGCCAGACCTTGGCCTGATCATCCTCCCAGACCAGCGCCTTCATCGGCAGATCGATGCCGGCCCGCTGATCGCTGGTCATCAGCGCGGTGCCCACTTTCGGGCTGCCAAAGATAATCAACAGGGTTGGACGCAGGGTTTGACCAACCTTTTTTGCCCCCGCACTGTGATCGATTTTACTGAACACCTTCAGCTCAGCCCCCTCCACGGCGGCCACAAAACGATTCACCGTCTCCTCGAAACCGAACTGACTGGGCAGGGTCACCAGACCGCCATCCGCCCGGGCCAGGCCAACACTGAACAACAGACTTACCAGCAGGATCGTTATCGTTTTCATCTTGGACTCCTTTGTTAATCGACGAACCAGGTTCTATTCCGTCTTCTCTTTGTATTCACAAAGATCTTCAATCACACAGCTGCCGCATCTCGGTTTGCGTGCCACACAGGTATATCGCCCGTGTAGAATCAACCAGTGGTGTGCATCCTGTAAAAAAACCTCCGGCGTAAAACGCAGCAGTTTCTTCTCCACTTCCAGCGGCGTCTTGCCCGGAGCGATCCGGGTTCGGTTCGATACCCTGAATATATGGGTATCCACCGCCATGGTCGGATGGCCAAATGCGGTATTCAGTACCACATTGGCGGTTTTACGCCCCACACCGGGGAGGGCTTCGAGTGCCTTACGCTGCTGCGGCACCTCTCCTGCATGGCTCTCCATCAGGATACGACAGGTCTCGATAATATTCTTCGCTTTGTTGTTGAACAGACCAATGGTCTTGATGTACTGCTTCAACCCCTCGAGCCCCAGGTCATGGATCTTCTGCGGTGTATTGGCCACCGGAAACAGCTTATCGGTCGCCTTGTTCACCCCCTTGTCGGTGGCTTGCGCCGAAAGTATGACCGCCACTAAGAGTTCGAAAGGGGTTTGGTAGTTGAGTTCCGTGGTGGGATTGGGATTGGCCGCTTGAAGTCGCTCAAAGATGGCCTGTCGTTTTTCTTTATTCATGAGGCAGGTTGGACGGCTGGTGGACCCGCGCCATTCTAGAGCAAATCAGCACCATTATTAAGCCGGCAACGCTTACATCATCTCTGGATGGGTATAAAAACCTTATCAAAATCAAGGCAACAGGGGTGAACTGGAGACCCTGAAATTCACTCTCTGTCAACAGGAGTCCAACCCTTTTGGAGCCTTCGATAACGGAATATATGAAACCCTATAAACTATATTTATACCTGGATAGCGGATTTCTTGTTGGTTTCCTATACTGATGCACCTGCTTCACCATCCGATGCAGATCCACCCCCTGTCTGTATCGCGATAAGGCCAAAAGCCTGGACAGTTAACTACTCGTAAACAAACGAAAAACAGTGTTGGACAATCACCATGACCAGAAAACATGATGGCGCTTCACGCACAAGCAATCAAAAACTTTTGAATTGGGTTGATGAGATCGCCCAGCTCTGTAATCCGGACCGCATCTACTGGTGTGACGGCTCACAGGAAGAGTACGACCGCTTGTGCGATGAGATGGTAAACGGCGGTACTTTTATCCGCCTCAATCCAGACAAGCGACCCAACAGTTATCTGGCCCGCTCCCATCCAAGCGATGTGGCTCGCGTTGAGGAGCGCACCTATATCTGCTCACAAAACGAAGAGGATGCCGGTCCAACCAACAACTGGATGGAGCCGGGGAAGATGAAAACCATCCTCAAGGGACTGTTCAAGGATTGCATGCGGGGCCGAACCCTGTATGTGATCCCGTTCAGCATGGGCCCCCTCGGCTCCCATATTGCCCATATCGGCGTCGAAATCTCCGACTCACCCTATGTGGCGGTGAGTCAACGCATCATGACCCGGATGGGGCAAGCGGTGCTCGATGTACTCGGTGACGATGGGGAATTCGTACCCTGCGTGCATTCGGTAGGCGCCCCGCTGGCGCCGGGTGAAGCGGATGTACCCTGGCCCTGTGCCGGCAATATCGAGGACAAATACATTACCCATTTCCCTGAATCGCGGGAGATCTGGTCCTTCGGCAGCGGCTATGGGGGCAACGCTCTGCTGGGTAAAAAGTGCTTCGCCCTGCGTATCGCCTCGGTGATGGGCCGGGACGAGGGCTGGCTGGCCGAGCATATGCTGATCATGGGCGTGGAAACCCCTGAAAAGAAAAAGCACTATGTTGCTGCCGCCTTCCCCAGCGCCTGCGGCAAAACCAACTTCGCCATGCTGAAGTCGCCGAAAGGCTTCGAGGATTGGAAAGTCACCACCATCGGTGACGACATTGCCTGGATAAAACCCAATCCGGAAGATGGTAAATTCTACGCCATCAATCCTGAATACGGTCTCTTCGGTGTCGCCCCGGGAACCAATGAATCATCCAATCCAAACGCCCTCGCCGCGTTACAGGAGAACTGCATCTTCACCAACTGCGCCCTGACCGATGATGGGGACATCTGGTGGGAGGGATTGACCGAGGATCCTCCGGAACACATGATCGACTGGCGCGGCGACGATTGGGTAATTGGCTGCGGTCGCCCGGCGGCGCATCCGAACGCACGCTTTACCGCACCCGCCTCAGCCTGCCCCTCGATCGACCCTGAATGGGAAAACCCGGACGGCGTACCGATCACCGCGTTTCTGTTTGGCGGCCGGGTCAGCCACAACTTTCCGCTGGTGTTCCAGAGCTACAACTGGGAGCACGGGGTCTATATGGCAGCCACCATGGGCTCGGAGGCGACCGCCGCCTCCATCAATCAGGCCTCGATGCGACGCGATCCGATGGCGATGCTGCCGTTCTGTGGCTACAACATGGCGGAATACCTCAAGCACTGGCTGCGAATCGGACGCAAGAACGTTGCCACACCACCCGCCATCTTCCGCGTCAACTGGTTTCGCAAGGATCAGCACGGCCGTTTCATCTGGCCGGGATTCAGTGAAAACATGCGCGTGCTGAAGTGGATCGTGGATCGCTGCAACGGCACCGGCCATGCGGTGGAGAGCCCATTGGGCTGGGTCCCCTCGCATGCGGCGATCAACTGGGAGGGACTCGATTTCAACATGGACGATTTCTTTGAAATCATGAATATCGATCGGGAGATTGCGCGTCACGAAACCGTTGACCAGGAAGAGCTGTTCACCCGTTTCGGCGATCACCTGCCCAGGGAGATGGAGCTTGAGCGGGAGCTGCAACTGGCACGCTTGTACCACTCGCCGAAATACTGGGACCTCTCCGCCAGCTGCGATTGAACCGATAAGCTTCGCTCAGGGATTCAAGGGGCTACGCACAATCAGCCGCAGCACGCATTTGTGATCTAGCAGGCCGCGAATGGACGCCAATCACCGCAAAATGCCGCATAAGAGACCTTAGGGTAGAGGTGAATTGGGCATTTTGCGGTGATTGGCGTTTATTGGCGGTTAATCCGCTGATAGGCTGTAGCGATGCAAGAGGTTCCAAACAGCGCATTCAGTATCCGACGGCTCAATCCGTTCAACGGGCTACTCCAGGTCTTCGAACTTGATGCCGCCCGCGCACTCAGCGCCAACGGCCAGGTTTGGGAGATCCAGGTACTCAGCGACTCCCCTCAGGGACTCTGGGCCAACACGCCGTTGGGCGCCCAGCAATATTTCACTTTTGGACGCTGGTCCGAAACCGGCGGACTGAAGCAGGTGCCCGTCAATCCCCTGTTCGACATCCGCACCATGATCGCTGCCAGCGACAGGCTGATCGAAAGTCTGCAGCCCGTATTGAGTCAGCTGCCATTCCCGATGACAGATCGCTATGAACAGTGGCTGCTGGATGAGACCGGTCAGCAACCGTTGGCACTGCTGCAGAGCTGTCGAACAGAAACTGAAATGGCACTCTACGACAGACCAGCCAAATGGATCGCGGCGGAAACAGAGGATCTCAGTTTCATCTCATCTCATTTGGATCAACGTGGCCAGCCCAACCATGACGACGACAACCCCCGGCTGCATGCCTCGATTCTTGAGGCGACGGTTCGGCACAGAGCCGGATCCCAACCCTGCACAGGCTGGTTCCATCGGAATGGTGAGAACGAGATGATGCCGCATGAAGAGAGCCAACCGCGGGATCTCGAGTTTCCCGCGCTACTGCTTGCTGAATCGGGCTATGATGCGGAAAACGCTCCATTGATCGAAGATTACATCGCCTGGAAGGCGCCACAGTTTCTGATGCTTCCATATATCAGTGGCGAGTGTCGCGAAAGACTGGAACAATTGGCGGTGAAACAACCGGAAAAGATCGACCGTTTCTGGTCCCTCTATCCGAAAATACACAATAAAGACCTGTTGAAACGGGCTCGGGTTGAAGCAAGAATTCGCTCAGCCAACCGGAACTTACCCCGAATACCATGAAATATCTGAATCAAAAACCTCAACTCTCGATGCCGGATGGCGGCCTGGCTATTCTGCTGATCAACCTGGGCACACCCGACGCCCCAACCACCAGCGCGGTACGACGCTACCTGGCGGAGTTCCTCAGCGATCCGAGAATCGTGGCGATTCCGAAACTGATCTGGCAGATCATTCTGCACGGCATCGTCCTGCGGGTCAGGCCCAAGCGCTCCGCCAAGGCCTACGCCTCAATCTGGACCGACCAGGGATCGCCGCTGCTGGTGATCTCAAAACAGCAGCGGGACGCCATCGAGCAAGCGATCAAGCCAAGATTCAACGGCCAGGTAAGTGTCGCTCTGGCGATGCGCTATGGCAATCCATCAATCGCTGACACCCTGAAACAGTTGCGTGAGCGGAATATTCAAAGAGTGCTGGTATTGCCCCTCTATCCCCAATACTCGGCCACCACCACCGCTTCGATCTTCGATGCGTTCACCACCGAACTGCAACAGTGGCGCTGGATACCCGAGGTCAGATTCATCCAGCGTTACCATCACGAGCCGGACTATATCGACGCCCTGAGCAGCCAGATCGCCGACTACCGGATGACCCATGGAAGCGCAGACAAACTGCTGTTCTCCTTTCATGGCATCCCCAAAGACTACTACCAGGCGGGGGATCCCTATCCGGATCAGTGCCGGGCCACGGCCCAGGCGGTGGTCGAGCGATTGGGGCTGAATGAGGAGCAGTGGCTGCTCGCCTTCCAATCCCGTTTTGGTGCCCAGGAGTGGGTCAAGCCCTACACCGATGAGACCCTCAAACAGTGGGCGGCCGATGGGATCAAGAGCGTGCAGGTGGTCTGCCCCGCTTTCGCCACCGACTGCCTGGAGACCCTGGAGGAGATCGGGGTGGAGAACAGGGACTATTTTCTTCAGGGTGGAGGCTCGGAATACAACTATATACCGGCCCTGAATGACGAACCGAAACATATCGAAATGTTCGCCAATCTGATTCACCGTCACGCCTCGGGCTGGCCGGAAGCCAAACCACTGCCCCCGCAACAACCATGAGTGACTGAGATTTCAACTTGATACAGACAAACCCTTGAAACTATCTGTCGGCGACGATTTCAAAACAATCGATAGCAATCAATCGCAGCGTGAGAATGGCCAAATGACCGGCTGCATCAAAGACAACGAATTTAGGACCTTATATCAACATGAGCTCTAAACCTCGCCCGGTGGATATCAAAGTCCATCAACAGAGCCGCTTTCTCGATATCGCCTTCGATGACGGCGCCCACTTTGCCCTGCCCTGTGAATACCTACGGGTCTATTCCCCTTCGGCAGAGACCCGGGGCCATAGCCCGGCCACGGCTAAACTTGAGAAAGGCAAAGAGCTGGTCACCATCACCCAGATCGAACCGATCGGACAATATGCGGTGAAGATCCACTTCGATGACGGCCACAACTCAGGACTCTACGACTGGCAGTATCTCTACAACCTGGGCAAGCACCATGATGAGCTGTGGCAGGCCTACCTGGAGAAGCTCAAAGCGGTGGGCCATCAGCGACAAGAGCCGGAGCTGATTCCCCGTGAAGGTGGAGCCTGATAACCGATATGCCAGCCTTCAGCCTCGACCCAAGACTGGCGGCGGATTGCTATCTGCTTGCGGAAATGGAATTGAGCCAGCTGCTGTTGATGAATAACGCCTTGCTGCCCTGGTACATCCTGGTCCCCAGGGTCGATTGTGATGAGCTACACCAACTGGCGCCCGAGCAGCAGAAGCGGCTGTTCGAGGAGATCAACCAGATCTCCCAGTTCATCAAGACCGACCAGAGCATCGAAAAACTCAATACCGCAGCGATTGGCAACATCGTACGTCAGATGCATATCCATATCCTGGGACGCAACAGCAGTGATCCCTGGTGGCCCGGTACAGTCTGGGGTACCACGCAACGGCGGGCTTACAAGCAAACTGAACTGGATGAAATCAAACGCAGATTGAGCCTGCAGCTGCCCAAGACAATAACCATCTTACAGCCTATCGCCAAGGCTTGATCAAGCCTGCCTTAGCTTTAACCGTAGCAGTGCCTGGTCATGAAAATTTCCACAGAGTGACAACAGCTTTCAGATCCGCGAAAACAAATACAATGGTAAAACAGAACAGCAGGGCCGCAACAGATCGGTGAAGTTTTCAAACATCAGAGATCGAGTAGCATAGGCAATATTAAACACCACGAAGCACCTCAGCGCTTACTCAACCACCAACCAACAACCTACCCATCGTGCAAACAGAAAACGCCCTCAGATCCACCGTCCGGATAAACAACAAAATCCATGGGATTCATGATCTAGCTCAACCAAGCCCGAACGATATTAGTCCACATGGAACGGTCAAATTGACTACACTATCTATGTGCTTCGGAGACGCCCAGAAACGTCTCCCTTACACAACCTCTGAAAACAATTTGCTGTCAAAACAAACCATGGGGGCATAGGGGTTTATGGAAGAGTCACTGCAGCGCTTACTCGAAGCCGAAAACAGGGCACAACAGATTCACAACAAGGCCGAAGAGCAGCGGGAGCGTATCATTCAGGAGGCGTTGCAGGAGGCCAAGACCAAAGAGCAACATTTCGAGTCCCGTATCCCGGAGCTTCACAACAGCTTCATGGAGAAGGCAGAGAGTCGCGCCGAACAGACCATCGCCGAACTGAAAAAACGTTTCGATGAACGCCACGCCCAGCTGCGCGAATACGCCGAGGCGCGTGAAGAGGATGCGCTGGACGCCGCCTTTGCGGTACTGATCGACACCAAGGCCGACGAGGACTGAGCCCAACTGATGAATTCACAACGGGATCAGGCTTACCTCAAGACCCGGGTCGGAATCTTCGCCTCCAGACTGCTCTCCGCTGAGGATATCCGGATACTCAAGCAGATGTCCCTGCATCAACTCGGGGAGCGTTTCGATCTGCAACCAATCTTCGAACAGGAGATCGAAACCCGCCAGAAGAGCGGCCTGGTGGAACACCATCTGCTGCAGCAGCTGATGAATGAACTGAAGGTTCTGCTGCGACCTCTGAGCGGTCGCTCACGGGGACTGATCCTCTACTGGCCACGCAAATATGAGCTCTACAATCTGAAGACACTGATCCAGGGCAAGTGGAACAGTCTGGGCATCCAGGAGATACGCCATAATCTCTACGCCCTGCCGGAGAACATCCGCTTGCCTCACGAAGCGCTGCTGCAGGCGGAAAACGTCCAGGAGATGCTGCGCCAGCTGGAGCGGGGACCCTACTCCCAGATCGCCAGCCAGGCCCGTACCATCTACGAAGAGCAGCATGAGAACTTCTCTCTCGGCGCCGCCATCGATCGGCTCTACTACACCGGCATGCTGGCCCAGGCCAACATCACCGACTGCAGCGACAAGCGCGGCCTGAAAAGAGCCATTGGCTGCATGGTGGACCGGCAGAACATCCTCTGGCTGATGCGCTATCGCCTGGTCTATCAGTTCGCACCCAGTGAGGTCTACTACCTGTTGATTCCATACGGTGGACAGATACAGCGGGATAAACTGATGGAGCTGGCCAATGTGGAGGGTCTGGATACCATCATCGAGCAGCTGCCCGATCCCTTTCACAGCCTGCTGGCCGGCAGTATCAACATCACCGATGCCAGACAGCGACTCGACTTCTGGGTCTCCGACGAGTTACGCAAACTGATGCTTGGCAGTCGCGACGGAGTGGTCGCTGCACTCTGCTATCTGATCAGCCGGGATACGGACATCTGGCGTCTCTACGCCATCATCCAGGGCAAGCTGTTGGGAATGAACAACGAGCTGCTGGATGAAGCGGTTTCCGGCATCAAAGGTTCCCCAGGCTCCGAGGAGGCGGCATGATCCAGCGGCCGGTTAACCACGACAATCCGCATCAAGCCGATCGAGGGACTGCTGATGTTTAGCCCCCTGCCGATGAAACAGATCAGCATCAAGGTACTCAACGAGGACCTGCCCGGTGCTTCGGTGATCCTGGCCGGTCTCAACAGTTTCAGCCCGGACAACCGTCCCTATGCGGAAAACGCCCTGACCGAGATTCCGGGACAGCACTTCCGTGAGCAGTACAACCAGGCAAAGAGCCGGCTGGATAAGATCAGCGCCCTGGTAAGCTACACACCGGCCCCATTCGATGGCGAAGTGACCGCCATCACCGCAGCGGAACTGGAGGAGGCCAACCAGTGGCTGGGCGAGGCCTGGGAGACCTGTTCCGACTTCGAGGAGCGGCAACGCCGTCTCACCGAAGAGTCGCGCAACATCAACCAGCTCGAGACCAGCCTGGCGAATTTCAGCAATCTGGATGTGGACCTGGGTCAACTGCAGCAGGATCAACCCTTCCTGGAATCCAGCATCGGCATGGTATCCAGTAACCGGGTGGAACAACTCAAGGATGCCATCGGTCTCGACGGCTATCTGCTGTTCCCTTTTCTGCAGAGTGAAAAAGAGAGCCATGTGCTGATCATCGGCGCCAAGCGAACCGAGCATTCGAAGCTGAAATCGGTTCTCGACACCGCCGGTTTTCGACCGCTGGATATTCCCCCGGAACTGCACACAGAGCCGGAGACAGCGAAGAGCCGACTGGCGGAACGCCACACGGCGGTGGATGAGAACTCACAACAGCTCAACCTGGAGATCGTTGCCTGGCGGGCCAACGCACTGGAGGGCCTGGAGCAGGCCGCCCACACCCTGCACCTGGCCGCCCCCTACGTGGCACTCGGCGAAGCGGCCCGTAGAAGCGGCAAGCTGGCGCGCCTGCAGGGCTGGGTACCCGCCGAGGATATGGCCCAGGTGGAAGAGGCGCTGCAGCAGAAACTGCCGAATGCCTTCGTGCTGGAGAGCCGCGACCCACTGCCTGAGGAGCGCGCCATCGTACCCTCGGTGATGCGCCACAGCCGCCTCTTCAAACCCTTCTCATCCCTGGTGATGCAGTATGGGGTACCCCGTTACGGTGAGGTCAATCCGACCCATCTTTTCGCCCTCACCTACATCCTGATGTTCGGCATGATGTTTGGCGATGTGGGGCATGGTGCGGTGATCCTCGGTGCCGCACTGATCTGGCGCCGCAAGCTGGGCAGCTTCACCCCGTTCGGCGTGGCCGCCGGGATCTCCTCGATGGTGTTTGGGCTCCTGTATGGCAGTATCTTCGGCTTCGAGCATCTGTTTCATGCCTGGTGGATCGCCCCTCTCAGCGATCCGCTCTACATGCTTACCGTGGCCCTGCTGTGGGGAATCGGCTTCATCGTCATCTCCTCCCTGCTGAATATTCTCAACCACCTGGTGCAGGGTGATCGACTGGGCGCCCTGTTCGGCGACAACGGCCTGCTCTCGCTACTGCTCTACAGTGGCATGCTGGGCAGCGGCTACAGCCTCTATGCGGAGGGATCGGTGGGCGGCTTCTGGGCCACCCTGGCGATCCTCACCCTGATCGGTATCTTTGCCCACAAACTGATAGAACAGGAAGCCTCCATCGGCGAACGTATCCTGGTCGCCTTCATCGAGACCTTCGAGACCATCACCGGCTATGCCTCCAACACCCTCTCGTTTCTGCGTGTCGCGGCGTTCAGTCTGAACCATGTGGCGCTGGCGATTGCGGTGTTCACCCTGGCCGGCATGATGGGTGATACCGGTCACTGGATCACCGTGGTCCTGGGCAATGTATTCATCCTGGTACTGGAGGGGCTGATCGTCGCCATCCAGGTCCTGCGTTTGGAATTTTACGAAGGCTTCTCCCGTTTCTATGCGGGCGACGGCAAGGCCTTCAAACCCCTGACACTCTCCTGAAACCGTGACTTCGGGAGGGGATTGATGATTGAACTGAAAAACAGCAAGAGGAGCACACTATGTACTGGCTTATCGCGGTAATGACACTCGGCATCGTTGGCCTGATCGCCACCGGCATCGTCATGGAGATGCAGCCGGCAAAAGTTACCAAACCCTGGTTCAAGCCCACCATCGCCATGAACCTGGTGGTCTTCGTGTGTGCCCAGGCGGCACTGATCTTCATCGGTGCCCAGGATGTCATGGCAGCCGTGGAACCGGCGGTGGAAGCCAGTGGTGAGATCTCCATCGGCCTCGGCCTGGGAATCATCGGTGTGGGTATCCCCACCGCCCTGAGTACCATCGGCGCGGGTATCGCGGTGGGACCGATCGGCGCCGCCTCACTGGCGGTACTGGCGGAAAAACCGGAGATCTTCGGTCGAACCCTGATCTATCTGGGACTGGCTGAAGGTATCGCCATCTATGGCCTGGTCATGAGTATCCTGCTGCTCGATAAGATCTGAAACCATGTCAGAGTCCAGCAGCCACAGCGTCCGCAACATCTTTGTCGGCAGCCATACCTTAGGTGATGGCTTTCGTCTGATCGGATTCGAAACCCTGACCGAGCCCGACACGGCAACACTGGATGAGCTCCTCTCCGGTCTGTTGCAGCAGAAGCAGCGGGCGCTGCTGATCATTGAGCAGTCGGTCAACCGGCTGGAGTCGAAACTGCTGCAGCAGATCCGCAACGAAGGGGGACGCATCGTACTCTCGGAAGTGCCTTCGCTGCATGACTCGGACAACTTTCAGTCCGAGCTCGACGAAACCTTGAAACAACTCACCGGCGGTTAACCAGGAGATCACGAGTGAACCAGGTCGAAGCCCTTGAAAAAGCAATCATCGATCGCGCCGAACAGATGGCCAGCGAGTGCCACAGCCGCGCCGATGCGGGACGTAAAAACATTCTCAGGGAAGCCAGCGACAAACTCCATCTGCGGGAAGAGAAGGAGACCCTGCTGGCCAAATCCCAAGCCGACCGGGCCTATCTGCGCAAGGTTCAGGCGGATGAGTTGAAGCTGCACAGCAAGATGGATCACATGCGCTGGAACCTGGTGCAGGTGGTGGTGGACCGGCTTAAAGTACGGATGGCCGACTACTGCAAGGATCAGAGCCAATATTTCGAACTGCTGCAGGGGCTGCTGACGCAGGCCGCGTCACAGATCGACGAGGATCAATTGCTGGTGAAGGTCAACCCGGAGGACCTGCGCCGGCTCAAGCCCGAATGGCAGAAACTGACCGATAACCTGGTGGCCGGTAAAAAATTTCAATTGCTGGAGGAGACGCTCAACACCGTTGGCGGATGCCTGGTAACCACCGCGGATCAGCGGGTGCAGATCGACCACACTTTCGAGGGTCGACTCACCCGTCTGGAGCGTAAGGTCCACCAGGCGCTGGTCGAACGGCTGCTGCCCCCAGTTGGTGACGGACAGGCACTCTAATCATGAACACGACATCCAATAAAAAAGGCAAAATCAAAGATATCAACGGCCCGATCGTCACCATCGAGCTGCCCGGCGTGCAGAACGGCGAGCAGGTCCGCATCGGCAGCCTCGGACTCTATGGTGAGGTGATCTCGCTGGAGGGTAACGAGGCCTTGGCGCAGATCTACGAATCGACCGAGATGGTACGCCCCGGAGAACCGGTGGAAGGGCTTGGACATCCCCTCTCCGTGGAGCTGGGCCCAGGCCTGATCGGCGGCATCTTCGACGGTGTGCAGCGCCCGCTGGAGGCGATGTTCCTGAAGGCCGGCGATCAGATCCCCAGAGGCCTCAGCCCACTGCCCCTGGATCGGGACAAGGTCTGGCACTTCGTACCGTCGGAGAACCTGGAACCGAACATGCCGATCATCAACGGCGCAGTGCTCGGCCGGGTCCAGGAGACCGAGACAGTGGAACACCGGATCCTGGTTCCACCCAACATCTCCGGACAGCTGATCGAACTCGCTCCGGAAGGCGATTACCACCTGGAGGAGAGCATCGGCCAGGTACGGGATCAGCAGGGTGAGATACACCACCTGAAACTCTACCACCGCTGGCCGGTAAGACGCCCCCGCCCCTACCAGAGCCGGGACAACGGTGTCGAACCTCTGATCACCGGACAGCGCATCCTCGACACCTTCTTCCCCCTGCTTAAGGGGAGTAAGTGCGCCGTACCGGGCCCCTTCGGTGCCGGCAAGACAGTGGTTCAGCACCAGGTCGCCCGTTGGGCCAATGCGGACATCGTCATCTATGTAGGCTGCGGTGAGCGCGGCAACGAGCTGGTGGATGTACTCGACAGCTTTCCGAAGCTGAAAGACCCCTACACCGGCCGGCCCCTGATGGACAGAACCCTGCTCATCGCCAACACCTCCAACATGCCGGTGGTGGCCCGTGAGGCCTCCATCTACGTGGGCATCACTATCGCCGAATACTATCGGGATCAAGGCTACGACGTGGTGATGCTGGCCGACTCCACCAGCCGCTGGGCGGAAGCGCTGCGCGAGGTCTCCGGCCGTCTCGGCCAGATGCCCGTGGAAGAGGGTTATCCCGCCTACCTGGCCTCCCGGCTTGCCGCCTTCTACGAGCGCGCCGGACGGGTCGACACCATGGACAGCGGTAAGGGATCGGTGACCCTGATCGGCGCGGTCTCGCCCCCGGGCGGTGACTTCTCCGAGCCGGTCACCAGCCATACCAAAGAGATCATCCAGACCTTCTGGGCCCTCTCCAAGGAGCTGGCGGATGCCCGTCACTACCCGGCCATCGACTGGGTCGACAGCTTCTCGGCGGATGTCAGTACTGCCGCCGAATGGTGGCATGAGAACATCGACCGCGAGTGGGAGAAGAGACGCTCCCAGGCACTGGGCATGCTGGCCCGTGATGCAGAGCTCTCGCGTATCGTCAACCTGGTGGGACCGGAAGCCCTCTCCTCTGCCCAGCGCTGGGTGCTGGAGGGCGCCGCTTTGATCAAGGAGGGCGTGCTGCAGCAGAGCGCCCTCGATCCGGTGGACACCTTCTCCTCACCGGAGAAGCAGTTCATGCTGCTCGATCTGATCCTCTCGGTCTACGATGCGGGGGCTGATCTGATTGAGCTTGGAGTTCCCGTACAGGAGCTCTCCGAGATGTCGGTACTGGCCCGCCTGAGGCGCTGCAAGGAGCTCTACGACTCCAACCAGACCGATCAGCTCAAAGCCTTCCGGGAAGAAGCCCTGAACGACTTCAAGGAGATCCATTCCGAATACGCGCAACGAGGAGAACAGCCAGCATGAGTGCCAAGGAGTATCGAACCGCCTCCTCCGCCCGCGGCGGCCTGCTGACCGTAGCCAACGTCCCCAACATCGCCTTCGGCGACCGGGTGCATATCCGCGATCAACAGGGTAACACCCGCAACGGCCAGGTCATCCGCAGCTCCGATGAAGAGGTGCTGATCCAGGTCTTCGAGGGGACCTCCGAGCTCGACCTGGAGAGTACCTGGGTACGCTTTCTCGACGAGCCGGTGGAGATCGCTCTCTCACCGGAGATCCTCGGCCGCATCTTCAACGGCCTGGGAGAGCCACGGGACTACCGTCCCCCGATCGTCTCCAGCCTGCGTCGCAGCATCAGCGCCGCCGCCTTCAACCCGGCGGCCCGCACCTACCCGAAAGAGTTCATCCAGACCGGCATCTCCACCATCGACGGACTCAACTCCCTGGTCAGGGGACAGAAGCTGCCGATCTTCTCCGCCTCCGGTCTGCCCCACAACCGCCTCGCCGCTCAGATCGTACGCCAGGCCAAACTGCCTGACGACGACAGCCGCTTCTCCGTGGTGTTTGCCGCAATGGGTGTCTCCTATGCGGATGCCCGCTTCTTCCAGGAGGAGTTCGCCTCCTCCGGCGTACTCGGCAACGTGGTGATGTTCGTCAACATGGCCGACGATCCCCCGGTGGAACGGCTCACCCTGCCGCGTATGGCGCTCACCGCCGCCGAGTACCTGGCCTTTGATCTCGACCGCCACGTGCTGGTGGTAATGACCGACATGACCCACTACGCAGAAGCCCTGCGCGAGGTGGCCACCGCCAAGGGCGACGTACCCGCCAGAAAGGGCTATCCCGGCTATCTCTACTCCGACCTGGCGGAGATCTATGAGCGCTCCGGGCGTATCAAGGACCGCCATGGATCGATCACCCTGGTGCCGGTGCTGAGCATGCCCAGTGACGACATCACCCACCCGATCCCCGACCTGACCGGTTACATCACCGAGGGGCAGATCGTGCTCAGCCGTGAGCTGCACAATCAGGGCATCTATCCACCGGTGCACATCTCACCATCTCTCTCCCGACTGATGAAAGACGGCATCGGCAAGGACTTCACCCGGGAAGATCATCCCCATGTCTCCAACCAGCTCTACGCCCTCTACGCCAGAGCCCTGGAGACCCGTAACCTGGCCTCCATCATCGGTGCGGATGAGCTCTCCACCCGGGACCGCCGCTACCTGGAGTTTGCCGACGCCTTTGAAAGCCGTTTCGTAAGACAGAGTGAGGATGAGGATCGCAGCATCGAAGAGACCCTCAACCTGGCCTGGGATCTGCTCTCCACCTTCCCGCCCCAGGCACTCACCCGGGTCAACGAAACCGAAATCGCCAAATACCATCGGCAGAGCGTATGACCGTAAAACGCATCAAGGCCGCACCGACCAAAAACACCCTGTTGCAGCTGAAGCGACAGCTCAACTTTCTGCAGCAGGGTCACAGCCTGCTGGAGCGCAAACGGGAGTTGCTGACCCGCCTGGTCTATCAGCGCATCGGTGAATATCGGGAGATCCGGGATCAGGCCCATCAGGCGGTCAAACTCGCCTACCACTGGCTGAGCCTGCTGCAGATGCGCATGGGCAGCCGGGCGATCAACCAGACGGTGCTCGGGGTACAGCAGGTGCTCGAATTAAAGGTACTCCCGCGCCGCAACCTGGGCGTGGAGTTTCCCTCGGTAAGCGGCGAAGTGAAGCCCCTCAACCCGGTCGGCCTGTTGGGAACCGATCCCAGCTTTGACGATACCCGCCGACACTTCGGCGAAGCCTCCCTGCTGCTGGCAAAAATGGGCGAGGTCTCGATGAGCCTCAACCGACTGATCGCGGAACAGCGCAAAGCCCAGAAGCGGGTCAACGCGCTGCGCTACAACATCATCCCTCAGTACAAAGAGACCATAAAGTTCATCGAAAACGCACTCGAGGAGGAGGAGCGCAACGCTCTGTTCCAGGTGAAGGTATTGCGGGATCAGAACAGGATCTAGTTATACTGATCCTGCTGATGCGATGATTGGGGCCTTTTTTATTTAGTCCGCAAATGAACGCAAATATTGCGGATAAGAATAAACTGGTTAAAGCACTCTAATTAGAAACCACCCCACAAGCTGTCGATTTCAGTCTATCTTGTAACCTATCGATTGAAAAAACTCATTTGCGTTCATTAGCGTTCATTTGCGGACTTAAAAAATATAAAAGGGGAAGACAATGATCGAACACGCACTGGTTGCTGATGCAAAGATTCGCTGGCAGAAACCCGCCACCGTGGCGCAGCAGCAGAACGGCGCCATCGTCCAGAGCGTCAGTGGCGCCAGCGCCATGCGCTATAACGGCACCAACCAGCAGCAGCGGCGAGGACTGTTCAGACGCCCGGCCCGGGTCTATCAAATGCCCCTCAACTCACCGATCCCCCACACCTGGCTCGACTACATCCCGGGTCGCACCGCTTATGTCGGCCAGGGCACCGATGTATTGACCGGCTTCATGAGTGGCTGCCTGATCGCCCGGGGAACCTACCAGGGCGGCATGAAAGTGTTTCACATGGGTACTGTTGAAAATCAAGTGATCAACAATCAGGTAAAGGCCACCTTCCGCGCCGCACTACCAAACGACGCAACCGGCTTCTATCCTGCTGATGCCTGGACAGTCGCCGAACGAGCTGCAACCAACAAGGCCACGGACATCATCGCCCTGGTTACATCCGGAGGTGGCTTCTATTCAATTCTTCTCTGCCATGATGGTCCAGGGGAGTATTTCGTTGGCGGGATCAAGAAAGTGCCGCCAATTCATCGTCCTGCGCTTTTGGTTCGGTTAGCCTAGATCCTATACTAAAACCCATTACGGGAGGGATACTGGTTAGGGAAAAGTTACTGGCAACCAGTTAATCGCCAGGGGGTATCGAATATTTATTGAATCTTTTCTTTGAGCATCACGGACAAGACAAGTGCTCAGTTTGATGCTTGGGCGCGTATTAATGTGATGTTTTCAGTCCGACCTCCACTAACGTCCAAATAATAAAATTTAGAGACATCAGGTTCACACATCTGTTTAGGGTGACATTTATTGTAAAAAAGATAGAGCACTCTTCTGTTTCCAGCCTTAAAAACGTTAAGCAGCCACACGATCTACAATCTAAGAGAGCAGACACAATAGCTACAGCTTGGTATTCACAAATCACACAGCAAGTAAAAGACAACCTTCATTTGAGGATTGAATGACCAGCAACCTGTTACAACAATTTAATTGGCGGCACGCTGTACTTTTGTCTCTCTTGCTGTTTCCGCTCGTCTTACTGCTAATGATTGATCCGATTCCACAAGATGAGGCCTATCATCGCTTTATTGATACTGACAGCTTCCTTGGGATCCCTAACTTTCTCGACGTACTATCCAACCTCGCCTTTCTGCTCGTCGGCGCCTTGGGTATCGCATTCTGCCTGAAAAATCATGCAGGCCCGGGGCATAGTGGTTGGCTTGTGATGTTTGTGGGTATAAGCCTGGTGTGCTTTGGTTCGATCCACTATCACTGGAGCCCAAATGATCAGGCCCTTGTCTGGGATCGGTTCCCGATGAGTGTTGGATTCATGGGATTTCTAACAGCACTCATGAGTGAATATGTCAATCGGCGCCTGGCCGGTCTGTTGATCCCACTCGTCATTGTTGGTATCAGTAGCGTTCTCTATGGGTACTTCTTCGAGGATCTGCGTCTCTATGCGTGGGTGCAGTTCATCCCGCTGCTGACACTACCCTTCTTCATGATGTTATTCAGAAATGGCTATACACATCAGAGCCTGCTCATCGTGGCACTTCTGTTATACGCCCTGGCAAAAGCGGCGGAGGCATACGATTCGCAGGTATTTCATATAACAGGAGAGATAGTCAGTGGACACACAGTCAAACATCTTTTGGCGGCTGCCGGTTGTTACTCGATTTTGCTTATGCTGCAAAGACGGAAACCTATAGCGTAAGCACCCTGATAACCAGCTACCGCCTGCAATAGTTTGAACTCCGCATACCCCTCTCTCCTTGCGGGAGAGGGGCTTTTTATCTTACTGCCGGGCTTCATTGAGTGGTTATCTAGCTGAGTCCAAATACCACATCTCGATTGGTCATCTAAACAGGAAGTCGACGCACACATTAGGACGCTACCCCACTTAGTTTCTAAGCAACTGCTAAGATTGAATTGATCAATTCGCCATCACTCCGGAAGGCATACGCAACTTTACCGCTCAACCGGTTCTAAAGACGCAGAACACTATGAGGCCGTTGTGGAATATCGAGTCCGAGCAAACTTCATACTCAGTAAGCTTCCAGCCTTTTACAAGGTTTTAGTTGACGGAACAGTCGCGAACCAGGAACCGGATGGTGCTGAGATCGTTGCATCGATGCAGCGGGCCAAGATCATTGCGCCAAACACAATCGAGTGGTTTGAAACCTGTTACTGTGCCTCCCCTTTGAAACATGAAAGAGTGACGGTTTATGACAAATACCTGGTCAATATTGAAACCGCTCTGGTAGAGAAACATGGAGAAATCGAAGGTGATTCATTCTGGTCTTTCTTGCAAAATCACTGCAAGAATCACTTTGATGGGTAAAACCGGAGTAATTGTGTATGGATCCGTTCACTCAGATATTACTTGGCGCTGCTGTTGGCCACGCGACGCTCGGTGCTCGGGTTGGCCGTAAGGCACTCATCTGGGGGGCCATATTCGGCGGAATGCCTGATCTCGATATATTCCTGCCCCACGCGGACGACGTGGCGGCCGTGACCAATCACCGGGGCTTCAGCCACTCCCTTATCACACACACCGTCGTCGCCCCAATCCTGGGGGCGGGGCTGGCGCGCCTGCATGCGAAAGATGGTGCATCTATCACTCGCTGGTCCTTGCTCGTCTGGCTCGCATTCGCAACCCACGCCTTGCTCGATGCGATTACCATCTACGGCACACAGCTCTTCTGGCCAGGTAACGGGCCACCGGTCGGGCTCGGCAGCATCTTTATTATCGACCCCTTGTATACGCTAATGCTGCTCGTCGGGGTGCTTTGGGCGGCTTTCGGCAATCCCAGGCTGACCACCGGACAAGTCGCGAACAAGGTTGGACTTGGCCTGAGTACACTCTATCTCGCACTTGCCATCTTCATCCAGGCGCAGGTGCGTGACACTGCCGAAAATGAACTGGCCCGCCAAGGTGCTGAGTACGATCGGTTGATCGCGACACCGACACCCTTCAATCTGCTGCTCTGGCGCATCGTCGCGATGGACCCGGATGGCTACCGGGAGGGCTACTACTCTCTGCTCGATCCGTTACCTGAGATTCAATTCGAACACTATCCAAGCAACGACAGCCTACTCTCGTCAATCAGCGATACCTACGCTGTACAGCGACTGCGCTGGTTCACCAAGGGCTTCTATCGGGTACGGGAAGTTGATGGTCGCTTGGAGATCACCGATTTACGTATGGGATTTGAACCTCGCTACATCTTCTCCTTCGTCATCGGGCAGCGACAGGAAGGCGTCATACGCCCTTTGATCCCGCCCACACGTACCCCCGCCGAACGCCCTGACGTCGAGGCATTGCAGTGGGTGTGGCGGCGAATGCTTGGCGAAAAGAATTTACTACCGTAAAAAATCAGAAAAAACAGGAACATCCAATATTGACTCTATCAAGTGCGTCTTAATGCACCAATGCATTTGTTGCATTGCGGCACATATGGCGGCTATCCCGATTCAGGTATTTCACTTGAAAGGTTGATCGAAGTCGCTACAGGACGGCCACCCATCCATTGGCGTGCCCGATCTATGCATGAGAATTGAGGAGCAGACTGAAAGCTCTCCACTGACAGGAATATAATTCCTTCGTAGTCTCCAGAGTGAAAGGGTATACTTGTTATCGTTGTAGGGAAAATAACGTAAAACCATAACAATATCCGGCTTCAGAGCAACTCTGAGCTGGCGACAGAGAGTGGAAATGTCGGTGCCCTCATTTGTACGATCAGCGGTTACCACGTGCACGGCCATTGTGTCGTTGGTCTACCTTGCCTCTCTTCACGCAGCACAACCTCCCCGGCAATCCTCCGATCTTGGCCTGACGACCGAAGAAACTGCCTGGCTGGAGGCACATCCCATCGTGGAGATTGGCGTGGACGGCAGTTGGCCGCCTATCGATTTCATGCTGGACGATGAGCATCGAGGCATTGCTGCCGATTACTTGAGACTGATCTCAGAGCGGCTTGGGATTGAATTCAAAACAGATCCCGGACCGACATTCAAACAGATGCTGCAGAAGGTGCGCGAGGGTGAATTGCCGGTGGCGGCATCGGTGGTGAAAAACCAGGAGCGTGAGAGGGACCTCTATTTTACTGAGCCTTTTTTTCAGACCCACAAGGCTATCGTCACGCGTTCCAGCCGTCAGGATCTGTCAGATATCGAATCCCTCAAAGGGAAGGTCGTTGCCGTTGAAGATGGATTTTCCACCATGCGTCAGCTGCAGGAGTTGCATCCAGAGATAAAACTCTTGCCCGTACTCAACACCCATGAGGCCCTGCAAGCTGTATCCTGGAATAAAGCAGATGCCTATATCGGTACCCGGGCAGTGGCACAGTGGGTGATTCAAGAGCAGCAACTGGTCAACCTTCACTTCAGTGGTGATGCGGGAATAGGATCATCTCAGCAACGTTTTGCGATTAACCGGAATGACTCCCTGAAGCCTCTTGTCTCAGCTATGAACAAGGCATTGCGATCTATCACTGATGCAGAGCACCAACAGATTCTGAATCGTTGGATATCAATGCCCAAGCCACGTTCATCTGACCGGAGGTTACTGAATCTGACTGCAGAGCAGAGAGCCTGGTTGAACCAAATTGGTAGGCTACGCGTTGGCATCGATACTGCCTGGGATCCAATAGAGTTTGTTGATGAAAATGGCGTATACCAAGGCCTCTCTTCAGACTATGTCAGCTATTTCTCCAGTGTTTTACATTTATCAATCGATGTAAAAAAGGATCTGACTTGGCAAGAGGTCTTGGACGCGGCAAGAAATCGTCAACTGGACCTGCTGCCTGCCTTGGTGGATACACCGGAGAGACGAGAGTTTCTCGATTTCACCCAGCCCTATCTGGACTTCCCTTTTGTCATCTTTGTCGGTGATAAATACCCCTTTGTGAATGGCCTTGAGGACTTCGTTGGGCGGAAGATCGGCGTGGTAAAGGGCTATGTCGCTGAAGAGTTCCTCAAACAGGATTATCCGGGCATTGAGTTGATATTGGTACCCAATGCATTGAACGGTCTGCAGCGACTTGCCCTTAATGAGATCGATGGGTATGTGGGCAACCTGACGGTCGGAAGTCACCTGATCCGCAAAAATGGCCTGACCAACATCAAGGTCGGAGCGCCGACTCCCTATCAGTATCAGCTTTCAGTCGGGGTACGCAAGGATTGGCCGATTCTGGTTGAAGTTCTGGATGAAGCCATCCGCAGTATGACGGAAGAACAAAAAAACGAAATAAAACAGAGATGGATGTCGATACGTTACGATGTGGCGGTGGACTACACGACCGTCTGGCGTGTTATTGGTGCGGCGATGTCTGTGGTGTTGGTATTTGTAATCTGGCTGTTGCGGCTACGCAGAAAACACCAACTGGCGAAACAGAATGAAGCGCAACTCAACCTGATTATAAATGCTGTGCCTGTTGCGATTGTGGTCAGCGACATGAAAGGTGTTATCAGAATATCCAATGAACAATCACTTCTGGAGATCGAGGCAGACGGTTCATCAATCATCGGCATGAATATGGCTGGTTTTTATGCCGATCCCGCCGATCGTGAACGGGTATTGACTGAATTACAAACAAAAAGAGCTGTAAGGAACATGCGTATTGGCATAAAGACCCTGAAAGGCAATCTGATTGAGGGTCTGCTATCCGCCATTCCCATTCGCATGCAGGGTGAGATGATGCACCTCGGGGTTCTGGTCAACTTAACTGAACGAATACGGGTTGAAAAAGAGATCAAGAAAGCGATGAAGCTGCAACGCCAGGCAAATCGCTTCAAGAGTGACTTCCTGGCGAACATGAGCCATGAAATCCGCACCCCGATGAATGCGATCATCGGCATGACTCACTTGGCCCTGGATACCGACCTGACTGAAAAGCAGTTTGACTACCTGAGTAAAATCAAACTGTCATCAATCAATCTGCTGGGCATTCTGAATGACATCCTCGACTTTTCAAAGATTGAAGCGGGCAAGCTACAGATTGAACAGAGTGAATTCAAACTGGATTCAATTCTGGAAAACCTTTCCAGCTTGATCTCAATCAAAGCTGAGCAGAAAGGACTTGAGTTCATCTTTAAGCAGGACTTGAGAATTCCGCAGAAATTGATTGGCGATCCATTGAGAATCGGTCAGGTACTCATCAATCTTGCGCAGAATGCGATTAAATTTACCGCTGACGGGGAAATTCTCTTATCGGTTGATCTGGAAGAGCAGAGCGGCTCAGATATCAAAGTGAGGTTCTCTGTAAAAGATAGCGGCATTGGTATAGAGCCGGAAAAAGTGGCGCGTCTGTTTGAGGCGTTCGTGCAGGCCGACGCATCAACCACACGCCGCCATGGAGGCACTGGCCTGGGACTCAGTATCAGCAATAATCTTGTAAGACTGATGGGCGGAAAGATCAATGTAAAGAGCGAGCCCGGTCAAGGCAGTGAGTTCAGTTTTTATATTCCATTGACAGTAGCCAGGAAGCAAAAGGAAGACGAGTTCGTTTTCAAAGATTTCATGCGTGGCATGAAGGTATTGATTGTCGAAGACAATGACACCACACGCGAGGTGATACAAAAGACGCTTGAATCATTCTCTTTTTCGGTTACGGCAGTATCTTCTGCCAAACAGGCCTATGCGGCACTACAAACAGTTGACGATATCCGTCTGTTGATCATTGACTGGCGGATGCCGGAGATCGATGGTGTGCAGGCGATTGAACATATCCGCACTGAACTCGACGTATCACAATCAATACCAATCATTATGATTACGGCCTATGACCATCAGGATCTATTGATGCATACGGATCGCCTGGGTGTGGAAAGTGTACTGATAAAACCAATCAGCCCATCAACCCTGTTTGACAACATCAGTGAAGTCCTGTTTGGGCAAACCAAGCAAACGCAAAAGCGGCAAATCAAGTCCCGTCGCTTCAAAGGGCAGGTGCTGCTGGTCGAAGACAATGTGATCAATCAGCAAGTCGCCCGTGAACTGCTGGAAAAGCTCGGTCTGCTGGTTGTTGTCGTCAATAGCGGTGAGGAGGCACTTAAGAAGATCAAAGAGATCAATTTTGATCTGGTATTCATGGACCTACAGATGCCAGGTCTCGATGGTCTCGAAACCACACGCCGGGTGCGAAACGAACTCAAAAATACCTACGTGCGGATCATTGCGATGACCGCTCATGCAATGCGGGGCGACCGGGAGCGCTGCCTGGCTGCCGGCATGGATGACTACCTATCCAAGCCGATCGATCCGGACAGGCTGTCAAGCACACTGCTGGCCTGGCTGCCCGTAGATGATCGTCCCCTAGCCGATATACAGGCGGTCTCGGCTCATGTTCCGAGTTACGATCTTCCTGATAAAGTTGCAGGCATAGATCTGACCTGGGGGACTAAACGGGTTGGTGGAAATCAGCGCCTCTACATAAAACTCCTGCTGGAATTCCAACAGCGGTATCGGGATTGCACAAGCCAGGTATCGGAACTGCTTCGTTCAAGTGAATGGGACACACTCAAGCGCCTGCTACATACCTTGCAGGGCGTTTCCGGTAGTATTGGGGCAAATAGCCTACAGGAGGCGACACGCAACCTATTGGATGCGGTACTTGCTCCATCTGACAAACTTCAGATCACAAACCTGCAAGAGATATTCGAAAAACAGGCAAGTACCGTATTTGACAGCATTAAGTTACTGCAAAACAAGATTGACAGGACTCAGATCGGGGACGGCACCAACGACGAAGCAAGTAGTGATGACGTTCAACAACTACTTCAGCAGATAGACACCGCTCTTAAACAAGGTGATGTCACATCGTCAGGCTTACTTGATAAACTCGCCCCCCTGGTTCTGGCTCAGAATTCAAGCCTCGCGGATTCGCTTATCGAGTTGAAAACTCATGTTGATAATTATGACTTTGATAAAGCTATAACTACTTTACTAGCTCTTAAAGGACGACTGCTGGCGGTGACAGATGACAAACCAGAATGAACAGAAAGCACGTATTCTATTGGTCGATGACGAAAAATTTTATATTGATGTGCTGGTTGAAATATTGAATCAGAACTATCAGGTATTCGTCGCTAAAGATGGTGAGACAGCGCTACAGCGTGCTACCCAAGAGGACCTTATCCCTGATCTGATCTTACTCGACATACTGATGCCGGATATAGACGGCTACGAGGTCTGTCAGCGACTCAAACAGAATCCATTGACGCGTGATATTCCTGTCATATTCCTGACTGTAAAGAGTGAAGTCGACGATGAACTACGTGGCTTCACGCTAGGCGCGGTCGACTATATCACCAAACCAATCAGTCCTCCCATCGTAGAGAGCCGGGTTGCGAACCACCTGGCGTTAGCGAAAGGAAAACGGATATTAAGTGACGAAAACAGCCTGCTGGAACTACGGGTTAAAGAGCGAACCGAAGAGATCAGGCGTACTCAGGATGTAGCGATACGTTGCATGGCATCACTGGCAGAGACGCGCGACAATGAGACCGGCAATCATATCAAGCGAACACAATACTACATTCGCTTGCTTTGCGAAGAGTTGCAAGACCATACAGAGTACAAAGACTATCTTACTGAAGAGACGATCGATCGATTGTTTCGTTCAGCACCCCTGCACGATATTGGCAAGGTGGGCATACCCGACCAGATTCTAATGAAACCCGGAAAACTGACTGCAGACGAATGGGTTATTATGCGCACCCATTCCCAACTCGGCTACGATGCCCTGGTCAAGGCAGAGTGTGATTTCGGTACAACTGAATTTCTATCAATGGCAAAAGAGGTTACGCTTACACACCATGAAAAATGGGACGGCAGCGGTTACCCCCAAGGCCTTAAAGGTTCTCAGATACCCATTTCCGGCAGGCTGATGGCCCTGGCGGATGTCTATGATGCATTGGTGAATAAACGGGTCTACAAAGAAGCCTATAGTCATGAGACTGCGGTTGATATCATTCTGGAGACCTCAGGGAGCCACTTTGACCCTGTCATCGTGGAGGCGTTCAAAGTGCTGGAAGGTGAGTTCAATCACATTGCACTCAAGTTCGCTGACAACTAAAGACGACCCAAGCAACACGTTAAAGTGTCGCGTCAGGATAGGGCAACCAATAGCAGGCTGTAAGCAATAGCTTCAATCAAGGCGATGCTTACACTCAGTTATTAACAAAGAGACAATTACATTTCAACGCATCGCGAAAACCTGGTCGGCAGTGTTTGGATGGTTATCTCAATGGCCTGCTTTGCCATTGAGGATGCACTGATCAAGAGTGTCACCCAGTCAATACCAGCCGGTCAGATACTCACTGTTTTTGGGTTAGGCGGTACTCTTGTATTCGCACTAATGGCCAGCTTGAGTGGTCAACACCTGTTCACAAAAGAAGCCTTCTCCCGCCCGATGCAGACTCGTATTCTATTCGAAGTAATCGGTCGACTGTTTTATGTGCTGGCGCTGGCTTACACCACACTTTCCTCCACCACGGTCATTCTCCAGGCTGCGCCAATATTTGTCGTTTTGGGTGCAGCACTCTTTTTTCATGAAAAAGTTGGCTGGCGGAGGTGGATCGCCATATTCATCGGCCTGCTCGGCGTCGTTGTGATCGTACGTCCAGGTAGTGAAAGCTTCTCAATTCTCTCCATATTCGCGCTGCTCGGCATGCTTGGCTTTGCCGGGCGCGATCTTGCCAGCCGTGCGGCGCCGTCGACACTGGGCGTTTCCATACTGGGCTTCTATGGCTTTGTATCGATCGTGCTTGCCGGTTTGGTTATTTCTGCCTGGCAGAGACTTCCGTTTGTCTTTCCTGACCCCACAACAGCCCTCTATCTGCTGGGGACAGTATTGTTTGGCGTTATTGCCTACTCAGGGTTAATGAAAGCGATGCGCACCGGTGAAGTCTCAGCGGTGACTCCATTCAGATACACAAGACTGCTGTTTGGTGTCTCCCTCGGGGTGTTAATTTTTGCTGAACCACTGAGCAGGCCGGTGGTTGTGGGCTGCTGCCTGATTGTCATCTCAGGCCTGGTGATCCTCTGGAGTGATAAAAGCCAACGCTCACCTGTCTGATGCCAGTTAAGCTGATTATTTCACAGCATTCGCCAGTTCAGCTGTATTTGATCTATTTGAAACGAGGAGCGACCGGCGTCGCCGGTGATATTTTTCCTAATCACGCTCACCAAGCAACAGGCCGGCAATCAGTCGCTCCACCGGAGCATAGTCATCGGTAAGTATCGGCAACTCATCCAGTGGCTTTCCAAGGGCCATCAGTTTTTCTGTCACCCGAAACCAGGTTCGTTCAAAGCCGAATCGGGCTTGAACCATCTCCGCCGGTCGTTCACTGTTGGTGGCACTCAAGACAAAGGTAACCCGTTCTGCACCAGGCACACCCTCCATCCAGAGATCGACGTGGGTGAACACCTCGCTGAGGGTTTTGGTGACGGCACGAACGAGCCTGGGGTCGGGGAAGGCATCAACGATGTTCATGAGGTAGATACCGTCGGCATTTAATCTATGGCGGACAATCTCGGCAAACTCCAGCGTGACCATATGCTCGGGGATCGCCACATCGTGAAATACATCGCCAACGATGACATCGAATTTACCGCTCTCTGCCGTCAGGGCCCGACGCCCATCTTCGTGCAGGATACGCATCGCTTCCGGTTCCAGGTAGAGCTTCTCCACGGCGGTCAGGGTCACCATCGGATCGAGCTCGGCCACAGTAACCGAGGACTCCGGGCTCAACGCCTGAACGGCGCGGGGATGAGTGTAGCTGCCTCCTCCAAGAAAGAACCACTCCAGACCCGCATCATAACGTTGATTGAAGTGTGCATAGACAAGTTCATCGATGGCATGCACATAGGGGGCAATGATGATTCTTGGATCGGTGTCGTGGTTGATACCGTGGAGCAGATGGTCAAGCACCATGCCGCGAGCCTGGCCAAACGGAGCGTCACTGCTGCGATCCACAACACGGATGCAGAAGTATTGACTCTCCCGGTCGCAGGAGCCCCGAAGCCCCTGTTGGGAGAGACTCAGAAGCGCAGAGAACAGGGTCGCCAATACCAATATGACCAAAACCGGCAATCGCATTCTCATCAGAAAGGGGGCGGCGAGCAGGATCAACCCAACACCAGTGCCGAACAGGATGGCGCGGGAGCCGAACGACTGAACCAGCCAATATCCGGCGGCGAAGGTACCGACGATACTGCCAATGGCCGCCAGAGCGTGCATCCTGCCGACCACATGCCCGGCCCGGGGATCCAGATCGAGGGCGCGGGTTGTCAGCAGGGGCGTGACGATGCCGATCGCCACGGCGGGCGGCGCAAACAGAGTAAAGGCAAAAACGAAACTCGATCCGAGCAGACCGACCTGTTGCGCAGCCAGTAAACCACCCAGACCATCCATCAGTGGTAGAGCCAGCATCGCATAGATACCCGCCAGCGCCATGGCAACCCCAGCCACCCGTCCGTCGGCACCCCGGTCTGCCCAAACCCCACCCAGCCAGTTGCCAAGTGACAACCCAGCGAGAATCACTCCGATGATCGACGTCCAGGTATAGAGGGATACCCCGATATGGGGTGCCAGCAACCGACCGGCGAGGATCTCCAGCACCAGCAACGCGGCTGAGGAGAGAAACACGGTCAGAGAGAAACCCAACAGGCGCAGTCGATTGGAGACAGTTGCTGCAGATTGATCACTCATAAAAAATCACTCGATCCAATTTGTTATCAGGAAATCAGTTTCGACACAGGAAAATGATTCAACGCTCACTCTTACACTCACTGTTGATCTGTTAACTCGATATCAGTCAAGGAGAGGCGCCTGAGCCCCTCTCCCTTGATGAGAGAGGGGAGCTACTCTCTCCATCTGGTTGGCACGATGATGATTGCGTGGTTCTTCCAACTTTCATCTTATATATTGGTTAACTCTTTTCATGTCATATACTCGATAGGCCAGAACTGCTATCACAAAGGCGCAGTATATCTCTTTCAAGCAGAATGTGACGGCTTACAACTTACCTGTTAATCGGATAATCTCATAAGAAAAAGGTGGTTGTTGTAAGATCCGCTGGAACCTCAATAACCATCCACCGCCCAAACAATCAACAATAAACCGACCAAGCGAAAAGGACAGACCTATGGCAAAGGCTTACCTCATTGGACATATCACGGTGAAAGAGAACGAAAAGTGGCAGGAGTATCGCAGCAAGGTACCCGCCACTCTTGAGCCCTGGCAGGGATCCCTGCTCTTCCGGGGTAGTTTGTCGGCGGTTCTATCCGGAAGTCATCAACATAGTGACACGGTTGTCATCGAATTTCCCGCCATGCAGGCCCTCAACGACTGGTACACTTCCCCTCAGTATCAAGCCTTGATTCCGCTTCGTCAGGAGGCGGCTGAGATGGATCTGCTAACCTATGAAGCGTAAGGGTCAGTCGGTGTGAAAGATCCAATGCTCTATTTCGCCTATGGTTCGAATATGTCATCCAGGCGCCTCAGGGAACGAGTACCTTCGGCACGATTCAGATCTACCGCCACGCTTGAGGCGCACGAACTGCGCTTTCATAAAAGAAGCCGGGACGGTTCGGCCAAATGCGATGCACTGGAGACCCACAATCCGCAACATCGGGTCATCGGTGTGGTGTTTGAAATCGCTCAAGCTGAAAAAGCGGAACTTGATCGGCACGAAGGGCTGGGGTACGGCTATGAAGAGAAACAGGTTAGCTTGTTGACTGGATCTGCTGAAAGCCTGACCGCTTTTACCTACTACGCCACTCACATCGATTCTCTATTGAAACCCTACAGTTGGTATAAACACCATGTATTGAGTGGCGCCAGAGAACATCAGTTGCCAACCACCTACCTCGACCGAATCGAGCGTATCGAAGCGATCATCGATCCGAACAGCGCCAGGCATGCGTTGGAAATGGCCATCTACCTCGACGGATTGGGATAGACCGTTTTGAGACTTACCATGAGCCCTCCCCCGAGGGAGAGGGCATCAAGGTTTTGATCGAGTATCAGAGCAGTTTGACGACAACCATCCTGCTGGTGAGCACGCCGCTCTGATCCACATAGTCGCCACTGGCAAGCAACCCTTTTACCAGACTGCCCGCCTCGACTCTCGACGCCAGATCTTCGGCAAAGTTGGCAAAATCAGTATGCAGCTGCAGAGTCTCCCCCTCCTCGATCCAGAAACTGCCCTCTGCATCGTCATGGGGTACGATCACCGGTTCCACAGCCAGCTCAGTCAGGTCGATCACGATACCGGCCCGACCCAGGTGATGAAAAAGCTCCGCATCGCTCAGATCGAGAGTCAGGCCCTCTGCCGAGATGGCGCTGAACGCATTCGCACTGCCACTGCCGTAACCCAGGGTCAACACCGCCGCAACCTCAGTCAGGTCAACCAGGCTTTGCGCCGTGAAATCCGCCGGTGCTGTGGCGAATGGGGTAACAAAGCCAATCACCCGCAACGGCACACCCGCATTGATCTGTGAGATATCCAGCGCACCATGATCCACTTCGTAGTTTTCCGGATCGGCATCGGTCGCCGCGCTACTGCCGGTACCGCTGAAATCGAAAAGCGAAACCGGCCGGCCATCGATCTTCTGCAGGTCAACCACCAGAGCGCTCTCATCATCGACCCTGGTACTGCTGAGAACCGTCACCAGCATCCTCAGATGATCCGCAGCCAGACTCGACTCGGCTGAATCCAGGCTGCCGAACACCAGTACCCGCTGACCGACTGATATCTCACCGCTATCATGCTCCTCGGTGGACAGCTGCTTCTTGACGACAGTCTCCCCATCCAACTGCACATCGATGGTATCCCGAAAGACCACCGAACCATCCGCACGCATCAGCGTCGCCCCTCTGACCGTCAACTGGTCACCACTACGGGCGATCACATTGCCTCTTACCACATCGAGATCGCCGCCAGGTACGCTGGAACCGGCATAGACTTCAGTAGCCTGATAGGTGAACCGGTTGTTGTTGCGCTGCAACTCACCGACCGCCAGGGTTGCTGTGAATGTGGGGAGTTCATCCAATGCAGCCAGCCCACTCTCTCCCTGATAGGTTTCGCCATCGATCTCATAGTAGGTCTCATCGGAAACACTCACCGTCAACTCGCCGAAACGATTCTGCCGATTGAAGCGGTGACGGAATGGTCGGATGCTGATCTCGAACTCACTGTTCTCACTATCCACATCCAGTAGAGGCCCGCGCAGACGATGGGGCTTGGGACGATCGAGCTCCACATCCGCCAGCAGGATCGGCTGAACGGTCAATAGCGGCTCCGCGCCACTGAGATCCACATGATTCGAGGTATTGAGGTCGAAATCGAGGGTGAGATGGGCCGGTATACCCGGTGCGATCCTCAATGACTGCCTGCCTTCGATATGTACCGATAGCTCAAGCTGGCTCAGCGTCTCACCGGCCTCATTGAGAATGTTAGCCGGTGGCACTTCCAGCAACTCGCCACTCTCGCCTTCCACCCAGATTTCCGCATTGCTGTAGTCCACCACCATATCGGCCTTTACATAGCGTCCTGAGGGTACCGTCGCCGCTGTGACGAACTCGGTCATATCCGTGTACTGAGCAAAATCGATACGGGTATTGAGCGGCAGTGTATCCACCACCGCACCATTCTGCTTGGTCAGGGTAAGTGAGATCACATCCACGGTATAGCTGCTGAAGTCCCCGGGGGCGTCGGTCACGCCGATCACTAATCTTCCACTCTCTTCAGTCCCGCTCTCCCCGGTGGAATCGGAACTGCCGCCTCCACCGCACCCTGTCAGCAGAAACATCAGACTGAGCAAGCCGGGCAGAAACCAGTTGTCTAAAAAAACTTTCATTACCATTTCCTCGTTATTGATTGACTAGTCCTTATCAGACGATTTGATCCGTCCTCTAAAGGGATTAACGCAATCAATGCGAACTGGTTGACAGGAAATGTTCTAAGTTTTTTATTGGCTGTGGGTACGGATTTACCAGAAGAGGGTCAGCCCGAGATTGGAAAAAAGGATCTTATCCTCGGCGTAATCCACATCCTGCACGCCACCCATGATATTCAGACTGAATTGATCGTTGAGGGGGATATCGAATAAGAGACTGGTGACAGTGGCATAGTTGCCATCCACGGCGGAACGACTGCGACTCCAATCCAGATCGACACTGATCTCGCCGATCAGTTTGCCGATACCGATCGAGTAGCGGTAGTCATCCAGACCACTGGCCAGATCCAGGGTATCGAGGGGAAAGATATAGATGACCCGATCGTCCTCATCGAGACGACTGACGTTCTCCGAGTAGTCGTAGTTGAAATAGCTGCCACTGAAGACCCAGCCGTCGGCGGTAAAATAGCTCAGCATGAGACCGATATCCCGACTCTCCAGATCCACATGGTCGGCACGACGTCGATACCAGTCGCTGACCTGCAAGCGAATATCCCGCTGTTGAGGCACCAGGGTAACCGACAGGTCGCCGAGGTTGAAGGTGAAACCGAGCCACAGGGTTTCGATGGTCAATGCATCCTCATCGCCCCACTCCTCAAAGCCAGCCGAGATAGCGACTTCCGCCAGAGGATCGGTTGTAAAACCGAGTGAATAGTAGTCGGTCTCCAGTTGCGCCTGATCCGATTCCACATGACTTTTTCCGTAGGAGAAATCAAACCGGGAGAAGAGTGGCCCCGCCAGACTGAGATCCAGTTGACGGCTCCAGCCATCCGCATCGTCAAGGCCGAGATTCACAGCCAGACTGGACTGGGGTGGCGGGCCGATCTCATCCAGCCACTCCCATTCAAGTGGCGCCCCCTGTGCATCCCCAATCAGACAGCAGATCAGCAGGGCCGATGCGATATAACGATCCATGGCTACTGTTTCAACTTTTTCAATAGCCGTTGTCTCTGTTGCGGTGTCAGGCGTCGCAGTATCTTCGAGCGTTTGAGTGCCCGTTGCCGCTGTTGTGGCGACATACTCTGCCAGCGTTTGCGCAGCGCCTTGCGCTCATCCACCGAGAGGTTCTGAAAGCGCTGATAGCGATCCAGTACCAGCTGTCGCTGTTGCGGCTCCAGCGCAACAAACTCCCGGAAGCGCTCCCGCACCAACTGCTTTTGATCCGCGCTCAGATCGCGCCAGGTCTCAAGACGTGATTTCGCCCGATCCCGCTGCTCCGATGTCATCTGTGACCAACGTTCCGCCCCTTTGAGGAGTCGCTGCCGTCGGGATTCCGGCAGACTCTCCCACTGTTCGGCCAATGGCGCCAGCAGCTTCTGCTGGCTATCGCTCATCCCAGCCCAGGAGAGATCCTCCGCCATCAATGGAGATACCATAAGCAGCAGGCCTATCGTTAACCAGCACCTAATCATTTTCCTGTACCACGTCATCTTGCTGAGCTTGCCGGTCATCCACCAGCAGCAGAGGATCCAGCCACTCCCCTTCCGGGGTTTCAAAGCCACCCAGAAACTCCAGCAGCTCCATACTGGGAGGCTCTTCAGCTCCGGACTGTGCCTCACCGGCCAATACCGCAGAGGTTGTCAGAAACAGCAACAGACTCCACTCAGCCTGAATCCTGTTCATCCGTCACCCATAGATAGAAATCAAGCTGCTGGTAAAACTCCAACTCCTGCGCGGCACCCAACAGTTCCATATCCTCCAGCAGAGTGATCGACTGCGCCTGCTGCTGCTCTGGCGTATTGGCTCTATTCAACAGAACAGCGGAAGCGATCAACAACAACCCGGCCAGCATCAGGATGGTCATACTGCCTCGACCCAAGGACAACACATCGCCAAAGCGGTAAACGGCCGGTCGACTGCCGGCCTCCACAGCACGCCGGCGGGCCGCGCCGAGTTTGGCGAGGGTCAGCTCATCCAGCTCATCGCTACTCTTCTGCAGTTGCTGTTTGACCTCTTTGAGAAACGCGTCATCCGATCTCATGGCCAGTGATCCTCCAGCTTCTCTCTCAAAGCGGATACGGCTCGGGAGTAGTGGGTTTTTACGCTCCCCTGGGAGCACCCCATGACCTTTGCCGTCTCCTCCACACTCAATCCTTCCCACAATCTCAACATAAATGCCTGCTGTTGTCTCAGGGAGAGGTTATGGATCGCCTGTTCCAGACAGGCAATCGCATCCTGTTGCTGAAGCCTCTCCACCGATTCCGTCTGCCGGCTGTCCGGATAGTCCTGTAGTGGATCTGCCGCATCCGACTCCTCTGCACTTCCGATAAAGCGGCGCCAGCGGTTCTTCACCCAGGCGCGGCGATGCCAGTCCCTGATGCTGTTCTGTAAGATACGTTGAAACAACGGCCCCCACTGATCTTCGGAGCGTTGTGCATAACGACTTGCCAGCTTCATCATTGCATCCTGAACCAGATCCAGGGCATCGTCCACATTGCCCACGGAGACGCTCGCCATGCGCAGCGCCCGGCGCTCGACGCCCGAGAGAAAACGATTCAGCGCCTGGTTACTGTCCAGTCCATCCCCCGGCAAAGCCAACTCCTGCATAACAGCTATGGAATCAATAGGTTGTTTCAGCATCGGCTGCACCCATGGAGCCCACTACGGTGTAGTTTTTTCATGCAATGCAGCGTCCATGATACACCGTTAAGCGTGCATAGGATCAATTTCAGCGGTTTCAATCGGCTATCCTGTTTGTGTAACATCACTCTCCATATAACGCACTCGTGGCGAATCGGTTGACAGACCCATGAGCGGATTGAGTCAACAGGATGGACGCTGATAACCAGTGAAAACGCTAAACCGGACATGGATCGCAGCAAGCCTCTTGCTGTTGGCAATCGTCGGATACTATGGCTGGGAGTTACAGTCCGCCTACCGATACACAGTCGAAAGAGTCATACCAAAGGAGAGAACGGCTGCCTATTCCCTGACACTCTCATCACTCACAGTGAAGCGAAAGGCGGCACTGCTAAAAATTGAAGACCCGAACTTCTATCAACACTCAGGCATGGATTTCACAACCCCAGGCGCAGGCATTACCACCATTACCCAAGCCCTGGTGAAGACAATCTATTTTGAACGCTTCAGCCCCGGCATCGCCAAAATCAAGCAGACCCTGATCGCCCGTTTTGTTCTCGATCCTCTGATGCCGAAGGAGATGCAACTCAGACGCTTCATCAATACAGTCTACCTTGGACCGAAGGCAAAAGGTTTCGAACAGGCGGCAAACCACTATTTCGATCGGCCATTCGACGAGATCAGTGATGATCAGTTTCTCGCTTTACTGGCGATGATCATTGCACCGGAGACTTTCAATATCGAAAAACATCCTGAACGCAACGAACTGCGTGTTGCCAGACTGAAGCAGGTCATCAATGGTGACTACACGCCTAAAGGACTCTTCGATCTCACCTACGGCAGAGTGGATCATGAGACCCGACAACAGCTACCGGCACTCTCATACTTCGAATCCTATTATCCGTAGCTTATTGCTGCTGAAAGGTGCAATTTCTTTCAGCCAATATATTTCAATGTTTAATTATTTTTCTCTGGTTGACTGATCCATCTGCGTTGCCTGACTTAAACCCTATTCCATGACGATCATGCGTCTATAACAAAAAATTGAGACTTTGTTCATTTTTATATAGCAACCCCTACTATAAGATTGGCACCGTTTGCATGAGCAATACATGGTTAATAAACAAACAAATAGATAAATGATTTTTGGCAGTGACCCAATCCCCTCCGGTAAGTGAATTAAAGAAGCACAAATCCACATCCACTCAAAGTCAGCTGTCGTCATAATTGCAAGGAGAGAGTTATGAAACTTATCAAGACTATTGCATTGGTCACCTCTTTTTTATCGGTTCCCTTATCCACTGACATCCTGGCTGATGGCAACCGCTACTTCAAGGAACGCCTCTACCATTCCGAGATCAGTGCTGCAGAGGCCTACCAGGCACTTAAATCCCGTGGATACGCTCATGCCAAACATCGGGGGCGCAGTGGCAGAGCTCTGCTGGTCGATGTTCGCACCATGGAAGAGTTTGCGGCAGGTCATCCGAAACGCAGTTTCAATATTCCCTATCCACGAGTCTGTAGCGGTTGTGATAGCCAGACAGAAGAGAACTTCTACTGGGAAGTCTACGAACTGGCAAATGGGGATACAGAGCGTCTGATCATGACACTCTGCAGAACCGGCTCACGCAGCGTCGGTGCGGGCAACGTACTGGCCAACCCTTCCGAGTACGGTATCGATGGACCCGCCTTTACCAATGTGAGAAATATCTGGGAAGGTTTTGTCGGACAATACAAATACGCCTATGATGGTGGCACCATCCTGCTCGATACAGATGGCTCACCTGTTGCGCTCGACCTGAACAACAATGGTGCAATGGACAGTGACAGCGCCGATGTCTATGTGGAGAGAAACGACATGAATCCGGACAAGGATGGCTGGCGCAATTTCCAGCAACTGCCCTGGACCACCAAGGTCAACTATCGCAATGCCTATCAGAACGATCCGGATCAGTATGAGGCGCTTACTTTGACCCCTGTCGACTGATCGTAACTCATGTTTTACTGAGACCTTTAACACCCTGCTCTTTCGCAGGGTGTTTTGTTTTTTAGTCCGCAAATGAACGCGAATAAACGCCAATGATTGCTGTGCGAAGGATAGGTTGAAATCTTCGATTCAAGCCACAAATGGACGTCGAACAGTAGCCAGTTTACTCTATGAGTCACGAGTTCAATTCGCGACTCTTATTTGCGTTCATTAGCGTTTATTTGCGGACTTATTACTCATATCCGTTCGAGCCCATCAGTCAAATCAGTGATGGCGTGATGTCATTCCTTCTATGCCACCTCTTCAGCTCCCTCCTTCATCACACCGGCTAAAGCCGTATAGGTAACAACCCAGGCGTCTTTAACTTCGTCGGTAAAGGCATCACCCAATCCCTCTCCCAAGGTCCAGAGCAAGGCATCAGCAACTTTGTCATAATCCACTGCCTGCACACCGTACTCAGCATGCCGTTTACCCGATTCCCGGATAACCGGCAACAGCGGCTCCAGGTTATCCAGACTGCCGACAGCCGTTCCGATCATGCTCATCAGCTTCTTGCCCTGAGCCTCCATATCACCCTTGAAGTAGGGTTTGACTTCTGGATAAACCTCAAACAATCGACCATAAAAAAGCGCCGCTGCCTGATCGGCAATCGGTTCAACTTTGGACCAACTCGATTTCACATGAGTGATCTGTTCAGGTGTCATGACTCTCTCCTTTACCTTTAAAATAAACTAAATCTCTTTACGCCGTTTGAACCTGTCTCTCTTTGATCAGACGATTGATCTCCGACAGGCAGGAGCCGCAGTTGGTACCCGCCTTGAGCTTTTCACCGATCGCCTGGGTAGTCTGAAGCCCCTGATCCTCGATCGCGCTGACCAAGGTGTTCAAACCCACCCCGAAACAGGCACAGACTGTCTTGCCTGCATCCTCCTGGGCATTGATTGGTGCGCCGGCGAGCAAGCGTAGTCGCTCCTGGCGGGAAAGGTGTTTTTTAGCAAACAGTTGCACCAGCCAGTCCCGCTTCGGCAGATTGTGATCCGGGCCGATGAAAAGGCAGCTCTGCAGCTGGCCATCGTTGACACTGACACCCCGGTATTGACCACCGGCACTGTCCATCATCTCGGCCCATTGACCGGTATCGCTGGCCGAGCTGAGCAGGTTGCGGGCCAGCTCGGACCAATCCTCCGCGGTGGTCTCTCCAGCCAATTCGAAGTGCCAAAGACCATCCCGTTTCGCCTTCGCCCAGTAGGTCGCATGTTCCAGCATGACTCGTTCACGGGTCAGCAGAAAACCGTACCAAGCGGGTTTATAGGCTTCGATTGTCACCGGTGTGTGTTTGAACTCCGGCTGTCCGGAGATTGGATCGAGCGCCGGGTTGACCAGGCAATCGACGGTTGCGTTGCTGGCAAACTGATCGTTCCAGTGCATCGGCACAAAGATCTGCCCCAACTGCTGATGTTCACTCAGACGGGCGCGGACCACCACTTCGCCCCAGCGACTGCTGACCCTGACCAGACCACCCTCCACCAGCTGGTTGTTATCCGCATCCAGAGGATGGATTTCGGCAAACGGCTCATTGTCGTGACCGGACAAACGAGGGGATTTACCGGTTCGGGTCATGGTGTGCCACTGATCCCTGACCCGGCCTGTGTTGAGTACCAGAGGATAGGGATCTGAAGGAAAGTTGCCCGGCGGCTGCGGGGTCACTGCAACAAACTGCGCACGTCCCGATGGGGTATAGAACCGACCATCGCTGAACAGCCTGGGCGTTCCTTTGGCCTGGCCGTTCACCACCGGCCACTGGACCGGCTTCAACCGATCGTAGGAATCCGCATCGAGCCCGGCCAGGGCGGAAATATCGAAATCACGCCGGCCGCCATTCTCGAATCCGGAGAGCTCCGCATATTCGCTGAAGATCTGCTGTGCGGAGTGATAATCAAACCCTTGATAACCCATCCTTTGCGCCACCTGACTGACAATCCACCAGTCTGGCTTGGCCTCTCCGGCCGACGCCAGAAAACGGTGCTGACGACTGATGGTACGTTCGGAACTGGTTACGGTACCCGACTTCTCACCCCAACCCTGGGCGGGCAGCAGCACATCCGCATAGCGGGCGGTATCGGTCTCGGCCATACAGTCCGAGACCACCAGAAACTCACACTTGTCGAGCGCCCTTGCGACCTGATTGGCATCCGGCATACTGACCGCCGGATTGGTGGCCATCACCCAGAGCGCCTTGATCCCTCCCGTCTCAACGGCCCGGTAGAGATCCACCGCCTTGAGGCCTGGTCTCTCCGTCACTGAATCGCTTTGCCAGAAGCGCCCTACCAGTGAGCGATGATCCCGGTTCTCGATATCCATGTGGCAGGCCAGCTGGTTACTCAATGCCCCCACTTCCCGGCCTCCCATGGCGTTGGGCTGACCGGTAATGGAGAAGGGCCCCATGCCTGGCTGACCGATCCGTCCGGTGTAGAGATGGCAGTTGATGATTCCATTGACCTTATCGGTACCGCTGGAGGTCTGATTGATCCCCTGGGAGTAGAGGGTGACCACCCGCTGTTTGACCAGAAACCAGTGAAACAGGGTCAGCAGATCATCCACCGGCAGACCACAATGCTCAGCGGTTGCCTGGGCTGAGGGGGCATACCAGTGGGCGCGCTTCAACGCCTCTTGCAGACCTTCGGTATGGGAGGCGACAAAGTCCTGGTCTTTGGCATCGTGACGATCCAGAAAGCTGAGCAGACCATTGAACAGCAGGCTGTCACTGCCCGGCTTGAGGGGCAGGTGCAGATCGGCAATCTCACAGGTGGCAGTCTCCCGGGGATCGATCACCACCACCTTCAGGGCCGGATTGTTCTCCTTCGCCTTGACGATACGTCGATACAGCACCGGATGGCACCAGGCGGTGTTGGAACCGGTGAGAACAATCAGTTCCGCCTGCTCGAAATCCTCATAACAACCCGGCACCGTGTCTGAACCAAAGGCCCGTTTGTGACCGGCCACCGATGAGGACATACAGAGCCGGGAGTTGGTGTCGATGTTGCCCGAACCGATGAAGCCCTTCATCAGCTTGTTCGCCACATAGTAGTCTTCGGTCAGCAGCTGGCCGGATACGTAGAAGGCCACCGCATCCGGGCCATGCTCGTCGACCACCTGACGAAAACGGCTGGCAACCCGCTCGATCGCCAGATTCCAATCCGCCGGTTTGCCGTCGACCATCGGTGACAGCAGACGGCCATCCAGATCCAGGGTTTCGTTGAGTGCGCTACCCTTGGAGCAGAGGCGCCCCTGATTGGATGGGTGGTCGGGATCTCCCTGAATCCGCCAGCCGCCGTCGACGTCAGGCTCGACCAGCAGGCCGCAACCGACCCCGCAATAGGGACAGGTTGTGTTGATCGTCTCAGGCATGGGCAGGGATCCGTTTCATCGATAGCTGCTTAAAATCACTATTCTGTCGTTGCCGGCACATTCAGTACACCAGTCAATTCAAAGGGTAAATGGCACCGCTCAAGCCGCGGACTCCAGAGAGGCGATATCGAGATAGACCACCCCCTCTTCGATCCTCACTGCGAAGCTGTGCACACAGCCCTGGTCCGGACCCTGCACTTCACCACTCTGCAGATCGATCTTCCAGTTGTGCAGCGGGCAGGTCACCGCCTCCCCATGAACGATGCCTTGCGACAGGGGGCCTCCCCGATGGGGACAGCGGTCCCGCAGGGCAAAGACCTCATCACTACCGGTACGAAACAGGGCGATATCCAGCTCACCTGCCTGCAGTTTACGGGCGCCCAGTCTGGGGATCTCTTCAAGCTTGGTTACAGGGATCCAGTCGTTCATGATGCAGCCCTCATACGGTCGATGCTCAATGGTGTGAATTCATGGGTCTCAGCCCCTTCGGCACGCGCCTTCCAGGGGTCGACCTGAGCGTACTGCTGACTCAGTTTGAAGCGCTCATAGAGGGCCTTTCTACCCACCTTGTCTTCCACGACACGCTGCTTCACATAGTTCAGACTGACCCGTTCCACCCAGGGTGCGGTACGCTCCAGATAGCGGGCCTCCTCCCGGTAGCACTGGATGAAGGCACCGGTGTACTCCAACACCTCCTGTTCGCTCTCAACCTTGCAGAGCAGGTCGGTGACCCGCACCTTGATTCCCCCATTGCCGCCGATGTGCAGCTCATAACCGGAGTCGACACAGACCACACCCAGATCCTTGATGGTCGCTTCAGCGCAGTTACGGGGACAGCCGGAGACCGCCAGCTTGAACTTGTGGGGCATCCACGAGCCCCAGGTCAGCTCTTCCAGCTTCACGCCCAGTCCGGTGGAGTCCTGAGTGCCGAAGCGGCACCAGTTTTTACCGACACAGGTTTTTACCGTACGCAGGGCCTTGCCATAGGCATGTCCGGAAACGAACCCGGCCTCGGAGAGATCCTTCCATACCGCCGGTAGCTGCTCCTTCTTCACACCGAACAGATCGATCCGCTGACCACCGGTGACCTTGATCTCCGGCACCTCGAATTTATCCGCCACATCGGCGATGGCGCGCAGATCATCGGCGCTGCAGAGACCGCCAAACATCCGTGGCACCACAGAGTAACTGCCATCCTTCTGGATATTGCCGTGGGCCCGCTCATTGATGAAACGTGATTGGGCGTCGTCCCGATACTCGGCCGGCCAGGCGGCCAGCAGATAGTAGTTGAGGGCAGGCCGACAGCTTGGACAACCATCCGGGGTACCCCAGTCGAGCTTATCGAACAGCTCAGGCATCGATTTCAACCCAAGCTCGCTGATCGCCTTGCGCACTTCATCATGGCTGTAGCTGGTGCAACCGCAGACCGCCTTCTTGCTCGGCGTGGCCGCATAACCCTCGCCGACCGTGGAAGCCAGCAACGCTTCCACCATGCCGGTACAGGATCCGCAGGAGGCGGAAGCCTTGGTGTGAGCTCGCACCTCATCCAGGGTGAACAGACCCTGACTGGTAATGGCGTTGACGATCTCCCCTTTACAGACTCCGTTACAACCACAGATCTCTGCCTCATCGGAGAGCATGCCGACCCGGGTCTCCTCCCCATGTCCCGCATCACCCAGGTCGTGCTGACCGAACAGAATAGTGTTGCGGAAACTGGAGATATCGGTCGCTTCCCGCAACAGTTGGAAATACCAGCTGCCATCCATGGTGTCGCCATACATCACAGCGCCTTTGATGCGGTTATCCCGGATCACCAGCTTTTTGTAGACTCCTTGAGCGGGATCCTGCAGCACCAGGGTTTCGTCACCCTCTGCCTCGTTGAACTCACCGGCAGAGAAGAGATCGATCCCCGTCACCTTCAGTTTTGTCGAGGTAACCGATCCCTGATAGCGGCCATAACCAAGCTGGGCCAGATGGTTGGCGCAGACCTTGGCCTGTTCGAACAGGGGTGCTACCAGACCGTAGGTATTGTTTCGGTGCTGCACACATTCACCCACCGCATAGATGCGGGGGTCGAAGGTCTGCAGGGTATCGTTGACCACGATGCCTCGCTCGCAATGGAGCCCTGCCGCATCGGCCAGGGCCATGTTGGGACGGATTCCGACGGCCATCACCACCAGATCGGTATCGATCTCAGTGCCATCCTTGAAGCGCACGCCGGTCACCCGTTGATCACCAAGGATCGCCTCGGTCTGTGCCTCCATCAGAAACTTCAATCCGCCCTCCTCCAGTGAAGCCTTCAACAGAGTGGCGGCCGGCTTGTCCAGCTGGCGCTCCATGAGCATATCCATCAGATGGACCACCGTCACATCCATACCGTTCTTCTTCAGACCGTTGGCCGCCTCCAGTCCCAGCAGCCCGCCACCGATCACCACCGCCTTTTTGTATTGGCGGGCAGACGCCAGCATGGTCTCCACATCCTGAATATCGCGGAACCCCACCACCCCGGGCAGATCGTGCCCAGGCACGGGAATAATGAATGGATTGGAGCCGGTAGCCAGCAACAGACGATCGTAGGATGCGCTCATTCCCGAAGCGGTTGTGATCTGCCTGGCCTTACGATCGATGGCAGTCACCGGATCGCCGGTATGCAGGGTGATATGGTTTTCCGCATACCACTCCCGACTGTTGAGCACGATCTCTTCCACCTGCTTCTCACCGGCCAATACCGGGGAGAGCATGATGCGGTTGTAGTTGGGATGGGGCTCAGCGCCGAACACGCTAATGTCATATAAATCGGCTTCCAGTTTGAGCAGCTCTTCCAGGGTGCGAACCCCGGCCATGCCGTTGCCGATCAGGATCAGTTTCTGTTTTTTCATTGGCTTGCCTCTTCAGTCAAAGGCTCGGTATCCGGTGATAGGGACCGCTTGGATGGATTGGCCTGCAGCAGGGCTTCAATCGAGCAACCCAGGCTGCTGACCGGCTGTTCGGTCAGATAGTCGATGGGTTGCTGCGGATCGAAGGCTTTACCATCGAAGAACAGATCCGAACCCATGGTCAGGTTCTGCTGCTCCCCGGCAAGCTGCCAGGCTTCGCCATGGATCCCTTCCGATTTGATGTCACTCTGTGGCAGATCAATGGAGAGGGAAGCGGCGGCCTTACGGTAGATCTCCGGTTGATAGACCAGCTTGGCGATTCGTTGCATATCGAACGGATCCCGTAACTGACCCCAGCGAACCATCTGGGTTAAAAACCAGATCGCATGGGAACGCCAGGGAAAGTTGGCGTTGTAACGATTGAAGACATTAAAGTCGGCCCGCTCCACAGCCGCCTCGTCACGGGAGAACTGAAATGTGCCGAGCATCGACTTCTCCAGTATCTCCTGAGGCGCATTGACGTAGCGTCCCTGACTCAGCAGTTCGCAAACCTCTTTGCGGTTTTCCGCCTGATCGATCCACTCACAGGCCTTGATCAAGGCGGTGATCACCGCCTGGTGGGTATTCGGATTGGCGGCCGCCCAACTGCTGGCCACACCAAACACCTTCTCCGGATGGTTGTTCCAGATGTCGTAACTGGCTGCCAGGGTATGACCCAGGCCGTTGCATACCGCCAGGGTATTCCAGGGTTCACCGACACAGAAACCCGAGATCACCCCGGCCTGCAGATAGTTGACCATCTGCGGTGGCGGTACCACTGTCAGTTGAATGTCGTTATCCGGGTCGATGCCTGAGGCGGCCAGCCAGTAGCGCAGCAGATAGTTGTGGGATGAGTAGGGAAACACCGTGGCGAACATCAGCGGCTTGCCACCGGCAGCCCGGTTCTCCTCGATCACTTTTTTCAACGCCCGACCACTGCCGGCCAGACTATCGAGATCCCTTTCACCGCTGGCCACCATGCGTTGATGGATATCCTTGGATACGGTAATGCCGTTACCGTTGAGGTCGAGACTCATGCCGGTGATCATCGGCACAGAACCGCTCACACCCAGCGCACTGGCCAGGGGCATGGCCGCCAGCATCTGCGCCCCATCGAGCATACCGATACCCACCTTGTCGCGGATATTGGCCCAGGAGTTCTCCCGCGACAGCTCCACATTCAATCCCTGCTGGTGAAAGAAGCCCTTCTCTTTCGCCACCACCAGGGGAGCACAGTCGGTCAGCGGGATAAAACCGAGAGTAAGATGATCCTTTTCAAGGGTTTTACCACTGGCCGATTGGCTCGATTTCAACCAGGCCGAAAGATCGACCACGGTGTCGCTTTCTACCTCAACCTTAGCCTGCGGCTGAACTTTCTCCTCTTCCGGCTGCTGATGACGTTCATGAAGAAAGCGCACCACTTCTGCCCGGTAGTGGTTGTAGACCGGGTTCTCCGCCAGAGCCAGACGGTTGCGTGGCTTGGGCAGATCGATGTTGAGAATCTCACCGATGGTGGCGGAAGGACCGTTGGTCATCATGATGATCCGATCGGAGAGCAGTACCGCCTCATCCACATCGTGGGTGATCATGATTACCGTATTGTTGAGCCGCGCCTGAATCTCCATCAGGGAGTCCTGCATGTGGGTGCGGGTCAATGAGTCGAGCGCACCGAAGGGTTCGTCCATCAGCAGCACTTTCGGTTCCATCGCCAAAGCGCGAGCAATACCGACACGCTGTTTCATACCGCCCGATATCTCATCCGGTTTGCGATCGAGGGCATGGGACATATGCACCAGTTCCAGATTGTGCAGAGTCCAGCGATGCCGCTCCTCTTTCGATTTACTCTTTTTGAAGACCTGATCCACCGCCAGACGTACATTGTCATAGACGGTCAGCCAGGGCAGCAGGGAGTGGTTCTGAAACACCACCGCCCGATCCGGCCCGGGTTCGGTAACCTCTTTCTCTTCGAGTATCACCCCACCCTCGGTGGCATTCAGCAGGCCGGCCACAATATTCAGCACCGTGGACTTACCACAGCCCGAGTGACCGATGAGAGAGATGAACTCCCCCTGGGAGACTTTCAGATCCACATCGTTTAGCACATTCAACGGACCGTTATCGGTCGGGAAGGTGATACTCACATGGTCGATATTCAGATAGTTGTTCATACTGTTAATCCAATCAATTCATGACATGGCTGAAATACTTAACGCAGTACCGCGTTCTTGTCCCAGCTGAAGCTCCGCTGCAGCATCAACATGCCGCGATCGAGCAGAAAACCGATAAAACCGATCACCAGTACCGCCACCATGATCCTCGCCAGGGAGTCGGAGCTGCCGTTTTGAAACTCGTCCCAGACGAACTTGCCCAGGCCGGGATTCTGCGCCAGCATCTCGGCGGCGATCAGCACCATCCAGCCGATACCCAGCGACAGACGCAGACCGGTGAAGATCATCGGAATCGCTGAAGGCAGTACAATCTTCAGCGTCTTGGTGAAGGCGTTGAGTCGCAATACCCGGCTGACATTGATCAGATCCTTATCGACCCCGGAGACACCCACCGTGGTATTGATGATGGTGGGCCAGAGACAACACAGCGTGACGGTAATCGCCGAGTTGAGAAATGATTTGGAGAAGAGTGGATCATCGCTCACATAGAGTGCCGAGACCACCATCGTCACAAGTGGTAACCAGGCGAGGGGCGAGACCGGTTTGAAGATCTGGATCAAGGGGTTGATCGCCGTATAGAGAGTAGCGCTCATACCGCAGACAATACCGATCGGAATGGCAATCAATGAGGCAACCACAAAACCCACCATCACGGTCAGCAGGCTGGTCAGAATTTGATCGAAAAAGGTCTCTTTGCCGGTATATTTTCTGGCCCGCATCCGCTCGATGCGCTCTTCCGGCTGACCGGCGGCTACCGCCTTGTCGATACGTCCCTGCATGCGTTCGTAGAAAGCGTCCGCTTTCGCCCGTTCCGCATTGTGTTCCTGGTACAAAGACTGAGTCTGCTCCCAGACTTTCACCGGACCGGGCAATACACCCAGCGAGGTCTCCACATGTTTGGCGCCCACATTCCAGAGTCCGAGAAATATCACCAGGGCAATGAGGGGTACCAACAGTTGCTTGATCAACTGGGTGACGGATTTACCGAACTGGTCACTGGCCAAGCGATTGAGCATCGACTCGAGCCATGGCAGGTTGAATGTCTTTGATGAAATTGAAGTTGCCATCTTGATTTTCCTGTTGATAGGCCGGTACTTCTCCGAACCGATTCAGAGCGTCCCTGCTCAACCATGAAAGCTCTAGCCGGATCCGGGCGCGGCTCAGCCGCACCCTTTACCGAATCAAACCTGTTCATCCCCCTTCAGACCGATGCTGAAACTGTCGATGTACTCATTGGGTTTGGTGCCATCGAATGTCACCTCATCGATGAATTCGGTCTGAGGTTTGCGATAACCGGTTTCTGTTTTGAAATCGGGGAATTCGTCCGCTTTCATCTTGCCTTCGGCAATCAGGGATTCAGCCGCTTGCTGATAGATGTCGGGCCGATAGACACTCTTAGCCACTTTGTCGTACCAGCTGTCGGGTTTCTTTTCCGAGATCTGTCCCCAGCGACGCATCTGGGTCAGATACCAGACCGCATCCGAGTAGTAGGGATAGGTGGCGTTGTAGCGGAAGAAGACATTAAAGTCGGGAACCGAACGTTTATCCCCTTTTTCATACTCGAAGGTGCCGGTCATGGAGTTGGCGATCACTTCGTAATCGGCCCCCACATAGTTGGGCTGAGAGAGAATCTTCACCGCTTCGGGGCGGTTGGCATTGTCGTTCTCATCGAGCCACTTACCGGCACGAATCAACGCTTTCACAACCCGGATAGTGGTATTCGGATACTTCTCCGTGAACTCCTTGGTCATACCGAAAACCTTCTCCGGGTTATCCTTCCAGATCTCATAGTCGGTAATCACCGGCACACCGATCCCTTTGAATACGGCCTGTTGATTCCAGGGTTCACCCACGCAGTAACCGTAGATGGTGCCCGCCTCCAAGGTTGCCGGCATCTGTGGCGGTGGGGTTACTGAAAGCAGCGCATCGGCCTTCAACTGCCCAGTGATATCACCCTTGTGCGGCGCGTAGTAACCCGGATTGATTCCCCCGGCTGCCAACCAGTAACGCAGCTCGTAGTTGTGGGTCGATACCGGAAACACCATACCCATCTTGAAAGGCTTGCCGTCCTTCTTGTATTGATCGACCACCGGCTTCAGAGCGTCCGCCTTGATCGGATGAACCGGTTTGCCATCGGCCTGTTTCGGCACATGAGGTTTCATCTGCTCCCACACTGCGTTGGAAACGGTTATGCCGTTACCATTGAGATCCATACTGAACGGGGTGACGATATGCGCCTTGGTGCCGAAACCGATGGTTGCAGCCAAGGGCTGACCGGCCAGCATATGGGCGCCCTCCAACTGCCCATCGATAACCCCATCGAGCAGCACCTTCCAGTTGGCCTGGGCTTCCAGGGTGACGTACAAACCCTCATCCTCGAAGTAGCCCTTTTCGTAGGCGATGGCCAATGGCGCCATATCGGTCAATTTGATGAAACCGAACTTAAGGTCCTCCTTTTCGGGATAGCCAATCTCTGCCGATGCGGTACCGCTTGCCAAACCGAGACCGGCAGACAAAGCGACAGTCAACGCCGCCCGTTTCAGGAAACCCCTGCGACTGCTGTTCTTGATGAAACTGCTTGAACTCATGAAAAACACCTCTGGTAAATGTCAAAAAATCTCTACTGATCAGCAGGCAAAAAAAAGCGCCCACTCCCAGCCACGATCGAAGATCGTGTGGAAGTGGACGCCTTTGTCCTAGGTCGGCCTGCATTGACCTGAATTCGTAAATCGGTTGGATGCCCGCCATTGGGCTGGTCCGCCTTTGGACCAAATTCAACCTTTGCAAACATAGAGCAAACCACATGCCAAGTCTCAATCAGCGATCAACATGCATGACCACCAGGAGTAACTTAGTTGTTGTTTTTTATAAGAGTTAAATCAGTGAATAGAGCGGGAGAGTGGATCAATCGAATGCCAGAACGAGTTAACCGCGAGGTAATCAAACGGCAAGAAATGCACTAAAAAAAGTCACCAACTTTGTGCAAAGGCACAATTTTGGCCCATCCGAGGGCACTCATCCTGAGAGGATACTCGCCGCCTCGATGATGTTCTGCGCCACCTCGGCAATCTTACGATTGGTATCCATCGCCAGTTTGCGCATCGCCTGATAGGCCTGTTCCTCATTCACTCCACGCTGCTTCATAATGATCCCCTTAGCCTTGTCGATCACCTTCCGGTCATTCAGCTGCTGATGGGCTTTTTTCAACTCCGACTCAAGATGGTTGAAGTGCTGGAAGCGGGCCACAGCCGCATCGATGATCGGGCGAACCCGATTGCCCTGCAGACCATCCACTACATAGGCGCTAACCCCGGCCTGTGTAGCGCGCCGGATGGTCCGGTTATTGTCATCCTGGGAGAACATCACCATGGGACGGGGCACCGTACTCTGTACCGACTCAAGACTCTCCAACGTGTCCCTGCCCGGTGCCTCGATATCGATCAGAATCACATCCGGATTACACTGCTGTACCGCAGACAACAGATCCCCGTCACCGGAGACACAAGCCACCAGTGCACACTCGATATCCTGCAGAGCAAAATCGATCATCTCCCGCCGGTCGGACTTATCATCCACCAGCATGACACGCAGCGGTTTGTTCGGTTTCGAATGAGACATGGGGATCGTGACAGACAATATTCATGCCAGAATACCCCTATTATTTTGCGGCAATGATCCCATTCAGCATGGCGGATCATTGAACGGCTCGACTGATTCTGCTACTTTACAGACAGTTAACCAATCTAAACCGGAGGGTATGAATGAGTGTAATCGACACCCCCCGGGCAGCCAGCTGACCATCAGTTAATCTCTGCCCGGTTTTTATAACCGGGGCCCACGCCCCAAGTGTTATCGTCTTTAGAACGATGCGTTTATGCATCAGGGGCACTCATGTCTAACCATAAATCATTAACCCAACTGGGTTGGTCACCCTCTTTCCAACAACAACTCTCTCTGGAGGAGTTGCAAACCTTCATAATCGGCCGGGTAGTCGCCCAGCATCGATCCCGCTTGGAAGTCGAAACGGAGATGGGTATTACCGCCCTGCCGATAATCCACTCGATGCCTGCCATGACGGTTGGCGACTGGTTGCTGCTGCAACAGGACAAGCAGTTTCACAGAATGCTGGAGCGGATCACTCTGTTCGCCCGCAAGGCGGCCGGCACCAAGGTTGACAGCCAGCTGATTGCAGCCAATGTGGATACCCTGTTCATCGTCACCTCACTCAATGAAGAGTTCAATCTGAACCGTATCGAGCGCTATCTCGCAATCGCTGCAGAGGCAGGGGTGGAGCCGGTGGTGGTCCTCAGCAAGGCAGACCTTTGCCCGAACCCCGAGCCCTATGTCCAGCAGATTCAGGCGATTGATCCAATGCTCAATGTGGTTCCTGTGAATGGACAACAGAGCGACAGCGTCGCCGAGCTGAATCTCTGGTGCACGAGCGGCAGAACCGTCGCCCTGTTGGGATCCTCCGGGGTGGGAAAATCGACTCTGGTGAATACACTCCTGGGTAGCAACCAGCAGGCCACACAGGGGATCCGCCTGGACGACAGCAAGGGACGCCACACCACGACTGGCCGGTCGCTGCACTTTATCCCTGGCGGTGGCATTCTGCTCGATACCCCGGGGATGAGGGAGTTGCAGCTGTTTGATTGTGAGCAGGGTATCGAGGAGAGCTTCTCCGACATCACCCGCCTTGCGCAACAGTGCCGCTTCGGCGATTGTGCCCACCAGGGTGAGCCTGGCTGTGCTGTGGTGTCAGCCATCGAACAGGGGGAGCTGGATCAGCGACGTCTGATCAGCTATCAGAAACTGATGCGGGAGCAGCAGCAGAACAGCGCAACCATCGCCCAGAAGCGGGCCAAGGATCGTGCACTCGGACGCTTCTACCGCACCACTTTGAAGGAATCACTTAAGCTCAAAAAGGGCGCCGATTGATTGCTTCACCCCGTGAAACCTGAATCGATTGTCATGGGGCAGAGACCCTCTGCCCCAGGCAATTGATCAACTGCAGCAGGACGCGTTAAACGGTGATATTTTCGTGACATTTGCGTGAGGACTCACCCATCGTCATTAACTTAAACTATTGATAGTTCACCTCAATTCGTTACAGGCACCGATATGAAAATCCGTTGCAAAGCTGTCATGACCCTGGCGCTGCTGGTTTTGGCTCCCTTTCAGATCACCCAGGCCAACAGTCAGCAAGACCATCTCGACACGATCATTCTTGGAATGGGCTGCTTCTGGGGTGCTGAGAAGAGAATGTCGGCGCTGCCGGGTGTCGTCGATGTGGAGAGTGGTTATGCGAATGGTGAAATCGAAGCGAGCTATCGCAAAATTCTCAGTCATGAGTCGCTGCGCAAACTGGGACTGAGCGAGATGCGCAACCATACCGAGGTGGTAAAAGTCACATTTGATACCAACACCACCAGCCTGGAAGCAGTATTGATCGGTTTTTGGCAAAACCATGATCCGACTCAGGGTGACCGGCAGGGGAACGATGTGGGATCGAACTACCGCAGTGCGATCTATACCCACAGTGATGAACAGACCACCACCGCCATAGAAACCCGTGATATCTATCAACAGGCCCTGCTGGCAAACGAGTTTGGCAGGATAACCACCGAGATCGCCCCACTCACCAACTACACTGCGGCAGAAACCTACCATCAGGATTACCTTGTCAAGAATCCTAATGGCTACTGTGGCCTGGGTGGCACAGGTGTCATCTACCCAGGCAATCAGGAGAGCCATCGGCTACGAGCAACCACCACAGCCAGACTGGATGGTGAAAAGCTTGATCCACAACAGCAGCTGGTGGTTTTCGAAGTGCAAGGGTGTCACTTCTGCCAACATTTCAAGGCCGACATTGTTGACCGCTGGCAGGCCGAGGTGGCGATTGCCAGCACCCTGTCGAGACAACCACCTGCTGGCTGGACACTGCAGAAGAGCCTGATCGCGACCCCCACCATTGTGCTGTTTGAGCAGGGCAACGAGGTCTCCCGATTGACCGGCTACAACGGCGACATGAACAGGTTCTGGCAATGGTTTGACCGCCAGCGGATGAGACCGGAAGCTTCAAATATCGCCGCTTCGATGGTGTCGGGAAGGTCTTGAAACTCACTCTTTTAATTCCCCACGCCGGGCTCAACAGAGCAGCTTGCAAGCGTCCTTTACCGGTCACCAAACCAGGCAACAATACTAAGAACTAAAACCTATTTATCAATCAGTTACAACAGAATAACCACCCTTCAATCAAGCCTGAACGGGAGCGGTTTCGCATAACCTTCCAGTCGCCGATCAGACTAAAGATTTCGCCACAAAGGCCGTTACATGGAGTGAATCCCTAGTGCGAATTTCAGGAGTTGAGTTATGGACATTGCCGGTGTCAGTACTTCCGCAGTCAGCATGGTTGCTAATGCAGGAACAGAGACTAGTGTGGCCATGCAGAAGAAAGTCATGGAGATGCAGGAGCAGATCGCTGTCCAGATGGTGCAGTCTGTCGAGCAGAGCGTACCGAAAGCCAACCCTTCCTCCTCCCTCGGCAACAACATCGATGTAAAAGTCTAGCCAGGCAGCATTATCGTCGAAAGCTGGACCCACACAATCAGCTCCTGAGATGTTTAAACAGGAGCTGATTTTTTATTGCGCAGAAGAAAAACAGGCGCCCAATGCCCCTCAAGTGGATGCCAATCTTCTCAAATATTCGCCAATACCCTATATGTTCAGTCAGTTACGACTGCAAGGTGGTCAACCTGGCCTGCTGACCGTTATTTTCTGCGAATTCGATAAACTGGCGACTGGTCATTGGCCTGGAGAAGAGAAAGCCCTGACCCTCATCACAACCTTCCTGGCGCAGAAAATCCTGTTGATCGGAGTATTCGATTCCCTCGGCAATCACCACCTTGTTGAGGGTACGGCCCAGAGCAATGATGGTTCTCGAAATCTCCGCACTCTGTTGGTCCTGACAGACCGTGGTGACAAAACTACGATCGATTTTCAACTTATCAACCGGCAGGGTGGTCAGTTGGGCCAATGATGAATAGCCGGTACCGAAATCATCGATGGCGATATTGATCCCCATGCTTTGCAACTGGTCCAGCGTGTTGATCGACTTCTCACTGTCACGCATCAGTATGTTTTCCGTAACCTCAAGCTCCAGCAGCTCTGTCGGCAGACCGGTCTTCAGCAGAATACTCTTCACCGTCTCCAGAAAATCGTCACTCAGAAGTTGAATACCTGAAAGATTGACTGCCATTCTGCCAACATCAAGACCTTGAGATTGCCACTCCTGTGCCGTTTTACAGGCTTGCGACAATACCCACTCGCCAATCCCTCTGATCTGACCCGTCTCTTCCGCTATGGGTATGAACTGCTCCGGCGGGATCTCTCCCAGTTGCGGATGCCTCCAACGCACCAGTGCTTCAGCGCCTTTAATCGATCCGGATGAGAGATCGATCTTGGGTTGATACAGAACTGAAAACTGCTGCTTGCTGAGAGCCTGACGAAGACCGGAATCGATGGTGTAGTGTTGCAACGCATTTTCACTCAACTCTTCGGTATAAAACTGAAAACCGCCCCGATCGATACTCTTCGCCTTATACATAGCCGCATCGGCATTTTTCAACAGACTGGCCGCATCAGCCCCATCGTTTGGGTAGACAGAAATACCGATACTGCCACTGATATAGAAATCGTGGCCACCGACCACAAAACTCTCTTCGAAACTGCTTTTGATCTTACCCGCCATCAGTGCCGCATGATGAGAGTGGTGAACGTTCTCCACCAGCACCGCAAACTCATCACCACCCAGTCTCGCCAGTGTGTCATCCTCCCTGACAACCTTTCGCAATCGTTCCGCAATCATTTTCAATACATGATCACCCGCCGGATGACCAAAACTGTCATTGATATTTTTAAACCGGTCCAGGTCCAAAAACAGAATGCAGAGTTTCAGGCCGGTATGTTTGGCTTGGGAGATGGCATGGCTGATTCTGTCATTGAACAGCATCCGGTTAGGCAGCTTGGTGAGCCTGTCGTAGTAGGCCAGCTTCTTTATTTTGTTCTCCGCTTTGACCCGCTCTGTGATATCGATATGCACACCGGTCAGCCTGATCAACTTACCTTGCTCATCAAGTGTCGGCGTGGCTCTTGCAAGAATCCCCCGATAACCACCACTTTTATTGAGCAAACGAAATTCCGCTTCCCAATGCCCTCTGGGGTGTTCCAGATAGTTATCGAGTTTCTCCAAAATCACATTTCGGTCATCAGGATGGAGTAGATTTTTCCAGGTTTCCAGTTCACTTTTCAATTCGTGATCCTTATAACCCAACTGCGCCTTCCAGCGCGGTGAGAGATAGAGATCATCTCTCTGCAGATCCCACTCCCAATACCCATCCAGAGAGGTCTCCAGAACATTGTCAAACTGTTGTTCAGCATTCTTTAAGGCGTGCTCCATACTCTCCAAATGCTGAGAGCCATTCATCAACTCTTTCTGCAGAAACTGGTGTTCAAACGACAGATGGATACTTTCAATGTACTGGATATAAAAGCGTCTCGCGACAAACAGCATACCGATGGCAAACATCAGCAACAGCACAGCAAGTAGCGAGGTGAAGATTTCCCCCCTGGCCACCAGATCCAGCTCCAGGGGAAGCAGCAACGGAATAAGGAACACCACATAGACTTCAAGTACGGCGGCATAAGCCGTAATACTGAAGGCGGCCAATCCGGTCAGCAGCATCACCAGCATCACCTGATGAGAAGTTGCCCAGTTCGGATCATAGGCGAGACTCAGCAAACCCCATATCAGACCGCTGACAAACGTCAGAATAAGGTGCCTGCGCAACCAGATGCTGAGAATTGCCTGAGCTTTGTTGATTCGTTTGAAACGCTGTAGCAGATAGAGTCTGGCCAGGTTCACGCCAACCAGTGACACACCCCAGAGCACCAGCCAGAGACTATCGATGACAAATGAAAAGTAGATCCAGGCAAACAAGCCAACGGCGATTCCCGAGGTCACCACAGTGCCACTGTAGGAAAAGAGCAGATCGATCTGCTTGTCTAAAACCGCTTGCTTTATCGATTTCATGTTCCGTTTAGACTGTTCTCAGACTCTCCCGTCAATCCCTGGTATTGTACACACCGCCATATAAAAGACTAATTTTGAAAAGAATAGTGATAAGTAAATCCCACCATTAGTGTCAACAGACCCTAAAGCGCTTCCGGCGAAAACCCCTTACGCATACTGTTTTCAGTAATGCTTCGTGCCTGCATAAACTGCAGTAAGTAGTCAGGACCACCCGCTTTAAAACCAGTGCCACTCAATCTGAAGCCACCAAAAGGTTGCCGATACACATTGGCTCTGGTTATCTTTCGATTCAGATAGAGATTGCCGACAGCAAACTTCTGTTTTGCCAATCTCAGGTTTTCAGGTGACCGGCTGTATACCCCGCCGGTCAGTGCATAGTCGCTATCATTGGCAATATCTATTGCCTCAACAAAACTCTTAGCCTTCAATATGGCCACGACTGGAGCAAACAGCTCTTGCTGCGCCAACGGCGAATCCTCCAGAACATCACTGAAAACCATCGGTGGCAAATAGTGACCCTGCAGGGAGGTGGGCAACTCAACTCTGGAAACACAGGAGGCAGTCAATTCACACTCATCCAGTTTCTCGACAATTCGTTGCCTGGCCGCTGCTGAGATCAGTGGACCCATTGTATATCCGGGCAATGCCGGATCGCCGATCCGTATACTCTCGACCGCATCGACCAGTCTTGCAACAAACAGATCGTGAATTCCCTGCACGCAAATCACCCTCGAACAGGCACTGCATTTTTGCCCCTGGTAACCAAAGGCCGATTCGACCACCCCTTTCACTGCCTCATCCAGATCCGCATCCTGATCAATGATGATGGCATTCTTTCCACCCATTTCAGCAATCACTTTTTTAATCTGACGCTGGGACTCAGAAAGCGTGGTCACCACGTTTAGCAAATGCAGTCCAACCTCCTTGGAGCCGGTAAAGGCGACAAAATTGGTTCTTGGATCACGCACCATCGCCTCGCCAATCACAGCGCCACTACCAGGAAGATAGTTCACAACGCCTTCTGGCAAACCGATCTCTTGCAAAAGTTTACAGAAACGCCATGCCACGATGGGTGTCTCAGAAGCGGGCTTCAAGACGACACAATTGCCACACACGATCGCTGCAGCAACCATTCCAACAGGAATGGCCAATGGAAAATTCCACGGCGGCAGGATGACTCCGATCCCTAGTGGAAGATATTCATGTGTATTGATCTCACCGGGCATGTTGGGCTGTTCGATGGTGTCGTAGCGAAGGGAGATTTTTGCATAGTAGTTTAGAAAATCGATCGCCTCTGCAACATCCGCATTCGCCTCCTGCCACCCTTTACCCGCCTCTTTGACCTCCCAGGCAGCAAACTCATCCTGATGCTCGATCAACTTCGATGCCGCCGCTTGAAGCAGATCAGCCCTTTCAGCGAAGCTTTTCCGGCCCCAATCACGTTGCGCATCGACCGCTCTCTGCAGAGCCACTTCCGCATCATCCTCAGCCGCCCGAACCACACGTCCGACTAGCTGATCAGGTTTCGCTGGATTGGTGGATTCAAGAAATGCCTCTTCGATTGCCATATGGCCTGTCAGTAACAGTGGATAGGTCTTACCCAGCTTCTGATCTACCGATCTCAATGCATCGGAAAAGTTTTCGCGTTCTGACTGTTGGGTAAATCTGTGCAGTGGTTGATTGATGAACTCCGCCTCAAACTCCGAGCGTCGATTCTCACCAATCAGCGGTGGCGCCAGAACTCGCTCAATATCCGCACTCTGCAAGATCGGCAGTATCGACTGGTCCGATGTATTTTCGAGCAAGCGCCGAACCAGATAGGCAATACCTGGCAGCATCTCGCCATACGGCATGTAGAGCCTTAGTTTCCGGTCGCGCTGGGTAATCAGATCCTCGAGTTCGTCAGACATACCGTACAACATCTGAAACTCATAACTGTCTGGCGAACGCTGCATCTGATCGGCCAACACAACGGCACAGGCGAGACTGCGGATGTTATGGGTTGCTATCGCAGGATAGATCAGAGGCGATGCAAAAAGCCGTTTTAAACAACGTTCATAACAAGCATCCGTTTCAGCTTTTGTCTGCCACACCGGTACGCGCCAGCCCTGCTGTCGCGCAATCACGCTCTCCATATCCCAATAGGCGCCACGCACCAACCTGATAGAGACAGGCACTCCACGCTGCTCAACCCACTCAAGCAGTTCAGTTAAATCCTCATCGCTCTCTTTGAGATACGCCTGCAACACCACCCCAAGACCCTGCCACTCCCGATAGGATGGCTGCATGGCGAGTTGCTTGAATAGTCGTAGAATGATCGCTTTGTAATCATACTGCTCCATGTCGAGACAGAGGCTGATACCCGCATCCATCGCCGCATCACAGATCGGTGTCAGACGCTCTAACAGAATCCCAACGGCGCCATCCGTATCGACTGGTGTAATTTGTGAATAGAGGGAAGAGACTTTCAGAGAGAGATTCAGATCATCGAATCCTTGCCTGGCGAGTTGCTGGATCAGATCAAGATAGGCCTGCTGATAGGCGAATGCCTCTTTTTCACTGACACTCTCCTCACCAAGCAGGTCGAGGCTGGTATGGATACCCCTGCGCTGCAGCCCAGATATGGAATCGATGATCTCAGCCGCCGTTTCACCGCCGATGAATCGATGCGCCACACCTTTCACAGCGGCCCTGATCACCGGCGCCATGAAACCTGGTATGGCGTTGAGGGAGATCCGTTTGATGCCCCAACTGATCAGCGCGGGGAGACTTTCCGGGTCCACTTCACCGAAATACTCCTTGAAATGTCTTACCAGGCTCCTGTCATCATTCAGCATCGGCACGGCATCGATAAATCGAAGTGCCTGAGTGCGCAAATGATGATCAGCGATCAACTGGGGAAGCAACCGTTCGATCCAGCCGGATCGATTCTCCTCCCCCTTGAGCTGACGCTGTTGCCACATTTGGCGGCCAACCTGTTGAATCTCGTCTTCAAACGACCTGTCCACCTGCAACTCCTGTCACCGTTTTTTAATTAAAGTTTAGTCGGCTTCCTTTTATGCAGGGGTAACAGAAGACGCTTTTCTGCCCCAAAACGAACTTTTACAAGAGGCAAACAACCAGATGCATCTTTCTGGTGCTCTACCCATTTACCCTTCGCACCGCTTTGGGTCAGAACATTGAAAAACCGCAACAAGGAAGCGCCAAAACTGTGCATATAAAATAACCTGCCTGCACCAAAATGAGTTATCTAGTTGAAATAAAACAATTATTAATAATTGGCACAGTACATGCGATAAGGCTCCTCAGACCAAAACGTCGACTCTAACGAAATAGGACAAATAACAGATGAGCATATCGAAACAGAAACTAAAGCAATTGGTTCTCGGCACAGCTACAGGTCTTGCACTCTCCATCACTTCGATCGCACAGGCATCCGATACCATCAAGGTCGGTATTCTGCATTCACTCTCCGGCACCATGGCGATCAGTGAGACCACTCTGAAAGACACCATGCTGATGTTGATCAAAGAGCAGAATGCAAACGGTGGCCTGCTTGGCAAACAGCTGGAGCCGGTAGTCGTCGATCCTGCTTCAAACTGGCCTTTATTCGCGGAAAAAGCCCGTGAACTGCTCAGCAAACACAAAGTCTCTGCAATCTTCGGTAACTGGACTTCGGTTTCCAGAAAATCTGTGCTCCCGGTGGTCGAGGAGTTGAATGGCCTGCTCTTCTATCCGGTACAGTATGAAGGTGAAGAGTCCTCCAAGAACGTTTTCTATACCGGTGCCGCACCAAACCAGCAGGCGATTCCAGCGGTCGACTACCTGATGAATGAGATCGGTGTAAAACGCTGGGTTCTGGCCGGTACCGACTATGTCTACCCACGGACCACCAACAAGATTCTCGAAGCCTATCTGAAAGGCAAGGGAGTGGCTGACAAGGACATCATGATCAACTACACGCCGTTCGGTCATTCCGACTGGCAGTCCATCGTTTCGGATATCAAGAAATTCGGTTCCACCGGGGTTAAGACCGCCGTGGTCTCAACCATCAATGGCGATGCCAATGTGCCCTTCTATAAAGAGCTTGGTAACCAGGGAATCTCTGCCGAGGACATTCCGGTCGTTGCCTTCTCGGTCGGTGAAGAGGAGCTCTCGGGTATCGACACCAAACCACTGGTCGGTCACCTGGCCGCATGGAACTACTTCATGAGCGTGGATAGCGAAGCCAACGAGGAGTTCATCACGGCCTGGAAGAGTTTCATCAAAGATAACAAGCGGGTAACCAACGACCCAATGGAAGCCCACTACATCGGCTTCAATATGTGGGTTAAAGCGGTCGAAAAGGCGGGCACCACAGATCCTGAAGCGGTTCAGGAAGCCATTATTGGCGTCGCTGTTCCCAATCTTACCGGCGGTCTGTCAGCGATGATGCCCAACCATCATGTCACCAAACCCGTCTTGATTGGTGAGATCCAGGAAGATGGACAGTTCGAAGTGGTCTGGGAGACATCAGGCCTGGTGGCCGGTGACGCCTGGTCGGACTTTCTGCCCGACTCCAAGGATATCATTTCTGACTGGAGAGCCCCCCTCGCCTGCGGTAACTACAACGTCAAGACGAGTAAGTGTTCAGGACAGAACTACGAATAACTTGTTCAGTTTTATCTAACCCCTGCCGGGCTCCAGGGAAGGAGCCCAGCAATCCCAGAGACCAGGATCGATTACAGGGTACGACTCAGTCGTACTGCGAGTTTCGTTTACTTGTAAAAAGGTTTTGCAGAATCTTTCTATAAGCAAATGGAAAAACCAATATGCAGCAACAGAGGCGAATCCTCTATCAGGAAAAGTAGCAATGATGATTGATACCAGTGACCAAGAACGATTCAGTTGATAACGGAAGATGACTATCACCAATCAAATAAAAACCGTTGTTCTGCTGCTTCTCCTGCTACTCGTACCTGGTACGCCGAGCTTTGCCGATACGTCAGAGCCAAAACTGGATCAGGCGGTTGAACTGCTCAAAGGCAAGAAGTTTCAACAGAAGTATCAGGCAATAGAACTACTGGCTGAATCAGCATCCCCTCAGGCACAAAGCATTCTCATAGCCCTGCTGGAGCGTCGACTTTTCAAATTAAAGAAGACCAAGCAGCTGGTGATTGCTGAGAAGCAGGGTAAAACCTATAAAATCCAACAGGCAGTCAGCCTTGAGGAGCTCGGCGAGGTTAAAAAACGAGCTTTAAAAAAGATTTCTCTCAACAACAAAATGCGTACTCTGATACGCAGTGCACTGGCCAGCTTCGATCTGAAAAACCCGGATCGGGAGAAACGCCTGGCCGCTGTAAAACAGATTCTCGATAAGGCAGATCTGGAGAAAGCCAAGATCATCCGACCCATACTTGCACAGGAGCAGGATGAGGAGATCGCAGAATCAATGTCGATCATCATTGCTCTGTCAGACCTCAGCTCAGATGATGCAAAACAGCGCAATAGCGCGGTGACACTGCTAAGCGGCAATATACACCCTTCCGTTCGCAATGCGCTGAACCAACTTCAACAGCAAACCGATGATAAAGCGTTAGCCCGCAGTATTAAGCAGGCGCTCGACAGTATCGATGCAAAATTGCAGTTCTATGCGGTGATTGAAAATCTCTTTTTTGGTCTCAGTCTCGGCTCGGTACTGGTACTGGCCGCAATCGGCCTGGCGATCACCTTCGGTGTCATGGGTGTGATCAACATGGCCCATGGCGAGTTGATCATGATCGGCGCCTACACCACTTATGTTATTCAGCTGTTGATGCCGGATAGTATCGGTACTGCAACGCTGATTGCCATACCCATAGCGTTTGTTGTCTCCGGACTGGTTGGCATCGCCATTGAAAGAGGCGTGATACGGTTTCTTTATGGACGCTCACTCGAGACCCTTTTGGCGACCTTTGGTATCAGCCTGATCCTGCAACAGACGGTACGTTCAATTTTCTCACCGCTGAACCGTTCGGTGGAGACACCCAGCTGGATGAGTGGTGCCTGGGAGATCAACAGCGCCCTTTCACTGACCCTCAACCGGCTCTATATCATCGTATTCTGTCTGCTGGTTTTCGCCGCACTGTTTTATGTCTTGAAAAAGACCGCTCTCGGTCTACAGGTCAGAGCAGTATCACAAAACCGCGCCATGGCCCGTGCAATGGGTGTTCGCTCTGAGTGGGTCGACGCCATGACCTTCGGTCTGGGATCCGGGGTGGCCGGAATCGCCGGCGTGGCGTTGAGTCAATTGACCAACGTGGGACCCAATCTGGGACAGTCCTACATCATCGACAGCTTCATGGTGGTGGTGTTCGGCGGCGTCGGCAATCTGTGGGGCACCCTGGTCAGTGGCATGTCGCTTGGGGTTGCCAACAAGTTCCTCGAACCCTGGTCAGGCGCGGTACTGGCAAAGATTCTGGTACTGGTGTTTATCATTCTGTTCATCCAGAAGCGGCCCAAGGGACTGTTCCCTCAAAAGGGCCGGGCTGCGGAGGGCTAACGCATGAAGATGTTAAACGTGCTGAAGGCCGATCGGGGTGGACAGATTTTCCTTCTACTGTTGCTGCTGATCGCAGTGGTTGTTCCGCTCCTCAATCAGTTCACCACAGCCGACAATCCACTGCATATCTCCACTTATACGGTCGCTCTGCTGGGCAAGTATCTGGCGTTTGCCCTGCTTGCGGTTGCGGTTGACCTGGTGTGGGGTTACCTGGGAATACTCAGCCTTGGTCATGGCGCCTTCTTTGCCCTTGGCGGTTATGCCATGGGTATGTATCTGATGCGCCAGATCGGTGAGCGGGGCGTCTATGGAGACCCGTTACTGCCCGACTTCATGGTCTTCCTCAACTGGGACAGCCTGCCCTGGTTCTGGCATGGCTTCGATATGTTCTGGTTCGCCATGCTGATGGTGATGGTGGTACCCGGAGTGCTCGCCTTTGTGTTTGGCTGGCTGGCCTTCCGCTCAAGGGTGACGGGTGTCTATCTGTCGATCATTACCCAGGCGTTGACCTATGCACTGATGCTCGCCTTCTTCCGCAATGAAATGGGATTCGGCGGCAACAACGGACTTACCGACTTCAAGGACATCCTCGGTTTCAGCCTGCAGGAGGACAGCACCCGGATCGCCCTGTTCGTCGCTTCGGCGCTGGCACTCGCTTTGGGTTACCTGGCCTGTCGGCTGATCGTCACATCCCGCCTCGGACGGGTGGCTGTGGCGATCCGGGACGCGGAAGACAGAACCCGTTTCACCGGTTACAAGGTGGAACATGTGAAACTCGCGATCTTCACCTTCTCCGCTGTGCTGGCCGGTATTGCCGGTGCGCTCTATGTACCCCAGGTGGGGATAATCAATCCTGGTGAGTTTTCACCCTTGAACTCCATCGAGATCGTCATCTGGGTGGCGGTGGGTGGCCGGGCAACCCTGTATGGCGCCGCCGCCGGTGCACTGATGGTGAACTACGGCAAGACCTACTTTACCGCAGCACTGCCGGAGGTCTGGCTGTTTGCTCTGGGTGCCCTGTTTGTATTGGTAACCATCTTTCTGCCGAAAGGTGTGATCGGTCTGTTCAGGGCCAAGGATAAGCAGACATGAAGGCCCTCGATCAACTGCGCAATACCATGCGGCGCGACCGGGTGTTCGACTTCATGCTGCAGACCAGCGGTCTGGAGGTCGATGTCAGCCACGGCACCATTCTCTACCTGGAAGATATCTCGGTGAGTTTTGATGGCTTCAAGGCGATCAACAATCTCAATCTCTATATCGATGCGGGTGAACTGCGTTGCATCATTGGACCCAATGGTGCGGGCAAGACCACCATGATGGACATCATAACCGGCAAGACCCGTCCGGATACCGGCAGTGCCTACTTCGGACAGAATATCGACCTGCTGCATCTCACTGAGCCGGATATTGCCCAGGCCGGCATCGGACGCAAGTTTCAGAAGCCGACCGTTTTCGAATCCCATACCCTGTTCGAGAATCTGGAACTTGCCATGGCCGGAGACAAACGGGTCTGGCCCACCCTGTTTGCCCGCCTTCACAGCCAGCAGCTGGAACGCATCGACGAGGTACTGGAGACCATCGGTCTGCAGGAGCATCGCTATCAGCTCGCCGGTTCGCTCTCACATGGACAGAAACAGTGGCTGGAGATCGGCATGCTGCTGATGCAGGATCCGAAACTGTTACTGGTGGATGAGCCGGTCGCCGGCATGACCCACCAGGAGATGGATCGCACAGCTGAACTGCTCACCTCACTGGCCGGGCAACACTCGGTGGTGGTGGTGGAGCACGATATGGATTTTGTTCGCTCCATCGCACGCAAGGTCACTGTGCTGCACCAGGGCAGCGTACTGGCGGAAGGCAGTATGAATGAGGTTCAGAACGATCCCCGGGTGGTGGAAGTCTATCTGGGCGAACAGGGTGAGGCCTAAGGTTATGCTGAAGATTGAGAAACTGAATCAGTACTACGGTGAATCCCACACCCTGTGGGACCTGGACCTGGATGTCACCAAAGGCCAATGTACCTGCCTGATGGGCCGTAACGGAGTGGGCAAGACCACCCTGCTGCAGTGCATTATGGGACTGTTGCCGATCGCCTCCGGAGATATCAATTTTTCAGGCGAATCGATCAGCAAACTGATCCCGGAACGCAGAGCGCCGCTGGGTATCGGCTATGTGCCCCAGGGTCGACAGATCTTCCCCATGCTGACGGTGGAGGAGAATCTGCGCATCGGCCTGCCGGTACGCAAAACGGAGCGAAATAAAATCCCGGATTTCATCTTTGAGCTGTTTCCGGTTCTGAAAGAGATGCTCGACCGAAAAGGCGGCGACCTCTCCGGTGGCCAGCAACAGCAGCTGGCGATAGGAAGGGCGTTGGTAATCGACCCGCAACTATTGATTCTCGACGAACCAACCGAAGGGATTCAGCCTAATATTGTACAAGAGATTGGTGATATAATAATAAAGCTGAATCAGGAGATCGGTTTGACGGTATTACTGGTTGAACAGAAGTTACCCTTCGCCCGCAAGGTGGCTGATCGCTTCTGCATCCTGGACAGGGGACGCCATGTTGCAGCCGGAGAGATGGGTCAACTTAACGATGATCTGATTCGACAATACCTGACTGTCTAACGTCTACAGGAGCTTGGATATCATGAAGACCCTTGGCTTGCTCGTTTTCTCTCTGCTGGCACTCTTCAGCAGCGCCGCGATGGCCCACCATAGTCCGGCCTCAATGGAGCATCTCGTTGAACACCTGTTACTCATGCTGGCAATCGGCTTGCCTCTGTTTTTCGGTTTCAGATATCTACTGAAAAGAAACCGGCGCAACTAGGGCCTGTTGACACTAGTCCAATTGGCCCTGTTGTGCCTGAAAAAGCGCCAATCAAGGCGCGAGGAGAGAGGTTTGGTGATTCCAAATGAACGACGAGCAACGCCGAGTGGCGCT
>NAUB01000031.1 GCA_003676145.1 gamma proteobacterium symbiont of Stewartia floridana | reverse complement strand
GAATTGATAATTATAGAATGTATGCTTTTCCTTCGCCATCTTCTCACCTCGTTTCTCATGTTGAAAATCGAGGTGTCAATTATTTCGGGGTAGGTTCAAGTCAGCTGGAGCGATTTGTTAGGCTAATTTGCTTCAGTTATTAGAAATAACGTAAGTTTCGCGCATAACTCAAGACAACCCTTCAAAATATTCTGCTGCATGAATTACCCCCAACACAATTCTTGCTAGCAAGCTAAAGCCAAATATCGTCAACGAAGTCCATATTAGACGCTCCGACATACCTGCGATTATGGTCTCAATCTTAATCCCCCAATCCCCTTCCAAGGGCTCTTTTGTGTTTTCCAGCAACCACTTTAATTTGAAACCGAGCAGTGATACAAATGACAAAAGCAGTGAAAAAAGATAAATCCAATAGAACAATATGTACTCTTTACCGCTGCCAACAATATGCTCCACGATGTACCCAACAGCGATTACAGTAACATGCGCAGTAATGAGGTATTTGAGAAACGGCATCCAAAATTTGGCATATCCATCAATATGCCATCGACTATTGGCTGCATGATCGATGCGGGCTTTTGGTGCGCCATAATGAATGGTCTTCTTGAGTCTTTTTTCTAGGAACCCTAAAACCCCATAGCCAAGATGGGAGGCTTCGTCCGATAAGCTTTTCCAATCTTCTTCAGAAAAACGGAATAAGACTTCAACTTCTTTATATGGACGATCATGAAAATGGTGCGTACGCGAATCAACGTACAAATATTCTTTTTTCTGTTTTGAACCTGGTGGATTCTTCATATTTTAGGTAGTTGCGCTTGAAAGCCTAACATCTGATTATCTTACTGCCACCGATATTGGAATATATTGCTCGCACCGATATTGCAATATCTTGCATGTATAATGATTTTCAATCGCAACATCCACAATCTAATATTCCATTGTTCAGTAACTCAAAGAAACACAAAGCAAACCTGCCCTGAACCAACGAGCATTTCAGTCTTGGAGATTGCGGAAAGATATGGGAGGAGGAAATCTTGTAAGAATAAACACCTCCCTGTCGCTCACGCTAAATCCCTAATTATCAACCGTTTAAAAATATACTCCTTGAGCCACCTTGTCCAGTCACTTAAGTCTTAAGTTGGGACGATACTCTGGTCCTGAATGTGATGGCTCCTGTGTAGCAGGACAAAAAGCATCACATTAAGTTACTAACAAATCTCTTGGAACTAAGTTGCTGTTTTAGGCCGCCAACTACTCTTTAAGCTTTATCTTCAGCTCGCCCTCAACAACCCGGATATGCTCAACACCTTCAGCAAAACCGGCCCAGAACCCCTGTTCATCTCCAAACTCACTCACCAGATCGATATTCTTCAGGCCACCCAGCCAGGCGTTTGGGATGGGTACCCCCATGATGCTGACACCCTTCAGGATCACTACCGGCCTGGCATCCCGGAATGCCAGTTCCATGCCGGTTGACACCCGCAGGGTTTTTCCTCCGAGGATCGGAAAGTCCGGATCCACCGGCACCAGGATTCTTGCACTGACCAGATCGTCGCTGAGATCGATGGCGAGTTTCTTTGCCATCTCCGGGTTGTTGGCCACCATGCCGTTGAGCTCCCGCTCGGTGAAGAAGACTTCCCGTCGGGCGTTCTTCTCACTGTATCGTTCCGCTCTCAGCCAGGCTTCATCGGTCTCCTTTTCAGCGGGTTGCTTATTCGTATCGGTGGCCGGTGCGGGTTGGTAGCCCAGGCTCTCCAGCTTTTTATTGAGCACCTGTTGTTCGGTCTGTGAGAGTTGCACCGGGGTGAAATCCTTGGCGTAGATGTAGGTGCGCACCACCCAGTAGGTGACGGCGGCCGTTACCAGGATGGTTGCCAGCACGATCCACAGGATATGGATACCTCGAAGCCCTTTATTGTTCTCCGGTGCTTCGAGCTGCTCTGTTTCTGTTGTCATGATGGCCACTCCGTATTATCCAGGGCTCTGCCGACAGGCACATCTTAAGAGTATATCCCTTTGGGGGTGCCATGATTGTTTAATTTTGTTGCCGGTTCCAGGGCCTGGGGCTGTTCTTCCCCGCTTCATGCTATGCTGCTGTTAGGCCTTACACAACTAACCAAGAAGATCCTCCAAAGGACAGTGACTATGCAGATTGAATTCTACGGCGCAACCAGCGGCATCACCGGCTCCTGCCATATCCTCCGAGTCAATGGGGAGACCATCCTGCTCGACTGCGGTCTGATCCAGGGTCGTCGCGAGGAGATGGAGAAGAATCGACGCCCCTTCCCCTTCTCCCCGGATGAGATCAGCGCCGTAGTGCTGAGCCATGGCCACATCGACCACTCCGGGCGGATTCCGCTGCTGGTAAAACAGGGCTATCAGGGACCGATCTATGCCCAGAACGCCACCATGGAGTTGTGCGACATCATGCTGCAGGACTCCGCCTTTCTGCAGGAGAAGGACGCCCAGTACGAGAACAAATGGCGCAAGCGCAAAGGCAAGCCCTTCATCGATCCGCTCTATACGGTGGCCGATGCCCAGGAGGCGCTGGAGAATATGGTCGGCCTGAAATATCGGGAGAAACGGGAGATCCTGCCGGGGATCTCGATCCGCTTTCAGGATGCGGGGCACATTCTGGGCTCTTCCAGTGTGGAGGTCTGGCTGAATGAGAACGGCAAACAGCGCAAGGTGGTCTTCAGCGGCGACCTGGGGCAGTACGACACCCCGATCATCAACGACCCGGCCGCGATCGAGGAAGCGGACCATGTGATCATCGAGAGTACCTATGGCAATCGCCGTCACCGGGATCGGCAGAAAACCATCGAGGAGATCGGTGAGATCATCAGTGAAGCGACCCATCAAAAGGGTAACCTGTTGATCCCCGCCTTCTCCATCGGTCGCAGTCAGGAGATCCTCTACTACCTGGGCAAGTACTACGATGAGTGGGGACTCAACCGCTGGCAGGTGTTTCTCGACAGCCCGATGGCGATCCGTGCCAGCAAGGTCTATTGGGACTACCCTCACCTTTACGACGAGGAGGCGACCAAACTGCGCAAGAAGATCCATGAGATGCCCCATCTGCAGAACCTCAAACTGACCGCATCGCCCCAGGAGTCGATGGGCATCAACCGGATCAAGAGCGGCGCCATCATCATCTCCGCCAGCGGCATGATGACCGGCGGCCGGATCATCCACCACCTGAAACACAACATCTCCCGCAGCGGTTCCCATATCATGATTGTCGGCTATCAGGCCAACGGCACCATGGGACGGGCTCTGGTGGAAGGAAAATCAACAGTGCGCATCCATGGGGATGAGTACCGGGTGAAGGCGAAGGTGCATACCGTCGGCGGTCTCTCCGCCCATGGGGATGTGGATGACCTGACCCGTTGGTTGAGCAGTTACCGCAAAAGCTCACCCCATGTGCATGTGGTGCATGGCGAACCTGAATCGAAAAGCGATCTGCGGGATCACATCGAATCCGAACTGGGTTATCAGGCTTCGGTTCCCGAACTGGGAGATGTGTTGGATATCTGAGGGTGTTTTGCTGAAGGGACTTCCGGGGCTTTATGAACCACCCCATTGCAGCTTTAACCGAACTCCATCTGACAGACACACTGTATTAACCGCTGCACACTCTTGTCTGGCCTTTTCCGAAGTGACATTTGCAGTAACCAAAGCCACACTGGATACCAGCCAATATCCTTTGCGAGTTTTTGCGGCTCTTCGCGTCCATTGGCGGCCAAATAAACCTACATAATGGATTTCTAAAGCTATTTTCAACTGTTCTATACTGCCTAGAATACGCTTTGCATACGAATCCATAGGAAGCCGTGCAACGCTGCGGACGGTAACCGGTGATCAATAAAAACAGGGTTTCTGCATGGATAGACTAAAAACGACGGCACCCTCCACATCGCGTTGGCAGCCCTCTGCCCCGCTGTGGCAGCGCGCCCCTAACAAACAGGCCGATGGCGCTCCGCTGGCCGACCTGATGATGCTGATCCCGCGACTGAAACACTACTCGGAAGTCCAGATCAACCACTTGCAAAGTATGCTTGAGGAGGTACTGATCGAGTTTGGTGAAAAGATCGTCTTCACCGACATCAACCTGAAGCTGAATGTCATCTGGGTGACGGTACTTCCGGAACCGGGGCTCTGCAGGGAAGTGGCTCTGGCGATCCGCAAACGCATACCGGAAGCGGTGATGGTTGGCAACCAGTTGAAATCGATCTCAACCGAACTGCAACCGGGCAGCTGGCGAACCTTGGCTATGTTCATTAAGCGATTTGTCTCCAAGCAGGCGATTAAATCTCTCCCTCAGACACCTCATGGACGTGAGCCGAAGGCTTAACTAACAAACACATCCAAGTTCAACTCACAGGCAACGAGCAGTGGAACCCAATAGGGACCACTCTCCGGTCGTGCCTGCTGCACGAGGCACGGGTGTTTATGAGTAGAGCTGAGTGACTCGGTTGGAGGTAATTGGTGGGGCATGTCCCCACCCTACGAGTTGCCGCAGCAGCCTTTGGCGTGGTTAAGTGGAACCGAGTGATGCGTGGGAGGAAATGGGTGGGGCCAGGCCCCACCCGATACGCTAAACATTGGCGTTTTTAGCGTTCATTTGCGGACTAATAAATCTTAACCCTTGGCCGCTTCCAAGGCCTGAGTGATGTCGGCGATGATATCGTCCACATGCTCGATGCCAATCGAGAGGCGAACCATATCCCCACTGACACCGGCGGTCGCCAGTTCATCTTCATTCAATTGACGATGGGTGGTGGTGGCCGGATGACAGGCCAGGGATTTGGCGTCACCGATGTTCACCAGCCTCAGAATCATCTGCAGGGCATCGATAAAGCGTGCGCCCGCTTCCCGGCCACCCTCGATACCGAAACTGAGGATACCCGACGCCTGTCCCTTGGTGATCTTCTGGCAGCGCTCGTAGTGGGGGCTCTCCGGCAGGGCTGCATAGTTGACCCACTTCACCTGGGGCTGCTGTTTCAGGAACTCGGCCACCGCCAGACTGTTTTCACAATGCCGCTCCATGCGCAGACCCAGGGTCTCCAGACCCTGCATGATCAGAAAAGCGCTGTGGGGTGAAAGGGCGGCGCCGGTATTCCGCAACGGCACCACCCGGCAGCGGCCGATGAAAGCGGCAGGGCCCAGGGCTTCGGTGTAGACCACCCCATGGTAGGAGGGATCCGGCTCGTTCAGCATCGGAAAGCGCTCTTTGTTGCCGGCCCAGTCGAACTTACCGGAATCGATGATCACACCCCCAACCGTGGTGCCGTGACCGCCGATATATTTGGTCAGCGAATGGATGATGATATCGGCGCCATGATCGAAGGCCCGACAGAGATAGGGCGTGGCAACCGTGTTATCCACGATCAGCGGCACCCCATGACGATGGGCGATCTCCGACAGCTTCTCCAGATCGACGATATTGCCGGCCGGGTTGCCGATCGACTCGCAGAACAGGGCCCGGGTCTTGTCATCGATCAGACTCTCCAGCTTCTCGTAGTCATCGAAGGAGGCCATCCGCACATCGATACCCTGACGGGGGAAGGTGTGGGCAAACAGATTGTAGGTGCCACCATACAGCTGGCTGGTACTGACGATGTTGTCACCACTGCTGGCGATACACTGGATCGCATAGGTGATCGCGGCCATGCCGGACGCCAGGGCCAGGGCACCGACCCCACCCTCCATCTCGGTCATCCGCTGCTCGAGCACCGCGGTGGTGGGATTCATGATCCGGGTATAGATGTTCCCCACCACTTTGAGGTCGAACAGATCCGCACCATGCTGGGTGTCGTCAAAGGTATAGGAGGTGGTCTGGTAGATCGGTACTGCAGCCGCTTTGGTGGTGGGTTCGGAATCGTAGCCGGCGTGCAGCGCAAGGGATTCTAGTTTCATCTTTATTGTCATCCTCTTTGGTTTGGGCTGAGTTGATATCAGCCCTTATTTATTGTGTAACCGGTCATTTTAGTCGAAGCAAAGCGCTTGGTTGGGGTTAGCTGGTATAAATTGGCCATTTGCAGCTTTTTATTCGAATGGCGCTTAACCTGTGCGCCAAGAAACTCTTTGTTTCTTATTTGATCAAAGGTTCTGGTGGGGCATGGCCCCACCAAATCTCACATCACCAAGCGCAATTCGTCTTATAGCCCAATAGACCGCGCTATATCACTCAATTTTCAGGCAAAACCGGCAAGCCAGGCCTATTGTTATGGATTTATCCCGCCGAGACCAGTACCGTTTGCGGCTTATCAATGAATTATTCGGTCAAAATCAGCATAGTAGCGCGCAAATACCCAGTAGAGACAAGTTGTAACCATACAGATGGACGCTTATCCTAACGCCATTAATTGAGATTTGGTCTTTTGATGCAAGAGTACGCCCTGATTCTGATTAGCACCGTGCTGGTGAATAACTTCGTTTTAGTGAAGTTTCTCGGCCTGTGTCCCTTCATGGGCGTTTCACGCAAACTGGAAACCGCCACCGGCATGGGTCTGGCCACCACCTTTGTGCTTACCCTCTCCGCCATCTGCTCCTACCTGATCAATGAGTATCTGCTGATTCCCCTCGGTTTGGAGTTCCTGCGGACGATTGCTTTCATCCTGGTGATTGCGGTGGTGGTGCAGTTCACCGAGATGGTGATGCATAAGACCAGCCCGATGCTCTACCAGGTACTGGGCATCTTCCTGCCCCTGATCACCACCAACTGTGCGGTACTCGGGGTCGCCCTGCTGAACACCCAGGAGCAGCATGGCTTTATCGAATCCGCACTGTACGGATTTGGCGCCGCTGCCGGTTTCTCGCTGGTGCTGGTACTGTTCGCCGGGATTCGTGAACGGGTCACCGTCGCCGATGTTCCGGAGCCGCTGCAGGGCAACGCCATCGCCATGATTACGGCGGGCCTGATGTCCCTGGCCTTCATGGGTTTTGCCGGCCTGGTTTCCGGGTAGGACGATGCCCCGATGTTGATTGCGATCCTCACCATCACCAGCCTGGCCACTCTGTTTGGACTGCTGTTGGGCTATGCCAATATCCGCTTCCATGTGGAGGGGGACCCGATCACCGATCAGATCGAAAAGGTCCTGCCTCAGACCCAGTGCGGTCAATGTGGATTTGCCGGCTGCCGCCCCTATGCCGAGGCGATTGCCAACGGCGAGGTGGAGATCAATCTATGCCCGCCGGGCGGCGAAGGTACGATGATCGCCCTGGCCGACTTGCTGGGACGGGATCCGGTGCCCCTGGAAGCGGAAGCGGATGAAGAGAAACCCAAGGCAATCGCCATCATCAAGGAGCAGGAGTGCATCGGTTGCACCCTCTGCATCCAGGCCTGTCCGGTGGATGCGATCATCGGCGCCGCAAAACAGATGCATGTGGTGATCGAAGCGGAGTGCACCGGTTGCGAACGCTGCCTGCCCCCCTGCCCGGTGGATTGCATCATAATGGAACCGATCCCGCAGAAGGCGGATAACTGGCGCTGGCCCTATCCCCAAAGTGGCACTGAAGAGATAGCCGAGCAACACTAGTCATGTATGTAGAGTCGAAGAAAGGTAAGACCCGTGAGTTATGGAATTTCCATGGCGGTCTTCACCTGCCTGACCACAAGGAGCTCTCCCTGCAGTCTCCCCTGCAGTCTGTCACCCTGCCGGAGCGACTGATAATCCCGCTGCAGCAGCACATCGGCGTAGTCGCCCAGGCCTGTGTCAAAGCGGGCGATCGGGTGCTGAAAGGTCAGCTGATCGCCGACTCATCGGCTCCGGTCACCGCACCGCTGCACGCCCCCACCTCGGGCACCGTGACAGAGATTGTGGAGCACGCCATACCTCACCCATCCGGACTCAACGGCCACTGCATCGTGATCGAACCTGACGGCGAGGATCGCTGGGGCGAGCTGCCGCCACCGATCAGCGACTACCGGCAGACATCGGCGGACACCCTGCGGCAGCGCATCCGGGACTCTGGCATCGTCGGCATGGGTGGCGCGACCTTTCCTTCGGCGATCAAGCTCAATCCGGGCAAACCGATCAAAACCCTGATCATCAATGGCGCCGAATGCGAACCCTATATCACCTGCGACGACCGTCTGATGAGAGACCAGGCGGCGAAGGTGATGGATGGGGCCCGCATACTGCAGCATCTGCTGCAGAGCGAGGTCTGCCTGATCGCCATCGAAGACAACAAGCCGGAAGCGATTCTGGCGATGTTCGAAGTGCTGAACCAGGACGAGAACATCGAAGTGGTGCGCATCCCGACCGTCTACCCGAGTGGCGGCGAGAAGCAGCTGATCCATATCCTGACCGGCCAGGAGGTCCCCACCTCCGGACTGCCGGCGCAGATCGGCACCATCTGCCACAACGTCTCCACCACCGCGGCGATTGCCGATGCGGTTCTGCATGGGCGGCCGCTGGTGTCGCGCCTGGTTACCGTTACCGGTGAGGGGATCAAAAACCCGGGTAACTATGAGGTGCCCATCGGCATGCTGGCGAGTGACCTGATCGAACAGGCCGGCGGTTATCAGAACAATCCGCAACAGTTGATCCTGGGGGGACCGATGATGGGCTTCGATCTCTCCACAGACCGGGTGCCGATCACCAAAGGCTCAAACTGCCTCCTCTGCCCCACGGCGGAAGAGGCGCCAAGACCGGAGCCGGCCCAGGCCTGTATCCGCTGCGGCCGATGCGCCGATGTCTGCCCGGCTCACCTGTTGCCGCAACAGATGTACTGGCACAGTCGCGCCAAGGATCTGGAGAAGGTGCAGGACTACAATCTGTTCGACTGTATCGAGTGCGGCTGCTGCTCCCATGTCTGCCCTTCGCACATTCCACTGGTCCACTACTTCCGCTACGCCAAGGCGGAGAGCTGGGCACTGGAGCAGGAGCGGCGGGAGTCGGAACGGGCCAAACAGCGTCACGATTTCCGTATCGCCCGTCTGGAGCGCCTGGAAGCCGAGCGTAAAGCCAGGTTGCGCAAGAAGAAAGAGAGTCTGAATGCGAAGCCTGCCGGGAAAAAAGCCGCGCCAAAGAAGGATGACAAAGAGTCCAAACAGGCGGCCATACAGGCGGCGATGAAACGGGCCGCCGAAAAGAAGGCAAAGCAGGGTCAGGCGCCGAAAAACACGGAGAATCTGACCCCCGCCCAACAGGCTCAGATCGAAGCGGTCGATGAGCGTCGGAAGTCAGCGGCCAAAGCCCGCACGAATCATTCGGAGCCCCCAGCCTGATGGAATTTCCAACCCACAGCTCACCCCATACCGGACGCCCCAACCGGGTCGACAAAGTCATGCTCCAGGTGGTGCTGGCGCTGATCCCGGGGACCCTGGCACTGGTTTTCTATTTCGGCTATGGGATTCTGGTGAACCTGGTGCTGGCGATCGGCTCCGCAGTGGCCTTCGAAGCGCTGGTGATGAAGTTGCGCAAACGCCCGGTAACGCCTGTGCTGATGGATCTCAGTGCGGTGGTCACCGCGATGCTGTTTGCGGTCGCCATTCCACCCCTGCTGCCCTGGTGGATGGTGGTATTGGGTATGGCCTTCGGCATCATCATGGTCAAGCAGATGTATGGCGGGCTGGGATACAACCCCTTCAACCCGGCCATGGCAGCCTATGTGTTGCTGCTGATCTCCTATCCGGTGGAGATGACCGCCTGGCTGCCGCCTACCGCGCTCGCCGAACACCATGTCAGTCTGCGCGAGGTGGTGCTCTTCAAATTCACCGGATCACTGCCTGACGACTACACCCTGGATGCGATCACCATGGCCACGCCACTGGATGTGATGCGCACCAATCTCGATCTCAACATGATGATCAGTGAGATACGCACAAATCCCCTATGGGGCGATTTCGGTGGTCTCGGCTGGGAGTGGGTCGGTAACTGGTTTCTGATGGGCGGCATCTGGATGGTCTACAAGCGCACCATTACCTGGCAGATTCCTTTGGCCTTTCTCGCCGGCCTGGTGGGCATGGCCACTCTGTTCTGGCTGTTCGATTCGGAGAGCTTCCCGTTTCCCCTGTTTCATGTCTTCAGCGGCGGTGCCATTCTTGGGGCCTTTTTCATCGCCACCGACCCGGTCACCGCCTGCACCACCCGAACCGGGCAACTGATCTACGGTGCAACCATCGGCATACTGGTCTATGTGATCCGTACCTGGGGTGGCTATCCGGATGCGGTGGCGTTTGCCGTACTGTTGATGAACATGGCGGCGCCGACCATCGACTACTACACCCGACCACGCACCTATGGTCATGGCGAGATGAAATCATGAACAGCCGACTCTCGATTCTGATCGCCGCCGTGATCCTCGGAACCTTTGCCGTGGCCGGCACCTCTCTGGTCTCCTTTACCCACGTGGCCACCAAAGAGCGCATTGCGGAGAATGAGCGGCAGGCACTGTTACAATCCCTGAATGCCCTGGTACCTGCCAAGAGTGTGGACAACGACATGGTGGCCGATACCATCCAGATTCAGGCCCCCGACCTGCTGGGCAGTGAACAGACCACCGTCTATCGCGGTCGAAAACTTCAGCAGCCGGTGGCGACGGTCCTCACCTCCGTGGTACCCAATGGCTACAGCGGTCCGATCAAACTGCTGGTGGCGGTCCGCTATGACGGCACCCTGGGTGGGGTGCGGATCATCAGTCACAAAGAGACCCCTGGACTGGGAGACAAGGTTGAAGAGAACCGTTCGGATTGGGTCTATAGTTTCAACGACAAATCCCTTGGCGATCCACCTCTGGAGAAGTGGGGTGTAAAACGGGACGGGGGCTATTTCGACCAGTTTACCGGCGCCACCATCACACCCAGAACCATCGTCAATACGGTGAAAAACACACTGCTCTATGTGCGGGACAACAAGGATGCCTTGTATGATCGGCAAGCCTCCGCACCCGGGGCCGGGTAATCGGGACAGCAGCATGTCAGACAACAGCACACGTACACTCATCATGGACGGCCTCTGGCACAACAATCAGGCTCTGGTGGCGCTGCTCGGACTCTGTCCGCTGCTTGCGGTGAGCAACACGGCGATCAACGGTCTGGGGCTGGGGCTGGCAACCACCGCCGTATTGGTCGCGTCCAACAGTACCGTCTCACTGATCCGCAACTTCGTTCGTCCGGAGGTTCGCCTGCCGGTGTTCGTGATGGTGATCGCCTCATTCGTCACCGCCATCGAACTGAGTATGAATGCCTATTTTCATGAACTGCACAAAATCCTCGGCATCTTCATTCCACTGATTGTCACCAACTGCACCATCATCGGTCGAGCCGAGGCGTTCGCCTCGAAGAACAATCTTTGGCGCTCACTGGTCGACGGCCTGAGTGTCGGCATCGGTTTTACCCTGGTGCTGATCGTGCTTGGCGGTTTCCGCGAACTGATTGGCCAGGGTACCCTGTTCGATCAGGCCCATCTAATGTTCGGTGAAGCCGCCAGCGGCATGACTTTGAAGATCGAGGATTTCCCCGGCATGCTGATCGCTATACTGCCCCCCGGTGCATTCATCGGACTCGGCCTGTTGATCATGGTTAAGAATCTGATCGACAAACGTCTTGCCGAACGCCGGGCCGCCAGCAGCAGCTACGCTGAAGAGGCTACCGGGGTAACCGGATAGTCAACTCCAGAGTCAGCACCCACTCATGAGAGTTCCGCGCTGCTACACCAGCCAACCACTGAAACAGGGCGATCTGATCAGCCTTGAAGAGGAGCCGGCCCACCACCTGAGACAGGTGTTGAGGCTGCGCCCTGGGCACCCGATCATCCTGTTCGACAACAGCGGCGATGAGTATGCGGCCAGCCTGGAGCAGGTCAGTAAACAACAGGTCAAAGCCCTGCTGGCGCAACGGCTTCGCCAGGAAGCGGAAGCAGCACTTGGCATCCATCTGCTGATCGGTATCTCCCGGGGTGAGCGCATGGATCTGGCAATCCAGAAAGCCACGGAACTGGGCGTCAATCGAATCACGCCGCTGCTGACCAATCGCTGTGTGGTCAAGCTCGATGACAAAAAGCGTCGCAACCGGATGACACATTGGCAGCGGGTATTGGTCAGCGCCTGTGAACAGTCCGACCGATGCCGACTGCCTCTGCTGGATGAACCGCTGGAGATCACAACAGCCCTGTCTGAGCTGAACCCCGAACTGGGACTGCTACTCGATCTGGAGGGAGCACAGAGCCTGGCGCAAATCACACAACCGCAAAACGCTGTATCGATCCTGGTTGGTCCGGAGGGAGGCTTGACGCCGGATGAGCGGGCGCTGGCAAAACAACAGGGATTCACCGGTGTACGCCTGGGCCCGAGAGTACTCAGAACGGAGACCGCCCCGTTAGCTGCCATCGCTGCCGTGCAGACCCTGTGGGGCGACTTCAATGATGGATAACCCAGGGTCTTGTTGACCACTGCCATCGCTTTTTTCACCTCACTTTTTGCACAACTCCAGATGCCTATTTCTGATGATTCTTGCTAGGATAGTGATCTTCAATATCGGCAAGGATGAACCATGAGCCTCTCAACCCAACCGTTAAAGATTGTTCTTCTGAGCCTGGTCCTGCTGCTCTCCGGCAGCCCGGCACTGGCGAAGAAATTCTACAAATGCACCAACGCTGAGGGTGAGCTTGTCTATCAGCAGGTCGCCTGCGATTCGAACATCAGCCAGGAGACGGTCAATGTCTTCACGCCACCGAAACATCGCTCCCAGTTGGGATCCAAGTTGATGGGTGAAGGTGAATACGTTCCACAGGGTAACGAGCCGGCGGTTGCAGGCACGATGATGTTCCAAACCAGACTCACCAATGTGATTGCGCTGCTGACACCGATTAAGATGCAGATGCAGCAATTCTATATGATGAATGGGCAGTGGCCTGAGCAACCACAGGATTTAGGCCTGAATCAGGAGAATCTCAAAAGCGCGGATATCAAAGAGGTGCTGTTCGGTGACCAGGGCGCCATCGTCGCCACATTGAACGAACACTTCGGTAGCGATAAGCGAGTCGTGCTGGCACCGCAACTGGTGATGGATGGCACCACCATGGAGTGGCAGTGCATGGCCAACTTCCCGGCACAGTCGATGATGACCATGGGCATGAAGATGTGCGAGTCCCGCAACATCCGATAGTCGGGTATTGTCTAGTGGGCCACGCGGTAAATAATGTAACGATCAGCCGGACCCACAAGCCTCAGCAGCAAGGCTGCACGAACGCAGGACTGGCAGGCCAATTCAAGTGAGTGCAACGCCGCAGCTGAGGCTTGTGGGCCGTCCCGAAGGGAGGCCAGCTGATGAGCCAATGCTGCGTTGTACTGCTTGGAAAGGGCATGCCATTCCCGGCGCAGGACGCCTTGCCTTGGCTCATCAGATGGCCTCTGATCGTTACATTATTTACCGCGTGGCCCACTACCTTACTCCCACTCGAGCTCTTCATAGACTCGTTGAGCGTTACGGCCTTTCAGTGAATCGTAATTTTTCAGGTAACTGAATCGGGACTGATCAATCTTGCCGATATCTTCCAGACTGTTTCCCTGATCCATGAACGCCAATACCGCTTCACGTAGAAACCGCAGATAGTCATAGGTATCGGCTTTGGCTTTTGCGAGTGTGGCCGGATTACCATGTCCTCCAACAACGATTTCAGGTTGTTTTGCAGCCATTGCTTCAAAAGCGGCAATCCAGCTTTTATGTGCCGACATGGAACCAACGCCTAACATTCGGTCGGTATAAACAATATCGCCACTGAAGACGATTTTGTGTTGCGGCAGCCAGATATAGCTGTCGCCCGGTGTATGGGCATGGCCGGCATGATGGATTTCGATCCGTGTATTGCCAACCTTGAATAGCTTCTGTTGTGAAAAACTTTCATCGGCATAGATATAATCCGTGCCTTCCAGCCCTTCTTTTCCGACCAGGCTCCAAAGCCTGTCGAGTTGGGATTCCCTGCGGGCCTTTTGATCGGCCACCGCTTTTTCACTGGCAATGATCGTCGCACCCAGCGCCTTGAAATAACCATTGCCCATCCAGCGATGGTCCTGACCACCACTGTTGATGACCCATTTCACCGCTTTGTCGGTGATCTCTTTAATCGCTGCGTGTATCATCCGTGCGCCCTTGTCAGTCGCACCCGAATCGATCAGCACAACGCCATCGTCCGTCACAATGACACCAAAGTTCGCATTGTTACCCAGATTTTCAGAATCCCGATTGGTGAGCGGGCCAATCAGCGCATAGACATTCTCAGCCAGCTTTTCAGTTTTCAGCACCTGCCCCGCCTGAACTGACGCAGTGGAAGCAACGACAGCGAATAAAAGTGCGATGACTCTCAACATGATCTTCTCCGTTTACTGATGCCTTAAACTATGTCGCGATACCTGAACAACTTCAATACGACCACCAAGCGGGTATTCCAACTTGTTGTTAAATTGATTCGCACCTGTGTGGGAGTAAATTTGATGGATCATGACCTATTAACACTAAACCAAAGACAGGGACATGCAGCCAATACACAAGGAGTTCTTAGAGCGACTCTGTTAGCTATACATCACGCCCATTAGCGTTCATTAGCGTTCATTTGCGGACTGAATTCTTAAAAACCAATCCTACATCAGGCAAACAAGCTCAACCTTTATGAGGCGCTTCCAGATAGACGGTCGACTGCATCTCTTTCAAACGACTCACCGTGCGTTGGAATTCGAATGCCAGGCGAACACCACTGTAGAGTTGATCCGGCTCCGCATCGGCGCTGATCACCACTTTGACTTTGCGGTCGTAGAAGACATCGATCAGATTGATAAAACGGCGACTTCGATCATCCCAGGTACCGTCCAGTTTGGGTATGTCCGAGATAAAAACCGTATGGTGGCAGCGGGCCAGTTCAAGATAGTCGTTCTGCCATCTGGGTGGTCCGCATAGGGCGTTGAAGTCACACCAGATCACACCACTGCCCCGTTTGACGAACCGCACCGCCCTTCCCGGCACCTCGAAACGCCCGGTCTCTTCGACGCTGCCGCTGACCAGTCGATCGAACTCCTTGCTCAGATTGATCATCGACTCGTCGCTCAACGGGGTGTGATAGACGGAAGAGGCTTCGAACAGTTGCAACCGGTAGTCTTTGTTGCCCGCCAGCTCCAACACTTCATTATTGCTGTTCAGCAGATCGATTGCCGGCAGAAACTGCTCTCTCTGCAAACCTTGCCAGTAGAGCCTGTCCGGTGGCTGATTCGATGTGGTGACCAGGACGATGCCGACTTTCTGCAAACTCTCCAGCAACACCCGCATCAACATCGCATCACCAATATCGATGACATTGAACTCATCCAGGCAGAGTACCTGCATGCGGCTGGCCATCTCATTGGCAATCAACAACATCGGCTCCTTCTCGCCACCATATTCAGTCAGTCGCTGATGGATGTAGCGCATGAAACTGTGAAAATGGTGACGTTCGATACCCAGCTGTTGATGCTGTTGATGAAACATATCCATCAACCAGGTTTTACCCCTGCCCACGCCTCCCCAGAGATAGACTCCGGGTATCGTCTCGACCGTTTTCTTCCACAGCCAACCCTTCTCTTTTCTCGGCTGCTGCAGCGCTTCAGCGAGGCGTTCGAAGGCAGACAGAACCTGCTCCTGATGAGGATCCCGCTGATAGCCATTGAGCTGAAGTTGTTGCTGATAGTGGTTGAGTAGAGACAAGAGCGATAGCAACCTGTAGTGAATTGTGCCGCTACAACGATGAATGCAGACAAGTGAGATGGAAATTGCAGGGCAGCATACACTAGTAGACAGTTAGATACTATTAACCCGGCACTCAATGGGTTTACTTGCAGGCAGGCACAATGCCCTGGACAACAGGAGCGTCATGACGACAGACGCGTCTAGTCTGGTGCTACAGCTCTTCGATTACCGACAGAACCTGTCGCTCAATTTCATCCATATCGGGAATCACAGCCGGGCTCATATCCAGTTCCACATGCTGTCTGATCAGGGGTTGAGGCTCATCCAGTTGCGGATTGACCGGTACCACATTGTCGGCGCTCACCCTGACCAGTGAGGGTATGGCATGAACAGCCATACCGATGTGTGAGATTCGCTCATGATCGCCAAGGGCATTGAGGATCAGGATCCTGCCACGGTAACCGGGCTCCACCATGGGTTCACCCAGCAGCCCTTCATAGGAGACGACCGGAATCATAACCCCACGCCAGGCCAGATGGCCGAGAAACCACTCGGGCAACTCGTCACCGGCATACTCGGGCTGCTGATAACCCATAACCTCAGCGACTGTCGCATTGGGCAAAAGAATCTGACGCTCATGCAGCGGGATGAGAACGCTTCTGACCTCTTTGACTACCGCTTGGCTCATTGTCTATTTTCCGTCAGAACTTCGTTGATATTCTCCAACAACTCACTCTCCTGATAGGGCTTACCGAGACAGCGCTTGACCCCCAGGTCCATCGCCCGCTGGCGGTGTTTGTCACCTACCCTCGAGGAGATCATGATGATCGGCAATCCATAATAGTCCACCGAGTTGTTGATGTGTCGCGCCAGCTCAAAGCCATCCATACGTGGCATCTCGATATCCAGCAGCATGATATCCGGTACCTGCTCCTGCAGCAGTGCCACCGCTTCAACACCATCCTTTGCGGTGACCACATCCATATCATGGCGCTCCAACAAGCGGCTGGTGACTTTACGTACAGTAATGGAATCATCCACCACCATGACCCGCAGACGCTCTTCCAGTTTCTTCTGATCACCATCGGCCTTCATGACCGGTGCCGCATGGGTCGCATCCATACGCACCAGAGCAGCCAGATCGAGAATCAGCGCGACTCGGCCATCAGCGAGAATCGTACCGCCGGTGATCCAGCGTACACTGCCAACCTGTTTACCCAGGCTCTTCACAACCACCTGTCGGCTACCCAGCAGATCATCGACCTGCAGCGCCACCTGATGTTCACCGGTCTGCAACAGCAGCAGCGGCAACCAGCGACTGCCTTCATGTATCTCATGCTGACCTGTGCCCATCATGCGGCCGAGATAGCTCACCTTGTACTGCTTGCCGCCGTACTCGAAACTCTCCTGTTTACCCGCATAGCAGCGCAGAATCTCATCACGCCGGATTCGCACCACACCACTGATACTGCCGTGCGGGATGGCGTAGATCTCTTCACCCACCCGGATCAACAGCGCATCGGTAATCGCCAGGGTCAAAGGCAGGCGGATGATGAAACTGGTGCCCCTTCCGGGTTGCGAATCGATCTCCAGGGAACCACCAAGCTGCTTCACCTCACTGGTCACCACGTCGAGACCCACACCACGACCGGAGATCTGGGTGACCTCCTTGGCGGTACTGAAGCCCGGCAACAGCACACACTGGATCAGATCGTCATCACTGATCTCCGCATCGGCACTGATCATGCCCTGGGCAAGCGCCCGCTTGCGGATTGCTTCGATGTCCAGGCCTTTACCATCATCCGAGAGGGTAATCATGACATCGGTCGCTTCACGGTCGAGATAGAGGGAGATTCGGCCGGTACCCTGTTTGCCGTCGGCAAGACGCTGGTCCGGCGGCTCGATACCATGGGAAACGGAGTTACGCAGCAGATGTTCCAGTACCGGCACCATGCGGTTCAGGATACTGCGATCCAACTCGCCTTCGATTCCAAAGCACTCCAGGTTGGCTTTTTTATTCAGCTGTCCTGCGGTCTGCCTGACAAGTCGCTGCATCCTGGGTACCAGGGTGGCAAAGGGCACCATCCGGGTGCGCAACAGACCATCCTGCAGATCGGTGGATATTCTCGACTGCTGTAACAGCAGGGTATCGGTCTCACGCTGCAGATCACGCAGCGATTCATTGATATTACCCAGATCGTTTACCGTCTCCACCAGAGCCCTGGAGAGCTGCTGCATGGTGGAGAAGCGATCCAGCTCCAGGGGATCGAACTCGGTCCGGCCCTGATCCTCTTTTTCGGTTTCCCGCTCCCAGCGATAGAGGATCTGCGCCTCTGTTTCGATCTCAAGATTACGCAATTGGGTGTAGAGACGGGAGACGGTCTGTTCAAGCTCAGAGAGGTTGAAGCCCAACACACTGTTCTGCTGTTCCAGACGGGAACGATAGATACTCACCTCACCCGCATGGTTGACCAGCCGATCCATCAGGTCCGCGTTGACCCGAACCTGCTCTTTGTTGGGTTTGAAACCGGCTTTCTCTTTATCCTGGTCCTGCTCCGGATTGAGCAGCTTGGCGATCTCTTCGTTGAATGGCAGAACCTGAGCGGTCGGCTGTTCCAGTTCAGGCTCTTCCGCCAGCATGCTGCTCTCGGAGACCTCCTGGATGGTCTCGACCATGTCCCCATGGGCGGGCGTCATCTCTCCACCCAACAGGTTGTGCAACTGTTCAACCTGAACATCGGCGGCAGGCACCTTACCGGTCTTGGCGATGGTGTCGACCTGGAATGCCAAGTGGTCGATACTGTGGCGCAGGGATTCGGTGACTGTCTCTAACGGATCGATCTCACCTTCCGCCAGGGCGGTCATTACCGATTCCACCGCATGACTCAGATCGCCGATCGGCATGATACCGGCGAGACGGGCACTGCCTTTCAGGGTATGCAGATTTCGCTGCATGCCATCGATCGCTTCCTGATCATCCAGTTTATCGAGCCACTGCAGGAAGCGAGCTTCCACCTGCTCCATAAACTCTTTAGCCTCTTCGATGAAGATCTGTATCAGTTCCTCATCTTCTCCCACATCCACCAGGGCTTCATCATGCATCATGAGGAAGGATTCATCCGGTTGCATCAACGCTTCCTCTGAAACGTCTGACACCTCCACATCCAACTCGGAGGAGTCGATCTGAAGGTCCTCCAGATCATCATCCAGTTGCTGCGCGGGTATAGGCTCGGATTCGGACTCGGTCTCGACAGCCTCTTCAGCTTGCTGCTGTTTAAGCTCTTCAAGCTCCTCAAGCTCTTCCTTAAGATCGGGATCGATCAGATCCTCAACCTCATCCTCCTCTTCGACACCCTTGTCGATCAGCGTCTGAATTTCCGCGATCAGGCCATCGGCCCGGTGTACCTGATTGGAGGTCTCGGCATCATCGGTTTGGCTGGCCAGCAGATCGAGGGTGGAACGGGAAAGCCCCATCACCTGTTCATCTGCAGGGATGTGCCCTCTGATAACGCCATTAAGCAATGACTCCATTGCATGACTGAGATCGCCAACCGGTTCGATACCCGCCAGACGGGAGCTGCCCTTTACCGTATGCAGAGCACGCAGAATGGCATCCAGATGTTGATGATCCGAGGGGTCATCGCCCCATTTCTGGAACTGCTCTTCCAGGGTTTCGAGCAGCTCTTTCGACTCTTCGACGAAGATATCAACCAGTTCCCGGTCTTCACTGACTTCGAACAGATCGCCCTCATGCAGAAAGCTCATCGGTTCTGCGTAATAACTGCTCGCATCAACCTCTTCGCCGCTCTCCAGCTCGCTCTGTTCCTGCTCTTCCGCTGACTCTTCCAGCGCGCTTTGCAGTTCAAGCTCCTGAAGCTCTTCATCCTCTTCCAGATCTGGCTGTTCAATTTCGAGTTCAGCATCAGGAAAGGCCTCGTCGGCGAGCTGCAGCTCTGCCTCGAGCACCTCATCTTGTAACGCTTCCGGCTCCTCTTCAGCCTCACCGATCTCTTCGCTGCTGAACGGATTCTCAAGATTGCTGAGGAGTTGCGTTGAAACCGGCACTCTGCCAACGGTCGCTGCATCCTCAACCTGGGTCGCGAGGAAATCGAACGCCTGTCGAACCAGATCCTGTAGCCGCTGCTCCGCGGTTACGTTATCCCTCAACAGCTTCTCGAAAAGGTCCTCAAGGGCATGACTCAGATCACCGATGGGATTGATACCGGCAAGCCTGGAGCTGCCTTTCAGGGTATGAAGCGTGCGTTTGATGCCATCGACCACAGTCTCGTCATTGAGCGACTTCTGCCAGTCGTTATAACCCTGCTCAAGCGCCTCGAGTAACTCGCGGCCCTCTTCAATGAAGATCTCCAGCAGCTCTTCGTCGCCTTCCACATCAAAGTAGTCTGTGGATTGCAGATAACTGGCTGACTCGTAAAAACCGTTATCCTGAGCCTCATCGGCCTCTAACAGACCGGAATCGATCTCGTTCGCCTCGAGTTCTTCCAGAATCAGATCGGAGGCAAGATCGATCGGCTCTTCATCCGCCAGACCGATCTCTTCGATCGCCTCGATCTGCAACTCTTCCTCGAGTGCGGACACCTCATCCAGGGGCTCATCCAGGGTCTCATCCAGGGTAACGGCCTGTTCTTCGCTGATGCTCTCTTCCGCCATCAACGGTTCGGCCTCTGCGAGATCCGCTTCGCTCTCTTCAATCTCCTGCAGCGCTTCATTCAGGCCCTGCAGAAAGCTCTCAAGCTTCGGTTCAGGCAGATTTTCGTCAGGCAGCAACTTCAGCAGTTGACGGATATAACCAACACTACCGTCCACCAGATCAACCACTTTTGCCTCGGCCGGCATCTGGTTTTCATGCACGGCTCTGACGTAGTCCTCCATCGCTTCGCTAAGCGTCGCGATCGGCGTGATACCGGCCATGTGCGCACTGCCGTGCAAGGTATGGCAGGCACGCACGACCTCTTCAGGCACCAACATGGGCGGAGAGATGCCCCGGGCCTGTCTGAGAAATGATTCTATCTCCTGCAGGTGCTCCTCTGACTCTTCAGCAAACACCTCCAGCAGTTCGGTGTCGATCTCGATCTCAAGATCCGAATCGCTGAATTCATCTTCCGCCTCGGCAACCGAAGTCCCTTCAAGCATCGCCTCACCCAGGGCGGCAACTTCATCGTCACTGATTTCAGATGCCTGCTCAGCTTCAGGCTCATCCAGTGATGCGACCTCCAGCTCCTCGAGCACCAGCTCATCCGCGTCCACAGCTTCGACGTCAGCCGTTTCGTCTGGCAACGCCTCTGCCTGGGATTCAGTTTCGTCAGCGCTCTCTTCCAGGGCTTCAACCGGAGTGCTCTCATCGGACTCTGCCGCTGGCTGTTCCGCTTCGCTTACTACCGGGTGCAGGGGCTGCTCGATGGGGCGACCCTCAGACAGGGCATGGGCATGGCTCTGCAGCAGCTCCACATCGACTGCGGGGCTGGTACCCTGCTCCTGGGAATCGATCAGTACCGGCAGGGCTTCCGTAACCTGATTGAGAAGCTCCATCATCTCAGGTGAAACCTTGATCGTCTCATCGATCAGCCGATTCAGCATATTCTCCACCGACCAGGCAAGCTCACCAATCACTTTGGCGCCGACAAGCCGGCCACTGCCCTTCAGGGTATGGAAAGAGCGACGAAAGATGGTCAGTGCATCACGGTCCGCCTGATCATGCTGCCAGCGGGGCAGGTAGGTCTGAATATTTTCAAGCTCTTCTCTGGCCTCTTCGATGAAGATCTCCAGAATTTCCGGATCGATATCCTCCAGCATCGGCTTGTCTGCAGCCGCCACCTCTTCTTCAACCTCAGCCGGCTCGGCTTCAGGTTGTGATTCAGAGGCTGTTGGATCTTCCGCTGAAGCGAGAATTTCCACTTCCGGTTGAGGCGGCTCGATCTGCAGGCTGCTGGCACCAAACTCGAGATCGGATACCTCTTCCTCTTCAAGATCATAACCTTCAGTGTGATCGGCAGACTCATCCAGATTGATGGGCTCCACCGGCTCAACATATTCGCTCACTTCAGGTGTGCCATCGCTCATCAAATCATTCAGCGAGGCCTGTGCGATGGCGAGAATCTCACGACGATCGCCAGCGCCATCCACCAAGGTTTCCAGATAGTACTCGATACTACTGACCACATCGGCCAGAGAGTTCAGCTGTTGTCTGCTTGGCGGTGCGGAGGCTTCGATCAACTGATTCTTGATGATCCCACCGGTTTGTGACATCAACTCCGCCGCTTCCCGCAGATTGAGCATCTGCAGCGCGCCTTCTACCCGGCGGAAGCCCTGACGCACCGGCTCCAATACAGTGGTATCGTCGGTTGCCTCGGTGAAACTGATGATGGTCTCTTTGGCGTGGGCAATCTCAACCTTCGCTTCACGCACGGTCTGCTTGATCAGATTCTGGTACTCACCTTCAGGCAGGCTGTCTCCCAGGGTATTCTCATCGATGGTATCCGCCGCACCCGGCTGAAAGGTATGCAGTGTACTGAGCGAGGACTCCACATAGAGGATATCCCCCGCCATCTCCATCAACTCGAACTCTTCCGGTAAAACGCCCTGTTCGACGAAGGTCTTGACCTTGTCCGCCTGTCGATTGAGTCGCGAGCGCAAAGCACCCTGACCGATCATGCCAAGGGTATCCGCCAGCTTGCGGGTTGGCGCTTCGAGATGACCGAGCATCTCCATATCCGCCTTTTCGTCGCGCATGAACAGATCAAGAATGTCCTTGATTCGGGTCAGCTCGCTGCTTACCGCATCCTTGATCGATTCCGCCAGTTCCGCATTCGAGCCTGTCAAGCCGAGCCGGCCCTGATTGAGCTGGTCCTCGGATGGCATCACCGCATCGAGATTGTAGGCCTGCTTGATCTCCAGAATGACAGGATTCTGTGAGTTTGCCCTGGCAATGTAGTAGAGCAGATTTTTCAACAGCGCCGAAGGCGGTTCATCCACCAAAGTCTGCTCACCGTTGTCGATGATGATTTTCATCTTCCGGTCGAGCCGACTGAACAACTGCTTCACGGCAATACCCGGTGCGATGGTATTGTCGATCAAACCATGCATCAGGCCCTCTGCCACCCAGAACAGATGCTGTACCGACTCGGTGCCCGCACTCTTATGGATGGTGGTGAAAACGTCCCGCAGCAGCGGCCAGCCGTGTACGGTATCCCGTTTGCGATACCAGCTCAGCAGCCCCAGATGAAACTTCTGCCTGACCTGGCGCACCAGCGCTGGAAGATCCTTGTTGACTTCATCAGTAGTGGATTCGGTTTCAATTTCCGGCTTGAAGAGTGCCGCTTCGGAGAGCAATGGCGCATCCCGCACAGCACGCAGATCGTTGAGCAGCGGCAGAATGATCAGCGGAATATCCGCATCGCCGCCCTGCAGCTTCTCGAGATAATCGGGCAGCTGAATCAAAGCCAGCATCAATGCCTCGGCGGCATCCTCCTCCTGCCTGACGATGCCTTCCGACATGTCCCGCACCACCAGCTCCATCTCCTCTGCGAGCATACTGGGGCCGTAGACCTGGACCATCTGCAGCACCCGGGCAATCTGGTGCAGATGATCACCGCAGGTGGCGAGTGATTCATTGTCACCGGGAGTCTCCACATAGGATTCCAGCGCCTGGCGCGCATGACGAATCGAAACATCCAATTCGTCTTTGACCCAATTCAGGGCGCCAAAGTCTTGCGCATTACTCATATGCGTTGCACTCCTGTCTGGAAACCGCGTCGGCTCTCGATCATGCTTGTCATCTTGCCCAATGGGTTGCCTTCAGAGGATCAGGCTGGCAGACGGAAACCGGCAACCGACTTTTGCAGCTGATCCGAGAGATCGGCCAATGCCCCGATGGAGTTCGCAGTCTGATGCGTACCCTCGGAGGTCTGATTGGTAATCTCCTGAATGACACTCATGGTATCTTTTACATTTACCGCCTGGTCAGACTGAGTCTGAGCAGAGGTGGCGATTTTACCGGTAAGATCGGCGATGTATTGGGATACACTCTCGATCTCTTTCAGCGCTTCACCCGCGTCTTCCGCCAGGGTGGCACCCTTGACCACACCGGAGGTACTGGCCTCCATCGAGGTCACCGCTTCGTTGGTATCCGCCTGGATGGTTTTTACCAGCGCTTCGATCTGTTTGGTGGCGTTGATTGAACGCTCCGCAAGACGCTGTACCTCGTCCGCAACCACCGCAAAACCGCGCCCGGCCTCACCCGCCATGGCGGCCTGCATGGCTGCGTTCAAGGCGAGAATGTTGGTCTGGTCCGCGATGTCGTCGATCAGCTCAACGATGTCACCGATCTCCTGGGAACTCTCACCGAGTCGTTTGATTCGTTTCGAGGTCTCCTGAATCTGTTCACGGATGTTGTCCATGCCGGCGATGGTGTTGCGCACCGTCTCGGCACCGGTACTGGCGATCTCAACCGAGCGCTTGGCAACTTCCGCCGACTCGGTCGCATCCTGTGACATTTGATCGATCGCGTCGGTCATATCACCTATGGAACCATTCGCCTGGGTGATCTGCTCCGCCTGATGCTCACTCGCCTCAGCAAGATGCATCGCGGTTGCCCGACTCTCCTGGGTCGCGCTCGAGACCTGCTCCGAGGTCTGGTTGATGGTGGTAACCAGTTCGCGCAGCGCCTCGATCGCGTAGTTGATCGAGTCGGCGATGGCGCCGGTGATGTCTTCCGTCACACTGGCGGTCACGGTCAGGTCACCATCCGCCAGGTCGCCCATCTCATCCAGCAGTTGCAGGATCGCCTTCTGGTTGTTCTCATTCTGCTGCTTACTCGCCAGCTCACGACGCTGCGCATCGACAACCAGCTGCATACCGAGCAGTACCAGGAAGAGTAAGGCGGCACCACCGAATACGGCGATCATGCCGGGACCCGCTTTGATACCGAGAACGGAAAAACGCCCGGGTGACTTACCATAAGCGGCAATCAGTGTCTCTGCGGCGTCACTGGCCTGATCCGATGAGTCATTGACCATGGAGGCCGCTTCCAGTGCCGGCAGTACATCCGGAATATTCTGAATAATCTCGGTGGCGTTATCCTGGATCGTGGTGAACAGGGTAGCCACGTCATCCAGACGCTGCGAGGCAATCTTGTCCTTGACCTTGGAAATACCCATTTCCGAATCACCATTTTTCAACCCCTCAAGGGTTCGTCCAAACAGATCCGCATCCCGGCTGAACTGATCGATCGCAGCAGCGGTTTTCTGCCCACCATCCAATACCTGGTTGACGTTGGAGTTGATACGCTGGATCAACATCTCCTGTTCGGTGGCGATATAGACCTGGCGTCTGGGCGCATTACTGTTGATCAGCACTTCGGCCAGCTCTTCCGACAGCTCCTGCAGCTGTGGAACAAATTCGGAAATAATCGCGGAGAATTCGTCGATTGCCAGGATGTTCTCCTGAGCTTTGAGAATCTCATCGATATTGCTGCGCAGTGCCAGCCATTTGTTCTCAAGATCACCCAGTTCGGTTTTGACTTCATCCGGGGACCCCGGCAGGTCGCTGGCTGCGCCCCCACCGTTCTTCAGCTCCCACATGATGTTCTCGAACCGATCACGGCTCTTCTGCAGCGGCTTGAATGATTCAAGCTCACCCCGGGCCGCCGAGAGGGCGTATTTCGCAATACGTTGTGCAAGTACCTGCTGCTCTGCAGCACGGATCAGATACTGTTCGTCGTAGGACTCCTGCTGGGTGGTGTGCAAGAAGGTCACGAGTGCCAGGATAAGAGACACCAGCACCAAAACAGCTAAAATGGTGATGACCTTATTTGAGGGCAGAGTACCGCCCACGCGTTTGCCTTTCATTCTTCTTTCTCCCGAAAGCTTAAGCCCAAATCCTAAGTTCAGTAACTCTCATGGCATCAGGTTGCCGCGATCTGAAAAACCGGGTCATCAGCCAGCGCCTGCAGACTGAAGACCGGCCAAGCCATGCCGTCCTGATCAAATTCAAACTGAACATACTTTGAAAAATTTTCGCTGACCGCCTGCACTTCTTTTGCAGTCTCCCTGGTGAAATGGCGCATACCGACCATCTCGCCAACCAGCACACCACTCAAACCGCTGCCTATGGTAAACACCAGCACCCGGCTTCGGCGGGTTCGCCGGGTCTTCTCGCCAATCAGAAACAGTTGTAGATCGATGACCGGTATCAGGGTGCCACGCACATTGGCGACCCCCATCATCCAGGGTTTTGAACCGGGCACCGGTGTCAGTGCAGAGGGGTAATTGAGTATCTCTTTGACGCTGCTCAAAGGTGCAATAAAGCGACTGTCGCCCACATAGAACATCACCCCTTCCCAGTAACTCTGTATCAGCTCCTGTTGGGGTAGTCCTTTGGCATTTTTCCGGCTGCGCTGTTCCAGGTTGGCCAGTAGCTGAACAACCCCCTGGGGCGACTCTATAACGCTCGATTGCATGGCGTCATCAGGCATTGATCAATGCCTTGATCTTGTGAAGAAGTTCTGCTGGAGAGACCGGCTTCACCATGTACTCAGTGGCACCCTGGCGCATTCCCCAATTGATATCTGTCTGTTGGTCTTTGGTGGTCACCATGATCACAGGAATATTGGCTGTGGAGTCGTCATTCTTTAACTGCCGGGTTGCCTGAAATCCATTCAACACCGGCATCACTACATCCATAAGAATCAGATCAGGCAACTCCTTTTTCGCCATCTCCACCCCTTCCTGCCCATCACTGGCAACCAGAATCTGATAACCCTGCTTAGTAAGAATTTTTTTGAAAACAACTACTTCGGTGGGCGAATCATCGACCACAAGAATCCTCCCCTTAGCCTCTCCGCTAACCGGGTGATTGCTCTCTTCTTCTTGCTCGCGACCCTTGCGAAATATATTTTTGATCATCGAATCTCTCTGCCCGTTGGTTCTAGTCCTTATCGGCTGACCCCTGAATGTCTTTAAAACAAGCCTACATCCATGCAGATTGCAGCCATCTCAAACCAAATCGCACAACTTAGTATATTAGGACCCGTTAACACTAAGCCGCGGTATTCACATATCGACGTATTGCGCCTAACAGCTCATCCTTGGTGAACGGCTTGGTCAGATACTGCTCCGATCCCACAATCCTGCCCCGCGCACGGTCGAACAGGCCATCTTTACTGGATAGCATGATCACAGGAATATTCTTATATACATCATTGTGTTTAATGAGTGCACAGGTCTGATAGCCATCGAGACGCGGCATCATGATATCGACGAAGATCACATCCGGATGGTGATCGGCGATCATCGCCAATGCCTCAAAACCATCGGTCGCCGTGGATACCTCACAGCCCGCCTTTTTCAATAGACTCTCGGCGGTACGCCGAATGGTCTTACTATCATCGATGACCATGACTCTGACACCAGAGATGTCCTTTTCAGTTTCATCACCACTCACGTTGAAATCCTCATGTCACGGACATATACATTAGAAACAATCACTCTCCCGGTACGACAGTCGTCAGACCCCAAAGCTGCCACAACTGCATACCACCCCGGTAGTAGACAATCTTATCCGCTGGATAACCCACTTTTAACAGACCCTTGATCGCCCGGGGGGACTGACCACACTCAGGGCCATTACACCAGAGAACCAGCTTCTTGGCATTGCTGAAATCCCATTTATCGGTTTTATCTCCATCTCCCAGCAGACCAAGCTCTTCCAGTTTCAGGGAAATTGCACCCACATCGACTCTTGGTCGCGCACCGAAGAGCAGCAGTGCCTGTTCCATTTCAGCGGTCCCCGGCTTGGTCAATTGTGTAAAAGGAAGATTGATGGAGCCGGGAATCGTGCCACGATTAAACCACTCAGCCGTGCGTGCATCAATTAACAGGCCGGTTTTATCTCTCAACTCCCCTTCCATGAAATCAAATAGCTCTATCTCTCCGATGGTGGCAACCCGTGGGTCGACCTGCATCGGTTGCAAGCAAAACGGCGGGCACTTGCGCGCTGTCTTGGCGTAGTAGCCTTTGAGCTGGTAGTCGGGATCCTGTATCCGCTGAACCCGAATGGATCGACCTTCATGTATAACAAAGGTGTATGGTTTCTCAGACGACAGCTTGACTGAAAGCTCGTCTCCCTGTTTGGCTTCAGCCGTCTCATCGGCAACGGCCACCAGCGGCGATAGTATCAGTAGGACTCGACATATCAGGTTAACACAGCGATTCATCACGTTACCTTCGGGCTAAAAATTGATCGGACGTTGGGGACATGTGGTGGTTCATGCAAAATTTTCCGAGCCGATTGCATACCTATTGATTTAAAAATCGATTCATAATTTTCTGTCTGATCTCATCGATCGAGGCGCCATCCTTATACTCCTCATAGACCTCTTCCCTGGCCCGCCTGGGGAGTTTTTTGTAAAAGGTGTAACTACCCAGATAGCGCGATTTCAAATCCTCTTCGAATGCAACTTGAGCGGCACCCTCGTCCGTTAAGCCGTCCTGGTTAGGCTCCGCCTCTCCCTGTGTCGGTAGTTTGGAATCAATCTTACTGGCCTCTGCAGATATCTCCGACAGATAATCGTCGTCCTGTGCCACCGCAGGTTGTGCCAGCAGACCGAGCATAGACAGAAAAATCGCCGGATATCTTAAGCTTACGCAGTTCATCTTTCCTAAACCGGTGGTTTGTGCCGTCATGGCAACACACCTCTCTAATAATCAGCAATGATTGACAACACTGCGCAAGTTTTAATTTATCTTATGTGCAGCGGCTCTCCTCCCTTTCGGTCAAATCCGTAACCCTTTGCAGCGTTCGATACTGTCGACCATTTCCCCGGTCCATTCGGATCGGCTTCAACTGCGGCCTGCATTGCTGCATTGCCCCCCCAGCCAATCGGAACGAGCTGTTAACCCGGCCGTAAACTACACTGCCTCAGGCTATCATCCTGAAATCATCAAACAGCATGGAACACTACGCTAAATCTACCCCACAAAATAGCAAGACAACCTTCCCGCATCAAGAATATACTTCCCAATTCATGAACTTAGGGGGCGAATTTAGCTGTTCCTCACAACATGTAAGTCCTTCTAGCGGCAAACCATTGAAAAACTTAAGGAGCTTGATTAACAATCCCCCCCAGCAAATAATGCGAGATAGACTTTTGCAGCGGACCAGTAGACTAAAATGACGATTCAGCTTGGCGTGGTGATGGACCCCATAGAGACCATCAAGATATATAAAGACAGCACCTTCGCCATGTTGCTGGCAGCTCAACGTCGCGGCTGGCAGATCCACTATCTGCAACAGCAGGATCTTTCGCTTCAGGATGGGCTCTGTTGGGCAGAGTCCCGGCACCTGCAAGTAACTGACAATGCTGAAAACTGGTTTGAGTTTGGCCAGCGTCAGCGACTCCCCCTGCATCAGCTGGATGTGGTACTGATGCGCAAGGACCCCCCCTTCGACATGGAGTACATCTATACCACCTATCTGTTGGAGCAGGCCGAGTCCCAGGGCTGCCTGGTGGTCAACCGGCCAAGCAGCCTGCGGGATGCCAATGAGAAGCTGTTTACCGCCTATTTCCCGGAATGCACACCGGCTACGCTGGTCAGTCGCAACGAGGCGGAGATCAGGGAGTTTCATCGCCAGCACAGGGACATCATCATGAAACCGCTGGGCGGCATGGGTGGCGCCTCCATCTTTCGCATCACCGAGCAGGATGCCAATCTCGGGGTGATTATCGAAACCTTGACCCAGCACGGCAGCCAGTTCGCCATGGCGCAACGCTTTATCCCCGAGATCAGCAAAGGGGATAAGCGCATCCTGATGGTCGATGGCGAACCGGTTCCCTATGCATTGGCCAGAATTCCAGCCGCCGGCGAGACCCGGGGCAATCTGGCCGCCGGCGGCCGGGGTGAAGGGGTGCCTCTGTCCGAACGGGACTTCTGGATTGCGCGCCAGGTCGCCCCGCAACTCAGGCAACGGGGCATTCTGTTTGCCGGACTGGATGTGATCGGGGACTACCTGACGGAAATCAATGTCACCAGCCCCACCTGTATTCGGGAACTGGATAAGCTTTACGATCTGGATATCGCCTCAGACCTGATGGATGCGATAGCGGCTAAACTGAATCAATGATCTCCACCCATAATCAAAATGACATTCTGGGCATCGGTCTGTTTGTCGCCACGGCGCTGCACGCGTTTGTCATTCTCGGCATCACCTTCAAACCGTTCGACCCGAGCAAACCCGAGTACCAACAGCAGAGTCTGGAGGTGATGGTGGTCCGGCAACCGAAGCAGCAGCCGGAAGAGGATGAGCAGGCGGACTACCTGGCACAGGTTGCGCAGAGCGGCGGCGGAGAAAAAAGACTTCAGGAGAAGCCGCAAACAGCTGAACCACCAGCACCACCCCAGGCCGCTCAGGCACCCCCCCCATTGCAACAACCGGTGAGCCAGACCCAACCACTGACAACCGCACAATCCGAACAGCAGGCAGCGGTCGAAAACCGCATCGTGGAGCGACAGCCCATGCCCACGGCCAGCCAACTGCTGAACAGCAAGAACATGGAGATCGCCAGACTCACGGCTGAGCTGGAGAGAAAATCTGAGGCCTACGCCAAACTCCCCAAGCGCAAAGCGATCAGCGCCAGCACCAAAGAGTATAAATACGCCTCTTATCTGGATGCCTGGCGACGCAAGGTTGAACGGATCGGTAACCTCAACTACCCGGATCAGGCTAAGCGGGACCGCTTATACGGCAATCTTGTGCTGCATGTTGCCGTGAAAGCGGATGGCAGCGTTGATCAAATCCGGGTACTGCACTCATCAGGCCATAAGATCCTGGATGATTCGGCCATACGAATCGTCCGTCTGGCCGCACCGTTTTCACCCTTTCCCAATGAAATCCGCAAAGAGACTGACATCCTGGACATCACCCGGACCTGGCAATTTCTTCGCAGTGGTAAACTCAACGCAGAATAACAGTTGCAGCCGTAAGCCTGCGATTGGATACTAGTGGGCCACTGAGGCCTGTTAAGGCTGATCCAATTGGCCCTGTTGTGGCTGAAAAAGCGCCAATCAAGGCGCGAGGAGATAAGTTTGGTTGTTCCAGATGAACGACATGCAACGCACTACGGCGCTTTTTCAAACGCCTCTCCCGGAATAGAAGAAACCCTGGGCAGTGGGCGTGTTTTGACCGCCAGCGGCATTATCTTACGCTCATGCAGTTCCAATGCAATCCATCTCTTTCACCTGGCAGGCAGTAGCAGCCGCCTCGGCCGAAGTGATTGGATTCCTGCTAGCAGGCCCTACCATGTCTCCTGATACCGACCTGACCAACCACTTTCTCATCGCCATGCCGCAGCTTGAGGATCCGAATTTTTTCCATACGGTGACCTACATCTGCGAGCACTCCGACGATGGCGCCATGGGCATCGTCATCAATCGCCCCATGGAGCTTCATCTGGCTGACATATTTGAACAGTTGAAAATTCCCATCGCCAGCGAGAAAGTTTCTGAGCAACCCGTCTATATCGGTGGTCCGGTACAGAGTGATCGCGGCTTCGTTCTGCACGACAGCAATTCAGAGTGGGCCTCCACCCTCAGAGTCACCCCACAGATCAGTGTCACCACATCCCTGGATATCCTGGAGGCCATCGCCGCCGGCAAGGGCCCGGAGCAGAATCTGGTGGCACTCGGATATGCCAGCTGGGGAGCAGGCCAATTGGAGAGTGAACTGGCACAGAATGCCTGGCTGAGCGGCCCTGCGGAAAGCGATATCATATTCAATCGAGCCAGCAAGGAGCGTTGGCAGGCGGCAGCCGACCTGCTTGGTGTAGACTTGAACCTGCTGAGCAGCGATGCCGGACACGCGTGACCCGGAGAGAGCCTCAGGTACCCTGTTGGGTTTCGATTTCGGTACCCGTAAAATCGGTGTGGCGGTAGGCCAGACCCTGACAGGTACGGCAACGCCGCTTGAAACTCTGGAGTTGGTCAATCAGAAACCAGATTGGGTACGTATTGAAGAGTTAATCAATGAGTGGCAGCCTCAGGCTCTGGTGGTTGGCCTGCCGCTCGATGTGGATGATAGTGAAACCGATGCCACACAACCCGCATTGCGATTTTCACGACAGCTCGAAGGTCGTTTCCACCTGACCGTATATCTGGCGGATGAACGCTTCACTTCCTTCGAGGCCAGGGACAGGTTGGGGCACCGGGCCAAGCGGCTCGAGGATTATGATGCCGTAGCGGCAAAACTGATATTGGAAACCTGGTTCAATGAGCGATAACACAACCTTCATGCAAGCCGATGGCGTGGAATCACTGATCGACGTCATGGCTGGCAAAATCTGGACGCTGATCAATGATAAAGAGATTGCCGACCCGCTGATGGTCGGTATACGAACCGGCGGGGTCTGGTTGGCGGAACGGCTTCATCAGGAGTTGGGGTTGCGCGACCCCCTGGGCACCCTCGATATCTCATTTTATCGGGACGACTTTACCCGCATCGGCATGAATCCGGAGGTTCACCCATCGGATCTGCCAATTCCGGTGGATGACCGGCACATCATCCTGGTCGACGATGTACTGCATACCGGCCGCACCATCAGAGCCGCACTGAATGAGATCTTCGACTACGGTCGACCCGCCTCGATCACCCTCGCCACCCTGGTCGATCGAAGTGGCCGGGAGCTGCCGATCCAGCCGGACGTGACCGGACTGCACCCCAGCCTGGATCCGGATCAGCACATCACCCTGATCGGTCCCGAGCCGTTGGGTCTGATTCTCGGCGCAAAAACCAACCGCACCTCCCGAGGCGATGAGCAGGACAGGGACGCATGAGTCTGAGCAACAAAGCACTACAACTCGACGATGAGCAGCGACTTCTCCATTTCCTCACGATCGATGGACTCGACCGATCGATCCTGACTGAAATACTCGACACCGCAGAGGGATTTACCGGTGTCTCCGAGCGAACCATAAAAAAGGTACCGCTGTGTCGAGGCAAGGTGGTTGCCAACCTGTTTTTCGAGAACAGCACACGTACCCGCACGACCTTCGAATTGGCAGCAAAAAGACTCTCCGCCGACGTACTCAATCTCAATATCAGCGCCTCGGCCACCTCCAAAGGGGAGACCCTGCTGGATACCCTGCGCAATCTGGAAGCGATGCATGTGGATATGTTCATTGTCCGCCATGCCACCAGTGGCGCCGCCCATTTCATCGCCCAGCACGCCGACCCTGGTGTGGGGGTGATCAACGCCGGGGATGGGCGCCATGCCCACCCTACCCAGGCGATGCTGGACATGTTCACCATCCGTCGCCACAAAGGGGAGTTCGTCGGGCTTCGGGTCGCCATCGTGGGGGATATCCTTCACTCCCGGGTAGCCCGCTCCCAGATCCTGGCTCTGAATACCCTGGGTGTCTCCGAAGTCCGGGTGGTGGCACCGCAAACCCTGCTGCCCTCCGATGCCCGCAGCCTGGGAGTGCATGTCTACCACGATTTCGACGAAGGCATCAGAGATGTGGACGTGATCATCATGCTGCGACTGCAAAAAGAGCGAATGCGTGGTGCCATGCTCCCCTCGGAACATGAGTATTTCAGTCTCTACGGCCTCACCGAAAGGCGTCTGGCGCTGGCTAAACCCGATGCCATCGTGATGCATCCAGGGCCGATCAACCGGGGTGTTGAAATGGACTCCAAGGTCGCCGACGGTTCGAAGTCGGTTATCCTGCAGCAGGTCAGTTACGGCATTGCGATCCGTATGGCGATCATCTCCATGGTGATCGGTACGCAAAACCAGCGTACCCAGGAGGTGGCGGTATGAAAAAGAAGAAAAAGGATATCACCATACGCAATGGCCGGGTGGTGGATCCGGGCAACGGCATTGACGAGGTTACCGACCTGCATATCTCAGGCGGTAAGGTGCTCGCCCTGGGCCAGCCACCGGAGAACTTTCAGCCCCTGCTTGAGATCGATGCCACAGATCAGATCGTCTGTCCCGGCCTGATCGACCTGAATGTGAATCTGCGTGAGCCGGGCAATGAACATAAAGCCACCATTGCCAGCGAAACCGCCTGCGCCGCCCGCAGCGGCATCACCACCCTTTGCTGTACACCCGATACCCTGCCGGTGATCGACACACCGGCGGTGGTTGGGCAAATACGCCACAAGGCTCGCAAAGCCGGTTACTGCAGACTGCTGCCCCAGGGGGCACTGACGAAAAATCTCGACGGCTCCCATTTGAGTGAAATGGCCGCCCTGAAAGCCGCCGGATGCATCGCCGTATCCAACTGCTATACCCCACTGGCGAATACCCTGGTTCAGCGGCGCGCCATGGAGTATGCCTCCACCTTCAACCTGTTGACCATCATTCGCCCGGAGGATCAGTACCTGTGCAACAACGGTTGCGCTCACGAAGGCAAGGTCGCTGACCGGCTTGGTCTGCCGGGGATACCGGAAGCGGCTGAAACCGTTGCCGTCGCGCGGGACCTGGCACTGGCCGAAACCACCGGTGCGGTGATCCATTTTCATGCCCTCTCCAGCGCCAGCGCGGCACGTACCATGGCCTGGGCAAAACGGGAAGGCCGCAAGGTCAGCGCCGATGTGGCGATCCATCAGCTGCATCTGACCGAACTCGACCTGGAGGGTTTTGACAGCAATCGTCATGTCAGACCACCACTGCGTACCGACAGCGATCGGGACGGTCTGCGCAAAGCCGTAGCGGAGAATGTCATCCAGGCGATCTGTTCCGACCATCAGCCCCATGAAGCCGATGCCAAGTCCTCCCCGTTTCCCGACACCGAGCCAGGCATCTCCGGACTGGATACCCTGTTGCCTCTGACCCTGAAACTGGTTGAACAGGGCGTGATGGATCTAAGCAGTGCGATTGCCCGCCTCACCTGTGGCCCTGCGGATATTCTCGAACTGCCGTTGGGCCGCCTGACTCCAGGGTATGCGGCCGATATCTGCATCTACGATCCCAACAGACAGTGGCACGTATCCGCTGAGCAGATCCATAGTGCAGGCAAAAATACACCTTTCACCGGCTGGGAAATGCCTGGCCGGGTCACCCATACATTGTTGAAAGGCCGACTGGTCTTTCATGAAGAGAGACTATGAGCAAACCACATCATAATTCGGTATTTCTCGAAGAGGCTGAGATCATCAGCCATCAGGCCTTCGATGGGGAACAGTTCATCATGCGCCTGCTCTCCCCGCACTGCGCCGCCAAAGCCAAGCCCGGCAGTTTTGTCCATTTGACCTGCGACCCACAGCTGCCGATGAGGCGACCGATTTCAATCATGCGCAGCTCATACAACGAGGGCTGGATCGACCTGCTCTATAAAAGAGTGGGTAGAGGCACCACGCTGCTGGCACAGCGCCAGCCGGGAGAGAAGATCAGTATACTTGGCCCGATCGGCACCCCATTCAAAGCGACGCCCGGACACAGCCGTCCGTTGCTGATCGGTGGCGGTGTGGGGATGCCGCCGATGATTTTCCTTGCTGAAAGCCTGCGACAGGAGAGTGATAAACAGCCGTTTGTCATTCTCGGTTCCGAAGTCCCGTTCCCGTTCAAGCCGACCCCATCGAAAATCATGATACCCGGTATCCCTGAAGGGGTAATCGCCAGCATGCCACTGCTGGATGACTGGGGTATCGGTAACCGCTTGGCAAGCCTGCAGGAGTTCAGTGGTTGCTACCAGGGCTATGTCACCGAACTGGCTCAGCTATGGTTCAGAAACCTCGACAGGGAGACCCGCTCTGAAGTCGAGGTCTTTGCCTGTGGTCCTCACCCGATGCTGGAGGCGGTTGCCGCCATGGCCAAGGAGTGGCAGGTACCCTGCCAGGTCTCCCTGGAGGAGTTCATGGCTTGCGGTATCGGCGGCTGTGCCGGTTGTGTGGTGGAAGTACAGACCGCGGATGGACCGGCGATGAAGCGAGTCTGTGTCGATGGACCGGTTTTTGAAGCGGCGAGCGTATTCAACTGAAGAGATCAACAGCATCGGGCCGCTGGAAACTGAAGCCGGGGGAAGTCTCCCCCGGCGGTCAGCTGAAAGGATTTAATCAGAAGCGGTGCTGATAGCCGACGTTGATTGAATCGATCTTGTAATCCACATTGTGCAGATCCCCGTCCGCATAGCGCATCGCCTCCAGGGTGATCGCATTGCGTTCGTTGCCATACAGCTCCAATCCCAGACCGAAGGCTGGCGCTATATCGTCATCACCCTTGAATCTCGGTACATCACCAGCGAAATAGGTGAGGCCGACCAACGCATAGGCGCGGGCGCGATCATCGAAAAGAAAGAGATTGCCTCTGGCGAACAGACTGCCCATGTAATCGATCTGGTAGGTGGTATCGTTCACGGTATCGCCACTGAAGATGCCGAAATGGCCCTCAACCGCGAAATATTTGAAAAATTCGCGACCACCCCTGGCGATCAGGCCGGTGCCCCGGAAGTCGGTATTGGAGTCATCCTCCTTATACTGAGGGGAAGCGAGCATCACCCCAAAGTAGTTGTTTCCCTCGATACCTGAGCCATCAGCAAATATTTCCGCCTGTGCGATAGCGGACGAGATCAGCAAGCCAATGGCAACGATAAAACTGGTAACTCTCATTAACTTTTCTCCGTAAGTCACATAGATACTTATTTTTTCCAACTATAGTCTAGCTGTTCGGCATCACAAGCGCCATGCTCTTCAAACTGCGAAATCGGTCTGATTAACCGCCCACAACAGGAAATAAACTCTGATTAACTGAATATTGACCAGATTTCATATCCCCCAGCCTTTTTTGCGCGCTTTGTTGCTCCATACCCAGACATAGGCGGCGCCGCTGATCAGGGTGGTCAGACCGGTTCCCCAGATCAACCAATCGATGAGCGGGTCCGGCAGTGGAAACGGCCCGGCATCGGTAACCACCAGCAACACCAGCATGATCTGCAGCAGGGTATTCAGTTTGCTGATCAGACTCGGATCCGCATCCACCACTTCCACGCTGAAGTTATAGTAGAGCGCCCCACCGACAATCGTCAGATCACGAAAGATCACCAGCAGTACCAACCAGATCGGGATCAGTCCCTGGCCGCCAAGCACCAGAAATGAGCTCATCAGTAGTGCTTTATCGGCCAGCGGGTCCAATAATCCACCCAAATAGCTCTGCCAGCCGAAACGTTTTGCCAGATAGCCATCCAGACCATCGGAAAAACCGGCCACCGCAAACAGGATCAGGGCGTGGGAAAACTGCTGCTCCAGCAACAGCCAGACAATCGGCAGGGTCAGCAGGATTCGCAGAATACTGATCAGATTGGGTATATCTCGAAGCTGCATGGTGATTGATTCGGCGGTTAACGCAGCCGGTAATCCAGCCCCTCACCATCCAGAGACTCTTCACTGATCTCAGGCTGATCCGGGTCCGGACTGACCTGCATGACCATCGGTTCGAGCACGGAACCCAACTGAATTCCCCTGACCAGGGCATCGCGTCCCCCATGCACCCTGAGCAGGAAACTCACCTGCTCCGGATCCGCCGCCAACAGATCAACGTTGTCGATCATCGCCAATGAACGCAGATAGTCCTGCACCAGGGCATAATCGGCCAGCTGGGTAAGGCCATGGACTCTCAGACGGAGACTGGATATACCCTGACTCACCTGTTGCGGTGCGAATCTGAGGGCCAGGGCATCAACCGCCTGCTCCATCCCCTCTTTCGCCACGCCGGCTCTGGTTTCGGCATAGCTCTGCCAGCGGTTGATCTTATCGGGTAGATAGAGGATCCACTCCCCCCGCCAACTCCCCTGACCACGGTAGGAGAGCCGGCCGACCAGAATCACATCCGGCAGATAGCGATCGGAGGCACGTCGGATATTCTCTTCAAAACCACCCCATAGATCACTCACCTGAACCGCCCTTTGATCCTCGATATCCATCAGTGGCCAGACCAGGGGCAAGCCCCGGGCATCGGCGGTCTGAGTCAGCTGCTGCTTCAAGGAGGTCGCCCTGTCGGGGGAGATCAGTGATCTACGTGCTCCCTCTTCCTGCCCCAGCCAGAGCAGCATCGAAGGACGGGTCTCACCCCACACGGGAACACCGCTCTCGCGCAACAGACGGTTGACCGCACGGGCATCGAATCTCGCCCAGAGCAGTCGATCCGGTGCCTCTTCATCGACCTCTTCAGGTGGATTGGGCAGTGGTTTGTAACGATACTGCTGAACCAGTCTGGAGCCCCGCTTGAGCAGTTGCTCGACCTGTGGATCATCAAGCAGGCCGCTATCGCCGCTGACTTTCACCAGCACCCCGGCAAACGCCTCCCGGATGCCTTTCGAGCGAGCCTCACCGCCCTGTCCGAAGACGGCCACTTCAGCCTCATAGAGATTGGTTACGGCCTCCGCATGGACAACAGAGTAACTCCCCAGCAGCAGGGCCAGGAACAACCAGTTACAGATAGGCGCTAGAGGAAATCGACTCATTTCAGATCACACATTCCCTGGTTTTTAAAAACAGGATCAACCCTTAACAACCCGGCATATTAACGCGCCTGGAAAAAAGATGAAAATTCAGCCATCACAAAGCCGGCGGGCGCGCACTGAACAGGGTAAGGATCGGCCGGATCCACCCGGCAGAGTCTGCAAAGTGTGGCGCGCCATTGCCGTCTCGATGGGCTCCCGCAGGGCCAGCCGCTTGACGACGCGCCGGATGCGTAATTATCGTCTTGAAGGAGTACTAGCGAATGATCTTCTGATAGAATCCCGATCTGAATTTTTTTGACAATCGGGAGTATCGTCTCGTGGCCCATGAGTCCAAGCCAAGCCAGCCAACCTCACTCAGTTACCGGGATGCCGGTGTGGACATCGATGCCGGGAATGAACTGGTCGAACGCATCAAACCCATTGTCAAACAGACCTTCCGTCCAGGCGTATTGAGTGGATTGGGGGGATTCGGAGCGCTGTTTGAACTGCCGCTGGAGAAGTACCGGGAACCGGTACTGGTATCGGGTACTGACGGGGTCGGCACCAAATTGAAGCTTGCTCTGGAGTTGGACAAACATGACACCATCGGCATCGATCTGGTGGCAATGTGTGTCAATGATATTGTGGTCGCCGGTGCCGAACCGCTGTTTTTCCTCGACTATTACGCAACCGGGAAACTCGAGATCGAGGTTGCCACCGATGTGGTGAAGGGGATCGCCAGGGGCTGCGAACTGGCCGGCGCAGCCCTGACAGGGGGTGAAACCGCAGAGATGCCGGGCATCTACGACAGCGGCGACTATGACCTGGCCGGCTTCTGCGTGGGTATTGCGGAGAAGAGCCAGCTGATCGTACCGGACAGGGTCAAAGCTGGGGATGTGCTGATCGGCCTTGCCTCCTCCGGCCCCCACTCCAATGGTTACTCACTGATCCGTAAGATACTTGAGGTCAGTGAGGCGAGCCTGGACCAGCCCCTGGCCGGGACCACCCTGGGCGAGGCATTGCTGGAGCCCACCAGAATCTATGTCAAATCCCTGCTGGCGCTGATGCAAAAGGTCGAGATTCATGCCCTGGCCCATATTACCGGCGGCGGCCTGCCTGAGAACCTGCCCCGGGTACTCCCGGCCGATTGCTGTGCCGTCATCGACAGCGGCAGTTGGACCCTGCCCCCTGTCTTCGAATGGCTGCGACAGCAGGGCAACCTGGCCTCCGATGAGATGCTCAGAACCTTCAACAGTGGCGTCGGGATGGTGGTCTGCGTCTCGGCAGAGGATGCGGAAACCACGCTGGCGCTTCTCAATGAGCAGGGCGAAAACGCCTGGAAACTGGGTAGCATCGAGCCCGCTGACAGCCAGCGGCAGGGTGTGGTGATCACCGGACCACTCGCATGACCGGCACTCAGCACCCGAAGGTTGTGGTGCTGATCTCCGGCAATGGCTCCAATCTGCAGGCGATCATCGATGCCAGCCAGCACCACCTGCCGATCGAGATTGCCGCGGTTATCAGCAACCGTCCCGGGGTGTACGGTCTGCAACGGGCCGCATCAGCGGCCATCGAAACCGCCGTGCTCGACCACCAGGCCTTTGCCGATCGGGCAAGCTATGACCAGGCCCTGATCGAGCTGATCGACAGATACCAACCGGAGCTGGTGGTCCTCGCCGGATTCATGCGCATCCTGACAACACCCTTCGTGCGCCACTATGCCGGGCGGCTGTTGAACGTCCACCCGTCCCTGCTGCCCAAATACACAGGCCTGCATACCCATAAGCGGGCACTCGAGGCAGGTGAGCAACTGCATGGGGTGAGTGTACACTTTGTCACAGAAGAGCTGGATGGGGGTCCCCTGATCGCCCAGGCCCAGGTAGCCGTGCTACCGGAGGATGACCCGCAGAGCCTGGCTGCACGGGTGCTGGAAAAGGAGCATCAGCTCTATCCACTGGTTGTGGGTTGGTACGCTAAAAAGCGGCTGCAACTCAACGAGACCGGAGAGGTCATTCTGGATAATGAGAAACTTCTGCAACCTGTGGTCTATGCACCGCAGGACACGATCCGATAAACCAACCATGGCCCGGCATGCCACCGTCCGAGTTGGGCTGCTGGGGGTGTTTCTGAGCTGTTTCATCACCCTGAACGCCGCTGCCGATGAGCTTTTGAAGCCGTTCTCCGCAGAATTCACCGTACACAGAAACATCCTGCCCCTTGGGCGACTGACCTTAAGCCTGGAACTGAAACCGGACGGCTCCTATATCTACACCGCTCACAGCCAACCCAGCCTGTTGGCGAATCTTTTCAGCCGCAACGAAGTGATCGAAGAGAGCCAGGGGCGCCACCTGGAGGGGAGGGTCGTTCCCCACCGCTACACCTATCGGGACAAGGATCAGCCGTCAGAAAACAGTGAGGTGAGTTTCGATTGGCAATCCGCGCATGCCGCCACAACCAGTCAGGGCGTCACCTGGTCCCAGCCGATCGGGGATACCACACAGGATAAACTCAGCCAGCAGTTACAGGTCAGGCTCCATCTGGCTGAGGGCAGTCAGCAGGTCAGCTATCAGGTGGCGGATGGGGGAAAAGTCAAAACCTATCATTTCCAGGTCGTCGGAGAAGAGACAGTGGCATCGTCCAACCACAGCTTCCGCTGCCTGCGGGTAGAGCGCAGTAAGGGAGATGGGGCATCGGACTATACCATCTGGTTCGCCAGGGAGCTGGGTTACCTGCCGATAAAGATCGAGCGCACCCAGAGCGGTAGGCTCTACCGGATGGTGTTGGACGAACTGCATATCCCGGAGGAATCTCTGGCTGCGGAAACCAGTTCCTGATCCTGGGGCCTGTTGCTACTCCTGCAGCAGCAGGTTCATGACATTCTTGAACAGCCCGCCCGGGGCAATGGTGATCGAGGCATTGTCATGATTCAGCTCCTGCAGATCGTACTGGGTCACTTCGACGCCCGCCTCACGATACATCTCTGCGGATAATTTGATGTCATCCTCCCAGCGGGATAGAAAGTCCTCACTGGGCGTCACATAGACAATCCGGCCCACCTCTTCCTGGATCAGTTTGGAGGCGCATCTTGGACAGGGAGGATGGGTGACGTAGACGGTACAGCCATTCAGCCCCCGCTTGGCGAAGATCATCGCATTCTCTTCCGCATGGATGGTTAGATTGAGCTTGCAGTTACGATTCGTCAGTCGTTCCGGCTTATCCTCCACCCCGGCCGCAAAACCGTTATAGCCCAGGGAGATGATCCGGTTGCCATCGGTAATCACCGCACCGACCTGAGAGGAGGGATCCTTGCTCCAGGCGGAGATATAGGCGGCAAGCCCCAGAAACCGGGTATCCCACTTGGTCATCCGAAACAGGACCTGCTCAGGCGAAACCGCTCTACTCTGCCGGGGCTAGAGCTTAGCCCAGCCAGACAGAGGGAACCGGTGCTGGTGGTTGCAGAGATGGGAATGGTGACTGAAGCAGGCAAAGATCCAGGCCCTAGCTCTCACCGGTGGGAGCCGCTTTTGCCGCCGCCTCTTCCATCATGCTTTTCAACTCACCGCTCTGGTGCATCTCCAGAGTGATATCACAGCCACCGATCAACTCACCATCGATATAGATTTGCGGAAAAGTCGGCCAATCGGCAAATCGAGGCAGATTCTCAAAAATTTCCGGATCGGCCAGCACATTCACATAGGCGAAGGGTACACCGCAATCCTGCAGCGCGGCAGCCGCCCGGGAGGAGAAGCCGCACATGGGAAACTGGGGCGTGCCTTTCATGTAGATCACGATCGGATTACTCTCGACCTGCTCTTTGATTCGATCCAATACTTCCATCGTTTACACCTCGAATAGTCGTTTATCGTGCTTATTTGGTGTCCTTCCTGGCATTTTCAAGCACGGTTCCAGTAGGGAAATTCTAACGCTTTGGCAGTTAAGAAAAAACCTCGAATCGACAATGCTTACTCACTACCGATTCCATCGCCATCTGTAAAACCATGATGCCGCCATGGTAAAGTAACACCCCAGAGGATCGATACTAGAGTAGATCGCACAAAGCGAGGGGGGTTCCGGCCCATTGAAACAGGCCCAATACCTTTAATATTTCGATCGTTTTCAGAGCTTAATTCATTTGACAAAGTTGTACCCCGGAAGTTAAAACCAGCACAATCGAACAGATCATTTGTAATCACTCATTCTCCTAGCCCAACCTATTGAATCTACTGAACATAGCCACGTGAACGAGGACAGCAATCCAGAAATCAAACGCCGTATCTCCCTGCTGGAAAGCCATGTGGGCTTCAAGCTGGATACCATCCTGAAGCATGCGCTCAAGACCAGGGATAGCTACACCCTTGAGCATTCCGAGCGGGTGGTTCTGCTGGCTGAGCAGATTGGCCACCATATGGGGCTGACTGAACACCAGATGGATATCCTCTCTTTGGCCGCCGGATTTCACGATATCGGCAAGATCGGCATTGCTGATCAGATTCTGTTGAAGCCGGGGAAGCTGTCAGGGGATGAGTACGATGACATCAAGCAGCACCCCATCATCGGCGCGAACATGCTCAGAAGCCTGGGCAACCCGGTGCTCGAAGAGGTTGCCCTCTGCGTGCTGCACCATCATGAGCATTGGGATGGCAAAGGCTACCCTGACGGACTGCAAGGCGATGAGATCCCAACGATCTCGCGCATCATTGCGGTGGTTGACGCCTACGATGCCATGACCACAACCCGCAGCTACCGGAGTGAGATCGAGATCAAGCAGGCACTGGAAATCATCCGGCAGGAGCGTGGTAAACAGTTCTGCCCTAAGGCTGTGGCAGCCATTTTGGAACTCTGCTCACAACACCCCCTGAAAAGCCAGCACTGCTCTTAACTCACCCGGCGTGCACTCAGTGCAGCGCCAACTGCCTTTGCAACCAGAATTCAAATAGCGCAATGTGCCAAAGCTTGCTGCCTCGAATCCGGGTGTGATGCATCTCGGGAGCCGCCAACAGCATGTCGATATAGGATTGGCGAAACACCCCTCTCTCCCGGGCCGCCTGGCTGCTCAGAATATCCTGCATAAACTCAAGAAATTCCCCCCGCACATATTTCAGGGCCGGCATCGGAAAGTAGCCTTTGGGCCGATCGATGACCGCATCGGGCACAATCCCTCTGGCCATCGCTTTCAACGGATACTTACCCCCGTCCCGCAACTTCAATTCCGGTGGGCAACGGGCGGCCAATTCAACCAGATGGTGATCGAGAAAGGGAACCCGGGCCTCCAATCCCCAGGCCATGGTCATGTTATCGACCCGTTTCACCGGGTCATCGACAATCAGCATGGTCTGATCCAGATAGAGAACCGCATCGATCAGGGAATCGGCGTCGCTCTCCTGCAGTCTGTTGGCAATCAGTTCACGGGTATGGTCACCGGCGCCATAGCGATCCGTAACCATTCGCAGATACTCATCATGATCCCGATCGAAATAGTGTTTGGCAAAACGGTCGACGGCTTCTCCCTGCTGCTCCTGCATGATCCTGGAGTACCAGAAGTAGCCACCAAACACCTCATCGGCGCCCTGCCCCGACTGCACCACCTTGATCTGCTGCGACACCTGCTCGCCGAGCAGAAAGAAGGCTACCGCATCCTGTCCGAACATCGGTTCCGACATCTGATCCACCGCCTCCGGCATGCGTTTCAGCACCTCCCCATTGGGCACCAGAAATTTGTGGTGCTGGGTCTGATAGCGCTCGGCTACCGGATCGGAATATTCGAACTCATTGCCCTTCTCTTCCGGCTGATCCTCAAAGCCAACCGAAAAGGTCCGCAGGTCTTTGACCCCGGCTTCGGCCAGTAGCGCCACCAGCAGACTGGAATCGAGACCTCCGGAGAGCAGCACACCTACCGGCACGTCGGCAATCTCATTGCGTTTGCGAACCGCCTCCCTTAATTCATCGTGTATCGCATCCAGCCAATCCTGATCTGACATCGGACGATCTGTGCGGGTTGCGCTGTAACTCCAGTAACGACTCAATCGCTGGGTGCCGTTGGCCTCAATGGTCATGGTATGACCGGGTGGCAGTTTGCGTATGCCTTTGAAAATGGTGTGTGGTGCAGGCACCACCCCATGCAGTGTGAATTGATAGTGCAGCGCCAGCGGATCCAGTGAGGTGTCCACCCCGCCGGCCGCAAGCAGCGCCTGGGTGTTGGAGGCAAAACGCACTACTTTGCCATTCTCAGCGTAATAGAGCGGCTTGATGCCGAACCTGTCCCTGACCATGAACAGGCTTTGATTCTGCGCATCCCAGACCGCAAAGGCGAACATGCCTGACAGGTGCTCGACACAATCCACCCCCCAGGCGTGGTAGGCCTTGAGAATGACCTCGGTATCCCCGTTGGAGAAGAAGCTGTATCCAAGTCCCTTCAGGGTTTCACGCAGCTCTTTGTAGTTATAGATGGTGCCGTTGAAGACCAGCGCAAGGTTCAACTGCTGATCGACCATCGGCTGATTGGCATGCACCGACAGGTCGATGATCGCCAAGCGACGATGCCCCAGCGCCAACGGCCCATCGCTGTAGCTGCCGCCGTGATCCGGCCCACGCCGCCGGATCTGATGATTCATCCGATCGATCGTCGCCAACTCAGCATGGCCACCATCAAAACGCAGTTCACCACAAAATCCACACATAAATCTTTCCAGTTATCCGTTTGCTGCCAAAGCCTTGAGGAGTTTCATATCAACCCGGCGACCATAGTCCTTCCGACAGATGACTTCAAGAATGAGTTCTAACCTGTCTGCTTGCAACCAGGCGAATGCCCCCGATTTGTTAACGAATGCCTCACTTGTTTTTCAAGCTGGGTTATCATCCCCGCTGACAAGATCAAAAAAGGACAGGATAATGTCACGGATGACAGACCCCTCTCACACAACATCTGAACTGAGCCAAGCCAGAGCCGTTCTTCAGAACAGTTTTGGCTATCACCAGTTCCGCGCCCCCCAGGAACAGATTATCGAACAGCTGCTGAACGGCGGCGATGCCCTGGTGATCATGCCCACCGGCGGCGGTAAATCCCTCTGTTTCCAGATTCCATCGATGCTCCGATCCGGCGTCGGTATCGTCGTCTCCCCCCTGATTGCCTTGATGAAGGACCAGGTCGACAGCCTCAACCAACTGGGCATCAGCGCCGCCTACCTGAACTCAAGCCTGGCCCCGGATCAGGTCCATCAGATCGAGGCTCAACTGTTGGCCGGTGAACTGGATATGCTCTATGTCGCGCCGGAGAGACTCCTCACACCGCGTACCCTCGAACTGCTGCAACAGACCCGCCTGGCCCTGTTTGCCATCGATGAGGCCCACTGTGTTTCCCAATGGGGTCACGACTTCCGTCCCGAGTATATCCAACTCAATCAACTGACCCACCACTTCCCCACGGTGCCGCGTATCGCGCTGACCGCCACCGCGGATAAGGCGACCCGAGATGAGATTGTCGAACGGCTCGGTCTGCAGAAGGCCGAAAAATTCATTGTCGGTTTCGATCGCCCCAATATTCGCTATCAGATCATGGAGAACGACGGCAACAGTCGACAGCGTCTGTTGAACTTCATCGAAAGCGAGCACCGCGGAGAGGCGGGAATCGTCTATTGCCTCTCCCGCAAACGGGTCGATGATATCGCCAGCTGGCTGCAGTCCAAGTATATCAATGCCCTGCCCTACCATGCGGGACTGGACAGCCAGACCCGACAACACAACCAGAACCGTTTTCTACGGGAAGATGGCATCATCATCGTCGCCACCATCGCCTTCGGCATGGGAATCGACAAGCCGGATGTACGATTTGTCGCCCATCTCAATCTGCCGAAAAGCATCGAGGCCTATTACCAGGAGACCGGTCGGGCCGGACGGGACGGCCAACCCGCAGATGCCTGGATGGTGTATGGATTGCAGGATGTCATTACCCTGCGACAGATGCAGGCCTCTTCAGAAGCCGACGAGGCGCACAAACGGATCGAAAGACATAAGCTCGATGCCATGCTGGCACTGTGCGAAATCACCGCTTGTCGTCGACAGGCCCTGCTGGATTACTTCTCCGACCCATTGGATGCTCCCTGTGGCAATTGCGATACCTGCCTGCAGCCACCGCAAACCTGGGATGCCACCGAAGCGGCACAGAAAGCCCTCTCCTGTGTCCACCGAACCGGACAGCGGTTTGGCGTCAACTACTTAATCGATGTACTACTCGGCAAAGAGAACGATCGGATCAGACGCTTCGCCCACCATCAGGTCAGCACCTACGGTATCGGCACCGAGTTCAAAGCGGGAGAGTGGCGGGGTATCTATCGGCAGCTGATCGCCCATGGGCTGTTGGCGGTTGATCTGCAGGGGCATGGCGGCCTGCATCTGACAGAAAAGAGCCGCCCGGTACTGCGCGGTGAATCCAAACTGCTGCTGCGCAAACTGCGTAAAGCAGCAAAAACCCGAACCCGTAAAGCGGCCTCTGGCGAGTCGATCAAACCGATCGACCAGCAGATCTGGGAGGCACTGCGCTCATTGCGGCTTGAGCTGGCTGAAGAGCAGGGAGTACCGGCCTATATGATCTTTCACGACGCCACACTGATGGAGATGATGGAGAGGCGCCCTCAAACCCTGGACCAGCTGGCCCAGGTCTCCGGCGTCGGTAAACGAAAACTGGAATCCTACGGAGCCCAATTCCTCGATTGCATCAACAGCCACTCGAATCCACCTGACGATCAGGGGGACACCGTATCCTTAACCGTCGACCTGCTGAAAGAGGGCTGCAGCGTTGAACGGATTGCGCAACAGCGACAACTGACCCTGGCAACGGTCTACAGCCACCTCGCCACGGCCATCGAACACCGGGGGCTGCCATTGGCCGAGGTATTGTCTCTCTCCTCAGAACATCTCAAAAGCGTTCGCTACGCGTTTGAAACAGTTGGCCTGGATGGCCGGCTGAAACCGGTCTATGAAGCACTGGAAGGAAGCTATGATTATGGTGAGCTACGCTGTATACAGGCTTCACTGAATGGGGAGACGAACTGAAACCTGACTCTGAGGGTCCGCTGGATGCGAGCTGAAAGATCGTTCCAAGCCTTTGTTTGCAAAGGAATATGATTTATATTCCCTAAACATTCCAAACCAGTTCTCATTTCTCCACTTAAAATAACACTATTTTTTGTAATGAATTACATTCACACTTTAAGCAATAACAATCACATCCGTTAGGAAAGACCATGAATCCTAAAAGTCTTGTGCAGAATCTCGACCGCCTCGTCTCTCTCCCCGATGTATGCATCAAGGTTAATCAGCTCCTCGGAACCTCGGACTACTCCGTGGTTGAGGTGGCCGACATCATCACTCAGGATGCTGACATCTCCGCCCGCCTGCTGAGGCTGGTCAACAGCCCGCTGTTCGGTCAGCGGGCAAAGGTCGAGACCCTCTCCAGGGCGGTGACGTTGATCGGCGCCAACGAACTTCGCAATCTGGTGATGGCGACGGCGGCACAACGGACTTTCACCGGGATCCCTGAAGAGATGGTCAATATGGCCGACTTCTGGCGTCACTCGGTCACCACCGGCGTGATGGCAAAGACTCTGGCCGAGCAGAGCAGTGTTCTGCACAGTGAGCGCTTGCTGGTGATGGGGGTTCTACACGATCTCGGTCGTCTGGTGATCTATCTTTCACTGCCGGATGAATCAAGGGACGTTCTGCATATCACCGGTGGAGACACCTGGATTCTGGCTGACACGGAACAGGAGATTCTCGGCTTCAACCATCTCGAAGTTGGTGCTGAACTGATGAGATCCTGGAACCTGCCGGAGAGCTTCATCGAGGTGGCCGGTTTCCACAACGCGCCGGCGCAGGCGCAAGAGTACAGACTGGAGGTCGCTCTGGTACACATCGCCAAGGCCGTGGCAAACGGTGACATGGTTGGACTCTCTGTCGATGAGATGCTCTGGGCAATCGATCCGTCGGCCTGGGATACCACCGGCTTCAGCCATCAGGATGTTTCAGCCCTGGTCCCGGAGATGATCATCCGAAGTGAAGAGACCATGGATATGATTATCGCACCGGCAAGGCGCGCTCAGGCCTGAACCGACAACGCATCAGTAAGCCGCCCCAAAACACCCTCTGACCCTGGTATTTGTCCCGGGTCAGGCTCCCTTTCGACTTCAGTTTCCCTTGATCTCGCCGCTTTGTTTGAAGATAACGGCCAACTTCCTGTCTGCATACCCTGCTGCCTGATCAGCCAAGCAGCAGACTGACATTGCAGACACGCAAGCTCAAGGAGCATTTTGTGTTCTTCAAACCGGGACTACTCGAAAACAGACTCTACCTGGTGGTTGATGATTTCGGGGATATGCGCAGCATGATGAAAAATATGCTGATGGCCTGTGGTGTCAGAGAGATCCAGCTTGCCAGAAACGGCAACGAAGCCATTGAGCTGATGGAACAGGAGCGCTTTGACGTGGTGCTTTGCGACTATAACCTGGGTGCCGGTAGAGATGGACAGCAGGTACTGGAAGAGGCCAAGTATCGCCACCTGATGGGTTTGGGTAGTGTCTTTGTCATGGTCACAGCGGAAAACACCCGGGACATGGTGATGGGTGCGGTGGAGTATGAACCCGACTCCTACCTGACCAAACCCTTCAATAAGGATTTTCTCAAGACACGCCTGGAAAAGCTGATTGCCAAGAAGCACGATCTGCTGGCAATCGAGGAAGCTGTGGAGAAGCGAAACTACACCAAGGCGGTTGCGATTCTGGATGAGAAAATCGCTGCCAAACCGGCCAACTGCAATGAACTGAGAAAGATAAAGGGCAATATCCTGCTCAACAGTGGCAAGCTGAACGAAGCCAAGACGCTCTACCAGGAGGTACTGGCGATCAGGGAACTTCCCTGGGCCAGACTGGGACTGGGCAAATGCAACTATCTGGCGCAGGATTTCCAGCAGGCGATCGATGAGTTTCAACGCATCAAGAGCCAAAACCCCAACTACACGCCAGCCTATGACTGGTTGGCGAGAAGCCATAAGCGAGCCAATCAGCTCAGCGAGGCTGAGGATATCCTCAAAGAGGCAGTATCCATCTCACCCAAAGCGGTACCAAGACAGCAGTTACTGGGTGAAATCGCATTGGTAAACCAGCATCAGGATATTGCCGAAAGCGCCTTCACCAAAGCGGTTCAACACGGCAGACACTCGGTCTACAAACACCCTGCCAACTATGCCAACCTGGCCAGAGTCACGGCAGATAATCATGATGGCCCATCAGCACTTCAGGTATTGAAGCAGATTGACAAGGATTTCAGCAAAGACCCGAAAGCCGACTTCTACCAGGCCAGCGCCGAAAGTCTGATCCATGAGGCGATGGGAAACTCTGATCTGGCAAGGGCATCACTGGAGAAGGCCGCAGAGCTGCAGAAATCGTTTGACCAGATTGAGGATTCGGAGTGCGCCATCGAGCTGGCAAAAACCTACAAAAACTTCGGCATGGAGGAAGAGTGTGTTGAGCTGATGAAGGGTGCAATCCTCAACAATCATACCGATGAGGAGCTGATGGATGAGATCAAGTTGACGATCTCATCACTGGAGATGGACGAACAGACACTCGGCACCATCGATTCGATTCGCGAGGAAGTGTTCGCACTGAATCGTAAAGGTGTTGAATTAGCCAAAAGCGGTCAGCTCGACGAAGCCGCGGAGCTGTTGAAAGAGACTTCAACACGCATGCCGGCCAACAGAACGGTAAACCTGAATATTGCGCTTGTACTCTTGATGAGTATGGAGAGAGAGGGGCCCAGCCCTGGCATGATCGATGAGATCAAAGGCTATCTTGCACGGGTGGCAAAAGCTGATCCAAACAACACGACCCTGCAAAAACTCTATGGCCGGCTTAAAACCATGCTGAGCAAGACATCAGACTCATCTGAACAGAGCAGAGAAAAAACATGAATTTTGCTGATATTCTGGCGTCACTCATCCATGACATGAAAAACTCCCTTGGCCTGGTGATCAATACGATCGATGATCTTGGTGAAGAGTTACAAGTTCATGAAAATCCAAAGCTGGGCACCCTGCAGCATGAAGCCAGACGCCTGAATGACAATTTGATTGCTCTGCTGTCACTCTACAAGATCGATAAAGGACAGCTCTCCACCAACATCGAAGAGATCGATGTTGAACAGTTTCTGTATGAGATTTCGGTGGATAACCAAGCCACGGCCAACCATCTGGGAATCACCATCAACTATGAGAGCGAAGAGGGTTTGGTGGGCTATTTTGATGAGTGGCTGATGCGGGGAGTCATCAACAGCCTGATTGGTAATGGATTGAGATACAGCTCCTCACAAATCCTCATTCACGCGGCATCCGTGGATGGCTATCTGGTGTTGAGTATCGATGATGACGGCGATGGATTTCCACAAAACATGATCGATGCCCAAACCGCTCAGCAGCATAAAAAACCGCAACAGGGAGAGACCCAGCTGGGCCACTACTTTGCCTCTCTGGTGGCTCATATGCACAGCAATGGAGAACGGGAGGGATACATCAAACTGGCAAACAACCAACGCTTGGGAGGTGGTTGTTTCTCGATCTGGCTACCCTGAACAATGCGTGGCGACAACAGGGTCAGCCAACCTGATCATCTTCTCCATACTGCTTGATGAGCTTGACCACCTGGACCTGGTAGGATCGATACCATTTTTCACGCCCCATCTGTTGCGCCTTTAAATGGATCTGATCGTTTTTCCACTGAACAATCTGCTCCTCGTCCCGCCAATAGGAGATCGATATTTCCCGATCCCCTTGCGTATAGGATTCAAACGAGATGCAGTCATACAACTCCATCGCCCGTCTCCTGAGCTGTGACGCTGTTTCATGGTATGTCGCATCGAGGTCACCAATCACGGCTTTAAAGATGACCGCATAGATAGGCTTTTCCATAAGTTTCCCTAGGGCCGATTGATACTAATCACTCTCTGCACCACCCCAGCCACCGCCGCCCGGTGTTTCGATGGTCAACAGGTCGCCACGCTCCACATCCAGATTCACCTTGCCAGCCAGCCGTTGTCCATTGTGCCGATTCACACCATTGCCACCTGGACCACCCCCATCCATACCCCAGGGCCTGTTGCGTCGGCGTTCAGTCAACAGGGTCACCTGGGTCGGCGCGAGAAACCGGAAACTGCGCACCAGCCCCTCGCCACCCTGACGCCTGCCCTCTCCAGCCGAGTCGTCTCTCAAGGCATAACGTTCGATACGCAAAGGAAAACGACTCTCGATCACCTCGACCGGCGTGTTCAAGGTGTTGGTCATGTGGGTCTGCATACCGCTTAAACCACCCCCCAGGCGCCCAGCCCCCATACCACCGCCAATGGTTTCATAGTAGTCCCAGCGCCCCTGCTCGTGATCACTGCCCATGGCCAGGTTGTTCATGCTGCCCTGGCTCGCGGCGGGAATCTCATCGGGGATAGCCTGAGCCAAAGCACCAAGCACCACATCAACCACTCGAGTGCTGGTCTCCACATTTCCGGCGGCTACAGCGGCCGGACGACGGGCATTGAGCAGACACCCTTCCGGCACAATCAACTTAATTGCTCTGAAACTGCCGGCACAAGCTGGGGTCTGCTCAGGCATCAGGCAGCGAAAACAGTAGTAGACCGCGGCCGCGGCAACCGATAATGGACAGTTGATATTACCGGGTACCTGGGGTGCGGTTCCGCTGAAATCCACAATCAATCGATCTGCCTCCACACGGATCCTGACACGGATTGGAATATCCTGACTGCCCTGCCCATCATCATCCATCAGATCCTCGAACCGATACTCTCCCGGCGGCAGTTGCTTCAGGGCATCAGCGGCCAATCGCTCCGCATAGGCATTGAGGGCCTTCAGGCCATTCAGAAACCCTGCCCGACCCCACTCACTGATCAGCCGCTGCAGGCGTTTCAGACCGTTCCGGTTGGCGCTGATCTGGGCGGCGAAGTCCCCTCTCGACTCAACCGGATTACGATTATCAGCCGTGAGTTCCGCCAGGAAGGCCTCATCCAGTCGTCCCGCCTCAATCAATTTGCCAGGCGGTATGACCCGCCCTTCCTGGTGCAGATGATCCGAGACCGGCATTGAGCCTGGTGAATCAGCACCGATATCCGCATGGTGAGCCCGATTGACCACAAAGGCACTTAACAGGCCGTCACAAAAGAGCGGCGAAATCAGCGTTACATCCGGCAGATGGGTTCCCCCCATGAAAGGATCGTTGAGTACCACCATATCCCCATCCTGCCACTCGATTTGAGCGACAATATCCGCCATTGCATAGGCCATGCTGCCAAGGTGTACCGGAATATGGGCCGCCTGGGCAGAGAGTTCACCGGCGGCGTCGAACACCGCACAGGAGAAATCCAACCGATCGCGTATATTGGGCGAAAAAGCGGCATTACGCAGCACCGCACCCATCTCATCGCATACCGCTTCGAGCCGGGATGAAAATATACTTAGTTCAATAGGATCCATTTCAAAGTCGTCATCAATCGGTCAATCAGAGATGCTATTATAAACCCGGCGACTGCCAGTCGACTGCTGCGTCGCCCGGTTACTATTTTCCCTCACATCCTACCCAGTTGCATCCCCGCCATGGCATGGATAGAATAGCTGACCATTCTACTAGGTTTTTATCCCCTCCCTGAGCGCATGGAGAGGTCAAGAATTCAATAACGCGACAACGAAGGAGTATTAACTCATGGCACACGAACTACCTGCCCTGCCCTACGCAATTGATGCCCTGGAGCCGGTGATCTCCAAAGAGACCCTGGAGTTCCACCACGGCAAGCACCACAACACCTACGTGACCAATCTGAACAACCTGGTACCGGGGACCGAATTCGAAAGCGCTTCCCTGGAAGATATCATCATGAAATCGTCCGGTGGCGTATTCAACAATGCGGCTCAGATCTGGAACCACACCTTCTACTGGAACTGTCTGCGCAGCCCGAGCGATGACAATGCCCCCAGTGGTGCACTGGCCGATGCCATCAACAACACATTCGGTTCATTCGACGAGTTCAAGAAAAAGTTCGCCACCTCCGGCGCCACCAACTTCGGTTCCGGCTGGACCTGGCTGGTGCAGAATGAAGACGGCAGTCTGGAGATCTTCAACACCTCCAACGCCGGCTGCCCGATGACCTCCGGTAAAAAAGCGCTGCTGACAGCCGATGTCTGGGAACACGCCTACTACATCGACTATCGCAATGCCCGTCCGGCCTATCTTGAAGCCTTCTGGAAGGTGGTCAACTGGGATTTCGTCGCCGATAACATGAGCTGATCCCTGCAACTCCCGACACAACAGGGTGTCGGGAGTTTGACCAGACCCCATTCAATCTCCCCCGCCTCCCCTCAACTTTCTCAGAACCTGAACCTGTATAGATCAACACTGTTTTCTTCTCGAAAGTGTCACAGCTTCGGCATCAGCAGGAAACAGAGCTCTTTTATGGTGACGACCGGTATTCATGGAATCCGAATCAAGCACCATAATAATCTGAGGAATCGAGAATGCGATTGAAAAAGATGCTACAGACACTGCTCATCATCACAACAACCAGCATAATCGTGAGCGGTTGTTTTGCCGGTAACAGAGATCATCGAGAGGATGACGAAGGCGAATTTGAGCGGGTTCGTCTGAGCACTCAACTGGGACCCCGCCCTTTCTACCTGGTCGACGACATGGACGAGGGTGAACTGAAACAGGAGCTGCAGGCCTGCAGTAAAAAGAAGAAGTTTAAAAAGAGCGACTTCTCCATTGGCCACCGGGGCGCCGCGATGCAGTTTCCGGAACATACCGTGGAATCCTATGTTGCCGCGGCGCGCATGGGAGCCGGTATTCTCGAGTGCGACGTCACCTTCACCAAGGATCGTCAACTGGTCTGCCGTCATTCACAGTGCGATCTGCACACCACCACCAACATCCTGGCAACCCCACTGGCGGCAAAATGTTCCCAGCCCTTTGTTCCCGCTGAGATCGACCCAACCACCGGTAAGGTGATCACGCCAGCCTCAGCTCGCTGCTGCACCAGTGACATCACTCTGCAGGAGTTCAAAACCCTGAAGGGCAAAATGGATGCGGCTGACCGGACTGCAACCAGCGTTGAAGCGTATCTGGATGCCACCCCAGGCTGGCGCACTGACCTCTATACAGGCAACGCTACCCTGATGACCCACGCCGAAAGCATCGAGCTGTTCAAGCAACTTGGCGCCAAGATGACTCCTGAACTGAAGTCTCCCAGCGTCGATATGCCGTTCGAAGGCGACTACACCCAACAGGACTACGCTCAGCAGATGATCGATGAGTACAAGGCCGCCGGTGTAAAACCCAAGCATGTGTTTGCCCAGTCATTCAACCTGGACGATGTACTCTACTGGATCAACCATGAACCGCGCTTTGGCAGACAGGCCGTCTACCTGGATGGCAGCAATAATCCGGACGAAGCCAAGCAGACCATCGACAGGATGTCCTACCTTGCGGAGCAGGGTGTGAACTATCTGGCACCGGCCATGTGGGCCCTGGTTACTGCTGAAAACGGCGAGATCGTACCATCCGAATATGCGATTGCGGCACGAGCCCATGGCATCGACCTGATCACCTGGACGCTGGAGCGTTCCGGCCTGCTCGCAAGTGGCGGTGGTTGGTACTACCAGAGTATCAGAGATGTCACCGACAACGATGGTGACATGCTGGTACTGTTGGATGTGTTGGCCCAGGATGTGGGCATCAAGGGTATCTTCTCCGACTGGCCGGCAACCGTAACCTTCTACGCCAACTGCAAAGGCCTGTAACCTTAACAGTACAAGCTTAGAGAGAAACCAACCGCTAATGGACGCCAATCACCGCGAAGATCGCAAATCGTTTTATCGAACTCTTTTTTGCGTTGTTTTGCGGTGATTCGCGTTATTTGCGGTTTATCTCATTAGGGTCTGACTTCAGTCGACCGACATCACCTTGATCAGATTGGTACCACCGGTCGCCTGGGTTGAGCCGCTGGTTGCAATCACCACATCACCAACCGTCAACAGACCACGATGTTTCGCCTGCTCGATGCAGTAGTCCACCTTCGCCTCATCGTTATGCTCAGCGGCATCGAGCATCGGTATCACCCCCCAGTTCATGCACAGACGCCGGGTAACCCGCGGTGAGTGGGTTACCGCCAGGATCGGACACTCCGGACGATGTTTGGAGATCAGGCGCGAAGTAAAACCGGTCTCGGTGAGGCTGATGATCGCCGCCGCATGCAACTGATCAGCCATGGTGACTGCGGAACGGCTGACCGCTTCGGTAACCACATTCGAGGCATGGGGCAGTATGTGCTGCAGATAGCCGTATTCACGCAGCGAAGCCTCAGTGCGCACCGCCAGTCGCTCCATGGTGCTGACCGATTCGACCGGGTAGTCTCCCATAGCGGTCTCACCGGAGAGCATCAACGCGGATGAGCCGTCCAGAATGGCATTCGCCACATCGCTCGCCTCTGCCCGGGTCGGTTTGGGATTCTGCTCCATCGAGGCCAGCATCTGAGTGGCGGTAATCACCGGCTTGCCGTTACTGACGGTGATGCGGATGATCTTCTTCTGCATACTCGGCACATCCGCCAGCGGCAGCTCGACCCCCATATCCCCCCGGGCCACCATGATGCCGTCTGCGGCACTGACGATCGATTCCAGGTTCTCAATACCGGCGCGATTCTCGATCTTGGCAATGATCGGGATCTTACTCCCCCGTTCAGCCAGGATCTCTCTCATGCGTTCAATTTCCACTGCCTGTTGGATGAAGGAGGCGGCAATGTAGTCCACTTCATTCTCAGCGGCGAAAGCGAGCTCCTGCAGAATATCGTCACGCTGGGCGGTCTCGACGGCAGTCATCGACAGCTGGGTATTGGGCAGATTGACCCCTTTGTTCTCCTTCAGCACGCCACCCAGCACCACGCTGCAACGGATCTCATCGCCCACCACCTCGTCGACGGTCAGCTCCATGGCGCCATCATCGAGCAGGATCACGTCACCGGCTCCCACCTCCTGGCTGAGTCGATGGTAGGTTACCGACACCCCGTGCTCATCGCCGATACGATCATCCGTATAGAGTGAAAAACGGCCACCCGAGTGCAGTTCGACACGGCCCTGCTGGAGGGGTCCGGTACGGATCTCGACACCCCGGGTATCGATCATGATGGCAACCGGGATTTGAAGATTCTGCGACGCCTGGCGAATCCGCGCGATGCGTTGTTTGTGTTCCTGATAACTGCCGTGTGACAGATTCAGTCTCGCCACGCTCATGCCGGCGCGGATCATCGCCTCGAGGGTCTCCACGCGATCCGAGGCCGGGCCGATGGTAGCGACGATCTTGGTTTTTCGTATCAGCGGGATGGACATGGTTTTATTCTTTTATCCGATGGCAACTGTTAGGGCCCTGTCTGTCATCAGGGTGTGCCACATCCAACCTAATGTCAAACTACAACCAAAGCACAGAGCTGCAGGCCGCATCCCTGTTTTTTCTGCCTGGATGACAAAGCACCTCTGAGTCCCGCATGAATGACTGATAGTTTTTAAAGACCATTTTTCCAATGATCCGATGCGCCTTTGCGGTTGGATGTATGCCGTCCCAAAACAGATACCGATTGGGTTTTTTACAGCTCGATGGCCGCTGATCCGGCATCACACAGGCCTCTTCAACATTGGATATCTTAAACGCTTCAGGGTCGTCTGCGATGCGTCGGGTGTTGCCGGCAAAGTCGATGCGGATGATTTTCAAGCCCGGGGAACTCTGTTCCAGCACATCGAGCAGGCCGGCCAATTCACTGTTGAATTTGGCGGAGAGTATCGCCGCACTCATGGTTGCCCCGGGCAGTATGGCGTCCAGCCTGTTGACTGCAGGGGTTATTGAGAGATCGGGTACGTTGGCGACCATCAGGGTGGTAGCCCCACCACTGTAGAGCGCGATCACCGCATCCGAGATTGCACTCAGTGCATTGGCGATAATCTCCGCACTCAGCAGCCCGCTACTATCCTGCGCCAGTGCCGACACCGCATCCCGCACATCGTTGCCGCCAAGCGCCAGTACATAGAGTGAACGGTCGGTAACCTCTCCCTGGGCGTCCGCCTGGAACATACCCAGCTGACTTGCCAGATTGATATTCTGTCCAAAATCCCTGGCCCGGGCACCACCAACTGCATAGTTGGTCATCTTCAACTGATCCTTGTTCTCCCCTTTGAAGGCTGGCCCTGCGCTCTCCTCCAGATCGAGTTTTTCAGCAAACCGCTCCACCCAGGTTTTGCCGTTACTGAAGTGGTTTCCACCCCTGGCATAGGGCGCATCCGGCACCAGAAACTGATCGAGTGTGCTGTAGGGAGGTTTCAGAGCATTACCGGTCAGATGGAAGGCATTCCCCGGATCGGAGAGACTGTCACCAAACACTACCAGACGTTCAAAATGCTTATCGGCTGTCGCCGTCCCTGGGGCGGCCAATAGGCCGACAATCAGATATATCAGAACCAGTACTGAATTCCGCCTCATCAAAGTGAACTCCCCTTTTTTTATCATCCCGGTACGCTGCGGCTGAGTATGGCCTGCTACGGAACCGGGTCGACCTATCAACGGCAAGCCGCCATCACGGCTAAAGAGAGTTTGATGGCAACAAGCTGCTGATGTTCCCTGGGTGTGAATGATTCAGCCGCCACCCCGTCTGAAGCTTAGCTCAAATCTGACGAAAAAATCGGCCACCTGCTGTGGCGAGGCGCTATGAAAGGTAAAATCGACCTGGGTACGGGGCATCGTCAGAGAGCCCATTCTGACCACCTGCTCCTGGCCAAGCGATATCTCCAAGTGCAAACCGTCCCTGGTGATCACAAACCTCGTTCCCTGTTCCTCCACCCTTATTGGATAGTCACGCTTCATGGGCTGAAGACTGCGCAGAAAGTCACGATGGCTGATCGCCATCAAGCGGGTCTCCTGATGCTCCACCGCCCTGCTCAGCCCCCCGCTACCGGGGGCCAAAGGGCAATGCTGTCCCCATCCTTGAGGCTATGGGTATCTCTTTGTGAAGGCGGTACGAAAAGACCGTTGCATACCACCAGATGGGCCTGCTCCCTGGGTACCTGATACTTGTCCATCAAATCGTAGACCGTGGATCCTTCAGGCATCTCAACCTGCACGGCATGCTCGCTGGCGCCTGCCGGCAGATAGCTCATCAAGCTTGCAAACAGCTTAAACTCCACCCGAATCACGCTGACACCACACAACCAAGATAGGCCTCCATCAACCGGGTTGGATCCTTCATCAAGCGTTTTTTCCACTCCCCCAGTGGAACCCGGCTACGGATCAGCCCGCGTAGCACACCGATATGCTGGGTATGCCCCAGACTGCTGGCGCCCACCAGATAATCTCCGTCGAACTCAAGCCGCAGATAGCGGTAGTTTTCCCGATCGAGCAACACAGCCTGTTCACCATTATCCACCCCCATCCACTGTCCGAAGGAGGATGAGATCAGACCCAGGGTGTCGAGCACATTCATGTTGAGACTGCCGCGATGCTCGACGGCTGCATCACTGACCATGTTGATCGCCGCCATCCGGCCATGCTCAACCGAAGTGGGCTGAATCGCCTGTACCTGGTTCTGACCAGTGGAGAAGTCCAACCCCTGGGCCACGTCACCGGCCGCATAGATATCCGGAAAGTTGCTCTGAAAGTGGGAATTGACCACGATACCGTCATTGAACTCGATGCCCGAACCTTCGAGAAACTCGGTATTGGCCCGTACCCCCATCGCCGTGATCACCAGATCGGCAGTCAGCGTCTCCCCGTTATCCACGGAGAGCTGTAACCCATCACCCTGCTGAGAGATGCTGGTTACCCCGGCATTGGTATGCACGTCCACCCCTTTGCTTTCACACCAGCCCTGCAGCAGTTCACTGGCCACTTGGTCCATCATTCTGGCCACCATCCGCGGTGCCTTTTCCACCACCGTCAGTTTGACCTGCCGCATCACCAGGGCTTCCAGGATGATGCAACCGATGAAACCGGCGCCAATCAGCACCACAGAGCTGCCAGGCTTGGCCCGCTCCACGATTGCCCGGGTATCCGCCATGGTCCAGCAGTTATGCACCCCGGGCAGATCGATACCCGGTATCGGTGGCTTCAATGGGGTTGCCCCGGTGGCAATCAGCAAACGGTCATACGCCACCTCGGAACCACTCTCCAAGACGACCCGTCGGCTCTGTGGGTCGACCCGCTTCACCGGTCCATCCACCATCTCGATCCGCTGTTCGGCATAGTGGCTGTCGTTCTGCCTCAGATAGGTACCATGCTCTTCGATCTTCTCAACCATCACATAGGGGATCGCCATTCGCGAATAGGGTGGCTCCGGTTCGCCACCGATCAGCGTAATACGGCATTGGGGATCTTGTTCGCGCAAGGTATCACAGGCGGTAACGCCTGCCGGACCTGCGCCAATGACAACATAATGCATTCACTAACCTCCTAAAACCGTGCCCCCTTGGAGGGGGCACGGCCATCAGCACTCTTGAGTGATTGTTTAACCCAGACCGAGTCGTTTTCGGGTCTCGTCTGTCGGTACACCGTCTGCGTTCCAGCCGCGCAGCTCATAGTACTCGGGCAGCATCTGATCCAGGTCGTTGACCCGACCCTGGGCAGGTCCCACATTCGCCGCTTCCTTGAGCAGGCGTTTTGGCAGGGTGTCATCTGCAGCGGTCAATCCCGCCCTCAGATTGAATTCCCGCTCCATGTTCCAGACCCGCTCACCCAGTTCTGCCATCCGCTCGGCGGTCCACTCACCCTCACAGGCGCCATCCACCTGGGGTGCGATATCCTCCAGAGACCAGGCAAAGGTGGTAAACAGACAGAGGCCACTGGAGTCCACCGCCGCTGTGGCATCCTGAAACGCCTTAACCAGACCGGCCTTGCCTTCGGTCGCCAGGGGATCGGTCTTCTCAGGAATACCCAACACCTCGGAAGCAACGGTATAACCTCTCAGATGACAGGCCCCACGGTTGGATGTGGCGTAAGCCAATCCCATACCCTGGATGCCCCGTGGATCGTAAGCCGGGAACTCCTGACCTTTGACGGTCATGGAGAGTTCGGGATGACCATACTTTTCACAAAGCCGCTTCGATCCCAGACCGAGATCCTTACCAAACCCTTCACCGCTGACCAGCGTCTCCACGGCCCACACCAGACTCTCAGCAGAACCGAACTTAAGCTCATGTCCACCGGTCTCCGCGCTACTGATGGCGCCGATTTTATACAGCTCCATCGCCGCTGCGACGGTAGAGCCGAAGGAGATGGGATCGAAACCATCCTCGTTACAGATGAAGTTCACATAGGTCAGCGCATCCAGATCATCGACGCCGGTATCCGGGCCCAGTGCCCAGGCAGCTTCGTACTCGAGACCACCGGAATTGCCCCAGTACTGAGGCTTGTTCTCAACCGAGAAGTGCCCTTTGTCGACCGTTGAAATACGCCCACAGGCGATGGTGCAGCCGAAGCAACCTGCGTTGGTGGTCAGATTGGGTTTACCGTCGGTGGGCCGATTCTCATGCATCGCCTCACCGGATACGTTCTGCGCCCCTTCGAACTGTACCTCTTTCATGTTTCGGGTAGGCAGGGCACCAATCTCATTGATTACATTCATCAGTACCTGGGTGCCGTAGGTGGGTAAACCCTGTCCGGTAACCGCATTGTCTGCCAGCACCTGCTTGCCTGCATTGACCGCCTGCATGAACTTCGCCGGGTCTTTGATATTGCCAACACCCTGGGTACCGCGTATGGCAACCGCTTTGAGGTTTTTCGATGCCATCACCGTACCCACACCGGAACGTCCGGCGGCACGATGCAGATCATTGACGATTGCCGCGTAGAGACAGCCCTCCTCAGCAGAACGACCTACCGCTGCGATTCGCAGCATCGGATCCTGATGCGTCGCATGCAGCCACTCGTCAGTCTCCCAGACACTTTTGCCCCAGATCTCATCCGCCGAACGCAGTTCCGCTTTATCGTTGACCAGATAGAGATAGACAGGATTGGCTGAGCGGCCTTCGAAAATGATCATATCCCAGCCGGCGTTGTGCATCTCAGCACCAATGAATCCACCGGAGTTGGAACAGGCGATGCAGTTGGTCAAAGGACCTTTGGTGACCACTGAGTAGCGACCTCCGGTCGCCGCCATGGTGCCTGTCAATGGACCGGTGGTCATGATCATCTTGTTATCAGGACTCAATGGATCGACCTTTGGATCGATCTCTTCGATAAGATATTTGCTCGCCAGGCCGCGCTGACCCAGATACTCCTGCGCCCATGCCATGTTCAACGCTTCCGAAGTGCAAGTGCCGTTTGTGAGGTTTACCCGTAGTAATTTTCCAGACCAAGACATATTGAGTACCCTCCGATTACGCTGTAGCTGTCGAGCCAGCGTCAGTTTTACCTGCCCATTGGCGCATTTTGTCAAATCCGGTCTGATCCGAATCCACATAGGTGATGGCCCCTGTCGGGCAGGCCTTGGCACAAGCCGGATCGCCACCGCACAGATCGCACTTGGTTACCTTGCCGCTGGCGGTGCTGTAGTTGACCGTACCGAAAGGACAGGCAATGGTGCAGACCTTGCAGCCAACACACAACGAGTCACTGACCACTTTGGCACCGCTATTCACATCCAGTGAGATAGCATCGACCGGGCAGGCCTGCATACACCAGGCTTCAGCACACTGTGTACAGGTGTAAGGTACAAAACGACCTTCATGATGAAAGGTAAAGACCCGTATCCTCGATTTCGAGGGATTGAAGATTCCCTCGTTTTCATAGGAACAGGCCATTTCACACTGGACACATCCTGTGCACTTATCCGGATCAATAAGCAGGGATCTCTGCATGCTTTTATTCTCCTTCCTTCATGGCATACCCGCATACGACAGGCACAGCATTTCAGGTTGAGTCTCGAATTGATACAAAACAGCCGGCAGCACCGATTGTTTTAGCGAAGATAATATTGACTGGCCAGGCACAAATATGCCGACAGCCGAATATGGATTGACTAGAAAAAAAGTACATACACAGTAGTTTTGAAATATTATGTATCTGTGTATTTAACCGTTGGTTTTTTCCTAGAGTAGTTGGGAAATATTTTTTCTACAACTAATTTCTGAGCAAGAATCGCATTCAAAAAACGGCCGGGAAAATAACGACAAATAATGACAACAATGGATATCGGAATGACAAAATGTCACGTATAGGGTAAACGGATCAGAGCAGCCAATGGGCCAATCCGGGGTCGCAGCCTACCGCTTCAATCGGCAAGCGTGGCGAATCACAGGCCGCGATCCAGGCTTCGACTTCAGCGCATATGTGGGGAGAGAATTCTGTTCTTTAGCGATGCTTCAAGTGCCGCGCAACAGTGAGATGAAGGCTTCTGCCACATCGTTGTTCAGATTGGATCGGGTACGTGCAATCCAGAGTATTCGTTTGATCCTGAGACCCTGGATCTTGATGTGGTAGAGCGAGCCGTTCTGCAACCCGTCATCAACGGTGAATCGTGGCAGGAAACTGACATGCCGACCGTGCTGCAGCATCTCCACGATGGTATCGGTAGAACCCACCTCCATGGTCACCGGCAGACTACCGACACCAACATCCTTCAGCGCCTTATCCAGAGTCAGACGCATTGAAGAGCGGGCTTCCCGCAGCACATAGTGAAGTTTTTCCAGGTCGGTCACCGGCAGCAGTCCACAGCCCCAGAGGGGGTGGTCGGGGCCGCACACCAGCACCAGTTCATCGTCAAGCCACTTCTGCACCAGAATATCGGGATGATCCGGGGCCTGTTCCAACAGCGCCAGATCGGACAAACCGGTTGCCAGGCGTCGCTGTATGTGTCGCGAATAACCCATGCGACTCTCGATGTTGTAGCGGGGATAGAGTTCGGCGAACCTGAGCAGAAGATCCGGCAGCATATGCTCACCGATGGCAAAGTTCACCTCGAGGCGCAGCCGGTTCTGCCCGCTGGAGAGGGAGTCGATATCATCCAGCAGGCTGAGCTGATGATCGAGTACCAGACAGGCATACTCATAGACTTTTTCACCCGCCGGGGTGAGCTCCAGGCGTCTCCCCTCCCGATGCATCAGATCGACCCCGTAACAGGTATCCAAACTGCGCAGACGTTTGGTCACCGCAGGTTGCCCAACATGCAGTACTTGAGCGGCGGGCGATACACCACCCCGCTCAACCACCTCTTTCAGGGTCGCCAGGCTGTTCATATCCGGCAGGCTTCTATATTCCATTTAGGAATATTAAAACATTTTTATTTATTTGTATAGATAGCCCGAAAAAGGCACTATGCCCCCACTTTCGCTGGCTGGCATAGCGAATAGACCTGCCCCAGGACTTCTTTGTCTTTGCAGTAACTTTTCCAATCAGGAATGAACCGAACCGACAGAACGGCGACCGGCTGTCTGTTGTTTGGCTATTTCAGCCGGCTGACAAACGACCAATCTCATGGAGTATTATCAAGTGAACGCGTTGCCGACTACCCCGCAACTGACCCCGGAAAGGAATCGCCTGTCGATCAAGCAGATGATTGCCGGAGGCATCTTTCTGGCTGTCGCCCTGGTGCTGGCCAACCTGGTGCCGACCATCGAAATCGCCTGGGTCAGCGTGATTCTGCTGCTTACTATCTACCTGTTTGCATTTGAAGTTGTCGCCGTGGATGTGGCGGCTGCCAGCATCATGGTAGTGCTTGGCCTGACCAGCCTGCTGGCACCCTTCATGGGGCTTGAACAGGGACTGGTGAACAATCAGCACCTGTTCGACGGTTTCTCCTCGAACGCGGTGATCTCGATCATCGCTGTCATGATCATTGGTGCCGGACTGGACAAGACCGGCATCATGGGCAGCGTCGCCGCCTTCATCCTGAAGATCGGCGGCACCACCGAGAGCCGCATCATACCGATCATCTCGGCCACCGTAGGATTTATCTCCTCGTTCATGCAGAACGTCGGTGCAGCTGCCCTGTTTCTGCCGGTTGTCTCGCGAATCTCTGCCCGTTCCGGACTGCCCATGTCACGCCTGCTGATGCCGATGGGTTTTACCGCCATTTTGGGTGGCACCATGACCATGGTTGGCTCCAGCCCACTGATTCTGTTGAACGATCTGATCCTGACTTCCAACAAGGCGCTACCCGAATCTCAACAGATGGAGACCTGGGGCCTCTTCTCCGTGACCCCGATCGGTGTCGCCCTGATCCTCACCGGCATCCTCTATTTCGTCATTGCCGGTCGTTTTGTGCTGCCTAAAACCAAGAGCGAGAGCAGTACCAGCGGTACGGATCCAATGCAGTACTTTCAGGATGTCTATGGACTCTCCTACCACCTCTCCGAGATGGTGGTCACCGATGACAGCAGCCTGATCGGCAAAGAGCTCGATGAGGTGGAGACCCGCTACCGTGTGCGCATCATCGCCACCAAGATCTCCGGTGAAGCCAATCGCATCGGCCCGGGCGCCCTGGCCCGTGATGTGGCGATCCAGGCAGGTATGGTACTGGGGGTGGTTGCCGATCCGGAATCGCTGAACAACTTTGTCACGACATTCAACCTGAAGAAGCGCGACACCCTGCGTACTTTCTCCGGCGACCTCTCCGCCAACAAGGCCGGTATCGCCGAAGTGGTTATTCCTCCCAGCTCCTCGCTGATCGGCAAAAGCGCCCGGGATGTCTGGATGCGTAAAACCTACGGCCTGGCGATGATCGGTCTGCACCGTAATGGCGAAACCATGCGGGAAGGCGAGGATATCCGTAACATGCCTTTCATGGCCGGTGACACCCTGGTGGTGCATACCCCTTGGGATGTCCTGCCAAGAATCGAAAAAGATAAGAACTTTGTCGTGGTGACAACTGAATATCCCCATGAGGAGTTGCGTCCGCACAAGATCGGATGGGCGATGTTGTTTTTCGGTATTGCCCTGTCGATGGTACTGTTCACCGACATCCGCCTCTCCGTCGCGCTGCTGACCGGCGCCATGGGCATGGTGCTCTCCGGGGTACTGAATATCGAGGAGGCCTATGAAGCGGTCAGCTGGAAAACCGTTTTCCTGCTCGCTTCGTTGATTCCGCTCGGTCTGGCAGTGGAAACCACAGGAACCGCAAAATGGATCGCTGAGCAGGTGCTGTTTGTGGTCGGGGATATGCCGATCTGGGTGATACAACTCGCTGTTGCCATTCTGGCTACCTTCTTCACCCTGGTCATGTCCAACGTGGGAGCAACCGTTCTGCTGGTTCCCCTGGCGGTTAACATCGCCATCGGTGCAGGTGCCAATCCAGCGGTTTTTGCACTTACCGTGGCCATTGCCACCTCCAACTCATTTCTCATTCCCACCCATCAGGTGAATGCCCTGATCATGGGACCGGCAGGTTATCGGGTCGCGGATTTCATGCGAGCCGGCGGCATCATGACCGTACTCTTTCTGACGGTCATGATGTTGGTGATGAACCTGGTGTTCTAAGCCAACGACGAACCTGTCACTCTCTGCCAGTGTGCGCTGGCCTACGACAAGCTGAAATATGGCTGTAGGCCGGCCCACGGCGGCACGCGCTGATACAACCCACCGCATTCTGACTTCCCGCCTGCCGCGCTCTGCGGATTCATACTCAGACATCAAATTTGTTGGCACAAAAGTATTACAGTATTATTACAAGCAAACATATAAACAGAACCTTACGATCACCTATTTCCCACAAACCCGCACAATAGATTTCTGCCGGCATGGTAGACACCAAGTGAGAAAGGTTTTTTTGCAGAGCAGCAAACCGGTATATGTCAGATACTCGAGTCATCAAACGCTATAACGCCTACTACAAAGGCTGGTGCCTGGCGTTTGGCGAGCATACAGCGGATTACGATGATGAGCGGGATATCAGCTGGCTGTTTGGTGAACAGCGGATGGGGCTGATTCTCTCCACCAACCTCCTCAAGCGTGCACAACACGAACTCCTCGGTCACCAGTCGATTCCCGAACTGTTACTAAGCGACCAATCCGTTGCCTTCAACCGCTTCGACTTCTCCCTGCAGGACAAGATCGATCTGCAGAACATCCAGAGGTTCAAAGAGTTTCTTCTGGACGGGGAAGAGATGCATATGTTCCTGTGCAATCACCTGATCTATCCATCCAAGACCCGCATCCTGACATTTTCCACTCAGAAACCGCTGATCATCATGTACAAAGAGATGCAGCCATTGAAGTTGACCATTCAGTAGTCCGTTAACCCGGCACCAATTCCAGATCAATTCGCACGCCTTCGAACTCTGATACCCTGCTGTTGCAGGCACAACAGGACCTATCGAATTCCTGTCAGCAGGCCCTAACAGATTTTTCATCAGCGTTTAGAATTACTCTATCGAACGATAGATATTGTGACCGGGAAGGCGAACAACACACCCGGCAGGAGACCATGAAGTGAAACACTCATTGCTACTCCGCTTTGGCACTGTCATCACCATCCTGTTCATCCTGGCGCTCTCCGGGATGATCAGTTCGGTGATTATTGCAGAGACAGCAGAAGGGTACGCCGCTGCGATCAATCAGGCCGGAACCCTGCGCATGCAGTCGTACCGTATTGCCAGCAGTCTGGTACATGGCAATCCACAAAACGATCGTCCGGACAACCGATCCAGACTGCTGGTGGATGAATACAATCAGCGTCTTCAAAGTCCGCGCATTCACGATGTCCTGGACAAAGGAGCAGGCGAAGAGGTCAACAACACCTACCAACGGGTTGAGAGCCAGTGGCGAGAGCTGATGCAGCCCAACCTCAGCAACTATCTGGCAATGACTGAAACAACCGACCACACCGCCCTGGTAAGCGAAAAAATCCATACCAGTCGACAGACCTATCTCTCGCTGGTGGATGGTTTCGTGGATGACATACACAGTTTTGTTGAAGCGCTGGAGATTGAAGCGGAACAGAAAAACGAGCAGCTGCGTCTGATCCAGATCATTCTGCTGAGCTTCACTTTTCTGGTTGCCCTGGTCAGCCTCTACCTGACAAAAATCTCCGTGCTGAATCCTCTGCGTAACCTGCTCGCCTGCGCCAAGGCGGCACGTCATGGAGATTTTTCAGTCAGGAGTCGGTTTTTAAGCGAAGACGAACTGGGTCAGCTGGGTCATGCTTTCAATCTGATGGCGGACAACTTATCCGTGATCTATGCAGATCTGGAACACCGGGTTGAAGAGAAGACCCAGGATCTGGAACAGAGTAACCGCACTCTCGAACTGCTCTACTCCACCACCAAACGATTGAGTGACTCATCCCTCAACGAGCAGGTTCTGATTGCCGTGATTCACGATATCGAGGCCCTGCTCGGAGTCAGCAACGGCACCATCTGCCTGGGTCAGCCGGGAGACCACCAGGCCTATCGGTACGCCTCGACCCGAAGCAAGGATATTCTGCTGAAAAACCAGAATGATGGGCAATGTGCGATGTGTCTTGGTGATGGTGAAACCCACAGTTTCCAGACCTGCGATCCGGCCAGCGGCAAGCAGATCAATATCTTTTCTACACCGATCCGGGATAAGGCCCAGCACTACGGTATCCTGATGGTCGAATTGCAGCCCTCACAAGAGCTTGAGGAGTGGCAGGCACGCCTGCTGGAAACCGTTGCCAGCCATATCGGTTTAGCGATAACGGTCACCCAGCAGGATATTCAGAACCGTAAAATGTCCTTGATGGAAGAGCGCAGTGTCATCGCCAGAGAGCTGCATGATTCGATAGCCCAGTCACTCTCCTATCTGAAAATTCAGGTGGCACGCCTGGAAAAAGGTCTCAACGATGACCTGCAGAAAGAGGACGTACTGCAGATCAGCACGGTATTGAGATCGGCATTGAATGGTGCCTATCGACAATTGAGAGAGCTGCTCACCACCTTTCGCCTCAGGGTCACCGATGCCAATCTCGGCCGGGTGGTCAGCCAGACCGTGGATGAATTCACCAATCGCTCAGGTATTCCGATTGAATTCATCAATAATCTGGGCAACTGCCAATTTACACCAAATGCGGAGATACATATCATTCAGATCATCAGAGAGGCACTATCCAATGTGATACGCCATGCGAATGCGACAGAGGCAAGCGTCAGCATGAGTTGCGACCACCAGGGTCTGGTGACGGTACTGATCGAGGATAACGGCATTGGCATGGATGACGAAGGTGATATGATGCAACACTATGGGCTGCCGATCATGAAAGAGCGGGCGGAACATCTGGGTGGCGAGCTAAACATCAATGAGTCACCGACAGGCGGACTACAGATCAATCTGGTTTTCACGATTGCTGATATCTCGAACCGGGAATCGCAACGAATTTTCACCGAGCAATTGAAAGATGCCTGAACAACACTACACACTGCTGGCGATAGACGACCATCCACTTTTCAGAAAAGGGGTCTCCGATCTGATCGATATGGACCCAGCCCTTGAACTGATCGGCGAAGCGGCCAACGGCGAGGATGGCCTGGTACTGGCGCGGGAGTTCAATCCGGACCTGATCCTGCTCGATATCAATATGAAGGGTACCAACGGCCTGGATACCCTGAAAGCGATCAAGAGTTTTGAGCTCGATTCAAGAATCCTGATGCTCACCGTATCGGATAATGAAGAGGATGTTCTGGCAGCACTGAAAAATGGCGCCGACGGCTATCTGCTGAAGGATATGGAGCCGGAAGACATCCTCAAATCGATCCGTAAAGCGGTCGAGGGTACCGTGGTCATCAGCGACCATTTGACTCAACTGCTGGCAAAAGCGCTGCGCGAGGACGACAGACTGGAGACACAATCCAGCATGCCGGATCTCACCTCAAGGGAGAAGGAGATTCTTCAGCACATCGCCCAGGGACTGAGCAATAAACAGATCGCCAGCAACCTTGATATCTCGGAAGGCACGGTCAAAGTGCATGTCAAACATCTGCTGAAAAAACTGAATCTCCACTCCAGAACCGAGGCTGCCGTGTGGGCCCTCAACCAGGGAAAAAAAGCTTCCAGTTGAGCCTCTCCCCAGAGCCGCTTCAGGCCAATTCCGATCATCGCGATCGACATTTCACTCTCATTGTCTGCACTTACCCATAACGAATTAGAAGCTACTCCCAATGAGGTATAAAGCTCTACCAAAATATTGGTAAGTTACTGTTTTTTCTTATATTTTTCTTAAGATTTCCCATTGTTTCTTGATCAGAATCAAAGCAGTATTAAGCGCCTGGTGAAACACTTTCAAAAGCAAAAACATTGCGCCTGAAAAAGGCCAATCAAATTCGACTGAACTCTTTCAACCGAGGTCGCGACTGTTGTCAAGAAACATCGACAGATCACAGTTTTTACGTGGTGACCTGCGCGGTCGACAAAGTGAGATACGACCACCCTGGTCGCTCTCTGAAAGCAGCTTTACTGAACTTTGCGAACGCTGCAACGACTGCATTGAAGCCTGTCCCCAGAAGATCATTACGCAGGGTTCTGCCGGTTTTCCCAAAATCGATTTCTCTGTTGCCCAATGCACATTTTGTGGTGATTGCGTAAAGGCCTGCAATCATCAGGCGCTGGGCTTTGACAGCGATCCGAACATGGCACCCTGGCACCTCGAACTGAGTATCGGGAAGAGCTGCCTGTCGCAAAACGGCGTGGTCTGCAGAAGCTGTGGCGATGTCTGCGAAGAGGCTGCCATCTGCTTCAAGCTTGCTACCAGGGGGCGCTCCCTGCCCCAGGTTGATCAGCAAAAGTGCAATAGCTGTGGAGCCTGTATTTCAGTTTGCCCCAGTCATTCCATTTCCATTTTGCCAGGCACACAGACCCGAGCGGCCTGACAGACCAATGCGAGGAATAAGCCATACATGAATATATGCAGCCTGATCGTCTATACGAAACCTGACCACGGCCCCCAGGTGACCAAGCGCCTAGAGCAATACCAAGGCGTTGAAGTCCACGGTGGAATGATAGAGGACAAACTGATTGTTACCGTGGAAGACGAGGGTGAATCCATGTCACCGGTTTCAGACACCATGAATGAACTGCGCAATGTGGATGGCGTGGTTAGCACAACTTTGATTTATCACTATGGCGGTGAAGAGTCGATGGAGGAAATGAACCGTGAAATTAACTAGAAGAGATTTTATAAAAAGCAATGCTGTAGCAGCCGCCGCATCCGTGGCCGGCGTCACCCTGCCTGTGTCCAGCACCGTTGCTGCCGATGCAGATGATGGCATTCGTTGGGACAAAGCGGCCTGCCGCTACTGCGGTACCGGTTGCAGTGTCTTGATGGGCGTCAAAGACGGCAAGGTCGTCGCCAGTCAGGGCGATCCGGATGCACCGGTCAACAAGGGTCTGAACTGTATCAAGGGTTACTTTCTGCCGAAGATCCTCTACGGAGAGGATCGTCTGACCAAACCCCTGTTGAGAAAGACCAACGGTAAATATGACAAGAACGGTAAGTTCGAGGCAGTCAGCTGGGAAGAGGCTTTCCAGACCATGGCTGAGAAGTGGATTGCTGCACGTAAGGCCAAAGGGCCGAAGGGTGTGGGCATGTTCGGCTCAGGCCAGTGGACCGTATGGGAAGGCTATGCTGCACAGAAACTGCTGAAAGCAGGCTTCCGTTCCAACAGCCTGGAACCCAATGCACGCCACTGTATGGCTTCTGCGGTAGGCGCTTTCATGCGCGCTTTCGGTATCGATGAGCCGATGGGTTGTTATGACGATCTGGAACACGCCGATGTATTCGTGTTGTGGGGCGCTAACATGGCGGAGATGCATCCGATCCTCTGGTCCCGCCTCACCGATACCCGTCTGACCAAGCCCGGTTGTGAAGTTCATGTGCTCTCAACCTTCGAGCATCGCTGCTACGAGCTGGCGGACAACGGCATGATCTTTGAGCCCCAGACCGATCTGGCGATCCTCAACTACATTGCCAACTACATCATTCAGAACAAGGCCTACAACAAGGAGTTCATCGACAAGCACGTCAATTTCACCAAGACACCGACCGATATCGGTTATGGCCTGCGCGCCACTGACCCACGTGAAAAAGCGGCGAAAAATCGCAATAAAGGCAAGCTCTCCAAGATCAGTTTCGAAGAGTATGCCAAATCGGTTGAGCCCTATACCCTGGAGTACACCTCAAAGCTCTCCAAGGTTCCAAAGGATCAGTTGCTGAAACTGGCCAAGGCCTATGCCGATCCGAACAAGAAGGTCGCCTCCTACTGGACCATGGGCTTCAACCAGCACACCCGCGGTGTCTGGGTCAACGGCCTCTGCTACAACGTCCATCTGCTGATGGGCAAGATCGCCGAGCCGGGCAACAGCCCCTTCTCCCTCACCGGTCAGCCATCCGCCTGCGGCACCGCCCGCGAGGTTGGTACCTTTACCCACAGGCTGCCCGCAGACCTGGTGACCAAGAAGGATGCCCACTGTAAGTTCGCCGAGAAGACCTGGAAGCTGCCTGCCGGCACCATTCCCCGGGCCAACGGTAAAACCGACGGCGCCGACCAGACCGACATCAGCGGCAAGCCCATGGGCAAGACCCTGATCCACGCGGTCGCCATGCATCGGGCACTCAACGACGGCAAGATGAATACCTTCTGGGTCATGTGTAACAACAACATGCAGGCTGCCGCCAACATGAATGACGAGAGTTATCCCGGTTGGCGCAATCCGGACAACTTCATCACCGTATCCGACCCCTATCCGACCGTATCGGCCCAGGCAGCGGATCTGATCCTGCCCACCGCGATGTGGATCGAAAAGGAAGGTGCCTATGGTAACGCCGAGCGGCGTACCCAGTTCTGGCGCCAGCAGGTTGCGGCACCAGGCGAGGCGAAATCCGATGTCTGGCAGGTCATGGAGTTCGCCAAGTATGTCAAGGTGAAGGACGTCTGGCCGGAAGATCTGATCGCCAAGATGCCTGAGTACGCCGACAAGACCCTGTTCGATGTGCTCTATGCCAACGGCCAGGTCGACAAGTTCCCGGTAGAGCAGGTCACCGACAGCCGTGGCAACAAGTACGAAAACGATGAGTCCAAGGACTTCGGTTTCTATGTGCAGAAGGGGCTGTTCGAAGAGTATCGCCTGTTCAACTCTGCCGAAGGAATCCCGAAGAAGGGTCACGAAATGGCCGACTTCGACGCCTACCACAAGGTGCGCGGCCTGCGTTGGCCGGTCATCGACGGCAAGGAGACCCTGTGGCGCTTCCGCGAAGGCTACGATCCCCATGTAGCCAAGGGTGAAGGGGTCAAATTCTATGGCAAGCCCGATGGCAGAGCCAACATCATTACGGCCCCCTATGAGCCCGCGGCTGAGCCACCGGACAAAGAGTACGATCTGTGGCTCTGCACCGGACGCGTATTGGAGCACTGGCACTCCGGTTCCATGACCCGTCGGGTACCCGAGCTCTATCGGGCCGTGCCAGACGCGGTGGTCTACATGCATCCGAAAGATGCCAAGAAACGGCGTCTGCGTAACGGTGCAAACGCCAAGCTTACCACCCGTCGCGGTGAGATCGTCTGCAAGGTCGACACCAAGGGCCGCAACAAGTGTCCTGAAGGGCTTGTTTTCGTTCCCTGGTTCGATGCGGGACGCCTGGTGAACAAGCTGACCCTCGACCAGACCGATCCGCTCTCGAAAGAGACGGACTATAAAAAGTGCGGTGTAAAGATAACGCGCGCTTAAACAGAGAATGCATCTGGTGAAACGGTGCGGCTAGCCGCACCCTACACCGATGCAATCGTAGGGTGCGGTTCACCGCACCGAACTGAAACCGGCAGAGGGGTGCGGCACTGCCGCACCCCCCGCCACTACCCGGACGGGTTGTGGTGCTACCACTGCTGAACGCAACTAAACTGAAAACGTTTTTATTACAGATGTCAGATAGTAAGGACAAAAACGAGCTCAACCGCAGACAGTTCCTGGGCAACATGCTCAAGACCGCCTGTGGGGTGGGATTGGTCGGACTGGGGTTGGGTGCCTATTCAAAGCGTGCCTCCACCATGCCGGCCAACTATATCCGCCCCCCCGGCGCTCTGCCGGAGGAGGATTTTCTCGGCGCCTGCATACGCTGTGGCCTGTGCGTGCGCGACTGTCCTTATGACATTCTTTTTCTTGGCGAAGTGGGTGATGAAGTGGCCACCGGCACACCCTATTTCATCGCCCGCACCGGTCCCTGTGAAATGTGCGAGGAGATCCCCTGTGTGGTTGCCTGTCCCACCAATGCACTGGACCACGACCTGAAAGATATCGAAGAGTCCCGTATGGGGCTGGCGGTGCTGATCGACCAGGAGACCTGTATTGCCTTTCATGGATTGCGCTGTGAAGTCTGCTTCAACGTCTGCCCGATCCGTAACCGGGCGATCACCCTGGACATGCAGCACAATCCCCGTTCCGGCAAACATGCCCTGTTCATCCCGGTCGTTCACTCCGACGCCTGTACCGGCTGTGGACTTTGCGAGCGGGCCTGCATCCTGGAAGAGGCGGCGATCAAGGTCTTTCCCATGCACCTGGCAAAAGGTCAATTGGGCAGCCACTACCGCCTCGGCTGGAAAGAGAAGGAGAAGGCTGGGGAAGCACTGGTCACACCCGATACCGAGCACCGTTACAACCTGCCCGATGGGGTACGTTACGACCTGCAGGGTGAGGGTTTGATCATCGATGGCGAGGCTGAGGAGACACCTTTCTCTTCCAATCCTCTGGATACACTCAATAGCGGTTTCATGGACAAGTAGCATGGTGGATATGACGACATTGGGTGACGACGCTATCGCGGCCAAAGGCTGGCTGAAGTCCCATAAATACCTGATCCTCAGGCGAATCAGTCAGCTCGGCATTCTTGCCCTGTTTCTCACGGGCCCCTGGTTCGGTCTCTGGATCGTCAAAGGTAATCTGGCTTCCAGTCTGACCTTGGACGTACTGCCGCTTACCGACCCCTATGTGTTGTTGCAGGCGAGCCTATCGGGGGTAGTGCCGGAGACGGCCGCCATCATCGGTGTGGCGATCGTGCTGGTGTTCTATTTCCTGGTCGGTGGTCGGGTCTACTGCTCCTGGGTCTGCCCGGTCAATATGGTGACCGACCTGGCCGCCTGGCTGCGCCGCAAACTGGGTATCAGAAGCAACTCCCAGTTCTCCCGCAGCACTCGCTATTGGATGTTGGCCCTGACCCTGATTCTGCCGTTGCTGGTTACCGGGGGCATCATCTGGGAACTGGTCAACCCGGTCTCCATGATGTTCCGGGGGATCGTCTTCGGCATGGGGGCTGCCTGGGTAATGGTGCTGGGCATCTTTCTGTTCGACCTGATCGTTGCCAAAGATGGCTGGTGCGGACACATCTGTCCGGTCGGCGCTTTCTACAATCTGGTGGGCAGCAAAAGTCTGCTCAGGGTGAATGCGCTTGAGCGCCAGGCCTGCAATGACTGCATGGAGTGTTATGTGGTGTGCCCCGAACCCCAGGTCATCAAACCGGCGCTGAAAGGTGAGAAGCAGGGGGCAACCCCGGTAATCCTCTCATCCGACTGTACCAATTGCGGGCGCTGTATCGATATCTGCGCCAAAGATGTTTTCAGTTATGGCGGTCGTCACGCCAAAAAAAATGACGGCTTGAAACGCGAAGGTGAAATCAGTCAGGGCGCTCAAGCCTGACTGGCAGTTCCAAACAATTTCTGAATTTAGAGAGAGATGATGGAGAAAGGTATGAAAAAGATCGCATTAAAAACCATTGCGGCACTCGCAGCCATATTCCTGTCGACAGCTGTCCTGGCCGAGGTGCAATCCCTGCGGGGCGACAAGTTGGACAGCATGGCTAAAAAACCCGCCAACATGAAGATTGTCAACATCAAGGGAGGCATTGAACGCAGTTTTAAACTACAGCCACCGATGGTTCCCCATGAAGTGGATAAATATGTCATCAATCTGAAGAACAATGGCTGCATGAAGTGTCACAGCGAAGCCACCTATGAGAAGGAGAAGGCTCCTAAAGTCGGCGAAAGCCACTATATGGACCGGGATGGCAAGATGCTGAAGAGCCTCTCCAGCCGGCGCTACTTTTGCACCCAGTGCCATGCCGCTCAAATGGGCGCAGACCCACTGGTGCAAAACAACTTCCAAGGTGCCAAATAGGGGTTGGTCGGGTACCGCTCATCGAGCGGAGACCCAACCATTTTGATGAGTAGTCGATCAATAATCTGGTGTAACAATGAGTGAGAGTAAAAAGCGTAGCGGACTGGTCCTGGTGGGAGTTGGCATCATTGCCGGCATCCTGCTCTGGGGTGGATTCAACACGGCCATGGAGATGACCAACACGGAGGAGTTCTGCATCTCCTGCCACGAGATGGAAAATACCGTCTATCAGGAGCTTCAGGAGACGATCCATTTCACCAACCGGACCGGGGTACGCGCCACCTGTCCGGATTGCCATGTCCCCAAAGAGTGGGTACATAAGTTCGTACGCAAGATTCAGGCGACCAATGAGCTCTATCACAAAGTGATGGGCACCATCGATACACCGGAGAAGTATGAAGCCAAACGTCTTGAACTGGCACAGAACGTCTGGCGCTCGATGAAAAAGACAGACTCACGGGAGTGTCGCAACTGTCACAAGTTCATCTCCATGGATCTGGACAAACAGGCACCGCGCAGCTCTGAACAGCACGACCCCCACTACTGGGATGCAGTGGACGGCAACGAGCCCCAGCAGACCTGTATCGACTGTCATAAAGGCATTGCCCATTCACTGCCCGAGGGTTTCGACCCGAATGCTGAATATTGACATTGACGGTCTGTTTTTGAATGATAAGCGGATGACTTGCAGGTAACTATAATACAACCAACCAAGAGGCAAGCATGCTAAACGACCCATTCGGAAGGAAGATCGACTATCTGCGTCTGTCCGTTACGGATCGCTGTGATTTCCGCTGTTTCTATTGTCTGCCCAAGAGTCATCGTGGCTTTGAAACGCCCGATGACTGGCTGACGCCTGCTGAGACAGAACGCCTGGTCGCACAATTCGCCGCGCTGGGTGTCAGGCATGTCAGGCTCACCGGCGGAGAACCCCTGGTGCGCAAGGAGCTGACCGATATCGCCTCGCGAATCGCCGCTGTACCGGGCATTGAAGAGCTATCCCTCAGCACCAATGCATCGCGCCTGGATCAGTACGCCGAGCCCTTGAGTCAGGCCGGTGTGACACGGCTCAATATCAGTCTCGATTCGCTTGATGAAAACAAATTCAAGCAGATCACCGGCAGTCGACTGCAACCGGTTTTGGCCGGAATCGAAGCGGCCGGGACCTCTGGCCTCTCACCGATCAAAATCAACATGGTGGTGATGCGCGGACTCAACGACGATGAAGTGGAGAAGATGGTTGACTACTGTCTGGCCCACAACCTGACCCTGCGCTTTATCGAAACCATGCCGGTGGGAGAAGGCGGACAGGCGGCAGCTGAACGTTACATACCACTCACTGAGATCGAAGCCCGTCTGCGCCGACGCTACAAACTTCAAGCCGCCGCCATGCAGGGCAGCGGACCCGCGCGCTACTTCCAGGTTGACGACAGCGGTCTGGTGATCGGCTTCATCACCCCTCAGTCACAACACTTTTGCGAAACCTGCAACCGGGTCAGGGTATCCGTGAGCGGTGATCTTCACCTCTGTCTCGGCCAGGAGGATAAGTTGGCGTTACGCCCCCTGCTTCGTCAGGGAGCTTCGGATGAAACTTTGCAACAGGCGATCCGATCCGCCATCGCCCGCAAGCCGGAACGACACCATTTCAACGAAACCCCAACGGCCATCATTCGTCCCATGTCAGCCTTGGGCGGCTGATCCTCTGAGCCGCTAACCCGGTGAGCAAGCCGCTTGTATTCAGGCGGGTAACAGCCCTAGGCTATCTACCCACTCAAGGGATCCACCAGCGGAATCAAACCAATCAATTGCAAAATGAGGCATTGATTTCAGACTCGTTGTCAGATCGGCAAGTCGAACTACCATCGGTCCTGCTCCACAGCCCGACACCTGACTTGGCAATGCAGGTCCAACACGATCACTCATCAAAGTTTAGGCTGAAGTAGCTGAACCAATAGTTACGAAAGTGTCTTGTCACAGAGAGTTTCAACCCTGTCTGAGCAGTGATTTCAGCCGATCGATAACCTGCTTGGATTAAGCGTGGCGTATTCAGGCGAAACCGTACTTACCCATGATTGCCAGCAGCGAAACCAGCATGCCCAATATCAGATTCACCAGGATCAGCTGGCGAATCAAAGAAATCGCTGCGACCGCCCTGGGCATGTCGTCGCCTTTCAAGGCAGTACCGAATTGATGATAAGGAATGGCATAGATGAAGATGAAAATGGCCGCCATCAGAGTGCCCACCGCCGTCATGAAACTGAGCCACCAACCGTTCTCACCCCCGTAATGGGTAAACAGCATCCAGTAACCGCTGGCCAGAATCGTGATAACCGAAGCCCATACCCAGGGAAAGAAACCATCGAACACCTTGAGCAGCAGAGGCAGTCGCTGATGCGGCTCCAATTGCTGATTCAGCACCGGGCGCAGAATCACATGCGCGAAAAACATACCGCCAACCCAGACGATAACGGCCAACAGATGCAGTGTCAGGGCAATGGACATAGAGCAGACTCCCAATCGATGAATATCTCTACCACTCCTAACCCGGCACCTTAATAGGTTATGTTGAGGGCTTCAAGAACACCCTTGCTCAAGGCGTGACTCGCAGAGAAGGATTGCACAAAGAAACGCCAGCATGCGGCCAATTGTGAATCCTCAGAGCAGAAGCACCGGGCAAGACAATTTGAAAAACTCTTATCGGATGGTAAACTAGTCGATTCCCTGACGATTGGGTCGTTAACAATCGATCCCATTCGCCGATAATAGGGGCTTGATTGAACCGGCGTCCTTTTTAGGATGCTTTTTTGTTTTATGGGGCTTGAGAATGGCCGACTCATTGATGACAACCTATCAACGACTACCCGTCGCTTTCGAGCGGGGTGAAGGTGCCTGGCTGTGGGATACAGAGGGTAACCGCTACCTCGATGCGGTGACCGGTGTTGCGGTATGCGGACTCGGCCATGCCCATCCGGAGATCGCCAAGGCGTTGTGCGATCAAGCTTCCAGCCTGCTGCATACCTCAAATCTCTATCGCATCCCACTGCAAGAGACACTCGGCGAGAGACTCTGCTCCCTGGCCTCCATGGAGAAGGCGTTTTTTGCCAACTCCGGTGCCGAAGCGAACGAAGCGGCAATCAAGATCGCCCGGCTCTACGGCAACAAGCGGGAGATCAAGAATCCGTCCATTATCGTCATGGAACAGAGTTTTCATGGCAGAACCCTGGCCACCCTTTCCGCTACGGGTAATCGCAAGGTTCAGGCCGGTTTCGAGCCTCTGGTACAGGGTTTCATCAGAGTACCCTTCGATGACATCGGGGCGATCGAGGAGATTGCGCAACACCAGAATAGCGTGGTTGCAGTACTGGTTGAGCCGATTCAGGGTGAAGGCGGCGTGAATATCCCGTCAACCGACTACCTCAATCGGATCCGTGAGATCTGTGATCAGAACCAGTGGTTGATGATGCTGGACGAGATCCAGACCGGCGTAGGTCGCACCGGTAAACTTTTCGCCCATCAACACAACGGCATACTGCCCGACGTGATGACCCTGGCCAAAGGCCTGGGTAATGGCATGCCGATCGGTGCCTGCCTGGCACGCGGTGAAGCGGCGAATCTACTCGCTCCCGGTAATCACGGCTCCACCTTTGGCGGCAATCCACTCGCCTGCCGGGTGGCAATGAGTGTGCTGGATGTGGTGGAGTCTCAGCAACTGGCTGACAGAGCCGACAAGCTGGGGCAACGCTTCCAGTCGGAGTTTGAAGCGAAACTGGCCGAACTGCCCGGCGTCACGTCGATTCGCAGCAAGGGATTGATGGTCGGCATCGAACTCGAACGCCCCTGCCCGGAGCTGGTCGGCAAAGCACTTGAACAGAACCTACTCATCAATGTGACCGCAGGCAATGTGATTCGTCTGTTGCCGCCGATGATCCTCAACGATGATGAGTGCAAAGAGATTATCGACAAAGTCAGCGCCCTGGTTGCCGACTTTCTTTGATAGCCAACGCAAAGGCGTAACACTATGACCAGGCACTTCCTCTCCCTTCTCGATCTCAGCCATGATGAGTTGCAATCACTGATTCGCCGCGCTTCCGAATTGAAGCGGATGCAGCACCGGGGTGAAATACACACCCCTTTGAAAGGCAAGAATCTGGGTATGGTGTTTGAAAAATCCTCCACCCGCACCCGGGTCTCGTTTGAGGTCGGCATGTCCCAATTGGGCGGTCATGCGCTCTTCCTCTCCCCCCGGGACACCCAACTCGGCCGGGGCGAACCGATTGAAGACAGTGCCAAGGTGCTTTCTCGGATGCTCGATATCATCATGATCCGCACCTTCGAACAGGAGAAACTGGAGCTGTTCGCCGCCCACTCCCAGGTACCGGTCATCAACGCCCTGACCGACCGATACCATCCCTGCCAGCTGCTGGCGGATATGCAGACCTATGCGGAACATCGGGGGAACATCCAGGGCAAGACCGTAACCTGGGTCGGTGACGGCAACAATATGTGCCACTCCTATATCAATGCCGCCAGACAGTTCGATTTTCGCCTCAATATCGCCTGCCCGGAAGGCTATGATCCGGAATCGGAAATCCTCGAAGCGGCCGGTGACCGGGCCAGCATCATCCGTGATCCCCTTGAGGCCGCCACTGGCGCGGACCTGGTGGTAACCGATGTCTGGGCCAGCATGGGCCAGGAAGAGGAGCAGGCGTTGCGCGAGAAAGCCTTCTCCAAATACCAGGTAAACGACGAATTGATGGCCCAGGCGGAAAAAGACGCCCTGTTCTTTCACTGCCTGCCCGCCCATCGGGGTGAAGAGGTTACCGCATCGGTGATCGACACCCCGGACAGCGTGGTCTGGGATGAGGCTGAAAACCGTCTGCACTCGCAAAAAGCCTTGATGGAGTTTCTGCTGCTCGGCCGCTGATGGCGATCATGCCGGCAACTCCACCGATAAATGCACGCCGGATAAGCGGTTTACAGATGCCTCCAAGGGGTGCATGATCCACACAAATGCGACATTCTGCGGCCTGCTTGGCAACAATGGAAGATTTCAGTTGTACAATGGCCCCATTGCTCCGGATAGATACCAGATACCGTCATGAAGAAATCCTTATTGCTGCTCGCCCTGTTACTCCTGTTCCCGCTGCTGGTTCAGGCTAAAACCCTCTATGTAACCGATACCTTTCAAATCACCATGCGTAGCGGGGAGAGCACATCACACCGCATCATGCGCATGCTCAACAGCGGCACGGCGCTGGATGTACTCTCCACCAATCCGGAGTCTGGTTACACCAAAGTCCGGGTCGGCGGCAGTCAAGGCTTCGTGCTTACCCGACAGTTGATGAATGAACCCAGTGCACGGGCGCAACTGGGCACGCTGCGCAAAGAGATCGATGAACTGAAGGCGGCACCAGGGGAATTACGCAGCAAACTGATCGATCTGCAGAAAAACCATCGTGAACTGCTAGGCAACCACAAGAGTCTGCAAAAGGTGAAGGATAAACAGGAGCAGGAGCTGCAGAGCATTCAGCGAACAGCCTCGAATGCGATCCGTATCTCCAATGAACGCAATGAACTGGTCAAGCAGGTCGCCGCGTTGACCCGGGAAGTGGAAGAGCTGAAACAGGACAACCGGGATCTGAGTAATGAAGCGACCCGCGACTGGTTTCTGATCGGTGCCGGAGTGATCATTGCCGGCATCCTGATCGGACTGATCCTGCCTCATCTGAGATTTCAGCGCCGTCGCAACTCCTGGGGCACCCTCTGATTCTCGCCCCCCCACATCTGGCGATCTGATCGTTGAGACTCAAGGGCATCCTGCATGCCCTTGATGCCGGATGCTTAGGGCCTGTTAGCACTCATCAATTACGTCCCGGTGCCGCCGCTTTCTGTATCGAAATTTTGCGCTAACAGGCCCTAACAGGAAATGGGGGCGATAGCCGTTGTTTCAGTCGCCGTTGTCCTTATCCGCCACAAAGCCGGGCGGCGGCTGCAACTCATACTGCTGGATCATCCGCCGCAGTCTCGGTCTCGAGATCTCAAGGATTTCACAGGCCCGCCCCTTATGCCAATCGACCATCTGCAACACCTGTTTGACATGAGCTTTCTCCATCGCCTGCAGGCTTACCGGTCTGCCGACCACCGGCTGGTTTTCCACTTCCTCCAGACTCACGCCGGTAATCTCCATCGGTAATAGGTCACAGGAGAGGGTATCCGTGGGACAGAGCGCCACCGCCTTCATCAACGCATTCTCCAACTCTCTGACATTGCCCGGCCAATGGTAGTCCTGAAGACAGCGCAAGGCATCGGAAGTGATACGCGCCACCTTACGGTTCAACTCACCATTGATCCGGGCGAGCAGTGCCTGCACCAGCCCCATGATATCCTCTTTGCGCTCCCGTAACGGGGGAAGATGGATATTCACCACCTGCAGCCGATAGAAGAGATCCTCCCGAAACGCCCCATGTGAGACCTGCTGGGCCAGATTGACGTTGGTCGCCGCAATGATCCGTGCGTTGGTGACCTTGCTCTCCTTGGCCCCCAGCGGGGTGAACTCTTTATGTTGAATCACCCGCAGCAGCTTGGCCTGCATCACCGGCGACAGCTCACCCACCTCATCGAGAAATATGGTGCCATTCTCCGCCAGCGTGAATTTACCGACCTGCTTCGCCACTGCGCCGGTAAAGGCGCCTTTCTCATGCCCGAACATGTCGGATTCGAGCAGCGTTTCGACAATGGCTGCACAGTTCACCACCACAAACGGCCCATCGGGATTTTCACCGCTGCGATGAATCGCTCTCGCCACCAGCTCCTTGCCGGTGCCCGACTCGCCTGTGATCAGCACCGTGGCCGGACTCTTCGCCACCAGACCGATGGTCTTGAAGATCTCCTTCATCGCCCGGGAGTTGCCGACCATGGTGAGTGAGGAGAAGTTTTGGCTGTCGGTCTCCACCAGCTCACCCTCTCCATGGCTGAGGAGTTTTTCCACTGCACCGTCAAACTCATCGATATCGATCGGCTTGTGGATATAGTCATCCGCCCCTTTCTGCATCGCCTCGATGGTGCTCTCCATATCGTGAAAGGCGGTGATCATGATGATGCGGACCCCGGGGAGTGCTGATTTGAATTCCGGCAATCCCTGCAGACCCGATTTTCCCGGCATGCGAATATCGAGCACCACCAGGCCGGGTTTGAACTCATCCAGCAGCTGCAATCCCTCATCCACGCTATGGGCCATGCTGACCTCGTGACCGAGACCGGAGAGATGCAGTTGCAGGGTACGGCAACTGGCAATGTCATCATCGACGAGAAGAATTCTAGTCATGTTATAAACCTGGGCCTGCTCGATAAGCAGACATTGGCTTGCTTCGGTTGATTGTTATTCACGACAACGATTCTACCTCCCTGGGCACGGTCGGCAGAGTGACAATGGCACAGGTGCCGCCGGCCTCGCGGGGTACCAGTTCAACCCGCCCCTGGTGCTGATCGATAATCTGTTTGACGATCGCCAGACCAAGTCCGGTACCTTTGGTTCGGGTCGTAAAGAACGGTTCGAAGAGTTTCTGATTATCGTCATTTTCAATGCCGATGCCGTTGTCGCACACCGATATCTCGACACCACTGCCCGTCTCATCCATCACCTGAATCACTTTGATATTGATTTTACTTGAGCCATGTTCATTTTTCTCACTGGCCTGCAGTGCATTGACGATCAGATTCGAGAACAGCTGCCGCAGCTTATTGGCATCTCCCGGTAACGCGGGCAATCCGGACTGGTACTCCACATCGACCGTCGACTGCACCTCTTCAATCCGTTTGTGCAGACTCAATACGGTTGCATCTATCAGCTTTTCGATATTCACCCAATCCACATGAACCGCTTCAGGTCGGGCATAGGTCAGCATGTCAGTGAGGATGTTCTCCATGTAACGAATCTGATCCAGACCGATCGCAGACAACTCCTTCTCTTCGTTGGCCGCATGCTTACCCAGAATCTGCATACTCATTTTCACCGACGAGAGCGGATTTCTCAGATCGTGGGCAATCATGCTGGCCATCTGCCCCATCACGGTAAGCGCCTGGGTTCGCACCAGCTCCTGTTGCTGCATCTCAACCTCCCGCTCAAGACGCTTGTGCTCAGTGATATCCTCTTTCACTGCAACGAAGTTGGTGATCTCACCCGCCTCATCCTTCAGCGCGGAGATGGAGGCGGACTCCCAGTAGAGCTCACCATTCTTTCTGCGATTATGGAAGACACCCCGCCACTCATCACCGTTCAACACGGTCTGCCAGAGCTGCTTGTAGTCCTCTCCCGAGGTTTCACCCGATTTCAGGATATTGGTCTTTTTACCGATCACCTCATCCGCATCGTAACCGGTCACCTGGGTGAACTTGGGATTCACATACTCGATCTGACCATGCCGATCCGTCAGCAGCACGATGGAAGGACTCTGCTCAACCGCATGCGACAACTTGCGCACCTTATCTTCCGCTTTACGACGCTCGGTCACATCCTCACCGATCGCCGTCACCCGTACAACCTTACCGTGGGCATCGGTTGAAGGGGTATGGTGCCAGGCAATCCGCCGGTAACCACCGAGCTTCATCACCACATCCACTTCCACGTCCCGTGATTCAACACCTTCGTTGTGCAGTTTTTCCAAAGTATCGCGAAACAGCTGTTTGTGCTCGATCCGGACAAAGCGCTCTATCCACTCGTCGTGCAGCACCTCCTCACGGGTCCAACCGGTCAGTTTCAAAAAGTAGTCATTACAGAACACCAGACGATACTCACGATCAAGGGTAATCGCGGCCAGCTGCATATCCTCCAGGGTGCGCCGGAAACGCCGTTCGTATTCACTCTGACGCTGCGCATTGCGATGGCGCAGATTGGCGGTTGCCAACAGCCAGGAGCCGAACAGCAAAACCACCATGATCACAAAATAGAGCGGAGTATGCTGTCGGATAAAACCTAAAAAAAGTCTGGCGCATAGCGATCCAGGGGGACCCGGGAAACCACCTTCCAACGCAGCTCATCCAACGGCGACATGGTCATCTGCTGCTGTTCGTATCCCCGGATCGTTTGAGAGGCAACGGTTCTGGGGGTAACCGTCTCATAGGTGATCAGACCATCACTGGTTTCCAGCTGCCCTGAAACCGATTGACTGACCAGCTCCCAGGCGGCTGGGTAGAGTTCAGTGATATGTTTCTTATGGGGCAACATAAAGCCCCATTCATGGCTGTTCTGGGGACTGTTCAACCAGTACCCATCCTTGTTCAACAGATGGATATGATCGGCAATATTGGCACCGGCTCGGGCAAAGTCACTCAACAGACGCTCACCCAGATAGTTGAGCACCAGAATTCCCTGGATCCGATCCCGCTGGGCAAAGATCGGCACGGCAAACCGCATCACCGGCTTTATCGGTTGCTCGATCACCCCCTCTTCAATATTCAGATCCAAGGGTGAGATATAGATCTCCCCGGGAGCCATCGCCACAGTCTCCACGAAATAGTAGCGTTGGGATTTGTCCTGCAACTCCCGATCGGAAACAAGCGTTGGGTTTCCACCACCAAAATTGACGCGGATTTTCTCCAGCCCCTGAGCGTCGATATAGCGAACCTGATCGTAGAGTCGTTTCTCCTTGATGAAGGTGAAGAACAACTCTTCGACCTGTTTTTTCCTTAACTCACCGGAGGCTTCAAAGCTCTGCTTGTCGATGTAGCTGGCAAGGAAGATCAGATCCGAGATGACATTCGAGAGGTCGCGGTTGAGAACACTTCGAGCCAACCCCACATTCAGCAACTCATTGGTTCTGAGGGTAACCCGATCGGTTTCCGAATTGGTGTAGTAGTGGACATAGGCGCCCAGCGCAAAGATCGCCGCAAACGGCAGCAGGATAAATAAAAACTGCTTCGACCACTCGATGCTGGAGGATGCGGATTGCGGTTTCATCATGACCAGGCGACCAATTCGTTCGTTTTCAACCTCAGCGGGGCTGGCTGCAGTGAGACACTAAACTAGTGTAGTGTCTCATAGGCAGTTTTTTAAATTCCTGCTCCTGACATTTGCGTTTATTCGCGTTCATTTGCGGACTGAATTCTTAGTTCGGAAGTAAGTTCTACCAGGCTGAGCTATGAGCCATAGACCTATCGGGATGACAACCCCTAACGGCCGGCACGCATCAGTCCACCCAGCCCCATCTCCTCCAGGGCATTCGACAGCAGATTGGTAATCTCTCCCGCCTGCTCACACCGCAGGGCTGTCTGCAGTAACTGCTTTGCACGACTGTGGGAAAATGAGCGCAGTACCCACTTCACCCGCAGCAGGCTGCCGCCATTCATGCTCAGACTGTTGACGCCCATACCCAGCAGCAGGACTGCGGCGGCTGGATTTCCCGCCAGCTCACCACAGACGCTCACCTCTTTGCCATACTGGGCAGCACCATTGACGATCTGGATCAGGGCCCGCAACACGGCCGGATGCAGATCGTTATAGATCTCCGCCACATGGGCATTGTTTCGATCGACGGCGAGCAGGTACTGGGTCAGATCGTTGGTACCCACGGAGAGGAAATCGATCCGCTGGGCCAGAGCCTCGACCTGATAAACCGCAGCCGGCACCTCGATCATCACACCGACCTGGGGCATCTTCACCTGATAACCCTCTTCCAACAGCTCATCATGCGCCCGCTGGATCAGCAGCATGGCGTCATCGACCTCCTGCACATGACTGATCATCGGCAGCAGCAGGCGCAAGTTGTTCAGATCGATGGCGGCACGCAGAATGGCGCGCACCTGAGTGATGAAGATCTCCGGATGGTCGAGAGAGATTCGAATCCCCCGCCAGCCCAGAAACGGGTTCGACTCCTCCACCGGAAAATAGGGCAGCGGCTTGTCTCCACCGATATCCAGGGTGCGGATGATCACCGGGCGCGGGTGAAACATCTTCAGCACCTTTCGATAGTTGGCAACCTGTACCGACTCTCCGGGAAAGCTGTCTCTGATCATGAACGGCAGTTCGGTGCGATAGAGACCCACACCTTCCGAATCGGCCATGCCCTGATTGCTCAGCTCTGAGAGCAGGCCGGTATTCAGGTAGAGGGGTATCCGGGTACCATCGGTGGTTTCGCAAGGCAGATCCTTGTCCGCCTGCAGCTCCTGATAGAGCGCCTGGTCCTCACTGGCAAGCCGTCGATACTCCTGGATGACCGACGGCGCAGGCGAGACGTAGATCCGTCCCAGATAGCCCTCGAGAATCAGGAAATGGCCCTCCATGCGACTCACCGGCAGATTACTCATTCCCATCACCGCCGGCACTTCCAGGGCTCTGGCCAGTATCGCCACATGGGAGAAGCTGGCGCCGCTGGCCGACACCACACCGGCCAGGCGCTCTCGCGGCACCTCGGCGAGCTGCATGGCGCTGACCTCCTCGCCAACCAGGATGGTGTTTTCCGGATACTCATCCAGGGTGGATACCTTCTGCTGCAGATGCATCAGGATGCGGCGCCCCAGATCGAGCACATCGGAGGCCCGCTCCCGCAGGTAGACATCCTCCATGGCCTCGAATATCCGGGCATGCTCCTGAAAGGTCTCGCGTAACGCGCCCGGCGCCCAACTCCCCTGCTGAATACGGCGCACCGTATTGCCGATCAGGGAATCACTGCCGAGCATCATCAGCCAGGCATCGAACAGCGCCCGGTCCTCTGCGGGCAGGCTGTCCTCGAAGCGATCTTCGATCGCCATCAGATCCTGCACCACTGCCGCTACCGCCGTTCTGAACGCATCCTCCTCTTCATCCGGGTCCTTCGCCGGTCGGTCGGGCACTGCTTCCAGGTCGGCGGGCGGATAGACCACAACCGCGGTACCCAGAGCGACGCCCGGAGATCCGGGCTGCCCCTGAAGAAACCGCTTCGGTGGCGCCAGATCGCTCTGGGTATCCAGGTTGCCATAGGCCTGGGCATGGGTAATCGCACCGGCTAGCTGTGCCGCCAGGGTGAACAGAAAGGTAACCTCGTTATCCTCGAAGCTGCGCTGTTCGATCTGACGCGCCACCAGCACCCCCAGCACCTTACGGTTCTGAATGATCGGTACGCCTAGAAATCCTTTGTAGGATGTCTCGCCGGTCTCATGGGTAAAGAGGTAGCGCTTGTGATTCGGTGCATCCGCCAGATTGACCGGCTCCGCCCTTTCGCAGACCAGCCCGATGAGTCCCCGATGGTAGGGCAATCTGACCTTGTCAACGGCTTCAGGAAGCAATCCGTCCGTCGCCTTCAGCACATGATCCCGCCGCTCGAAATCGGTGAGATAGACAGAGCAGACATCCGCCTGTATCGCCTGCTTCACATCCTGGACAATGATCGCCAGGGCCTGTTCCAGGTCGGAAGCGGCATTAACCTCTTTTACGATGCGGTGAAGGGTCTCAAGCATGGTCCTGGTAACAATCCCCCGGCAAAGCTGGAGAATTCCTGTCGTTGGTTAGTCGCAAACGATCGCCAATCAACTCGAATCCACTCAACATAAGACCGCAACATGAAAGATTTTCGCGGAACTTAGCGGTGATTCACGTCCATTTGCGATTTTTTCAGCCAGCCCGATGGAGAGATGGCCTAGCCTCAACGACGATTCTGCCGAAGATAGCTTGTCAGGGAGCGCCCGGGAACCCCCTCGGGATAGAGCAGTGGCGCCAGCTCTTCCAGTGCCTTGGTATACACATTGCGCTTGAAATAGATCACTTCGCGAACAGGATGCCAATACTTTACCCAGCGCCACTCCTCGAACTCCGGGGTTTCGGTGTGGTCCAGGCAGAACGCATCTTCGCCACAGTTGGTCTTCAGCAGATACCAGATCTGCTTCTGACCGATACAGAGCGGTTCGCTGTGACGGCGGATATAGCGTTCCGGCAATCGGTATCGCAGCCAGCTGCGGGTGGAGCCGATGATCGAGACCTGATCGGCATTCAGGCCCACCTCCTCATTCAACTCCCGGTACATCGCCTCTTCAGGGGTTTCGTCCCGCTTTATCCCGCCCTGGGGGAACTGCCAGGCATCCTGTCCGGTGCGACGCCCCCAAAACAGGAGACGATCGTCATTACACAGGATGATCCCGACATTCGGTCTAAAGCCGTCTGAGTCAATCAATTGATCCGCCAAAATTTGTCACATTCTTAGGTTATGATTCTTCCATAATCCATGTAGTGCAGCAAGGCAGCAAACTTAAGCCTTTGCAAATCATGGAAATTCCAAAATTGTACGCAAGTCATATGATTTTCATGGACGATCACCAAAAACATCACATCTCACAACTCCCGGAGTGCACGGGCAAACTTCTGGATGTTGTTTAATTAGACCGCCGACAATCCGCGCAAGAATCCGTTAACAACATTTACCGTTTAACCAGGTAAGATAGCCGGACAAACCATCGATAACTCATAGAGTAAACAAGCAGGACTAAATCATGGCATTGGCAATCTTCGACCTGGACAACACCCTGTTGGCCGGTGACTCCGACTACCTCTGGGGCCGTTTCCTGGTGGAACAGGGCATTGTGGACGGAGCGCATTATGAGCGTGAAAACGAACGCTTCTATGAAGACTACAAAGCCGGCAGACTGGATATCCACGAGTTCATGCGTTTTTCGCTCAAGCCGCTGCGAAGCAACCCTCCGGAGAAGCTCAACCAATGGCGCGCACTGTTCATTGAAGAGAAGATCACACCGATCATCAGTGAGGAGGCACAGCAACTGGTTGAAAAACACCGCCAGGCCGGGGATCTGCTGCTGATCATCACCGCCACCAATGCCTTTGTCACCTCTCCCATCGCCCGGCGCTTCGGCATCGATCACCTGATCGCAACGGAGCCGGAGCAGATCGACGGCCACTACACCGGAGAGGTTGCCGGCACCCCCAGCTTCCGCGAAGGTAAAGTCAGCCGCTTGAACGAATGGCTGGATGAGTTTGAACAGACCATGCAGGGCAGCTGGTTCTACAGTGACTCCCATAATGATCTGCCGCTACTGGAGCAGGTGGAGCATCCGGTTGCAGTTGACCCCGACCAGACCCTGGCGGAAGTGGCGAAACAGCGCAACTGGCCGATTCTCCAGCTGCACAGCCGATGACCCGGCCCCGGGCCTGTTATAATGCCTGATATAAGGTTACAACGCGGCTACTGCATTCAACCTGAAGTACGCTGAGCGACGATCCACCTGGGGCCTGGTGTCGCAAATCCAATCGGCCCTGGCCGCCGGGAGATAAGGAATCATGTCCAGCAGAGCATTTTTTGCGGTTTTCATTGTCTTGGTCCTTGGCATCATCTATGTCATGAAGAGCAGCGACAATCCCCCCCAGACCAGCATCAATCAGACACCAAAAGAGTACATCGAGCTGGTCGAACAGAGAAAAGCGGCAAGGATTGCCACAGAAAAGGCGCTCAAAGCCGGCAAACAACGTACAGACGAGGCACTGGAAGCCTCCACGGAAAAGAGTCAACGCTGACAGAGTGGCCGCTCATCCCCCTGCTCAACCGCCAGCGCAATGGCACTGACAAACTCACCCAGCTCCTCCACCGAAACCACCTGCAACAGGCGATTGATCAACTGCGGATCCACCTCCGCCTGCACAACCCGGCCGTCCGTCAGGCTCACATTGATCCCCGCCGTATCCACATGGGCGGTTCCCTGCTGGGCGGCAATCAACTGCTCATTCATCTCAAGCAGGGTTTCGTAACGCGCTTCGATCTTCTCATCCGTCTCATCGTCCAGCTCCTCCGGAACATAGACCAGCCACTCCTCATCATCCCGGGCCGTCTCAATCGTCAGCCCCAGCTGTCTCAGGTAATCGACAAACTCCTGCCACGGACGTTGATCGAAAAAAACATATTCCAGCATGGGTTCTCCAACAGATAATTATTGGTGGACTCACAGAATGAGCCTGTTCGAATGTTACTCTCATAGCCTCCACCGACCTGGAGCACGAACCATGAAACAGAGCCAAATGCTTGCTGCCCTATTCCGCTTTCCCGCCCGACATCTGGCGAGAAAAATTCACAGCAGAACAACAACCATCCCGAGCCGGAAAAAAGTTATCCTGCAGGAGTCCCCGCTGGCTGGCTTTCAATACCATCGCGGACCGGCCATCTGGCCGTTTCTCCAGGTCGGAGAGACCCTCCATCTGAAACGTGAAACGAGCAATCCCCACGACCGTTTCGCCATCGCCGTGTGGTTCAAAAACGAGCATCTGGGCTATATCCCAAAGCGTGAAAACCGTACCCTGGCCCGCCTGCTCGACCAGGGTGAACGCCTGGAAGCCACCATCATACGCCTGCTGGATGATGACAATCCCTGGCGTCGGATCCGCTTTCAGGTCACCTGGGTCGGCGAACGCACCTCTGAATGGGTCTCCTAGGGCCTGTAAACACCAATCATACTGCGTCACAAAGACAGGGATATTACCGCGGCTTTCTCGACCCGCCTTGCGATTTGTTGCGAATGCCTTCGATACCGAGGATCAGCTCCATCTCTTTGGCTGCGTCACCGAGATACTTGGTAATACCGAAATCCGCCAGCACCAATCGGGTCTTGCCGGTGAAACCACGCCGATAACCACCCCAGGGATCGCTGCCTGCCCCCACATGCTCCACTTCGATCTCGATCGGCCGGGTGACCCCCCTGAGAGTCAGGTCTCCCTTCAGCAGCCCGCTGCCATCCTCACGTTCAAGATAGGAAGTGCTGACAAAGCGGGCCTGCGGGAACTGCTTCACCGCGAGAAAATCCTCATCCCGCAGATGTTTGTCCCGCTCGGCATGGTTCGAATCGATACTCGCCGTCTCCACCAACACGTTGACGGAAGCCGCCGAGGGATCACCCGTATCGTAGACAAAGTCCCCGGAGAACTTATTGAAACGTCCGGCCAGCACACTGTAACCCAGATGGCTGATTCTGAACTGGATAAAGGCGTGCCCACCCTCTGTATCGATGACATAGGACGAGGCGACACTCTGCTGGGCGTAGAAAAACAACATGGTAAATACCGAGATAAACAGTCTGGAAATTATTTTCATATCATCCTCACACGAAAATTCACTTTATTCCTGCGCTGGAACATGGCCGCCTGTTTGTTCGTGTCGAATCTAAACCAACGACGCTTAATTGTTTAAAACAAGGGGCTTTTTAAAACATAGCTTAGCAGTCAACAATTGATCTGTGCGCCGATAAGAAGCCGAATTCACCCCCTCGAGTCTGAACAACTTGAGAGATAAATTGTGAACTCCTTCTACTCTATTTTCGAGCCAATTCACACTGCCGCGAGGAAGCTCAAATAGTGTGAATTCCGTCCACTAAAACTGTGACCTCGTGTCTGCATAAAAAGTCCGATTGACCGCCATAGTGAGCAACAACTTTTTAGGGAAAATCTTTTTTCGAGGTCACAAAGGTCATGAACGCAACACGCAAACTCCTTCCGTTGATTTTATTCCCGGCCCTGTTTTCTGCAGATATCAACCTCGCCCAAGCAGCTGATTTCTCCATCTCCAAAGCGATTTGGAGAAATGCAAAGGACAAACTGGTCATCAAAGGTCTGGGAGAGCCCGGCGCACGAGTCAACGCGTTCGTAGCAAATTCAATCCTTCCGATTGGCTCAGCTACCGTTAACAAGAAAGGCATCTGGCGCATCAGACAGGTTGCTCCTCCGTTCGTACCTTGTGAAGTCGATGTGGTATCCGGCGTGGAAGCAGCCAATAAGCTCGTCGCCCGCGCACCAAGCGACTGCTTCGTTGCTGGTGAAGATCCCAATCCCGAGCCAGATCCAACACCGGAAAACACACCACCTGTAATCAGTGGCACCCCCAACACCCAGGTAGCCGAAGGCCAGGCCTACAGCTTCCGTCCAAGTGCCAGCGATGCCGATAACGACAGCCTGAGTTTCTCGATTGCCAACAGACCAGCATGGGCCAGCTTCAACAGCGCCACCGGTCAGCTCAGCGGCACTCCGGATATGGACGACGCCGGCACCACCAGTAATATCCGCATCAGCGTCTCTGACGGTACTGACACAGCCTCACTGAGTGCTTTCAGCATCACTGTGACCGATACCAACCGGGCGCCCACCATCAGCGGTTCACCTGCAACCTCCGTTGCCGAAGGCGGCAGCTACCGCTTTGCACCTTCCGCCAATGATGCGGACGGCGACAGCCTCAGCTTCTCCATCGCGAATCGCCCCTCCTGGGCCAGCTTCAACACCTCCACCGGTGTATTGAGCGGCGCACCAGGCATGAATGACGAAGGCACCACCAGCAACATCCAGATCAGTGTCTCTGACGGCTCTGCTTCTGCTTCACTGAGTCCCTTCAGCATCAGCGTAACCGGCACCAACCAGGCACCCACCATCAGTGGTTCGCCTGCAACCTCCGTTGCCGAAGGTGGCAGCTACCGCTTTGCACCTTCCGCCAACGACGCGGATGGCGACAGACTCAGCTTCTCCATCGCCAACCCTCCATCCTGGGCCAGCTTCAACACCTCCACCGGTGTCCTCAGCGGCACACCGGGCATGGATGACGAAGGTACCACCAGCAACATTCGCATCAGCGTCTCTGACGGCTCTGCCTCTGCTTCACTGAGTGCCTTCAGCATCACCGTAACCGGTACCAACCGGGCGCCAACCATCAGCGGTTCACCAGCAACCTCCGTTGCCGAAGGTGGCAGCTACCGCTTTGCACCTTCCGCTGATGACGCAGATGGCGACAGCCTCAGCTTCTCCATCGCGAATCGTCCTGCCTGGGCCAGCTTCAACACCTCTACCGGCGTCCTCAGCGGCACACCGGGCATGGATGACGCCGGCACCACCAGCAACATTCGCATCAGCGTCTCTGACGGTTCCGCCAGTGCTTCATTGACCGCATTCAGCATCACGGTCTCCAACACCAATCGTGCACCGACCATCAGTGGCACACCGGCGACCAGTCTGGATGAAGGCAGCGCCTACAGCTTCACACCGACAGCCAGCGACCCCGATGGCGACGCCCTGAGCTTCAGTGTCAGCAACCTGCCAAGTTGGGCCAGCTTCAATTCAAGCACCGGTCGCCTGAGCGGTACCCCTGACTCCAACTCAGCCGGCAACTACTCAAACATCGTGATCAGCGTCTCTGACGGCAGCGAGCAGGCAAGCCTGTCACCTTTCGCCATCACAGTTGCCGATGTGGCTGAAGAAGGCGGCACCTTCCAGTTCGCCAGCAACGGCTACGATGTGGAAGAAGGCAGCAGCGTAACCCTGACCGTTACCCGTAACAACGGTAATGGCGCAGCAACTGTCAACTTCGGAACCTACGGCGTCGAAGCAAGACACTCTCAGGACTACACCGGTTATGTCTGGACAGCCTTGAACTTCCTCGATGGCGAAACCAGCAAGACCATCAACATCAACACCATGTCTGACTCAAGCGATGAAGGTGCGGAGACTTTCGAAGTACACCTTAACGAGCCAAGCACTGGTTACACTCTGAACGATCCTTCAGTCAGCGTTGTCACCATCCATGATGTGGAAGCACCGAACAATGCTCCGGTTATCAGTGGCACACCTGATCAGAGCGTGATGGTCGGTGACGGATACGTCTTCACACCAACCGCATCCGATGCAGACAACGACAGCTTGACCTTCAGCATCAGCAACCTGCCAAGCTGGGCCAGCTTCAACAGCAGCACCGGCTCCCTGAGCGGCACACCGGCAGAAGCGGACGAAGGCAGCTACAGCAACATCGTGATCAGCGTATCCGACGGAACTGACACAGCATCCCTGAGCCCACTGACCCTGGTCGTGGAAGCCGCCGAGACCACACCTACCACCGGTAGCGTCTCACTCAACTGGGTAGCTCCTGCCACCAGAACCGACGGCAGCTTACTGGACCTGAGTGAAATCTCCGGCTACAGACTCTACATGGGAACCAGCAACAGCAATCTCTCACCCATCATGGATGTGGATGACTGCACGATCAACAACCATGTCATTGAAAATCTGGAAACCGGTACTTACTACTTCGCAATCACAGCATACGACCTCTCAGGGAATGAAAGTGACCTCTCCAACGTCGTAGCGAAAGACACCATGTAGTAAAGACCACCGCAAAAGGATTTGCACCGACAACCGATTGGTTGGCACTCAGCACCGGGTTACAGAGACACCATCTGTAACCCGGTGCTTCATTTCAGGCCTGCAAAAACTGGCACTCCGCGAATCACCCCCCTTAAGAAATTTAGAAAGTCCGCAAATGAACGCGAATAAACGCTAATGGACGCCAGGTATCCGTATTGGCAGGTAGGCTTTATTCAAGGCGCAAATAGCCGGGCAGTGACCTTGTATCTACTGATTTTTCGCTTGAGACCTCCTATGGTCACCTTGCAACCACTCCGGACCTTAAAGACCGGCTCTTCTAATTACTATTTTTAGCAAAAAGCAGAAACAGCGATTTTCCACAAAACTGTGGTCTGTCCTCTTTTGATCTCGCACCTTGAAGCGGATAGTCGGAACTCAATAACAGAGAGACTGTTTCAATCGAAACTGACTCCTTAAAACTCTGACGTTGCACACCCCCATCTCGAATTGAGATGCATTTGTCGGCTGTCGCGCATAAAGCCAACCTACGGGATTGGCATTCCCTGCAGTCTCTCCACACATAGTCATTAAGGATTAATCAAACTGTCATGCTTCTGTCACATCACTTGGCTAGTGTTTATCATACATAAAACCATAGCGGCCTCAGGCCAGAAGAGAGAGATGATACTGGAACGCCCAACTCTGAACTATTTCGCAGGCTGGAAGTACCTGATCGACTCAGAGTACAGAAAGGAGATGCGGGAGTACTGGAAGGAGGAGCCCGGCTTCATTGTAGGCTTGCAACTATTGTCAGGAGCCGCCAGCGTGCTGTTCCCGCTAATCATTGCAGGGCTGCTCGGCGTCGTGCTACTGCACAAGCTCTGAGCCACAATACCCCTTAGTTGGCTTGTACGGCAGTGTCAACTGACATTCCCCTCAGATTCAAGAACTTTGTCGGCTGTGCTGAACAAAGTTGGTCAGTTACTGCTTAACCCTGAAGCGGCCTTCAGAAACCGTGAGCAAGATGGCCGGAATTAACCAACTGAGTGTTAGCAGTTCTTCAGCTTCAGCATCCTGATGTTCGCTTCTGGCCGGTCCTAACCTTGTATCTACTGACTTATTCCCCTGAACCTCCTATGGTCACTTTGCGACCGTAGCTGACATTCAGAATGTATTTCTCTACTTCCGGTTAACGGCCATTAACAGTTACGTTAACGAGACCCCCTGTCTCGTTATTTTTTTTTAGATTTCATTTGCAATTTGCCGAAAAGCCGGGCTGTTGCCTTTAACGACCACGCCGCAATCGGTTTTGGCGAACGCACACTTCATTCGTTTTCCGTTCACGAGGGGACGCGGCTTCTCCGAGTATAGGGTGACGCCTGATCGTGATTCCAAGCGCCTCGGGAAAGGCTTACCGTCTGAGGTAATTGGATTGGGGATAACTGATCGTTTATCAGTACCCCGGTAGAACACACCGACCTCGGAAACAGTGACTGGAAAAGCACTGAGATTCACTACCTCGACGCAGAACTCCAGATGTTCAGGCGCACCACCGACAGGGATAGCGTGCTTTGGAGTGACTATGAGCTTCACCTTTTCCTTCGACAACCCTACCCAGGTGTTGATGACTCCAAGGACCGCACCTAGTACAGCAATCGCGAGCGTAATTGATTCGACTGTGGTCATTCTGAAATCTAACGCCTACAGCAGAGGAAAACCGTAGCGCAGCGTAGGTTTTTCCTGCTGACTGTAATTGTTATGGCGCAACTTACAATACCGCTTTGTACAAAGTGCATATTTAAATGGGTGATTATTATCGTAACCTTAAGCTGAGAGAAGATATTGCCGTATACCCTCCAACAACGCATGACAAAAACACTAAACCAAGCACTCCGATATATGATTCAATTAAATCATCTAGTGTGATCAGACTAACTAAAGCACCAAACATTAATGCCTGTCCTTTTGCTGGCATATACACCTCTATTTTTGCCTGACAATGAGGGCAAAGCCTCTCTTTATTCCATGTATTTACCGTTTTCGTAAATACACCTATGTTTTCTTTGCATTTGGGGCACTTCATCTTTCTTCCATTGAGCCATAACAGTTACGTTAACGAGACCCCCTGTCTCGTTATTTTTTTTTATGTTCTTAATATTATTGTTCATTTTCCCTGAATGTAAGATAGTTAAAAAAGTGCTGAAGAAATTTTGCTAACAAAAAAACACTAAACCCTAATAGAATTAATTCTGAATACCCACCATTTCTTATCTCATTTATTAATTCAGGTAGCCCACCTAATTCTTTAATGTTTTTAAAAATGATGTATGCAATGAACAACCAAGCACCAATAAAAATCAATGCGGCTTTTAAGTGTGCATTTTTATCTATAGCTTGGCGTTTATTGATCATGATGCAGTCTTTAATTAATCCCTATAGAAACATAACAGTTACGTTAACGAGACCCCCTGTCTCGTTATTTTTTTTTAAGTGCCACCTCAAACTCTGCCTCTCCTGAGGACACTGAGATATACGGGACCACTTTCTGCAGCTTAGTAGTAATTTCAACTGGATCATGCCCGGAAATACAGATTCTTACTTTACCCTTAGAGTATTTCAACGTAGGCGAAACTTTCTCGTTTAGCGCATAATATGAAATAGATGCCACTTTTACCTCTTTCCCACTTTCAATTACTCTATAACCTGCCACAACATAGTTATCAGTTTTCTTGTTCCTCATAATTAAGAACTGAAATTTATTATTCCGATCGTTTTCATCGTAAAAACCAACATACGCACCTGGCGGCCACTCAGCGCTCCTATCAAAGCTTGTAAATATTATATTTGCGTCAATTTCCATTTCTTCTGATGCGGCACCTAAATCAACTGAATCGTAATGTCCTGGCGGCGCTGACAATTTTGCATATTTATCGCCATAGCAAATAGAAGAGACTAAAAAAAGGACTATGGTAAAAACTATTTTTTTCATATTCCTGCACTTAACGCCAATAATAAGGGGCGGCGGCGAAGCCGACGTCCCAGCGCCAAAGGCGCGTCTTGATTGCCTTGTTAGCCCTCACGCTTTGGCTCCATATCGACACCAAATGATTCTGAAACTTGGCTTTTGAATGCCTCTACTCTTCGATCGATTTCCCGATCCATGCGGTTAGCGCCAAGTGCCTCGATAATGTTTGAGGGCACATGCTTTTCGTTGTACATGCGCTGAAAGGCGTGGAACGTGTAATTCATTTCCTGAACCTGAATTATTTGTTCTTGAAGCTCAGCAATGTACTCGAACAATTCTTCCTGATTTTCTAGGTGCCGATCTTTCCCTTCGATGTATGAATGGGCAAACCGGTTACGGTTTTCCAGGACTTTGAAAAGCTTCTCTTCAAACTCGGGTGACAAGTTTAAGATTTTTCTTAGGCTATGAATGGCCGCACCCAGTGTTTCTTTCTTCCTGGGCGAAAAAGAGATTAGGTCTTCGTAATTCCAATCGGCCTCGACCAAAGCGGACCAATTCCGAATTCCCTTAATCGATTGCTCCAGCAGCTGATATTGCAGAAGGGTGTTGCCTACAAATGCAAAAAAAAGCTGCTGCAGTTCTGAAGTTGTGTCGTTGTCTTCCATTTCGTTTTTGGGGGCTAACGCCGCATTCAGCGGCTTGTCCGCTGAAATGACTGGTTATGCATTATTTTCCCTGTTTAGTAAGAAAAAAGGTACTAGACATAAAAGAAAAGTAACCCATTGCCAAAACGGTACAATTATATAAACCAATCCTCCTTGCGCATCTAGATGTATATATAAAGCGTCAATTATTAACCCAAGCCCAAATACAGAAGCTGCGACAGCCAAGATTAACGTTCCTGGTATTGTTATTTGTGACTTAGAGAACTTTATTAAAATTGACAATAAACCATATGGTGATATTGCCCATGCCATAAACCCTATTGCTGTTAGTGAGTAAGGCTCCATACTATCTATTCCAATTGCAATAGTTACTAATGCTGCCAATCCACAAATTAAATACGAAACTTTCTTCATGTATTACGATGCATAACGACCAAGCTCAGTGGAGATGGCGCGATAGCGACAGCGTCCACTGAAGCTGCTGGTTAGGCAATTTAATTCATTTTCTAACGTATGCTGACGCATATTCTTTCTCTAGCTCTTTTGCTTTGTCCTGTTGATCTGATGTTAACCTTAACCATAATTCATTAGCTGATTTTGTATTATTTGATACGGCCCACCATGCATAGGCTTTTGGTAAATCGAGTGAAACACCAAAATGTGAATCGCTTAACATCCTTCCGAGTATCGTTTGAGCTAAATGGTTTCCTTGTTTTGCGCTTTTTGTAAACCATTCAAAAGCCTCATTTGGCTTTGAAATTCGATCATGACCTCCAATCAGTATAAGACCATAACCAAATTGCGCTTCATCGTTACCTAACTCTGCAATGTTACGACATTTCTCTTCTTCTTTAACTAATGCGACATCCCAGTAAGCCTTGTCACAGTAATCCTCTGCGATTAACGGCGAGCAAAAAATAAGTAAAATTATTAAGTATACGAATCTACTCACTTCATTTGCCTAACAGTTACGTTAACGAGACCCCCTGTCTCGTTATTTTTTTTTAGCAATTTAATAACTTATTCTTGTGCAACTAATGCGAACAGGTTTAACGTAGCAATTGTCCCATGTACTTGATTTATAATCACACCGATGTTTTTCCCAATTGCCTGATTCCTCCATGTAGCCCCACGATTCAGATAAATCTTTTCCTGTCTTTTCCTGCCTGTAGTCTCCAGTAAACCTCATTCCTAGTTCAGTGCAAAAACGGTCGAAGGTAGATTCCTTATCTTTTAGCATCACACCATATCGAGTAGGTTTGTGAAATATTCTAGTTTCACCCTTTCTTTCTACGTGCGTCCATGAAAGTGGGCCTTTATATGTACGATTACCAGGAACAAAAGCTTCGCAACTATTTGTGGTAATCTCAGTAGAAACATCAAGAGAAAAGAAAACAGGTCCAGCATCGTTTCTTTCGACTACTACAGATTGGGGGCCATATTTCAGAACGCTTCCAGCCGAAAGTTTATTGCCTATGATTTGTACGTTTCCGTTGATTATTATGCCATCCGGCGTCTCGTATCTCGGTGCGCCTGTACCTAGGTGCGCAATAAATTTTATTTGTGATAACCCGTGTGGTTGAACCCAACAGGAGAACCCCTGGTGACGCTTGCATTGTAAATACGCATTTACTGCGTCCTTATTGAAAACCTCGAACGCGTAATATTCCATGGCTTTTCGATGCCTTTCTTGTGTGCTTTCATTGCAACTCTTAGCCTTAAATTGATTATAATTATTCTCATTATAGCTTGCGCCACCACTAATTAACTTGAAAGCAAATTCGGCATCTCCGCCTTTTGACTTTCCATACTCTTTGAAATTAGAGCTACACGCAAGGTGGAAATCGTATTCATACTTATCACTTGCGGATGAACCAGTACGAAACTCTTTATCTAATAATTTCTCACTACAATCACTAGAATGACTCAATGTTGGTAGAAGTGCTATTGCCATCACAATGAATTTCATGGTCTTCTCCTTTATTGCTAACAGTTACGTTAACGAGACCCCCTGTCTCGTTATTTTTTTTTATGCATTACCAAGCCGTCCGTAACCACTTATAGACCTTAACAAAAAATCCATTTCCAATCATAAGTAATAATCCAATAGTAAAATTAATCGATGACAGTTTTATAGCGGAAGTAATAGATGTTGACTCCATGCCATATTCAAGTTCATTGTATTTTTCAATAACAAAAAATAGCATCGGAAGTTGTGAAAAAACCAAATACACTCCAATTAAAAAAGTACCTGCTGCCACAATACTTGCATCATCAATCAATTTAACTTCTGTACTTTGGTTATTAGTAACATATCTTGAAATGGGTACTGATAATATCCAAATAACAACACCACTCAATAATGGTATCGCTATACTAAGTAGTTGGAGAGTTGACAGCTCTTCTTTAAAGTTTGTATTAACTACAGGTAACGCAATACTCATGCCTGCGATGGCATTGGTGCCAGTAACTATCTGATATATTGATATAATTCGTAGTCCAATTATTGCAATACTATTCATGCTTCATTTCTATGCATAACAGTTACGTTAACGAGACCCCCTGTCTCGTTATTTTTTTATAGCAAGACCTCTATATAACACCAAAATAGACACAAATTCAACAAGTTAGCATCT
>NAUB01000030.1 GCA_003676145.1 gamma proteobacterium symbiont of Stewartia floridana | reverse complement strand
CGTGTCATCTCTTGCCGGAGAAAAAGCGGTTAGCCTACGGACAACTGACCGCTTCTTCTAGCCTGTACAAGTTATGCACTTATGAATTGAATCCGGGAATGAAAAAGAATCAAACGTGTCTAATTAACTAATTTCTAACTTAATCATAATACGTATACTTAAAGGGCAATATAGTCTGTACTAGAATAAACTTAATATCTGATTTTGCGTAGCGCAAGTAGTGCGGTTCCATAAGCCGCTTCTTGTTGAACAGCGCGGATTACCGATACTCCTAATCGCAGTTCCCGCATCTGCCTCCAAGGCTCATTAACAGCACCACCACCAATCGAGAAAACCTTTTTAGGCTTGGGTGCTCCAAGTTCCATTAATCGGCTATATCCTTGTTTTTCCACTTCAGCGATACCTTCGAGGATAGCCTGAAAAAATAAGCTGTCACTTTCAGGTCTTGGGCTTAACCTGGGCGCCAGGTCTGGATCGTTAATCGGGAACCGCTCTCCGGCTGATACCAGAGGGTAGTAGTCAAGGCCGGTGGGTTGATTGACTTGCATAGCATCGGTTAATCCAGGGAGTTGTTTGGGTTTGAAGTAGTGACGCAACACGGCACCACCACTGTTCGATGCACCTCCCACCAACCACCGGTCCCCAAGGCGATGGCTGTAAATACCGTATCGTGAGTCGAAAACCGGTTTATCCGAGAGAATCTTCACCACCAGAGTGCTGCCAAGGGATGTGACTGCATCACCGATCTCATTGGCTCCGGTTGCCAGACAGGCGGCGTTGCTATCCGTTGTGCCAGCCACGACAGTGACTCCACTTTGCAACCCGGTTGCCTGGGCCGCATCCTTGCTCAGTTTTCCTACCGGTGTTCCGCAGGGGTGTACCTCGGGCAGGCAGTCGGTATCGAAATTGAGAGTGTTGATCCACTCCGGCCATTGCCGAGAGATTGGGTCGTACCCCAATTTCAGTGCGTTGTTCTCATCACTGAGGCGGTAGTTTCCAGTCAGACGCCCCATAATCCAATCGGCCTGGTGTAGGGCGTAATAGCTGTCGGTATTCAGATTGCTACTGAGATGCAGCAGCTTTGCCAGACTGGAACTGGCAATCAATACCGGGCTACCTTCTGGCGCGACTTGTTTCAACAGTTTCAGGTTGTCACGGCTGCGACTGTCGTTGTACATCAGTGCCGGGGTGAGTGGCGTGCCCTGGTGATCGGTCAACAACAGGGTTGAGGAGGTGCCATCCACGGCGATCGCATCTACTGGTTTGTTACCGATCTTTGCAACGGTTTCCTGTAACAGTTCGGTGACCGCTTGCCACCAGTCCTGTGGGTTTTGTTGCTGTTCGCCTTTTGCTGGCGAAACAGAATCCGGTAACGGTCGGGTCAGGGTGGAGACCACTTCGGCATGCTCATCGATCGCGATAACCCGGCAACCCGAGGTGCCCAGATCGATGCCTATGCAGAGTCCCATGATCCTGTCCCGGAGTTGCTGTTTGCAGTCAGGGCAGGGTGACTGGTACCGGTGGCTGCCAGTCTTCGGCTCTGTGGTCTGCAACCACGGTGGTGTAGATGCCGCCGCGAACGTTGAATTCGGCAGTCAGTCGCATAAAGCGGGGCTGGGTGGCGGCCACCAGATCCGCCAGAATCTCATTGGTTACGGCTTCGTGGAAAGCCCCCTGATCGCGGAATGACCAGATGTACATCTTCAGGGCTTTGAGTTCCACGCAAAGCTTCTCGGGAACATACTCCAGAGTCATTTCAGCAAAATCGGGCTGGCCGGTTTTCGGGCAGAGGCAGGTGAATTCGGGGATGTTGATGCGGATCGTATAATCCCTTTCCGGTTGGGGATTTTCGAAAGTTTCCAGATCTTTGCTTGGTTGGCTGGGCATGGTTTCACAGTCTCGTCAGTAAAATGGCGATGAATTATACGTGAGCCTGTGCCCAGTCTGAAGTATTTCCTTTATAAGCTTGAAAAAACAGTAAGTTATAAAAAAGAGTTCCGGTACATATTTTTGCTTTTGTCCCCTGTAACATTGCCCCTCTTTGGTGTATCTTAGCGGCCCATGCGTCTCGAGAAAATCAAGCTCGCCGGGTTTAAATCATTCGTCGATCCAACCACTGTACCGATTCCGAGTAATCTGGTCGGCATCGTTGGGCCGAATGGTTGCGGCAAATCCAATGTTATCGATGCAGTCCGCTGGGTGATGGGTGAAAGCTCAGCCAAAATGCTGCGTGGCGAATCGATGGCGGATGTCATATTCAATGGCTCGACAGCCCGTAAACCTGTCGGCGCAGCTACCATCGAACTGCTTTTCGATAATGCGGAAGGGCGGGCCGGTGGCCAGTATGCCCAGTACAACCAAATATCAGTCAAACGTCAGGTCTCCCGCGACGGTCAATCCCTCTACTATTTAAATGGGGTGCGTTGCCGTCGTCGTGATATCACCGATCTCTTCCTAGGCACCGGCCTGGGGCCACGCAGCTACTCGATCATCGAACAGGGCATGATCTCCCGTCTGATCGAAGCGCGTCCGGAAGATCTGCGGACCTTCCTCGAAGAGGCGGCGGGTATCTCCAAATATAAGGAGCGTCGTCGCGAAACCGAGAATCGCATCCGTCATACCCGGGAGAATCTGGAGCGTCTTACCGACCTGCGGGATGAGGTGGCGAAACAGCTGCAGCATCTGCAACGGCAGGCGGCCACCGCGGAAAAGTATCAGACCCTGAAACAGGAAGAGCGCCAGACCAAGGCGGAGTTGTTGGCACTGCGCTGGCGCACACTGGATCAGGATCTGCAACAGCGGGAGCGCAATATCGCCGAGCTGCAGAACCATCTGGAAGCGGCTCTGGCAGAGCAGCGCAAGCTGGAGTCGGTGATCGAAGAGGATCGGGAGAAGCACACCGAAGCCAATGATCTGTTCAACGAGGTGCAGGGGCGGTTTTACAGTCTCGGCGCGGAGATCAGTGGTCTTGAGCAGGCGATCCAGTTTGCCCGGGATACCCAGAAACAGCAGCAGCAGGATCTGGAACAGGTCGAACAGGCCTTTCAGGAGTCTGAGGCCCATCGGGCGCAGGATGAGTCACGCCTGAATGAGCTGAATCACAACTTGCAGAGTGAAGAGCCCCAGTTGATGGAGGCGAGGGAGGATGAGCATAAGCTCTCCGAAGCCCTCAATCAGGCCGAGCAGGCGATGCAGAGCTGGCAGGCGGAGTGGGAGCAGTTCAATCAGCAGGCGGCGGAACCGGCCCAGACCGCGCAGGTGGAGCGTACCCGGATCAACCATCTTGAGCAGCAGGGCAGCAATCTGGAGCGTCGTCTGCAGCGATTTGATGAAGAGCTTTCACGCCTGGATGACAGCCGTCTGCTGGGTGAGATCGGCGAACTGGAATCGGAGGAGTCGGGCCAGAAAGATTCGGTGGATATCCTGCACAATCAGTTGAGTGAGATGGTCGATCAGATCAATCAGCAGCGGGAGCTCAACAATCAGCAGGCGAATCAGCTCGATCAGGCTCGGGCGGAACTGCAATCGAACAAAGGTCGTCAGGCCTCCTTGGAGGCGCTGCAGCAGGCTGCCCTGGGTGAGGCGGAAAGCGATATCGCCGAGTGGCTGGAGCAAACCCAGTTACAGTCGGCCCAGCGGCTGGCGCAACAGATCAAAGTCACCCCACGCTGGCAACAGGCGGTTGAGGTGGTGCTCGGTTTTCATCTGCAGGCGGTCTGTATCGACGATCTCGACCAGCTGAATGACGCGCTGCCCCAGTTGCAGAAGGGCACATTGACCCTATGGGACGGCAGTGCGGCCAGCACAGCGGAACCCCATGCGGATGATCTTGCCACCCAGATCGAGGCTCCCTGGAGCCTGCAGAGTCTGCTGGCCGGTGTGCGGATGGTGGACGACCTGCCCACCGCGCTGCATCGTCGTCACAGTCTTAATCCGGGCGAGTCGCTGATCACCCCCGAGGGGATCTGGCTGGGTCGCAACTGGTTGAGAATCACCCGCGAGTCGGATGAGCGGGCCGGTGTGCTGGGTCGGGAGGAGGAGCTGCGCATCCTGAAGCAGACCCTGCAAGAGCAACAGCTGCAGGTTGACGAACTGACCGAACAGCTGGAGCAGGGGCGTGAGCGGCTGAAGCATCTGGAGCAGGAGCGGGAGCAGTCCCAGGCCAGCTACAACCAACTCAACCGGGCCTTGTCCGAGGTGCGCTCCAACCTGAGCAGTAAGCGGACCCGTGCCGACCATCTGCGCCAGCGTCGTGAACAGTTGCAGCAGGAGCAGCAGGAGATCGCCGAACAGATCGAGAACGACCATCTGCTGATGGAAGAGACCCGCCAGCGTCTGCATCTGGCCCTGGAAGCGATCGAGACCCTGGGCTCCCGACGGGAGTCCCTGGTACAGCGTCGCGATGAACTGAGAACCCAGGTCAGCGAGGCGAGAGAGAAGCTCAACCAGCAGCGAACGGCCACCCACCAGCGGGAACTGCAGGTCGAATCGATGCGAACCGTGCACACTTCGCTGACCCAGAATCTGCAGCGGGCCCGCAGTCAGCTGGATCAGTTGACCCAGCGCCGGGATGAGTTGAAGCAGAGCCTGGAAAATGCCGAGGCGCCGATGCAGCAGCAGCTGCAGGATCTGAATGTCAAACTGGAAGCCCGCAGCAGTGTCGAGCAGGAGCTGAACCAGGTCCGTCAGGGACTGGAGGATGTGGATGGCCAGCTGCGCGAGAAGGAGCAGCAGCGGCATCAGGCCGAACAGCGGGTACAGCAGCGTCGGGACAAATTGAACCAGGCTCAACTGCAGAACCAGGAAGTCTCAGTCCGCCGCAACACCCTGCAGGAGCAGCTGGACGAAGGTGGACTGGTAGCGGAAGAGCTGTTCAAGACCATGCCGGAAGAGGCCAGCGAACCGGTATGGCAACAGAAGGTGGAGTCCCTGGCGAACCGGATCCAGCGACTCGGGCCGATCAATCTGGCGGCCATCGACGAGTTTCAGGAGCAGTCCGAACGTCTCAAATATCTTGAAGAGCAGCATGCGGATATCACCAGCTCCCTGGAGACACTGGAAAACGCCATTCGTAAGATCGATCGGGAGACCCGAACCCGTTTCAAAGAGACCTTCGACAAGGTCAATGCGGGCATCAAGGATCTGTTCCCCCGGCTGTTCGGTGGCGGTCACGCCTATCTGGAGCTGACCGGTGAAGATCTACTGGATACCGGCGTCACTGTGATGGCGCGCCCACCGGGTAAACGCAACGCCAGCATCCACCTGCTCTCCGGTGGTGAGAAGGCACTCACGGCGGTGGCTATGGTGTTCTCCATATTCCAGCTCAATCCGGCGCCTTTCTGTATGCTCGATGAGGTGGATGCGCCGTTGGACGATGCCAATGTGGGTCGCTTTTGCGAGATGGTGAAATCGATGTCCGATCAGGTACAATTCATCTTTATTACCCATAATAAGATCACCATGGAAATCGCTAACCAACTCTCTGGTGTCACCATGCATGAACCGGGTGTCTCACGTTTGGTAACTGTCGATGTGGAGGAGGCGGCTCAACTGGCCGCTTTGTAAACTCATGGATGCCACAACCCTGCGTATCGTTCTGTTACTGCTTGGTCTGGTATTTCTGGCCGCCATCTACTTCTATGAGACCAACCGCCGCAAACGGGAGATGTCCCAGGCGCGACGTCGGGTTGTCCCGGAATTCAAAGAGCCTGAGATCTCGCCGCCTGCAGAGGAGGAGCCTGTCGTCGGTGACGAGATGACGATGGAGCACTCGGAGAATCTCCACCACCAGGAGGAGGACACCTGGGCCCAGTGGGAGGAAGAGGATACGGAGCAGCTCAACGAAGAGTTTCCCGACTCGGAACCCATGCGTGCCGATGATGAGGTTACCTCGGATCTGGAGATGCGTGCCGACGACAGCTTCGAAACCCCGGAGCAGCAGGAACTGTTCGGATTCAGTGCTCAGGAAGAGTCGCCGGTGGATGTGCCGAAGCTGATCATCCAGATCAATCTGAAGGCCAGGAAAGCGCCGTTCAACGGTCTGGATATTCAGAAAGCGATGAGCGAGACCGGGATGGTTATGGGCAGCTTGTCGATCTATCACCGGCTCAGTAGCGACAGTCGGCAGGCCCCTCAATTCAATCTGGCGAGTATGGTCGAGCCGGGTACCTTTCCCACCGAGGATGTGGAGCAGTTCACCACACCGGGGCTGACCCTGTTCACCCAGCTACCGGTGCCGGGGGACAGTATGGCGGTCTTCTCCGATCTGCTGTTTACCGCCGAACGCCTGGCGGCTCTTCTCGACGGTGAGCTGCAGGATGATACCCACAGTGCCCTGACCAAGCAGACCATCGAACACCTGCGTGGCCAGATCATAGAACATCGTCGACAGGTGCAACTGGCCAGGAGTAAAGGTTGAATCCCAGCCAGGAGATTCTCTCCCGGGTCGAAGTTTTGCGTCAACAGATCAACGATCACAACCGACGCTACTATGTCTATGACGACCCACTGATTCCCGATGCGGAGTACGACCGGCTGATGCGGGAGCTGCAGTCGCTTGAGGCAGAGCACCCTGAGCTGATCACGGCGGATTCACCAACCCAGCGTGTGGGTGACAAACTGTTGGATGGCTTCGATGAGGTGCTCCATCGAGTACCGATGCTCTCCCTTGATAATGCGTTCGACGATGATGAGATGAGGGATTTTGAGCGTCGCATCAAGGATCGATTGAAGCTGTCAGAGTCGCAAACGATCAACTATCTGGCCGAACCCAAGCTGGATGGTCTGGCAGTGAGTCTGCGCTATGAACAGGGCAGTCTGGTCATGGGGGCTACCCGTGGCGATGGCAGCCAGGGTGAGGATGTGACCAGTAACGTGCGCACCATTCAGGCGATTCCTCTGAAGCTTCAGGGCGACGATTGGCCCGATGTGCTTGAAGTGCGGGGCGAAGTGTTCATGCCGAAAGCCGGCTTTGAAAGCCTCAATGAGCGGGCGCGTAAAGCCGATGAGAAGGCCTTCGTGAATCCACGCAATGCGGCCGCCGGATCGCTGCGGCAACTGGATCCCCGAATTACCGCACAAAGGCCGTTGACCTTTCTCGCCTATGGCTTTGGTGAAGTCTCACCGGAACCTGCAGAACGGAATCTCAGCGAGCGGATCAACGCGCTGAGATCCTTTGGCATTCCAACCTCGCCGCTGATGGCGGTAACAGAAGGCATCCAGGGCTGTATCGATTACTTCCGGCAACTGGAAACGGAGCGTGATGATCTCCCTTATGACATCGACGGGGTGGTATTCAAAGTCGATGGTTTGGAGCTGCAAGCCCAGTTGGGTTTTGTCTCCCGTGCCCCCCGTTGGGCCGTGGCTTACAAGTTTCCGGCCCAGGAGGAGCTGACCCAGGTGGAGGCGATTGAGTTTCAAGTGGGCAGAACCGGAGCCGTCACCCCGGTAGCCCGACTGCAACCTGTGTTTGTCGGCGGTGTCACGGTAAGCAACGCCACCCTGCACAACATGGACGAGGTCCGGCGCAAGGATGTTAGAGTCGGCGATACGGTGATTGTCCGAAGGGCCGGTGATGTGATCCCGGAAGTGGTCAGTGTGATCCTGGAACAGCGTCCCGCCTTCAGTCAATCCGTGGATCTGCCGGAACGTTGTCCGGTGTGCGACTCCGAAGTGATTATCGCCGAAGGCGAGGCGGTGGCCCGCTGCTCTGGTGGTCTCTTCTGCCCGGCTCAGCGAAAGGAGGCGATCAAACACTTTGCCTCACGCAAAGCGATGGATATCGAAGGGTTGGGCGACAAACTGGTGGAGCAGTTGGTGGAACTGGAGATGGTCGAAACCCCGGCGGATCTCTATTCCCTCAGCCTGCAACAGCTCAGCGGGCTTGAGCGGATGGCGGAGAAATCGGCGCAAAATCTGCTCGACGCCCTGGCCAAAAGCAAACAGACAAGCCTCAACCGTTTTCTCTATGGATTGGGTATCCGGGAAGTGGGGGAGGCGACAGCTCAGTCCCTGGCGCAACAGTTTCTGACCCTCAAAGCGATCGAGGATGCGGATGAGGAGTCTCTGCAGGAGACCCCGGATGTGGGGCCGATCGTCGCTGCACACATCGTCTCCTTCTTTCGTCAATCCCATAACCGGGCCGTCATCGATGAGCTGCTGCAGGCCGGCATCGAGTGGCCGGAGGTGGCCCGGGTCGAGACAGCGGCTTCCTCCCTGACAGGAAAAACCGTGGTAATCACCGGCACCCTGAGTCGGCCCCGGGATGAGTTCAAACAGATCCTGCTGGCCCAGGGGGCGAAAGTCACCGGCAGTGTCTCAAGCAAGACCGACTATCTGTTGGCGGGTGAAGCGGCAGGCTCAAAACTCACCAAGGCGGAAAAACTGGGCGTCACTGTACTCGATGAGGCCGCTTTGGAACGCTTGTTGAGTGAGTCCGAATAACGCCTCTGCCCGGGCGTTTTAATGATTGCTCCCACGTGTTAGTTTTACCCCATGTATTGAATCCATCTGCTCGATTTTCCTCCAACCCGGCTTTTCCAGGGCTGACAGGAAGGGAATTGATCGGAGGTTTCTCAAGTATCAAAAGTTTTAGTGGTATAGCTTATGAATGAACAATCGAATCAGGAACGGGAGATCATGATGGTGATGCGCAAGCTGCTCACCACCATTGTGCGTGAAGTCACCCCGGAGTCGAAGAGCCTCAAACATCCCTTGTCAGAGAAGACGATACAGGATATTCGTTACTGTCTTGGCCTGATCACCGCACGGGAGAAAGAGCTTGCCGATGAAGGTGGCCGCACCGCCCAGGAGCGCCCCTATTTTGTCGATGAGCCCCCGCAGACCAAGGTTGTGCCGATTACCAATATCGGAAAAGCCGGTAAGGAGCCAGAGGAGGAGTAGTTTGCGGTGGGAAATCTCATCCCCAGCCTGAAGGCCGGGGATGATGGTTTAGAGGGATCTACTTCTGTTCAGCCGGTGCGCCGGCGTCTCCACTCTCTTTTTCAGCGGTTGGCTCAGCAGCACTCTCAGACTGCTGCGATGATGCCATTGAAGCATCCTGTTGGGCATCCGGTGCCTGCTTGGCATTCTTCTCATTGAAGACCAATTTAGCGGAATCACGCAATCCCTGCATGTAGTCGGTGAGGGCTTTCTGCTGCAGCGCGGTTTGGATTTTACCCTTGACGCTCTCCAGCGTGGGCGCCGGGCTCTGGCGGCTCTCTTCCAGCAGGATTACGTGCCAGCCGAACTGGGTCTGTACCGGTGCGGCGGAGTATTTGCCCTTTTCCATACCGGTCAGGGCTTGGGCGAAAGGCTCCACCATCTGTGCCGCATCGAACCAACCCAGGTCACCGCCATCTTTACCGGTCGGTCCGGTTGAGTGTTGCTTGGCCAGTTCGGCGAAATCGCTGCCGCCATCCAGCTCGGTGATCAGCTTCTTGGCTTCCTCTTCCTCCTTCACCAGAATGTGTCTCGCCTTATACTCGGTATTCGACTGACTGGCATACTCGGCGTCGTAGATCTGCTGAATCTCTTCATCGGTGGGCTGATGCTTGGTGGCATGCTCCTGGATCGCAACCTGGGTCAGCAATTTGGCTTTCAGCAATTCAAGAGAAGCGGAAACATCCTCGCGCTTGGCCAGGCCGGCCTCTTCCGCTGCCTGAGAGACGATCAGGATGTTGGCCAGCTCATTGAGAACGCCCATCTGCATTTCTGCCGAGGTCTTGGCGTCCGGTACGCCACGCATGCGGTCCTGGAAGTAGAGGCTGTACATGGCCCGGGTGACCGGTTTGCCATTCACCGTCAACAGGGTGTTGACGTCCATATCCGCAGCATCGCTTTCTGTCTTCGCCGGCAGGGTGGCTGAGCGTTGGCTGTCGTTGGCAGCAACCGCTGTCGTCTGTTCCGTAGACTGATTACAGCCGCTCAAAAGTCCAGCGCTGCAGAGTACAGCCAGAATGATCTGTTTGTTCATCATTGATCTTACCTTGTGGTGATTAATACTTATTGGTGCCTAGTTAGGCAACACTTTCTTAAAGGGTTTGACGGTTACCCGTGCATAAACACCCGATTTAATATAAGGATCCTCATCCGCCCAGGATTTGGCGCTCTCCAGGCTGTCGAATTCAGCAACGATCAGGCTGCCGGTAAATCCGGCCGGGCCTGGATCCTCCGCATCCACCGAAGGGTGGGGGCCTGCCAGTACGAGTCTTCCCTCGTTCTGTAACTGTTGCAGTCGTTGTACATGGTCCGGACGGATTTTCAGACGCTGTTCCAGACTGTCTTCCCGGTCTTCAGCGATGATCGCGTAGAGCACTCAATTCTCCTCGGTTTCAGGTTCAGGTTCGCGCATATGGCGTGCCAGATAGAAGGCTTGCAGAATCACAAAGCCCAGTGTCAGCCCCATCATGCCGAACAGTTTGAAATTTACCCAGCTCTCTTCCAGAGAGTGGGCATCATGACACATCTGCAATTCAATGCCTTGAAACTGTGTGTGACAGTTATCGAAGTCGATTTGTTGCAATCCGCTCAGTTCCATCAGTTGAGCCTCAGCGACGAAAAAGTCATTCGCCACGTAGAGGTTGAGAAAACCCAGTACGATGAAGAATACCCCCCACGCCAGGTTGAGCTTGTTCCAGATGGGATCCGGTACATCGATGGCACTCTCCATCATGCGCTGTACCAGGGGTTTTTTACCGATAAACATGCTGCCGATAAACACCAGCCCGAACAGCCAGTTGATGACGGACGGTTTCCACATGATGAAGGTGCGGTCCTGCAGCAGGATGGTCAGCCCGCCGAAAACCACCAGGATCGCCAGGGTGATCAGATGCATCCGTTCCACATGGCCTTTACGCAGCCAGCCGTAGCCGACCTGAACGACGGAGGCGGCAATCGCAACACCGGTGGCGATATAGATGCCGTAGAGTTTATAGGCGACAAAGAACAGGATGACTGGAAAAAAATCGGCAAGCAGTTTCATTTGGAATCAGTAGGTAAGTTCAGGATGGCGAAGGACCGGTCAGGGATTGTATAACGATTTAGTGTAAGGTTCTGGGTGAACTCCAGAGATTGTAATACTTCTCAACGACTTCGCGTACCTGTTGTGGATAATTCAGGGCCTCCATCTGGCTCATGCCCTCCTTGAAAAATGCCGGGGCCTCTTCCGGTATGTACTCGACGAGTATCTCATAGGCTCGTTCAATAAGTCCTGGGCGGTGACTTCTTGTTGCAATAATAGCTTGATTAATCAGAAGGATGCGCCATGGTTCTGAAGTAGATTCTTGTTTTTTTCTGGTTTTCAGTTCAGGAGAAACCGTATTCAGCAACTCCTGGACCACCTCATAGAGCTGTTCCAACTCGGCGTTGTCCTGATAGGTGTTGGCAAGCCTGGCCAGTGCATTGACGATCGGCTCCAGGGTTTTGATCTGTCCCAGGTGTCTGCCCAGCCACAGGGCCAGGGGCAGGGCAAGATCCTCGATCTCACGGCTCTCTTCGTTGAGCTCCAGCTGCATCGCCAGTGCGGAGAAATCCATCAACAGGTTGATCCCGTAGTCTCCCAATTCATTCAGCTCGTCTTCAGACAGGGCATTTTCCGATTCGTTCTCTGTCTGCTGGTCAACCAGCTGCAGGATATCGATCAGGCGGAACATGGTTTCGCGCAGTGCGGCGGGTGAGTGATCAGGATCGGACAATTCCTGTATGCGCTCCGCTTTGATGAGCTCGGTGGTGAGTTCATCAAATCGGCTGCTGATCGAGTTGATGGTCAGATTATCGAATAACATGGGCGTCATTGTATCAGGCTGCTGGAGACTCGTCTGTGAGATGTGGCTGAACTCTGCCGGGTGTTTATTCAACGTCGGGTCGAGGCGAATCGATGGAAATTCCTGAACTGGCGATTTTTGTATCCGTAGCGCAGGACAATGGGTACAATCCGCCCCCATGTTTTGCGTATACGACCTACACAGCCACTCTACCGCCTCCGATGGGACCCTCTCCCCACGGGCTTTGGTGCAGCGTGCCGCTGAGGCTGGGGTCGAAGTCCTGGCGCTGACCGATCACGACACCACAGCGGGTATCGACGAGGCCAGCGAGGCCGCACAGAGCTGTGGTCTGGTACTGATTCCCGGGGTTGAGGTGTCGGTCAGCTGGAATCGGCAGACTGTGCACCTGGTCGGACTGAATCTGGACCCCCACGATTCCCGGCTGGATGCCGGACTGCAGAAGCTTCGGGATTTCCGCGAGTGGCGTGCGGAAGAGATTGGCAGAAGACTCGACAAGGCAGGGATTTCCGGTGCTTACGAGGGGGCGCTCGCCCTGGCGGAAGGGTGTCTGGTGAGTCGTACCCATTTCGCACGGTTTCTTGTCCAATCCGGCATCGTTGAAGATGAGCGCAAGGTTTTTAAACGTTTTCTGGTCAGCGGCAAGCCAGGCCATGTGCCGGGCGAGTGGGCCAGCCTGGAAGAGGCGGTTGGTTGGATTCATGCTGCCGGGGGGCAGGCAGTGATCGCCCATCCGGCCCGCTACAGGATGACCCGCAGCAAATTGCGTCAGTTGTTGAAGCAATTTGTCGCTTTGCAGGGGGATGGCCTGGAAGTGATATCCGGCAGCCATAGCCGGGATGATTACGTCAACATGGCGAAGCATGCCAGGGATTTTGATCTCTTGGCGTCTGCCGGATCCGATTTTCACTGCCCGGAGAACCCCTGGATCGAGCTGGGTCGATTGCCCAGGTTGCCGAAGGGTTGCAAGCCGGTGTGGCAAAATTGGAATCTGTCGGGGCAGACCGACCTGCGGAGCCAGCTGGGCTGATCGGGAACTATCATGGCGCAGTTTTTTCAGATCCATCCGGAAAATCCCCAGGTCCGACTGATCCGACAGGCGGTCAGCATCATTCAGGAAGGGGGGCTGGTGATCTATCCCACCGATTCCAGCTATGCGCTGGGTTGTCATATCGGGGATAAAGGGGCGATGGAGCGGATCCGACGAATCCGTAAGGTGGATGACGCCCACAATTTCACCCTGGTCTGCCGGGACCTGACCGAGATCTCCCACTATGCCAAGATCGACAACCAGGACTACCGGTTGCTGAAAAACCTGACCCCTGGACCCTATACCTTCATCCATAAGGCAACCAAACAGGTGCCCCGGCGGCTGATGCATCCGAAGCGTAAAACCATCGGAATTCGGGTGCCTGACAATGAGATCGTTCGTGCACTGCTGCAGGAGCTGGGCGAGCCGATCATGAGTACCACTCTGATTCTGCCCGGAGAGGAGATGCCCCTGACTGATCCTTATGAGATGCGCGATCTGCTGGATCACCAGGTGGATCTGATCATCGATGGTGGGTATTGCGGCTATGAAGCCACCACGGTGGTGGTGATGACCGATCATCAGCCTGAGGTTGTGCGCGCCGGTAAAGGCGACACATCCCTGTTCGAGGTATAATTTTCCGATGGAAGGCCTTAGTCTGATTCAAAAACTGGCAATCTTTGTCTTGCCGATGATATTCGCCATCACGGTGCACGAGGCGGCGCACGGCTGGGTGGCCAAGCTTCTGGGTGACAAGACCGCCGAGATGCTGGGGCGGGTGACCCTCAACCCGATCAAGCATATCGATCCGGTGGGTACCATCCTGGTGCCACTGGGCGCCTATCTGCTGACCGGCTTCGTCTTCGGTTGGGCCAAGCCGGTGCCGGTCAACTGGAACAATCTGCGTCAACCGAAGCGTGATATGGGGCTAGTGGCGCTGGCCGGACCAGGCGCCAATCTGCTGATGGCACTGATCTGGGCGCTGATGGTCTACGTCGGCGCGCTGTCGCTCGAACATTTTGACTGGTTGGGTGTGCCGTTGATGCTGATGGGGGTCGCCGGCGTGCTGTTCAACGCCGTACTGATGGCCCTGAATCTGATGCCGATTCCCCCGCTGGATGGGGGCCGGGTTGTCTACTCTCTGTTGCCCCCCAAGCAGGCTCAGCTCTTCTCCCGGCTTGAGACATATGGCCTGTTCATCGTATTGATCCTGCTGGTTACCGGCATCCTGGGTTTTCTGCTTTGGCCACTGGTTGGTCTGACGATCAAGATCCTACCGGCAACCGATCTGGTCACACAACTTATTCCTGTCATTCTCAGTCCCGCAAGGAGTTAGATTTGAATCAGCCATTAAGTGCAAACCGGGTGCTCTCCGGTATGCGTCCCACAGGGCAGCTGCATCTTGGTCACTATCATGGGGTGTTAAAGAACTGGGTTACCCTGCAAGAAGAGTACGACTGCTACTTTTTTGTCGCGGACTGGCATGCGCTGACTACCCACTATGACGATCCCAGCGTGATCCCGGAGAGTATCTGGGACATGGTGATCGACTGGCTTGCGGCCGGTGTGGACAGTGACTCAGCAACTCTGTTTGTACAGTCCCTGGTGCCGGAACATGCGGAGCTGCATCTGTTGCTCTCCATGATCACCCCGCTGGGCTGGCTCGAACGGGTACCCAGTTACAAGGACCAGCAGGAGAAGTTGAAAGAGAAGGATCTGGCGACCTACGGTTTTCTCGGCTACCCCCTGCTGCAATCGGCGGATATCCTGATCTATCGGGCTGCCCAGGTGCCGGTGGGAGAGGATCAGGTTGCCCATGTGGAACTGACCCGAGAGGTGGCACGGCGTTTCAACCATATCTACGGACGTGGCGCCAACTACGAAGAGGAGGCGGAAGCCGCCCGTAAGAAGATGGGCAAAAAGGCTGCCAAGCAGTATGCCCAACTGAGAAAGGCCTACCAGGAACAGGGCGACGCTGAAGCGCTCTTGCGAGGCCAGGAACTGCTGGGCGCGCAACAGAATATCAATATGGAGGAGCGGGAGCGCCTGCTGGGTTATCTCGAGGGCAGCGGCCGGGTGATTCTGGCTGAACCTCAGCCACTGCTGACCAAGGCCTCGAAAATGCCAGGGCTCGACGGGCAGAAGATGTCCAAGTCCTACGCCAATACCATCTCCCTGCGGGAGACCCCCGACCAGGTGGAGAACAAACTGAAACGCATGCCCACCGATACCAACCGGGTACGCAGAACCGATCCGGGGGACCCGCAGAAGTGTCCTGTCTGGCAGTTTCATGAGGTCTACTCGGACGAGAAGACCCGGGAGTGGGTGCAGGCGGGCTGTACCAGTGCCGGAATCGGTTGTCTCGAGTGCAAAGCTCCGGTGATTGAAGCGGTTCTGGAAGAGCTCAGACCGATGCAGGCCAGAGCGGCCGAATTGGAGGCGCAACCGGAGCGGGTTAGGAGTATCATCGAAGCGGGCTCCGAGAAGGCCAGAGCGGTGGCCCGGGAGACCATGCGGGAAGTCCGTGAGGCCATGTCATTGCAGATTCTGGGATAATCACCCCGGAATCTCATCAATCAACAGAAGATAATAGTCAGCCATGGAACCGACCGAAAACCATCCCCACCACCATCCGGAACAGGAGGAGATGCCATTTGCCATGGTGATGGGCGAGCCTCTGGCCACCCCGCCCACCGATCTCTATATACCGCCGGATGCCCTGGAGGTGTTTCTGGATGCCTTCGAGGGGCCACTGGATCTGCTGCTCTATCTGATCCGCCGGCAGAATCTGGATATTCTCGATATCCCGATCTCCGAAATCACCGATCAGTATGTCAGCTACATCGACATGATGAACGAAATGCGGCTCGAACTGGCGGCTGAATATCTGGTCATGGCCGCCATGCTGGCGGAGATCAAATCCCGCATGTTACTGCCGCGGCCGGTGAGTGAAGATGAGGATGTGGAGGACCCCAGGGCTGAGCTGATTCGCCGTCTGCAGGAGTATGAGCGCTACAAGCAGGCCGCCGAGGATCTAGATGGTCTGGAGCACATGACCCGGGACACCTTTCAGGGACATGCGGAACTGGTTGAGCGGCATGTGGAAGTCAGCGAACCTGATGTGGAACTACGAGAGGTCATGCTGGCGCTTGCCGATGTGATGCATCGCGCCGATATGTTCACCAGCCATCGGGTTGAGAAAGAGCCGTTGTCGGTGCGTGAGAAGATGTCTCACGTACTGCAGAGTATCGATGGTCAGCAGTTTGTCAGCTTCACCGAACTGTTTGATATCACCGAAGGCCGTTTGGGTGTGGTGGTAACTTTCCTGGCGGTGCTGGAATTGATAAAAGGCTCGCTGATCGAGTTGGTGCAGGCGGAAGCCTTTGCCCCGATTCATGTCAAAGCGAAGATTTCATAAGATGACTGAACAGAACAGACTGAAACAGATCATAGAGGCGGCCTTGCTGGCGGCCGGCAAACCCTTGAGCCTGGATGAGATGGTCGGACTCTTTGCCGAGTCGGAACAGCCGGAGAAAAAGAGTCTGCGAGAGGTCCTGGCAGAACTTACCGAAGACTATGATGGGCGTGGCATCGAGGTAACCGAGGTTGGCAGCGGTTTTCGTATCCAGGTGCGCGCAGAGTTTTCACCCTGGGTCTCCAAGCTGTGGGCCGAACGTCCGCCAAAATACTCCAGAGCGCTGTTGGAAACCCTGGCATTGATCGCCTACCGTCAACCGATCACTCGTGGTGAAATTGAAGATATCCGCGGTGTCTCCGTAAGCACCAACATCATCAAGACGTTGACCGAAAGAGAGTGGGTCCGGGTCGTGGGGCATCGGGATGTGCCTGGCAAGCCGGCACTCTATGCCACCACCAAAGAGTTTCTCGACTATTTCAACCTGAAGAGTCTGAATGAACTGCCAACCCTGGCGGAGATCCGCGATCTCGATTCAATCAACCGGGAACTGGAGTTACAGGATCCGGACAAGGTGAGTGACGAGCAGCCTGACGGTGACGCAAAGGCCGCCGAGGGTGGTGAGGAAGATCCCGAGACGCAACAGGATGGTGATGACGCAATCCCAACCGATGAGATTGATACGGAATCTACTGTCAAGGAATCAGAGGCTGAAGCAGAGCCAGAGGTTTTCGCTGAATCATCCGATGAGACAGACTCGTTTGATCATTTGGATAGCGCTGAAACGCCATCTGCAGAGGATGATACTTCGGATCAGCAGATTGACGTTGATACGGAGCCCATGGACGACGCTGAACAACCTGAAACAGAACCACCTGCAGTGGCTCTGTCCGATGAGGAGCAAACCCCATTGAAGACCGAGATCGATGAGTAGGGAGAAACAGCCTATCGGAGATCGCCTGCAGAAGGTGCTGGCCAACGCAGGTCTGGGTTCACGGCGTGAAATCGAAGGCTGGATCGCTGCGGGACGGGTGGAAGTCAACGGCAAACTGGCTGAACTGGGGCTCCGGGTTCTGCCGGAAGACAGCATCCGGGTCGATGGTCGGCCGGTCTCCAAGCGTAAGCTCGAAGCACCGGAGCGGCAAGTGCTGGTCTACAACAAGCCGGAAGGGGAACTGGTTACCCGCAATGATCCGGAGAACCGTCGTACGGTTTTTCAACGTTTGCCCAGACTGGAGCGTGGGCGTTGGATTCCGGTCGGCCGGTTGGATATCAATACCTCGGGCCTGCTGCTTTTGACCACAGATGGGGAACTGGCCAATCAATTGATGCACCCGAGCCAGCAGGTGGAACGGGAGTATGCCGTACGGGTGATGGGTGAAGTCAGTGAGGAGCAACTCCATCAACTGACCCACGGGGTTGAGCTGGATGATGGTCCGGCCCGTTTCGAAGAGATTGTTGAGTCTGGTGGCGAGGGGTTCAACCGCTGGTTTCACGTTGTCATCATGGAGGGACGGCAGCGAGAGGTTCGGCGCATGTGGGAATCGGTTGGCTGTCAGGTCAGTCGGCTCAAGCGGGTGCGCTATGGCAGTGTGATACTTGAAAGCGCACTTAAGGTCGGGCGTTGGCGCTTCCTAGATGATAAAGAGATCGAAGAGCTGGCCAATGTATCCGGTGTGAAAACCGAACGACCGAAAAACAGGCCTAAAGCCAAAGGTAAAGGCAAAGGTTACCCACCAAAAGGTGCCAAACCCCGCCAAAGCAGCAAACGAAGCAATCCCCGGCAAGCTTCCCGAGAGACAAAACCTGTCCCTAAGAACAGTCCATGGAAGGGTAAAAAATCCTCGGGTGGACGCTCTCGTTGAGGTCACTCAAGGCTCGACTGGAAGAGCTGTTTGAGCAACTTTTCGCACACTACGGTGCACAGAACTGGTGGCCGGCAGAGACTCCTTTTGAGGTGATGCTGGGTGCGGTACTGACCCAGAATGCGGCCTGGACCAATGTGGAAAAGGCAATCCTCAATCTAAAAGACCTTGGTGAACTCAATCCGCAAGCGTTGCTTGCCATGCCCCGTGAGTCACTCGCCGAGGCCATCCGGCCCTCCGGTTACTTCAACCTGAAAGCGGAACGTGTGCAGAATCTCTGTGCTTTGCTGGTGGAGAATCGGGAGTTACACAAGCTGGCTGATCTGGAGTTGCGTGCTCAGCTGCTTGGTGTAACGGGTATTGGTCCGGAAACGGCGGACGATATTCTGCTGTATGCCTTTCAACGACCGGTTTTTGTCATTGATGCCTATACCCGCAGACTGTTGGGCAGGATCGGCTGGGTCGACGCTGATGTCGTTTATGAGGATTTACGCCAGACCATCGAACAGGCCTTGGCTGGCGATGCGGAATACTATAATGAGTTTCATGCGTTAATCGTGATTCACGCCAAGAGGGTCTGTTGCAAACAACCCCGTTGCAGTGAGTGTCATCTGAGCACACTCTGCAGTTACACCAGACAATTGAAGTAGGGGTTTATTCGCCCATCACGACCTGATTGCGACCCTGGTTCTTGGCGGCATAGAGCGCTTCGTCGGCACGCTTGAAGAGTGATTCGGAGGTGTCACCTTCATTCATCATGCTGACGCCCAGGCTCAGGGTGACCTGCAGATTCTTCAAGGATTCAATCCGCAGACTTTCGATGTTTTCCCGGATTCTCTCAGCCAACAGTTTGGCGCCGGTCTTATCGGTGCCGTTAAGTACCACCACGAACTCTTCACCGCCATAACGATAGAGGGCATCACTGCTGCGAATGGTCTCTTCTACCGCCTTCGCAACCTGTTTCAACACCAGATCTCCCACCGCATGACCATACTGATCATTGATCCGCTTGAAGAAATCGATATCCATAACGATCACGGAGAGCTCGCTGCTGTTACGTCGATTGAGCTCGATTTCACGACTGAAATTGGAATCGAAGGCAGTGCGGTTCTTAATGCCTGTGAGGGAGTCTAGAAATGCACTTTCGATGGCCGCCTGATAGAGCAGTGCATTGCGCAGGGGATAGAGTAGGGCGGCGAGAAAATTCTCCACCTGTGCGATTTCAGATTTGTTGTAGCGCTTGCTACGACTTACGGAGACCTGACCGAGATCGGTATCCAGCACCTTCAGGTTGTAGCCAAGCTTGTTTCTCTGCTCATCCTGGCCAAAGTGCAACGCCATTCCATTCGTTGGGGAAAGGTAATCCAGGCTGTCGTAGAGTGCCTGGTTTCCCATCACCTGTGCGAAGAGTTCGATCAGGGTATCCACTTCGAGGGTGGTCTGCAGTTTGCCACTCAGCTCCATGATCAGGCCGAGGGTACCGTCATCATTGACGACGTCGGCTAAACGACCGAGGATGGGGCCGTCGGTGGGAGTGAAGCGGTCATGATGTATGCTGTGGATACCGGTCATTGTATTGCTCACAAAACTTCAGAAATTCGAAATATATTTAGCGAATAACGTGCCAAAATTAATAAATACAATAAAAACAATAAGATAAACATGTTAATAAGGGGCGTCGTCAAAATGGCGACGCATTTCAGTCACCCGGAATTTCGATTGAATTTGGGAAGAGACAAAAAAATGTCACTAAAAATGTGCTTCTCCAAGGTGCTGAATTGTCTCCAATATCGCGAGTGGAACAGACTTGGTGGGGCTGAATTGATGGGAGGATTTCAGTCCGGGGTGGTCTGAATCTGAACAGATTAGTAAACAACTGATTGAGTGGATATCAATGTTAAGAACAATCGTTATCACGATGATGCTGTTTTCACTGAGCTCTTCCCAGGCGGCAGACAATGGGACCGGATTGGAGGCGGGCATGGTAAATCCGGGGTTTCATGACAAGCCGAGCTGGTTCAAAAACTCATTTCTCGATCTGGGCGAGGATATCGAGGAGGCTGCGGAAGAGGGGAAACGGGTCATTCTCTACTTTCACCAGGATGGGTGCCCCTACTGCGCCAAGCTGTTGAATGAGAATTTCACCATTAAAAAGATCGTGGAGAAGACCACGGCCGGTTTCCAGCTGATTGGCATCAACATGTGGGGTGATCGCAGCGTCACCGGAATCGATGGCAGCGAGACGACGGAAAAGGCTTTGGCTGAATCCCTGAAAGTGAAATACACCCCAACGCTGCTGTTCCTGGATGAGCAGGGCAGGCGGGTATTGAGACTCAATGGTTACTATCCACCCCATAAATTTGAGCAGGCCCTCGACTATGTGGCCAAGCATGAGGAGAAGAGGCAGTCCTACAGAGACTATTTGAAGAAGCATCAATCGGTGGCTGCCAGTGGCAAACTGCACCGCCAGGCGGATTATCTGCAACCACCACTTGATCTAAGGGCATCGGCCCGCGGTGGGGACAAACCCTTGCTGGTTTTGATGGAGATGAAGCAGTGTCCTCCCTGCGACGAGCTCCACCAGGATATCCTGAAAAGACCGGAGTTGAGCAAAACCCTGCAGGCGTTCGATGTGGCTGTGGTGGATGTCTGGTCATCCGAACGGTTGATTACACCTGCAGGGAAAACCGTGGAATCCACCAAATGGGCAGAGCAGCTGGGGATTCAATACACCCCGAGTATGGTGCTGTTCGATTCAAAGGGTGAGGAGATCTTTCGATCAGAGGCCTATCTTAGGTCTTTTCACACCCATGCAATACTGGATTATGTCTTGAGTGGCAGCTACCTGAAGCAGGCCAATTTTCAACGCTACGTGCAGGCCAGGGCCGCTGACATGCGGGCCCGCGGAGAGGCTGTGGATCTGATGGAGTAGGGCACACAGCAATAAAGCTGAAATTGTTTTGAAATGGGGCTTCACTCGGAGCGGATTCTAGGGTAGTATTGCGCGTTCCAAATTTCGGGTCGTTAGCTCAGTCGGTAGAGCATCTGACTTTTAATCAGGTGGTCGCAGGTTCGATTCCTGCACGACCCACCATCTTACCCAAAGAGTTAGCTGGGATGACCTGTTACAGCTTTACAGGAAGCCCAGAATGACAAGCGCATTCAACTCGACATCACGGGTGTAATCACCCACTGTTTCTTGTGCTTCGCTGTCTTAAAACTTCCCATCTGTTGATGGGCACCTTGATCGTACCACCGACACATCAAACCGCTCTGCATCGATGATCTGGCATGGGATTGCCCATTCGCCCGAACTTCAGTCTGATTTTTACATTGGCACGCTCTTGCTCATCAATATGAAGTCACAGGCTTACCTGCTCGCATTAGATTTCGTCTACTACCACACAATAGGTATCAAGAAAATAGCCTATCATCCGCTATCAAGATAACGTCGAATATAACTGCAATAACCGGGATCTATTGCAAGAGTCAATAAGGAGGTTTTCGGTCATATCAAGGTCTGGATAACAATGAATACAATTCCCTATAGTGAAGACGACTATGCCAAGGCATCAGAATATTTACGTTTGGTGATTGCCTTCCTCTCCAAACAAAGCGTCCCCCCCTCACCTCTTAATTTTCGAATCGGATATGACTATGTCACAGGCCGAAACCAGAAGTTGAAAGCTGCGATCAATGCATTGTTGGAAGCGGAACCGGAACTATCAAACGAATCGCTTTGGGAAGCTTATCGGGAGTTCTTCATTCAGGATGATGCGGCATTGGAGAATATACGGCAGGAACTGCAAAACATCATTGCCAATATTCAGAGTGAATTTGAAAGCTCTGGTGGGAATCTTTCCAGTTATGTCAACAAGCTCAGTAGCTTTTCAACAATTCTGAACAGTCCGATCTCCCCTGAGGCAATGTCGATCGAAGTCCAAAAGGTGATTGACGATACCCGCAGCATGGAGCAGTCCCAGCAAAAGATGGAAGCCCAGATGTCCAGTGTATTGTCTGAAGTGGAGTCACTGCGCAAAGAGTTGCAACAAATCAAAGAAGAATCACTGACGGATCCATTGACCGGTCTGTCCAACCGAAGAGCATTCGATGCAGAGATCGAACATCATATGAGTTTAGCTCAGGAACAGAAAATACCGTTATCGATCATGTTGATCGATATCGACCATTTCAAACTCTTCAATGACACCTATGGCCATCTGGTAGGGGACAAAGTGCTTCGGTTCTTGTCCACAACACTCAAGCACTGTCTGAAAGAGAAGGGAATTGCGACCCGATTTGGCGGTGAGGAGTTCGCTGTGATTCTGCCGCAGACGAGCCTGAGTGACGCGGATACCATTGCGGAACAGATTCGACAATCTATCTCCTCGATCGAACTGAAAGACCGGGTCAAGGGTGAGAACTACGGCAATGTTACGGTCTCTATCGGTATCGCCCAGTGTGACGCGAATGAACTCTCGGATCAGCTGATTCAACGGGTCGATGAGGCGCTCTATCGTGCCAAAGGTCAGGGCAGGAACCGGGTTGAGCAAGCGGCGTAATCAGTTGATTTCCAGTTCATCCCGCTGAAGTTGCATCGATAACCTTCCCATTTCCACTTTACATGTTTGATGGGATAAATGACTTTATGGGCTGAAGATGGGGCCGAAGCCCCATCTTCAATTGATTCTTTTTCGGTAACTGTAACCAAACAGTCCCAATAGACCCGATCCAAACAGCAGCAGTGCCGGGGGAATGGGTACAGGTGAGACAGATTCGAGTGTAAGAACTGAGCTAATCACCGAAGAAGCACCGGTTGAGTCATAGGTCGATTCCAGTGCACTGATCGGGGAGGTACCGATTATCCAGTCGACAAAGGATATTCCACCAGAGTAGATCTGTACCAGATTGTTTGCAGAACCACCAAGAAAGGATACCCAATCATCGGATGGATCTGTTGAGGATATGATATCGAGACCGCGGTTGTACTCATCAACAAAGCCTGGTCCATTAAAGTAACCGCCGTCCACTTCACCCAGGCCACCGCTGATCAGATCCACGTAGAAATAGTCGATCGTCTCGTTGGCAGTTGTGGAGTCGTTATAGTTTGTTACTGCTCCGTTATTCGCTCTCCAGGATCCCTGAGAGGTGGTGTCCACCAGAAAGGAGTAGGAGATCGTGCTGCCGATTGCCAGGCCTGCATCGCCTATCGCGCCTGTATTGTCTGAGAAATTATCAGCGATGATTTCGCCAGTGAAGGTGTAAACAGAGGCAGCAGTCGAGTAACCGCTGATGGTGATTAAAACTAAAAAAAACAGTCCTAGTGATTTCTTCATGAAAATTCTCCTATCCAGTATCTACCTTCCTGGCGTGTCCATAAACTTTCTCCTCTGGTGCGCAAATTATGTAATCAGGGTCGAGATGGCAATGGGTAATACTACCCATATGGAGTAGTTACTCCAGATCACAGTTGCATCTGTCAACCACTCTTTGGCAGCAGAACAAGCGTATGAGTCTCATGTGACTAAGTCATGTAGCGCGGCAATTTTTTAGCTGAGGCCATGTCGATTTTTTTTACATAAAACACTAAGAATAAAATTCTTGTTGCTTAATAAGCTGTTTTTGCAAATAAAAAAATCTAAGGCATGGGAATTGCTCGCTAGCTAGTTGTAACTCCGAATCATGCTATGCATGGATTCAATGGATGCAGTAAAAATTTTTATAGGGGTAAGCGCGTCACTGAATTTCAGCTGGTAGATCGCTAGGTTCCTGTGGTCCCATGACAGCCGATTTCAATAACTAAAGATTCATTGGCGTGGGTCGCTACAGGCTACAGAAGCAGATGATAATTTGCTTCACAACGTGTTCGAAAGGGCAAACCCATTGAAAGGTGGGGACGCAAAATCACAGTCTAAGGGTGGCTGAGCCGCCTATGACCGACGGATTACCGAAAACGCGATATGTCTACGGATAAATTTGTCTGTTGACATATTCAGACCGATACCAAGTGTTGTGCGTCTTGTCGTTTCGAACTCCTATGGGTTGTCAGGGGAAGAATGATGTACACACGGTCCAAAGCACATTTAATTATCCACGGTTTGGTACTGTTGCTCATGACTACGGCATTCAATGCGGTAGCGAGTGATCATTATCATGATGTAATGTCCAACGGTGCGGATCAGCAGAAATGGGTATGCGATTATTCAAGAGGGTACGACGATGTACTCTATCTGCGCTGTGACAATCTGATTAGCCTCTATAATGACCCTTTGATCATGGAAGGGGATTACCAGGATAACTCAACAAAATTTATCCCCATCTGGCGCAAGCCAAGTAGTCCGCGAGGGGCCGTGAAACTGGTTAAAGCTGTTTTATGTACTCAGGATGCTTCTTGCAGTGTTGAGATGAAATCCCTGTTTGCTGCCAGATAACCTTTCCGACGCAAAAGAGTACTAGGAATACCAATTCCACTTACCTATGTAAGTGGGGTTGGTATCATCTGTTCATTTTGTAAACGCCAATCTCTTCATATTCGTTTTTACCCATAGGCTTTAAGACAAGAAAATAGCCATCTTTCAGTTTTTGAAATGAGAGATCCTTGATGATTGATTCATGGGTAAAAACTACCAGGTTGCCTTCTCCTTCATAACTGCCAATGCGTGTATCCAGCTCTGAAGCAAAGCTCTCAGCCTTGTCAGATGGGAGCTTTTCGTTTGATGCCAGGTACTCCACTGTTTCAGCCTGACCGAATGCCGTCATCGCAGTCTCTTTGGCAAGGCAGTGAGGGCTGGATATCACCTGTTGAATACTAACGCCTCTGGATTTGAAGAGTTTGCCGACTTTAATGGCTTCCGCTTTGCCTTTTGCCGATAAGTTGGCCTTGCTGTTGCATGAGGTATCACGAAGTAGGGTGGTTGTTCTACCCTTATCGTTTTCCAGTGTTGGCGATTTCATAACCACGACCAGCCCACCATCTTCCAGATGTGCCCATACCTGGTATAGCAGTCTGATATAGCTGACTAAAGCATCGACTTCCTCATTCGTCAGTATGCCTTTCCAACCGGGCATGTAGTCTCCTTTACCCTCGATAATGTCTTTGGCCAGAGTGCGGTTGCTGAAACCATCTGCCTTCTTCGGGTTGGTAAGGTCGACTGGAATCACGCCAATCAGCTTGGTCAAAGCACCATCTCCAATACCTTCTACACCATGACAGATTGAGCAATAACGCTGATAGAGTTCATAGCCGAGTTCCGGGTCACCGGGTAGATCATGTCTGGTGGTACTGAGAAAGCGCAAATAGGCAATCAGTGCTGAGATTTGGCTCTCATTGAGTACCTCTTTCCACTTCGGCATATCCTTGCTGATTTTACCGTGCCTCGATCGCAAGGACTTGGGGACATTCTTATCCCCGGTAATAAAAACCCTTAGACCGTAATCACTCATCGTAGGTACATAGTCGGTGAGATCCTCCGGTTCGATCTTCATTTTCTTCGCCAGAGGGCCATATCCTTTGCCATCCATTCCATGACAGATCATGCAGTGTGATATGTAGAGTTTTCTGCCCTCGAATGCAGGGGACGGGTTGGCAAGCGTTGCCGGTGCCGCTGTTAGAAGTAGGGTGATAACAGCCAATACCTGAGTGACAAGTTTCATAGTTTAACCCTGATAAGAACACATGAGATTCCAGTCAATATTTTCTGCCCGTACATTATGAAGACGGATGATTAATAGTCATAACCATTATGAACTTCCCCATGACAATTGAGCCAACAGACACCGTTGTGCACTCCATTATCCAACCAGGTAGGTTCTGAATAGTCGCCAGCTCCAGTTATGGTTCTGATCTGCCCGCCGACATTTGAAGTGGTCAGAAAATTAATCAAGTGTGGATTTGATGCAGAACCATGGGGGTCATGGCAATTAATGCAGCCAAGACCTTCTGCGATAACATGTTCAGTATGGGGAAAGGATTGATCCGTATACAAATTACCTGAATCATGACATTTGAAACAGAGATCGTTTGAGAGCGTTGTAGAGCTATCAGGATCGATATCGTAGGTTTGTGCCAGAATGCCTTGATGGATCGAACCGTGCGGACCGGCAGGCCCCACGCCACCGGCCGCAGGCGATATATTACTGCTGTGGCAGTCGCTGCAATAGATTTGTCCTGTAAATGTGGTTAGCGGTATGTCGGTACGAAGACTGGGTACTTCGCTATTGTTTGAGGGGTCGTTTTCCACGATGGGGTGGTATGAAATCAGGGCCGGGTTGCCTGAATTCACTTTGTCGCGAATGTTATAAACGCCATCAGCCCTTACCATATTATTACTGTCTGCGGTTGAACAGCGCTGGTTATCGCAGGCACTTTTTCCCGGTACGCCATGACATTTAAAACAGACTTCATACTCGAACTCCGCTTCTTGCTTAAAATTACCGTTGGCGTCTATACCCGTGACACCGATCATGCTGCCATTTACAAAAGGCGCCGTTGAGTGACCGCCACCCATCGGATTGGTCGGATTGAACGAGATCATTGGCTCGTCAACGAAACTGGCGTGGGGATTATGGCAATCTTCACACTCCACATGCCAGGGCATCATCAGAGGGTTTTCGGTACGTGCAGAGTGTTCACCATTAAGGGCAATCTCAACCGGATGGTGATAAATCTTCTGCATTTCAGTCTGAATATCGGTCTGCGCGACTGTACCATTATGGCAGAGGTAGCAAACATCCTCTTCTATATCTTTGATCAGTCTTTCCGGTGTTGCTGCATTGTGGGGTGTATGGCAGTTCATACAGGCGTTCGCTTGTACGGTCTGTCCTGTCCATTCAGGCTTTCGTTCAGACCAGGGATTGGTACCTTGAGGTGTAGCGGTTGAGGTTGCATGGGAACTATTCGACCAGATCCAGGCTGTACCGGCACCTTCAGGCCTTGGCATATGGCAGGTTACGCATAATTCACCATTCGTAGTCGATTTATGCAGAAATGGGGGATGAATGTTCTCATGAGCATCATGGCAAGAGGAGCAGTGAAGCTCATTGTTTCTTAGTGGTAGATCCACATTGTTTGGGTGTACCAGATCAGGGTCTGTATTTAAAAGCGTAGGATTATAGATAATGGATACTGGATGATCATCAGATAGATCAGTACCCAATAAGGCCCGGTCAGTGATAAATGTGTTATTTAAATCGGTGATTGTCCCTGGTCTGCCAATCGTACCTAAAGCAATCGTGCCATCATGACAAGAGAGGCAGAGAACTGAAGACGAACTCATAGTGCCCGCATCAGCATGTGTGGTGCTACTGAGATAGTCAATATAGACCCCTGTAGAGGATCTGTTCCATAACGGTGAATCCGGGGCAGAGGCATGTGGGGTATGACAAAAAATACAGATTCGATCCTCTGTGTTGCTTTTAACCGGACCAGGACCGGTTGAGGAGAGGTTATGCACCGTCTCAGCAATGCCTGCCAGAGTGATACCTGGGATTGTCGTCAGTAGTAGAATTAGAAGATAGATATTTCGCATATCATTCATCCACCTTCAGGTATTGAAAAACCTGGATGCGTTGATTATAAGAGTCGGCAACAAAAATTTTGTCATTCCATATGGCTAACCCAGTTGGCATCTGGAATTCTCCAGGTTGTCTGCCGGTGTTACCAAACTCAAGTAAAAACTCACCGTTTTGTGTAAAAATCTGAACTCTATTGGCCAGTGCATCGGCGATATAGATGTGTCCGTCAGAGTCAACCGCGATTCCCTTCGACTGGGTCAGGTAACCGGAAGCGTCTCCCTGCTTACCGAAGGTTGATCTGTGTTGCCCATCACTATCGAATACTTGAACCCTGAAGTTCATGGTATCGTTGACAAAGAGTTTCTTATCCGAGGATGCCAGGTGACTTGGATAGTTAAACTCTAGATCATTTTCGCCCCGCTCACCGATTTTAAATAAGTAGTTTCCCACCAGGTCATAGGCAAAGACCTTATGAGCCAATGTGTCTGCTATGAACAATTGCTGCTGGGAAGGGCTCAATGACAGGCTGGTGGGGCGTTCCAGTCCGTCGATTGTGTATTGAAGCTGATTGCTGGTATCCAAAACAAATACTTTATTGAGTTTTGAATCAGCAATGAAAAGCCTCTGATTATCAATCGCCACGCTGATCGGTGATTCCAGTTGGCTCTCACCGACACGCTCTATTCTGTTGTGGGTCTGCTTGTTGAGATCGTATAGATGTACTGCAGCCGCATCCGGATCTGCTATCGCCAGCCTGTTTTCAAACACTGCCAGTGCATAGGGGCGTGCTAAATTTTGCTCATCGGCACCGGTAAAGAGGTCAAGCAATTTGCTGAATATGGATTTTTCTATGCCCAGGTCCTGGGCATTACTGAAAGCGGTGATGAACTCTATTCTGGCGGGTTCCGGTGCCGAAGGCCAGACAATCCTTTGCCCCTCTTTTGCGGGCTCAAAAGTTACCGGGCCTGTAGAAGAGCAAGCCGTGAGAAAGAGAAATATTGTCAGTAAGATGAGTCTACTCACAATATCCTCCGTCTCAACGTGATCATCAGTCTATCCTCGTTTGTCTCAGTGGTATCAGTGTTGTCTGAATTGGTCACTTCACGACGATCGTGGTTGTATTTGAAGTCCAGGTCGAGTTTACGATAACGCCATTGAGCAAGAATACCGGCCGTGTAAAATTCATCTTCTTTGCGTCCACCGGCAACCGCAGAGCCCACATCCTCTCTCTTCCAGCCGCTGATGGTCGGTCGGATCGTCAGATTTCTACTCGCTTGCCAATTTAGGATGAAGTCAACGCGATAGAGATCTGTGTCGAGAAAATCCTGCTCTGTAAATGATTGAGTGGCGTTTAAACTCCAATTGATGCTCTGTCCACCTCTACGAACCTTTGGGGTCCAGGAAAACCGCTGATTGAAAGAGTAGGTGGTCGATTCGAAGCCACCGGTTTCGGTATAACGCCTTTCAGCACCGATTACCGTGTCAATATTGATCGGCTTGAAATGAAACTCAAGATCGGTGTAAGTATTACGGGTATTCTGCAGAAAACTCTCACTTGCTCCGGCGATGAGTTTGTCATCCGATTTACTGTCACTGTGCGAAAGTCTTACCCAATCGTAATCAATGGTGAAATGGTAGTTGGTGAAGACAGTAGAGAACTCCTGCGTAGGCAGTATTTCCGCATCGTAGCTTACCAGTATGGTATCTCCTGAATCGATTCTTCCGCCGGGAACAATCTGCAACTGGGTCAGGTCACCGGAAAGATCGATAATCGTATAGTCGGTATTTTCGTCATATACGGTTACCCCGTCACTATCGGTGACGACGATGGTGCTGGTGATGATAAATCGTTGTTCAAGCAGGATTGCACCGGTAAAAGGCACAGATTGACTCTCATCGATGACATCGATGGTCCCAAGTGTGGAAACCCTGTCTGTTTCCTGGTATGAAGCACGGACACCGGCACTGATGTAAGCGCCCAAAAGCTTGTTTTTGGTATATCTTGCCTCAAGACCTGCTCGCCACTTGTCCTCGTCCAGATCGTCAGATTCCCGTTTATTGAGATTGGCGTAGCCCATGGTGTTGAGGTTGTTGTAGAGTCTGTGATGGAGCTCAAATCTGCCGCCATGTTCTGTGTTTTCTATGGTCTGCTCAGTGGACTGATAGTGATAGGAGGTGCGGCTGTGAAGATTGTCCAGGTGCTGTATCCTGGCACTCTCACTGATCGTCAGGCGTTCATTGGCATTGAAACCTGTGCGGTCCGTATAGTTAAGGTTCGAATCGAGCTGACTGTTTCGTCCCCATAGCAGGTGGTGGGAGATATTTGCTCTGTCCAGCTCGTAATCCTGGTTTCTTGAAATAATCCGATCATCCAGTTCGTCATGGGTAAGATGGACACTCAACTTGCTGCTTCGTCCCTTTAGATTCCAACTCTTCAAGAGTTCGTCGCGTTCGGTAACCGGATTCGTCAGGCTTGAGCGAAACTCTTCATCAAGCGTCTTCTCTTCGTAAGAGAGGCTCATTGGAAAGGCTGAATTTTTCCAGTTGAGAGTTGCTCGATAAGACTCGATATCGGTGTCGAAACGACTACCGAGTGAGCCGGTATTCAGGCTGGTATTCTTCTGTGCGGATAGATCCAGCCCAAAAGGACCGGGTGTTCCTTGCAGCAGGCTGGTCTGAAGCAGGTAGTTGAACAGTTCACCATCGTATTCCTCAACGGTATCGTCGGTTTCAAGTTCAGTCCAGGTATAGAGTGGTTCGATATCGATGAGAAACCAGGCAATCCTGGGGTCCAACAGATACCCCATCTGGGCAATTCTCAAGCCTGCTTGCCACTCTATCTCTTCAGATTCGAATCCATTTCGTGTTTTGGTGCCATCAAATTTCACCACGGCATCCAATTCAGTAGGGTAGAGCACGAAACTTGATTCGGCAGCGAGTCTGTCACTCCAGAGAAAAATAATCGTAGAAAGTACCCAAACCAATGCCAGAGGCATCATGGATCTTGTCATGACCTCCATGGGAAGCATGATATCTACTGCTCTTCGAGCAGGTGGCAGCGGTTACAATTGGCAAATCCGTCGTCAAAGGCATCTGTGCCATTATGGCAAACAGCGCAGGTCTTACCTTCTTTCATTACATCCTTGTTGATCGTAGTGGTCCCGGTCTTCATCTCAAATATCTCGTTGTGACAGGCATCACAGCGGTAGTTGAGTCGATGGATCCAATGAGGAAAGATTGATGGTGGGAATGATTTCAGCTTTTCTGGATCACCACCTTCTCGAGTGTATTGAATATCACCAGGGGCTGCGGTCAGCAATGAACCGTATAAGAAAAGACATATTAATGTTGTTGTTAGAACACAAGTGTACTTGCGCATACCTTCACCAATTATTTACCCTGAAAGCACACTACAGAGGTAGTGTCCTATAGATTATTCGTCTTCTTCTTCCTCGTCTTCGTCTTCACTGTTGATATGGCAGCGGTCGCATGCTTTCAGAGAAAATGAAACTTTCTTTTTACCGTGACAGGCACCACAGGATGCCCCTTTCTTCATCTCTTTCATCGTTGCGGGATTTCTTCGATAGGGATAGAGCGTGGGGTTATGGCAGTTCTTGCACCCAAGCCATTCGGTGTGTGCGGAGTGGGGAAAGAAAGCATCGTCTTCCCGCTCTTCACCTGGAATGATGAAATCCCATTGGAAGGCTCTAGCCCACAAGGCACGAGGGTCTTTGCCGGGACGTGGACGTATCATTCCCTGTTTCAGCGCCATGGACCAGTCGACATTATCTTCTTCGTCTTTGGGTAGGATTTCCTCCACCCTGTCCCACTCTTTGATCGACTCGATCTCTGGTCTTGGGCCGGTATCAACAGGTTGTTGGAAATAACCAGCAGAGAAATTTCCTGATTGGCCTTTTTTCAATCCCTGTGTTTGAGCTTCAATCAGTGCAGTTTGTCGTTTTAATTCCTGCTCAGCCAGCTCTTTGGCCGTCGGTGGCTGGATATCGAAAAAAACCTGCTTGGTCTCAGTACTGCAGGAAGCAATCAGTAGTAGACACGTCACAACCAGGATAATGGACATTATCCTGGTTGTGTTGATTGTCTCTCTATTACCCAAGCGAATCACGGAATGGATATGCTGGATGATTACTTGATATGGCAGGCCAGACACAGAGCACTGCCGGCATTACTCATACGAAGGAATGGCTCATTGGTATTGTCATGCACTGAATGGCAAGTACCACACTCGACCTGATCTCCGGTTCCACCGAACAGCTGAAGACCATTGACCTGGGAGTTAACCGCTGCAACGAAATCAGGGTCCTGAGTTGCGTTGTAGGTCAGTGAGATCGGGTGGTCGTTGCTCAGGTCTGTACCAAGGCTGTCACCCAGGAAAAAGATACCATCGGGTCCAGTAATGCCAGTTGGAAAATTGATCAGCTGATCAGCGGCAACAGTACCATCATGACAGCTGAGGCACGCGAGGGAGACGCCCGCCGGTGAACCGGCAATGGTCATATCCAGCGAGGGGCTGCTGTACATGGTGTAGGTGGCCACTGTATCTTGATGATTCCACAATGGGGTCGTACTGTTCGTGGTACTGGCATTATGGGGCGTGTGGCAGTAAGCGCAGATTTGCGTGTTACCGGCCTGAGTCAAAAGTGTCGTCTGACTGCGAAGGTCATGCGACGTGTTTGCAATGTCTGCAATTGTTGATGTGGCTAACAGGGCAAGTGAGGCAAAAATACTAGCCAGGATTGCTGTTTTTCTCATGCCATTCCTCCTTAGCAAGGTCTAGGATGATGCACCAGCTCCATTTTAGTGCTTTACGTTATTACTATTCTTGATTTTGGGTACTTCTACTGCATGTAGCCTTGCTGCCTTGTTGCCCAGCAGTTCTGTGGCTTTCTTAAGGTTCCCTTAAGAAATGGGAAATAAATCCCACATCGTTTATAATATTATGACATCGTTATATTGAGGTCAATGGTTTTAAGGAATCTAATTGCTTTTTTTTATTTGAAAGCTATCTGAATAAATAACAAGTAAAACACTTGGTATTTTTTACTTCTTGCTTATTTTATGACAGCTATTTCAGATGGCTTCGTTGAGGAATTATCAGGGTAAATTATTAAGAAAACCTTAAGGATTATTAAGAGATAAGTAATTTGTGTCGACACAATTTGACCAAAACAGAGTTGATGGTTAGCGGTAATCAACTCGTTTCATCTCCAATAGAGGAGTGAATAAACTTTAATTCAGTTCGGTTTACTCAGGCTGCCCTAGATACTCAAACATCTGGATACGCTGATTCAATTGATCGGCAACAAAGACTCTATTATTTTTATCCACGTGAGCACCTGCTGGCAGATAGAAGCCTCCCGGCCCAGTACCTGGCTTACCGACGGTCAGTAGTAGCCGGCCTTCCTGATTGAAGATCTGCATATTGTTGAAGGCGGCATCGATGGCATAGATGTGGCCGTCCAGGTCGACACCAATTCCCTTGAGCCGGCTGAATTGACCTCGCCCGTCCCCAAGGTTACCGAAACCATTCAGATATTTGCCCTGTTGATCAAAAACCTGAATGCGGAAATTCATTGTATCTGCAAGATATACCTGACCCTTTTGATCAATCGTGATATTGGTGGGAAAATTGAATTTTCCTTTCTCTGAACCTCGCTCGCCAATGGTGAAATCAACCTCTCCTTTATTATTAAAAACAACGACTTGGTGCTTTTTTGAATCAACCACATAGAGTTGTTGTGTGGTGTCGTTGAAGGTCAATCCGACGGGTGAAATGAGGACATCACTGCCGCCAAATGCATTGATGAATTGCCCATCTTTACCGAACATCACGACCCGATGATCTATGACATCGCTGACATAGACGTTGCCGGCCGAATCGGTAGTCACACCGGTCGGTTTTTTCAGGGTTCCTGGCCCATCGGTGCCCAGGAACTCCATGGTTTCGTCGTTGAGGTCGAATACCACAAGTCCGGAAATGCCCGTGTCAGCCACATAGACCCGTCCTTGAGAATCGCTGAAAACCCCATAGGGTTTGACCAGGGCTCGGGACTCTTCCTCCTCTTTTCCAAGAAACCACTCACGAAGCCCCATTCCTTGATTACTATCGAAAGATTCTGAGGATTTCAAGCTGCCAAGATAGCGAATTCTGGGCTTTTCCGGTGGTGCTGGCCAAACAAAATTTCCTGCCTCGGCCTGTTGACCCCGGGCAGAAGGACCAGGGGAAGCACAGCCTGAAACCAGAATGATTATCGATACAAGTACAAGAATCTGTAACAGCAGTCTCTTTTTATATGTCTGTTGCAAGTGGTAATCACATTCAGGTCTGGATCTCACGTTTTCCTCCAAATAGCTGGAATGACAGCTGCTGTTTTTGTATTAGTGGAGCTGATCGAGTAGGCTAAAATCTATGGTAGCTCAATATTTGTGTTTCAGGAAACCAGGAACAGTAGCCCATGTAAACTGTCTTGGATATAAATACGATTAAAAAAGCAATACCTGAAATCGATGAATTGACTTCATCGACGCTGGATTATACTCATTTGAAGAATGAGTTTATGTCTTCGTCGATACCATTCAATCACTCATTAGCTCTTCATCATCAGAGAAAATTATGTCAAACCACAGGCTATTCATTGTCGCGATTTTTCTGCTTATCTTTCAATCAGCCTCAGTCGCGGAGGTGGGCACCGGCTCCGGCACTGTTGCAGAAGTGATGGATGTTGGGAGTTATACCTATCTTAAGCTTGAAGGGCGCAATGTATGGGTTGCAACCACTCGTCTACCAATTGCAGTAGGGGAGAAGATCGCCTACAAGGGTGGTATGGAGATGCGAGATTTCTACAGTAAAACGCTGGATCGATTTTTTGACTCCATTGTATTCGTAGAGAGTATCAGTCGAACTGGTGTAGGTAATATGGAGAGTCTACATCGATCAGTTTCTGGCAAACATGAGGTTGGTGTAAAGTCACTCTCCCAAAGCGATCCGGTCAAATCACCTGAACCGGGTGAGATTACGCCACTTCCAGATGGTCTGACCATCGAGAATATTGTCTCCAACGCTGTGGAATTGGATGAAAAGAGTGTTACCTTCAACGCCAAGGTAATCAAAGTCAACCTGAATATAATGGGTAAGAATTGGGTTACATTGCAGGATGGTACAGGTAAAAAACCCAATAACAAACTGATCGCTACCTCTCAGGATGAAATCTCACCAGGAGAGCAGGTTACAGTCAAAGGTGTGGTCCGAAATAATGTCGATATTGGTGCTGGTTACAAGTATAAGGTGTTACTTGAGCAAGCAAAATTTGCTCGGATGGGTGAGGTGCCTTGATTTTATTTGCGAATTTATTTGCAAGAAGGATTACTCTGCAAAGAGCATCAACGGCTTTTAACTTTAATGCTCAAGTAACAAAGTGTCCCTTCTGGTATCTGAGCCATATTTTTCAATTAACTGATCTAGAGGTAAAGGTCTGTCAAAAAAATAGCCTTGAAAATACATCTTTGCATTTAGACACTCTAGTTTTTTCAAAATGTGCTCACTCTCGACATATTCCATTACGATTGGAGTGATGCTGAGAGTATTGGCAATTTTTGTGATAGTTTTGATGACTTCGAATACTTTATCATCTTTGTCAATCTGACGTACTAGACTGCCGTCGATTTTCAAAACCTTGACTACTTGTCGCTCTGCTAAACCAATAAGTTGAAACAAATTTGAATAACCAGAGCCAAAGTCATCCAGTGAAAAAGCAATATTGTGCTCTCTGGCCAGGTATTCCACAGGTGAAGTGTCACCCATAAACAGTTGTTCAGTAATTTCAATGACCAACGAAATATTTTGTTTCTTTAATACTTCAGACAATAAAACCAAGGCACTAATAATCTCTTCGTGTTGGAATGATTTTGGATAGATATTAATACTGACACTATCCACTATCTCAGATAATTGTTTTGCATACTTTGAGATCTTCTGAATAACAAAATGATCAAGAGCGATCATTTTTTCTTCGTTCACAAGATATTGTAGAAACGCTTCAGCAGCAAGATATCCTTCATTGGACGGGGCCCTGACTAAAGCTTCAAGGCTGACCATTTGATTTTTTTGAACACCAATTATCGGTTGGAAGAATACCTCTAATGTACCTTCGTCCAGAGCCTTGGAGGCAAAAGCAGAAACAGATTCCGCTTCAATCGCAGATTGATAAAGTAATTCGACTTTTTTCTGAGTGATGAATTCGAAACTATGCTTGGTTTTATAGGAAGAGAGTTGTCGAAGCATAGAGATTTTTTGTTCTGGATAGTTGTTCAGAGCGTTAAGATTAATGGCAATGGCACGGCTTTTCAGGCCTGCTTCTTTGGCTAACTGAAAAAGAAATGCATGTAATTTTTGCTCTAAGAAATGTGGGATATCGATATCTTTGTCGCTGTCCGGGTTTTGTAAGAGGACCCGTATTTCATTGTCAGTCGTATATAAAACGCCATCTAAATTGGCTTCAGACAGGCACTCTAATATCTTTAAGTTAAGCTGATCGATGTTTTGCTGGTTTTTGCTGCTTAGGGTCCACTTGGCAAGTCTAATCGAGAGAAAGTAGTAGAGTTGTTCCTCGAGATCCGATTTCTCATCCACATACTCGAAAAAAAATCGCTCCTCATGATTCTTATACAGAAGTTGCAAATTCTGAATGTTTTGCCGCAGTTCAAGAACGGCTTGATATAACAGGGACCAGTGTGAAAAAGCCAATACATAATCGGAATTTTGGACAAACGAGAGTATGTAACTGAATTCTTGGTGGATTTTCCTGTGGGATAAATAGATCCTGGCGTGTTGCGCATCCTTGTCATCACCAGTACTTTGGAGTAGTAATTCATACTCCATTTTTTTCAACCAAGCCGCAAAGTGGCATTTGAGGTGGTTTACTTCAGGAAGGTCTTTCAGGTCTCCTGTAAAATAGGCAACGATTTCTTCAAGCCAATGGAGATGTATGGTTAGAGGAGAGCCCGGGTTTTCAGGCGATTGAGATGAAAGCAGTCTGACATTATCGAGCGATTTGAAAAAATAGGCCTTTGCTATTGCGTTTTTAATTATTTCTGCCTGTTTATTAACATTATCAGCTGTCGATATTAATTTACGTTTTCTAACGGCTTTATTGATTTCACCTCTCGCGAAATCAATAATCTTTATTATATCCACGAATGGTGGCTGATACTTGTCATAGAGTCGATCACCTACAACTACGAAATGATCAAAAACCTCCTGCTCTGACTGCTCTAACAGATTTAATAATTCATCAGCTTCAAAGCCTGTTAAAGATTTAAAGTCACTGATATTTTGAAAGTATTGATTGAAAAGAGGGTGAGAGGCCAGTGTAGCCGTCAATTTGAATGAAATGCTTTTTAAGATGCCAACTGTCATGGCTGACTTTTTCATAACTATATGGCTGAGGAGTGAACGTTTTTTTATAAAGTAATAACCATATTATAACTGGGTTTGAATAATGTTTATAAATGCTGAGATCATTTATTGATTTGGAACAATACATAAAATATCTATCTAATTATTCAATAATAACAAGACGATAGAATAAGAAACCGTGATAATTATCGGCTAGTCAGCTATTAAGAGGGTATATGACCTTAAGCTAACCTTAAGGGTATGGGAATTAAATGTATAGAATTAAATTTCTACCTGAAGTTAAACTGGCAACTTATGACGATTGAATTAAAAAAAGATCTGAAATAAATAGAAATAATATTTGTGATTAATAACAGACGATTGTTGAGCGCAAAAAATCACAGGTTAAAAAATAGATCTAAGATTTAGAGTTTTTAGCTGAAAAATCTATTCAGTTATCTGGTTACTATTCCCATAACTCGAGAATGGTCGCGATCGCTCGTGTAAATTCGCTGAAAGAGTGGGGTTTCACAATATAATCATCGACATCGTATTCAAAGGCAGCATCTCTGTCCTTGGGTTCGTTGGAAGAGGTTAGTACGATAATACGCTGCTCGGATAAGTCGGGGTCATTTCTGATTTTGTGCAAAAATTCAATGCCACTCATTTTGGGTAAGTTCAAATCCAGTAAAATCAACGCTGGAGTAACCTGTTCTTTACCATTGTCACCACGCAACATATTAAAAGCTTCGTGGCCGGTTCGGGCTACATAGAGTGGATTTGAAATTTTGTTCTTTTTTAGTGCACGTTGAACGGTCATAATATCGACTCGATCGTCTTCAATAAGCAATATAGATTCATTTTTGCTCAACATGGAATTTTACCCGGTCAGTTTACCTTCAATATTATTATAACTCTGGTTATTTTCTGCAGGTGTATAAGGCCACAAGAAAGTAAAGCAGGCTCCTTCATTCACTGCAGAATTCACCTGTATGGAACCACCATGCTCGATAACTATTTTTTTAACCAGCGCTAATCCAATACCAGTGCTGTTGTTGAAATCGCTCGATTTGAGTGTTTGGAACATCTTGAATACCTTGTCATGGTACTCGGGAGCGATACCCTGTCCATTGTCACAGACAGTAAACTCATAAAAGTTTCCGACTTGTTTGCTGCTAATACGTATTTTGCCTTTTCTTCCACCATGATGTTTAAGGCTATTACTTATCAGATTGGAGAAAACCTGACCAAGTTGAAGTCGGTCGGCTTTCAATACTGGCATTTCGCCTTTGATTTTTATTGTGAATCCTTTTTGTGGAGAGAGAGAGTCGGTGATTTCCTGTATCAGTTCACGGGTATCAATTGTGGCCTCAACATCGGAAGTTTTTCCTACTCTTGAGTATTCCAATAGTCCTTCTATCAAGTCATGCATTCTCCTGACCCGGTCTCTGAGTAGAGCAAGCTGTTCTTTAGAAGAACTGTCCAGTTTGTCTGTCAGGTCTTCTTCAATCCATTCGGCAAGATTGCTTACAGCTCTAAGTGGTGCTTTAAGATCATGGGAAGTTACATAAGCAAATTGTTCCAAATACTCAGCTCTACGCTCAGCTTCTGCTGTTCGAGATGCGATGTGGTGTTCTAAAGTCTCGTTAAGGATTTGCAGTTCAGCTTCTGCAGCTTTTCTTTCCATAACCTCCTGATTGAGTTCTTCGACAGTCGAGCGAAGCAGGGAGGTTCTTTCTGCAACCTGATGGCGTATTTGGTTGGTTTGTCCAACCAGGTTGGCTGTATAGATCGTGAGTAGTGCAGTAAAGGCAAAGCCGCCGAATAGAATAATCCAGCTGGTAAAGGTCTTAGCCTCAAATTTGTCATAAACGGGTGTACACAACACACTCCATGATAGGTTTTCAACCTCGATTATCTCTGAATAGTTAATTCCCGACTCTTCAAGGTCAGTTAAAGAGTGTTGATCGAGTTGTCGATTCCTTGAAAAATGGGTGTATAAGAGTGTCTCATCGGAGGTAGTGCTCTCTTGATAGAACCTGATATCGACAGATCCCGGTCTGAGGTTCTCTAGTGCACGTTCTATTATTTCACCAATGTTGAATATGCCCAAAGCATATCCACGAAGGTCATGTTGAGTAGCATCAGATTGATCTTCATCGCTCTTCTCAAAGACGGGCACAACAACGACAATACCGGCAACCGATTGTTGTGTTTGAGAATCGATGATCGATCTGTTGGCAATCAGCATGGACCCTTTGCTGACACTCTTCTCGAATAGTGATTTTACCTGAGTATCCTTTCCGATGTTCAAGCCAAGCATCGGTTTATTATCCTGATAAGGCTGCACATATAAAATTGGATAGTGAATCTGGCCTTCTGCTTTACTGCTTGTTGATTGGCCAGATGGAGTCAACTCCTTTATTTCAAAAGGAGGAAAGCTTCTTCTAGCAAAATCCAGAAATTGATCATGATTTTTAAAATCCACCCTTGGTACCCATGCAAGGGTTTCAATTCCTGCCTGATTCTTCAGAGCAGGCCCTACAAATTTTCTAAACTCTCTTCTGCCAACAGTTTCGGAAGCTTCAATAAAGCTGGCGATATCCTGAATAATGCCGAGAGAGAACTTAATTTCTCTCTTGATCAGTAATATCCTATCCTGAGCTGTTTCATGAAACGCGACCTCTGCCTGTTGTTTTTCCCAACTCCTGGATTGCATAAACAGGCCGACAGAGATAATCAAGCCAATCAGGGTAACCAAAGCGACAGGGTAGTACCCCCACAGGATGGAGTTGCTACTGACATTTTCTTTAGTCAATCCAGCATACAATCTGCTCAGAACATGGTTTGTAATCCACCCTGAAAATTTGGATAGATTTTCCATGATCGTGGCTGCATTAGTTGTAAACGGGCGATTATTAGGCATCTTGGTAACGAATCAACTTGCCAGTTGAACTAATCATATCAGTTTAAGAAACAATAGCCTATAAAGATGTTTTCAAGTAGAATATAAAAAAAGACCCTAAAAACAACAAGATAGAGGTTTCTGTTTGATCGCGTGAAGGTCTGGCAGTATTCTGCAGGTGGACTGCAAACGGCAGATAGCTACTCAAGCAACAGTATTATGTGGATTTATAGATTGCTGTAGTTCCATTAACTAGTGACGATTCATTGAATATGAACTATTTGATTAACACGATGGACAGCCTGAAAGGAATCACTCAGATCAGTGCAATGGCAAAATTCCTACTACTGAGACCTGAGACCGGCCCATGAAACTGGAAAGTGATACAACATTGATTGAAAGATTGGCCCTGGGTCTTTTCAATGCAATTGTCGGATTTGTAACTGGACTGATCCTTTGGCTGGCTATTAATAGTCTGTTTCTTTCCAGCACCACCTTGATACCATTTGGAGCTGTACTCTGGTTTACGGCAATCACAGGATTACTGGGAATGGTCGTGCATGATGCACTATTAACTTCTCTTTATGCGCGTATCTGGCGTTTTCTGATTGCATTGTTTCGATAGTAGTGGACAACAAGCTACTCAGGGTGTGATGCAATCATCAACGAAATAGTCTGCTAAAGGTTAATCTGAGTGACCTTTTTTCTGGCACAAGAGCGTATTATTCCAGGTGGTATCCAGTTTTTACACAATCTACACTTTCAAAAATAACCAATTACCAGGAGGCAGGTCATGACAGAACACTACCAAGGTAGTTGCCATTGCGGTGCTGTCCGCTTCTCTTATGAAGGTGAAGCGATTGTAAAAGGCTTACGCTGTAATTGCTCCATCTGCGTTCGCAAAGGGGCGATGATGAGCAGTGAGGCAATACCTCCAGAACAGTTTAATTATGAGTCTGATGATCAGATGCTTGGAAGCTACCAGTTTGGATTAAAAACAGCCCGCCACTACTTCTGTCAAAAATGCGGTATCTATACTTTCCATGAAACTGCCAGAATGCCAGGGCACTTTCGCGTGAATCTGGGATGTGTCGAAGGTGTTGACCCTTTTACCCTGGAGTATGATCTGTTCGATGGGAAACATCTGCTCTAAGTATACACACTCCCATATCGAAGATTTCTTTAGTGTTAACAGGCCCTAGCTCAAGTGTCTGTTCGCAAGAATAAGGGAAAGGCCGCTATCACGCGGTTGTTGGAATTAGTGTTGCGCCTGACTTTTCAGTTTGTTCTGGGCGTATGCATACTCGTTATTACTACAATCGTGCTACTTCGCTATTTCGATCCTCCAACCTGGTCGTGGAAGATTCAGAGAGAGTTCAGTAAGCCAGCCGGTTACTCGGAACTGACACGACACCAATGGGTTGGTCTGGATAGAATTGCACCTTCGGTACAACTGGCGGTAGTGGCCGCAGAAGACCAGCGTTTTCCGTACCATTTCGGCATTGATCCAGAAGCGATTATGGATGCATTGGAAGAAGCGGACAGGGGTAAGCGATTACGTGGTGCAAGCACACTGACCCAGCAGACAGCGAAAAATCTGTTTCTATGGTCAAACAGAGATCTTCCAAGAAAAGTCCTGGAGATGGGCATCGCGTTGTTGCTTGAGCTATTTTGGGATAAACAGCGAATTCTTGAAGTTTATCTGAATATAGCTGAATTCGGCCCCGGCGTGTTTGGTGTCGGTGCCGCCAGTCTCTACTGGTTTCAGGCACCGGTAGATGATCTGTCTAACAATCAAGCCGCCAGGCTTGCGGCGGTACTACCCAATCCCTGGCACTATCGCGCCCATCCAGCCAGCCCCTATGTGGTTGAGCGCTCAGGCTGGATTGAACAGCAGATGGAGCAATTGGGTTATGACTGGTTGCAGCAATAAACAGTGCATTCACTGTGTTGTACTTGGTTGCCAATCGAGCAGCCAGCTTTGAACAGCTAACATCTGCAAGATCCAATCGATATAAGGCTACTTTTTCGTGCAGGGCCCCAATCGTTCACCGGTGGTTTTTGAGCGCATCTGCAAGCCCTGAGAGTTGATATTGATACTTCCTTCAGCTCGATCCCCGTAGTAGGTGATATCACCCTGGCTAGTGGTTGCCATACCATTTTGAGTGCAAGTGATATTCCAGGAGACAGTATCACCATCAGTTTTCAGATCGATGGTTTCACAATTCCGCCCCAGTTCACTGTCCTTCGGCACAAAGTCAGCCTGGCTGATACAGGTTGTATAGGAAGTGGGGGGGAGTTGCATCGGCATGCCCGGCATATCCATAACGGCAGTCCACTGCCACAGACCCGGATTCATATTGACTTCCGAAGCTGTTGCTACCACAGAGAAGGTATTGCTCGATACAAATAAGATAAGCAAGAGCGCTTTTAACTTCATTGGGTCATCCCGTGATGATTGGTTGGATAGGCTGATTCAGCCGAAAATCAAGCTGTGCTGCCTGGGTTGATTTACCCTGTTTCATCGAATATACCGCTATTCGACAAGAATTTACATGCACATGTTCAGGTTTATCATCGCGGAATCGAGTGTAGTAGAACCGATCGGTTTGATCTGTTTCACAAATCTGGCCTGTAACTTGCACCTCTCCAAGAAGACGAATACCGAAAACACCGGATCAGATCCGATCTGTACAACAGCATAGAGATCAGGAGAGTTGCGTTGGCCATTTATATCTGGATTGGACTACTTTCATTTTCTGTAGTTGTCTCCGTTACTATTCAATTGATGGCCCCAGGATCTGGCTTGATTGCCATTGTATCCGGGCTGTTTCTGGTTGTAGGCGGGACACTTTTGACCACGATCATGAGTCATTCCCTGAATGCGGTACAGGCAATGTGGCAGCTTGTGAGTGACTTTCGAAAGCCGCTTGCCGACCAGGGAGATGAAGAGGAAGAGTCATTTCGGCGCTTTCTCCAGGCGGCAAATTTTTTCCGCCGCGGTGAAATTCGGCCGGCAGAGGCGGTAACCCAACGGATATCCGCCCCTCTACTGCGTCGAGGAACCCAGTTGGTTCTCGATGGTTTTCCGCGGGATCAGGTGAATCTGGCCCTGCAGCGGCAAATTGTTGAAGATCGCGACCATCTTCGCAGGCCGGCTGATATTCTCCGGGCAATGGGTGGATATGCCCCTGCTTTCGGTATGCTGGGGACCCTGCTGGGGTTGGTGCAGATGCTGTTTGGCCTCGGTTCCGGTGATCTGGCCTCAATCGGCGCCGCCATGGGCTTTGCCATGTTGACCACCGTTTATGGATTGGTGCTGGCCAATCTGGTGTTCAAACCGATGGCAAGCAAATTCGAGCAGCGGGGCAGGCAACTGATCAGCCGCCGGGTGGCCCACCTGCAGGCTGTGATGATGCTTTGTGATCGACAGCACTCCGAATTGATCCGCGAGATGATGGATGAAGCCTCGGCGAATCAGGACATTCAGCAGGCCGCAGTTCAGCTGAAACTGGTCGCCTCACAGTAGGGGGAAGGGTCATGGTATCACAGAGCAGTGATGGTCCTTTGGATGACATCTCCTGGTATCAGTGGGAGAACGATAACAACGATGCGAACTGGCTGTTGACCTATGTGGATGTGCTGAGTGTTATTCTGGCCATGCTGGTGGTATTACTGGGTCAAATGGCAGTCCGTCACATGCAGCCAATAGAGGAGCAGAATCAAATTGCATCAGCCTATACCCAGGCTGAAGCGCCTGTGCCGACCATCCACCCCAAACAGATCGAGGTCGTCGAGGAGATAACGCCTCAATCCCAGCCTGACAACAGTGCGGTGACCAGATTGACTGCGGCCATCGAGCAGCGCTTTGATGATGAAGTAAAAGTGGTTCAACGGGAACAGGGTGTCTCTCTTGAGATCGCCGATGTGATTCTGTTTCATTCCGGTAAGGCCGAACTGTTACCAGAAGCCCAGCCGGTATTGTCCCGACTTGCCATGACTCTGCAGGAGATCGGCGAAGCGGATATTGCAGTGGAAGGGCATACGGACGACCGGCCAATTCTTGGCGGTCCATTTCAATCCAATTGGGAACTGGCCGCCGCGCGGGCCAATGCAGTGACCCGGTTTCTACTGGATCAGGGTTTTTCCGCAAAACATCTGCGTTCGGTCAGCTACGCCGATTCTCAACCGGTTGCCGATAACAGCAATGCTGATGGAAGGGCGGAAAACCGAAGGGTCAATCTGCGAGTGGATTTTCTCTGACAGGAGACCATAGCCATCCGATAACCGGGTAACGGCTATCGCAATGGTTTATCCACGGCTACCTCGGTCTGTTTTTGCTCAATCGCAGCTGTGCGGATTACTCTTTTGAGCCCGAGTTGGAGCGCTTTTTGGGTTTTCTTTTCTTCGGTTTTTTCTTTTCAGATCTGTTGCTTCTCTTGGCAGGTTTCTCCGCTTTTGCCAGGCGGGAAATCTTCAGGCGCTGTCCGCAGACCCAGGCTTTTCTGAGATCCTGAAAGATCTCATGAGGCATACCGACCGGTAGATCGACCAGACTGAATTCATTTTGTATATCGATATGACCAATGTGCTCCGCATCCAGGCCCGCCTCGTTAGCGATTGCGCCGACAATATTGCCAGGCTGCACATTGTGATCATGGCCGACTTCGATACGAAACCGTTCCATGCCCGAGGGCGGGGCGGAGCTTGCAGCCTTACCTTTCTGATCCATTCTTGTCCGCTTGCTGTTTCTCTCTCTGGCAGGCTCACTGTTTCTGGGCCGGCTTTTTTCAGCTTGTAGCAGTAACGGTTTGTCGCCGAGCGACATTTTTGCCAGAGCCGCCGCGATATCTATGGCGGGTACATCATGCTCCTGTTGGTACTGCTCCAACAGTCCCTGCATGAAATCGAGCTCTTCAGAGGCGAGGGTATCGCTGATTCGCTGCTTGAATGCGGCGATGCGTTTATTGTTGACGGTTTCGGTGCTGGGCAGAGTCAATTGCTCGATTTTTTGTCGTGTCGCCTTCTCGATCGTGCCCAGCATACGTCTCTCCCGGGGGGCAACAAACAGAATGGCGTCGCCGGTTCTGCCGGCCCGGCCGGTTCGTCCAATACGGTGTACATAGGACTCGGTGTCGTATGGGATATCGAAATTGATGACATGGCTGATCCGCTCCACATCCAGGCCGCGGGCGGCGACATCGGTTGCCACAAGAATATCGAGTGCGCCACGCTTCAGCCGCTCAACCATCTGTTCCCGCTGTTTTTGCACCATGTCACCATTCAATGCGGCGGCGCTGTATCCACGCGCCGAGAGCCTTTCCGCGAGCTCAGTTGTGGCGGTCTTGGTGCGAACAAAAATGATAATGGCGTCAAAAGGCTCGACTTCAAGAATCCTGGTCAAGGCATCCAGCTTATGCAATCCCTTCACCAGCCAGTAACGTTGCCTGATGGTTTCAGCGGTGGCCGCTTTACTTTTAATGGCGATTTCATGGGGCTGATTGAGATGATGCCGGGCAATATGGCGAATCTCTTTCGGCATGGTGGCGGAGAAGAGCGCGATCTGCCTCTCCGGATTGGTCTGCTCGAGTATCCACTCCACATCGTCGATAAAGCCCATGCGTAACATCTCATCGGCTTCGTCGAGTACCAGAGTCTGAATGTTATCGAGTTTGAGTGTGCCTTTGCGCATATGGTCCATGACCCGTCCGGGGGTACCAACGACCACATGAACGCCCCGCTTCAATTGGCGGATCTGGCCACCGTAGTCTTGACCACCATAGATTGGCAGGACATGAAAATCTTTCATCTGCGATGCATAGCGCTGAAATGCCTCAGCCACCTGGATCGCCAGTTCCCGGGTTGGGGTCAGTACCATAACCTGAACATGGCGTTGTTTCAGGTTCAGGCGAGCCAGCAGTGGCAGGGCAAAAGCGGCTGTTTTACCGGTTCCTGTGGGTGCATGTCCCAGCAAATCGTCTCCCGCCAGTAAATATGGGATGGTCTGTGCCTGGATCGGGGAGGGGGTTTCATAGCCTACTTTATCCAGTGCTCTGAGAAGCTGCTTGGGCAGATCAAACTCATTGAAGCTGGTGGCTGCGGGATCTTCGTGGGACATTGAGGTTCCTGGTGGGAGCAGATGAAGCGGCCATAGGCATGGCCGGGCCGTGCAGTATAATGGTCTGTTTACTGATTACAATAGCCATATTACAGTCAGTATGCACTTTTATTAACTCGACGAGTTTAATTCCGGAGCTGAAAATGTCACTGCAGAGGATCTGGGTCGATGCCGATGCCTGCCCAAAGCCGATAAAGGAGATTCTGTTTCGCGCCTCTGACAGAGTCCATATTCCGCTTGTGCTGGTCGCCAATCAGGCACTACAGGTTCCCCCCTCAGAGCAAATCCGATCAGTTCAGGTCTCGGCTGGTTTCGATGTGGCGGACGATTATATCGTGCAGCAGGCACAGCCTGGTGAATTGGTGATTACCTCAGATATACCTCTGGCGGCGGAAGTCATCGAGAAGGGCTGTCTGGTGCTGACACCCAGAGGGGAGCGCTACACCGCTGATAATATCCGCCAGCGGCTGGCGATGCGGGACTTTCTCGATACCATGCGGGGTAGTGGGATGGATACTGGAGGGCCGGCAGCATTCAATCATGCGGATCGCCAGGCTTTCGCCAACCAGCTTGATAGACTGATTGCCAGTGCCGCTAACAGACCCTGATCCGGCGAGTGGTTGGATTACATCGACTCTGACTCACCAGGCCCGGATAGATGACAATTTGCCGAGCGGTTGGCGTTTACTTGAATAGGTCCTCAGCGGCCTGGCGCAACGAATCCTCTGACTGAGTTGATTTCTCAGTCAATGGCTCCATGGTTGGCTCAAACAGCTCGCAGAAATTGGCTTTCTCTTTATCAAGCACCCGTTCGACCCCGGGCTCTTCGCATTGATTGGGGCGATCGGGAGCATACCAACGGCAGTTACGGCAGACCCGAGTCGGTTTGCTGCAGGCGAGACAGCCGGATTCACGACCATAATCGGCCGTCTGCAGTTCATGGCCACACTGCCAACATCTGCCTTTTATCAGGTCATTCACAGCTATTTACTCAGTCTGGCATGGCCAGTGATGTTGATAAAGTCATTGGCCATTTTCTGTGGATCATGGGGTGGACTGAAATAGGCGTGGTATTGGCCTTGCGGATCGACAAGAATGATTGAGGCAGAGTGGTCTATCACATAGCCCATGGCGCTGTCCTCGGTTTCAACCCGTTGGTAGAGAATGCCCAGTGGTTTGGTCAATTTCGCTATTGCCGGTTCCGGTCCAGTGGCTCCGATGAACTCCGGATTGAAGTAGGTGACATACTCTGCGAGTCGTTCCAGCGAGTCTCTCTGAGGATCCACGGAAACGAATGTGATCTTGTAAGGATCGGTGTGCTGCTGACTTTTCAGCAGGTCGTTCATTTCACTGAACAGAGACATGGTGGTAGGGCAGACATCCGGACAGTAGGTATAGCCAAAGCTCATGAATGTCCATTGTCCGAGCAGACTTTGATTGTCGAATGTCTCGCCATTGTGGTTGGAGAGAGAGAATGGCTTCAGGGAACGTAATTCAGGAAGCAGGGTTGCCTGTTCGGTTGCCAAAGGCTGGCTTGATTGTTCGGACTTGGAGCCTTGCAGGTATGACCAAACCAGCAGTCCAGCAAGCAAGGCAGAAATTCCCAGCAATGCAGTTATCCCCAGGCGGGGGGTGGCGTTTTCCGTCATGTGCTATTCCCGTTTTCTCGATACCCAGATCAGTGTCACCAAAATTAATAGTAGAATCGCTGCGCCACCATTGTGAGCGACTGCAACATTCAGGGGTAAATGACCTAAAACATTGGTGATACCCAGGCCGATTTGCAATATGAGGATTAATGTAAGCAGATATCCGATGCTTTGCAATGCACGTGCTGAGCTCTTCCTTGTCAACCAGTAGATTAATACACCCAGAGTAATTAAGGTTAATAGGGCGCCCATTCTATGAGTCACGTGTATAGCCGTGCGGGCTTCAGTTTCCAGAACCCCGAATTCATAGTTGATACCCAGACCACGCCAGACCACAAAGGCCTCTTTAAAATCCATTTCAGGCCACCATTGACCGGCATAGCAGGTCGGAAAATCGGTACAACCCAGTGCGGCATAGTTGGTACTGGTCCAGCCACCCAGCGTGATCTGAATCAATAGTATGAAAAGCGAGAAGTGAATCCATCGCCTGAGGGGAGCGCTGGTCTCCACTGTGTGCAGAGGGTCGATGGGTCGCAGTCTTAGCAACAGTAACCAGAGCAGGGCGAGGGTGGCAAAACCACCCAGCAGATGGGCGGTGACGATGGCTGGTTTGACCAGCAGGGTTACAGTCCACATCCCAAGCAGAGCCTGAAATATTACCAGCAAAAGCAGTATGCCAGGGAGTACTACAGGTTGACGGGCGATTGTCCGATTTGTCCAGGCGAGTATCGCGAGGAGCAATATGAACAGACCCAAGGTGCCTGCCATATAGCGATGGATCATCTCTTTCCAGGCTTTTGCCTGATCGAATGTCTGCTCGGTTGAGACCACCTCAGCCGATTCACTGGGTACGATGAGTTGTCCGTAACAGCCAGGCCAGTCCGGACAACCAAGACCGGCATCCGAAAGCCGCACATAGGCGCCAAGCAGTATGACGCAAAATGCCAGCAGACAGGTCATCAGGACTAGACGATATTGAATTCGAAACAGCAGGGCCGGGTCTTTCCGCATGGTCTCCTCAACACTATGGGTGAGACGGCTGCTCGCATCCTGTGTGAGATGGGGAAATTAACTTCATTGCCACTGCAGCTTATTATAATCATCTCAGCCTAATATGAGTGCCGAAGGTGAGTCAAATCAAACACCAGGTTGTTTTGCTCCCGCTATATACCGGCGAGTCGACGGATTTCTACTAGCTCATGCTTGAAGCCCCTAACTTTTTGATTATTATAAACACCAACTGCATGGAACCTGTCGGTAGGTGTCAATGACGGTATCCCGAAGCGTTGCTAAGCCGGGCCCGCTGAGATGTTGGAAATCGGTGCCGATTGAGCGACTAGGCGCCTGGCATAAGATGCCTATGCAGACAACTATTACCTGTTACCGGACTTAACCTCTCAATCCTAACTGGAGATTATTCACGTTGATTCCTTCCGATAGTGAGGATTTTGCACTGCAGGCCGCCAGCGAGCACAGACAAAAGATGGCGCTCAGATGGCTGCAACTGGGTGTGTTGGCCCTGGCGCTGGCAGGTCTGTTTGCAATATTGTTGGTACTTTCCCGGGTTCCTGGAAGCGAAGTCTTTTTTATCTGGATAGATTTCTTCAAAACCGCCCTGGTTATCCATGTAGATCAATCTGTGTTGATCTGGTTCCTGGCGATGAGTGCACTGGTCTGGTGTCTGACCTCTCCGGATGAGAACAGATTTCGGGTTATTGAATCGATCGCCTATCTATCAGCACTGGGTGGTGCTTTGGGCATTGCTGTCTCGGCTTTTTTTGGCGATGGCGCGCCATTGATGAATAACTATGTGCCGGTTCTGCAGCGCCCGGGATTTTTCCTCATGCTGGGGCTGTTTGGAATTGGCATTACTCTGCAGGCAATGATTCGTCTGTCCAGCTTTCGCCCCAGACAGTGGTTGGGTGCCAAGCCGGATATTCCCGGCCTGGCCAGCTGGACTGTATCGTTGGCGATCGTGATCTCCCTATTGGCTCTGCTGATTGCAGGGTTGCAGATGCCTGACGAGGTGGAGGGGCATGCCTTCTATGAGTATCTGTTTTGGGGGGCAGGGCACAGCTTACAGTTTGCTTATACCCAATTGGTCATTCTCGCATGGATTCTCCTGGCACGCGCCAGTGGAGTAACTCTGCCAGGGAGTTCACGATGGTATGCCTGGATTTTGATGATCGGTGTTGTGCCGGTATTGATCACGCCGGTCATCTATATGGTTCATGGAACAGTGAGCCTGGAATCGAGGACGGCGTTTACTGATTTGATGAAATATGCTGGAGGCCTTGCCGTAATCCCCGCAGGGTTATTACTACTCAGTGGATTGATTCGTGCTGATCGATCGGCATCCGAATATAAACCGTTACGTGCCGCACTCTGGATGTCTCTGCTGCTTTTCTTCTCCGGTGGTGCATTGGCACTCTTCATTTCAGGTCTCAATACTATGATCCCGGCTCACTATCATGGCTCGATTGTCGGTGTGACTCTCGGCCTGATGGGGTTGGGATATCTTATCCTGCCGAAACTGGGCTATCCATTGCCTCAAGGCCGGATGGTCGAACTGCAACCCTGGATCTATGGTATTGGCCAACTGTTGCATATCAGTGGTCTGGCCGCATCCGGCTTGATGGGTATTCAACGAAAAACAGCAGGAACCGCTCAGGGTCTGGAAAGTGTCTGGGCCAAAGCATCGATGGGTGTTATGGGTATCGGTGGATTACTGGCGGTGATCGGTGGAGTCCTCTTTGTATGGATTATGCTGCGCACATTTATACGTGGCAGGTAAGCCAAGCTAGTTTCTAGCCTCGGTACGCAGGATTGGGAATTTACTCTTGCCAAAGTTGATGGTCAGGGTGATCTGTTCTTTGCCGTAAAAGGTATGTTCGATATCGATGGGATGTCGTTTTTCTCCGTCAGCGAACAGGGCAACGATATAGTGCCGGTCCAACAGGCGCTGGGATGACGATTGGTTCAGAAGGGTCAAAGTCGCCCAGCGTTCACCTAACTGGTTGCTCATGAAGAGACTGCTGATGACTTTGAAATCACCTTTCTTAGGCAGCAGATCATCCGCATCGGGGAATTCTAGGTAGAGAGATCCGGGTATTGGGTCATCAAAGGTCAATACTTCATTCTCCGGAATCTCTTCCGCTTGAATTGTTAATGCGAATATGAGAAGAAGCAGTGAAAATATTACAGGCATTGGTAACTTCCTTATTTGGCTGTTTCTATAGTTATTGAAACGTAAAACCCACTTCCTGATTTCAGCTGTTGAGTTTGGTGTTGTCAGATCATTGCTACACAGGAATTACTTCAATAGTGGAACCTACTGAGACGTTTCTATTTTGACTTCGCTCAGACAAAAAGTTTCATGCAACAATAAAACTCTGAAAGTTTTATATTGCTACCGTTTATTTTAAGCGGGATGAAATGACTCTTTATTGTCTCGGCGGGTGTCGGAAACGATATTGTCTGTTTTCTGCTTTTATCGTTAACTGATCGTTCGGATCGACTTTCAATCATTCAATGTGCATAGCGGATTTAGATCGATCAACGGTCCGCAAATGCTGTAGCCGACAACGAGCCCTAAAACCAACCGGGAGTAGAAAGCCCGGATATTTCACCTGTAACGGGGATGACAAAATGAAATATCCAGGCGGGAGAGATGGTTGCCTGTTAGCGGGCAGAAATATGTTTCAGAATCATACCGGGCCCGACCGGCATGGTGGAACGTTGGTCGTCATTACCTTGTATGATGCGATCCCAGCCTTTCCCGCCGTTCAGGTAATCATGGCCATCTCCACCAACCAGAAGATCCCACCCCTTGCCTCCATGGATGATGTCGTTGCCGGATCCTCCGCGCAGATGGTCATGGCCTTTGTTGCCCTGGATTCGATCATTTCCACTGCCACCATCGATGGTGTCGTTGCCTTTACCGCCAATGATGAGATCGTTGCCCCACTGACCGTAAATAGTGTCACTCCCCTTGCCACCATGAATGGTGTCGTTACCAAAACCGCCAAAGATCCGGTCCCGGCCTTTGTTACCCTGGATGTTGTCATTACCGCAACCGCCATCGATGGTATCGTTACCTTTACCACCACGAATGGAGTCATTACCGTGACCACCGAAGATCCGGTCGTTACCCTTGCCACCGCTGATGGAGTCATTGCCACAACCGCCGTGGATTGAATCTCTGCCTTTACCTCCACTGATCGAGTCGTTGCCACAACCACCTTTAATGGTGTCGTTACCTTTACCACCAACAATTCGATCATTGCCACAACCTCCATAGAGCTTGTCGCTGCCTTTGCCACCATTGATGTAGTCGTTGCCGCCACCTCCATAGATTGTATCGTTACCCTTTCCACCGATCAGTTTGTCATCGCCACAACTGCCATAGATGGTGTCATTTCCTTTCCCACCATCGATTGTTATGCTGGTTTTGGGACCATAGAGTTGGTGTCCTGACATAGTAATGGTGTCGTTTCCTCTGCCGCCTTTGATGACCAGGTTTTTTGCCTGTTCAGCGGTAAAATTGTAATCCTTGCCATTGACATTTACTTTGACTGAACCATCCATATTTTGATGGACATGGATTTTGTCGTTACCACCTCTGGCGTCAAGGACGACTTTACCGGTATTGAATTTCATGCCGAAGGGACCATTACGGTTCCCCATATCGACACTGGTGGAGTTTCTGTCGAAAAATCTACCAAGATGACGCAGGTTCATGTGTTACTCCTTAACGTGTAATTGGATTTGTGATCCCTGAATGAGGATTGTGCTTGCCTGATTGAATTAAACTACTTATCAATTAAAAGCTGTAGATGGGAATCACCCTAGCTAGGGTTATCCTGTATAACTGAGTAATTACAACAGGTTAATGAAACTAGTGGTGGGCGCCTAGGAGTGGATTCATAGGTGTAGAGGCGTACTGCTGCCGGTTACTCAAGTCGCCTGTTTCAGAATGTTGGGTTTATCCAATGAGTCTTATAAACTCTGAATGATCTGCTCAGGCGAGCCGTTATCGGGCAATACCCCAAGTTTCTGAATATCTTTTAAGTAACACTTCACCACAGTCAGCAGCTTCTGGCTGTCTTCCGCAATCGGTTGCTTCAAAAGATCGCCGGTGATAACGATGGCATCGGCAAAATGGCCCTCTTTGAGATAGGTTATCGTACGATCCAACTGCTTTGCGTTTTGGCGAAACGCGGACGGAGCTGGTGAGTAGACTGAGTTAGCGCCTCTTGGTCAGCTATTCGAGTCAGATACCTGTGTTCTTAGATTACAACAAACCCCTGGTGTAACAAGCTGAGGATTGGCCTGGCGTTTAGTGACCCTATGGGAGTATCCCGGAGATCGGGTGAAATACAGGTAACTAAATGATTTTATATGAAAAATTGTATGTGTTAATGTAGAGGGCATGGCACTTGTCTGGTAGTTGCACCATTGAATCAGATTCGTCTGAAGAGCAGCTTAGAGTGTTAGGGTCTGTGTTCTCCAACAGGAATTCAATCCGCATTGAATGGGGCGGATCATGGACATTCACACCCCACGTATCAACATTGAGAAGTAAATTGAAATATCTGAGATCAGTAATTGCCAGTCTATTGGCACTGTCCCCACTGTTCATCAATGCTGCAGAGCTGGAGATAAGTCGACCCAACACCGCGGTAACCCTGCCAATGGGGGATGGGAAAGGAAGTGCCTTCTATAGCGTGGATGGTGATCGCTACAATGTGGTGGTTGCCTTTACCGTGGGATCCGAAGAAACAGAGAAACTCGTCAGACAGGTCGTTCAGATGACTGACGGGCAGACCTATCGTGTCTCCATCGGTGGGTTTGGTGACGATCAACAAGCTACAACGATCAAACTGATGCGTAAAAACGGGATTATTCAGGCTCTCGTGGTCTCATGCGCCAGTAGAGAGACGATATCAGACTGTCTCTAGAGCAGTTCAGCCCCATCTGTTGCAAGCAGACTATAGGGTATCCATCAGGATGCCGATAAAAATCAGACTCGGTGTAAGCAATGTCAGTATGACATTCCGGCCCAGACTTGCGATCAGTTGATCCCGGTCGCTGGTCTCTCTTTTTATGACCACATATATTTTGTAAACCAATCCGATGGTCAGCAGGCAGAGCAGGGCAGTCATCGGTAAGTGACCCAGCATGACCCCTGAAACGATGGCAACATAGGCCGCCAGACTGAAAGCCAAAAACAGTCGGGCACGTTTCGGCGCTTGCCAGGAGATTGCATAGTTATTCCGCCCGATGCTGCGGTCAGCATCGATGTCGGGTATTTGATTCAAAAAAAGAAGATTATTAACCAGGAAGAAGGGGGTAAGAGAGAGTAACAAAGCTGCGATGGATAGCTGGCTTGTCAGCGCGTAGTGGGTGCCGATCACCATCAATGGACCAAAACAGAAGCCTGAAGCGATTAACACCAGAAAGCGGTAACGATTGATCCAGCTGGTATAAGTGATGATGATCAAAATGCCAATAAGACCAATGGGTATCAATCCCCAGCCCGATACCTGTATCAGATAGAGTCCACAGGCCAGCGTAATCAGCAGGGAGATTGCACCGATGATTAGCGCCTGAGGTGCAAGATGCGGTTGTATGATCAAGGTACCACTACCCCCGCTAAAGGGTGTTCGATCGGTTTTAGCGTCCAAACCAGAATGGAAATCGAAATACTCATTCAAGGCGTTGACGCTGACGTGGGCCATCAAGGCCCCGAGCAATACGATTGCAACGACTCCCCAAGTGATGGGAAAACCCGATAGAAGCGCACTTCCTACACCTAATGAGACACAGATTGGTGTCAGAATCAGGAAGTTTGGGCGGGTAACACCTACAACCAGGAAAGGCATGATCAAGAGTCCTGTCTTGTAAACATAATTTTATTTTAAACCACTGAATAACAACTATACGATACCACATCAAACCACATCATTGATGGTTACAGATCAATGAAAATTGTTAGGTTGATTTTGGGGTATTCCTGGTTCATGCGAGGTGTATGCCAGCCTTAAATAGTATAGAAATTGTTATTGATATATGTAGAACGTAATAACAAAAGTACATTCTATTACATCTGCCCTGGATCTACTGCCATTTCCTAGGTATGTTATTGAACAGATATCTGCGTAGGTAACTACCGGATAGAAGTGACATCAGTATTGTGAAGCTTATCCAATGAAATACAACTTCAAGATTGTTGAGTCCGACCCTGTCTATCGTGGATTCCTGAAAATCAACCGATATCGTCTGAAGCACGATCTCTATATGGGTGGAGAGAGCGAGACCATCATTCGGGAGCGTATCGAGGATATCGGGGCTGTATCTGTTCTCTTATACGACCCGCGTCAGGACAAAGTGGTGCTGGTGGAGCAGTTTCGCATCGGTGTGGCCGGATACCAGAATCCCCCCTGGATGCTGGAAACCATCGGTGGCCTGCAGGATGGTGATGAAAGTGATGAATCGGTTGCCAGACGAGAGTCCCTTGAAGAGGCCAATTGCGAGATCGGCCGCCTGAAACGAATCTGTGAATTTGTCGTCAGTCCAGGCATATCGGTTGACCGTATCAAGCTCTATTGTGGTGAGGTTGATTCAACCAATGCCGCTGGCGTGCACGGCCTGGATCATGAAGGGGAGGATATAAGAGTTGTTGTCATGGATGCAGATGAGGCGATCGGTGAGCTCTATCAGGGGCGGGCAAACTCAACCAGTATTATTATTGCGCTTCAGTGGTTGGCAATGCATAAGAAGTCGCTCAGACAAGATTGGTGTTGAGGTTTTTGTTCTAAGACATGTTTGAATCTTAAGGATTCAGTAGAATTAAATCTCAATGACTGTCACAAAATTTATCTAAATGTTAATTAATGTTGTGATTTTAAGCGTTTATTGTTTTCCAAAATTTCATTTGAGACATATTCTTCAAACCCTTTCATTTTCTCATCTAACACTGTCTGTGATTCGGCAACAATCTTAAATGATCCGTCATGATTAACGGAATACTCTAGCCCACTGTTGATAAGGTGTCTTAAATAAATCTCACGGTGCTTTGGGTTATCAATTTCAACTGTTACTTCTATCGAATCACTACAACCAGTTTGTACTAGAAGTAATAAAGAGATAGATATTGCCTTGAACTGTTTCATAGGCGATATTTTGTTAATTATTCTTGGCCCATTCTTCAAGTTCTTTGGATCCTGATGATTCAGGTGAAAAATGTTCGAAATGAGTTCGGCTATATGATTCTCTTAGTGTTGTAGGGTTGAAAACTGGCTCACCATATACAGCTCCCAAGCACTGGCCTTCTCTGCCATCATCGCTTTCTCTATAGTACTGGAGGTAGTTTTTTTCTACATGAGTTCCTCTGATTTCAGTTGGTTTGGAATTAGAGTCACTGCAAATATAAGTGCACTTTATCTCCCTTTTTATCCCCCAAAACTGAGTAGTAATCTCAGATTTTTTATCGCCTGTGTCGCCTTTAGCAATACAAAGATTCTCATTTAGTATGTTTTTACTCTCAGAGGTAGATTGTTCAGATAACGAAGGTTGATTCATCTTCTGACTAAGTGGAGTGCTTTGTCTAGATAATTGTTCTTCAGTCGTTGGTGACTCAAGCAGTGAGTCTAATTTGGTTTTACTGGAATTGTCAGCCTGGCCGACTACAGGATTGTCTTGGTTAGTATTAGTGTATGACGATGAAAAAAAAGTATTTGTAGGGTTAAGACCTGATGGCATGATCATCTCCTTATTGCTAAGTCCATTTTATACAACAAGCTGATTAGTATTGGATTGTATCAAATGAAAATCTATCTAGAAATACAAGAAAACCCTATGTGATGGTTAATAAGTGTCCAAAAACCAAGTTTAAATCAAGGTGTCATCAAATAGGTGAAGATGTAAATAAAAGCTGTTTTATTCATTGTTATAGATGTAACCGCGCCAACTCTCGATCCGGAGCACCATACTCCCAAGCCTCATCGAACGTGCTCTGAAGACGGCTCACAAAATGGCGGTTGTTGTATCGCGCAGTGCCTTTCACATTGGACGCCTGCTGTTTATAGAGGTATCCGCAATCATCAGCGAGGAGAAAGTTTTCTTCGATATCGAGATGTTCATCGGATGGCTTACGGATTTCGATCACCGAGGGGAGGCGTTGTGCCAGATCGACCAGACGATGACCCTGTTGCACGATTCGAGTGTTGTCCTGGACCAGGATTCGAATTCGGCTGAACTTCGATCGCATGGCAAGCTGCTTTACGGCGTCATGGAACGATTCGGTGTCGTAGACACTTGGGTCAAGGTCATAGCTGAACAGGCAAAGGTAACGTTTGGCCTGTCTGACCATCGATGCGGCGTGAATCTGGTGGTCTTCAACTCTGTTCAGTTGGAACAGCTCATCGTCTTTACCCAGGGTGGCCAGTTTAAGGTCATCTTCGCTGGGTTGATCAGTCAGTGAGAAGAACATCTTTCGATGGGGTATATCCGCTTCATGGAAGATTTCACCCTCGGCGATAAAGCCGAATTTCGCATAGAAGGGTTCTGCTGCGGTCTGAGCGTGCAGAAACAGTTGATCCTGACCAACCCGGCTGGCCTGTTGCAGCAGCTCCAAAAGCAGGGCGGTACCGATGCCCTGGTTACGCCATCCTGCCAGTACAGCCATACGCCCGATCTGTCCACTGCCCAGCAGCCGTGCCGTGCCGATCGGTTGTTGCTGGTTGTCCAGCGCCAGCAGGTGATAGGCGATAATGTCGTCATCATCCCACTCCATACGCTCAGGTACACCCTGTTCCTCGATGAATACCGGTTCCCTCACCTGACGCAGCAATTCCCGGTCATCCGGCCATATCGCCTGGCGGATTGTGAAGTCGTTAGTTACCATCGATGATTACTCCTATTCTGTCTGTTTCCATACACGCTGTTTCAGCCTGGCTTCTGATCCTGGGGAATTTCACCGACTCAAACGGATTCAAACCTCATCACTGAACAGAAAATGGCCTTCATTGTAGAGCCTGCAGAGCAGGTTCAGGTATTCAGGCTGTTCCAGCCACTCCTGCAGATAACCGAAATGCAACTCCCGGTAGTGTGTGATGACGGGGAGAAACTCACCGGAAGAGCTGGGCAGGGTATAGCTGTGGCCGTTGATATAGAGCGTATCCAGGCCATCTTTTTCATAGCGGTTGAAAGCCATTCGGCTGTGGCTGTTGCGATGGATTACCGCCTCTTCCCGGAACCGATTGAGAAACGTCTGTTCAGCAAGGGGCTGCTCTACCGGGATAACCTGCAGGTGGGGTTTGGTTTCGGTCACCAGACGACCAAACCAGCGTTCATCCTGGTCGAGTCGATCCAGGCAGTTCTGTAGTTTGGCTTTGAAGCCGTCAAGCGCTGCAGGTTTGATCTCTGCCGGAGCAATTTGTGGTTTCAGGGCAGGATCACGATAGCGCTGCTTGGGCAGCTGCTGTTCGATCCAGGACTCAAACCAGGCCGAAGCGATATCCTGCCAGGTTGGGGCACGAAACCCCACGGAACAGGTAATGGCTTCCCCTTCGGCGATACCCCAATGGGCTACATTCGGTGGCAGATAGAGCATATCTCCCTCTTCCAGCAGCCACTCCTGCTCGGTTTCAAAGTGGGGCAGGATGCGCAGGTCGAGTCCGGGTATGTAGTCGTTGTCATCAACAGGCTGGGTGTGGATTTTCCAACGTCGAGAACCCTTGGCCTGCAACAGAAAAACATCATAGTCATCGGTATGGGGGCCAACTGAACCCTGATCGACCGCATAGCTGATCATGATGTCATCCAGACGCCAATCGGGAATGAAACGGAAGTAGTCCAACAGTTCTGCCACTTCGGGAATGTACTTGTCCACATCCTGGACCAGCAGTGTCCAGTGACTCTCAGGCAGCTCAGCGAAGAGTGTCTCGTCAAAGGGGCCATAGCGGGCTTCCCATGGGGTCGCGCCATGTTTTTCCATTACCAGGCGGGATTCGATCTCATCCTCGCAAGCCATGCCGGCCAGTTCATCGGCCTCTATGTGGCATTTGAAGTCGGGCAGTGCCTGACGAAACAAGAGGGGTTTTTTCTGCCAGTATTTGGTCAGAAATTTTTCAGTGTCTATGTTTTTTGGGAAGTTGAGTAAGTGCATATCCATAGTGTACCTCATCATGGATTCGGTACCATTCACTAAGCCGGTAAGGCGCTTCAGTGTGTTTGAATAGAGCGTATTTGGTGGGGCATGGCCCCACTCGACCATTGACTTCAGGGCGTAGGGTGGGGCCATGCCCCACCAAACAGGTTCTGAATAAGCACTATTCAGGAACTTTATGTTCTGCGTAATTCAGGTTTTAAGCCACAAAGGAGAGGCGTGGCCAAGGATAGTGATTCCAAAATGCCCTGGTGATTGAAGTTGCTGGAGCGGTTGTAAGGCTAAATGTGGTAGGCGGTAGGTCGGGTACTCTCTAAGCAGTTTTATTCAATCCGCTACATAAAGTAGCGGATTGAATGATGGCTTCGTGTTATCGGACCCTGGCAGATTCCTCTTATATATCTGCGGCCTGGTCTCTCGCATTACCGATATAGCTCATTGGAGTGAGACGTTTCAGTGACTCCTTTGCCTGCTCAGGAATCTCAAGGCCATCCACAAAGGTTTGCAACTCTTCAGGCGTAATGCGTTGACCCCGGGTCAGCTCTTTGAGCTTTTCATAGGGTTTTTCGATGCCGTAACGACGCATTACCGTCTGTATGGGTTCTGCCAGGACTTCCCAGTTCTGGTTCAGGTCATCCAGCATGGCATCGCCGTTGGCCTCCAATTTACCCAATCCTTTGAGCAGCGACTGCAGGGCAATCGAGGTATGGGCAAAACCGACACCCAGGTTTCTCAGTACGGTGGAATCGGTGAGATCCCGCTGCCAACGGGAGATCGGCAGTTTTTCCGCCAGATGGCCGAGCAGGGCATTGGCGATACCAAGATTGCCTTCCGCATTTTCAAAGTCGATCGGGTTGACCTTGTGCGGCATGGTGGATGAGCCGACTTCTCCTGCAACGGTCTTCTGTTTGAAGTAACCCACCGAAATGTAGCTCCAGATATCACGGCACAGATCGATCAGGATGGTGTTGAATCGGGAGAGGGCATGAAACAGCTCTGCGATGTAGTCATGGGGTTCGATCTGAATGGTATAGGGGTTCCAACTGATGCCCAGGCTTTCGACAAACTGCTTGGCAAATGCCTGCCAGTCGATTTCCGGATAGGCGGCCAGGTGGGCGTTATAGTTTCCGACAGCCCCGTTGATTTTGCCCATCAGCTGCACGGCGGCAATCTGCTCTCTCTGGCGCTGCAGACGATAGACCACATTGGCCATCTCTTTACCCATGGTACTGGGTGAAGCTGGCTGGCCGTGGGTGCGGCTCAAAATGGGTTGATCCGCCAGTTGTTGCGCCAGGTATTTCACCCCTTCGATCACTTCATCCACGTAGGGCAGCAGTACCTGACCGCGTCCCTCCCGCAGCATCAGGGCGTGGGAGAGGTTGTTGATGTCTTCCGATGTGCAGGCAAAGTGGATGAACTCGCTGATGCTCTCCAGCTCTTCGTTGCCGGCAATCTTCTCCTTCAAGAAGTACTCCACAGCCTTCACATCGTGATTGGTGGTTCGTTCGATGTTCTTGACCCGGCGAGCATCCTCTTCACTGAAGTTGTCCACAATGCCGTTGAGAATATTATTGGCATGTTCACTCAGGGTTGGAATTTCGAGTATGTCGTTGTGGCCGGCAAGTGCCTGTAACCAGCGGATTTCGACTTTGACCCGGTGACGGATCAAACCGAATTCACTGAAGATGGCCCGCAAGTCTTCAGTTTTGCTGCCATAACGGCCGTCAATGGGGGAGACTGCTGTGAGTGAGGAGAGTTGCATGTTATTACGTACCACGAAATCTTGGAAAGGCGGGGATTATACCCGCTGAGTTGTAAGGGGTTAAGTCGGCTGATTTGTTTGTTTTAAATATATAATAAAAAACAGATAGATAGAGTATTTATCTAATAAAATACATTGACATTGAATTAAAGCCTGCTGCCACGGCCGGCTGGGTTTCGCGGTCATCAGCTCTGAGCGACTCTGCCTAACCGATTACGTTTAGGCAGAGTCGCAGCTGGGTCAGGTGAATAATTCTCAGCTGAAGGCAGTGCAGCTGATCCTTTTATTCACTGCTTTCAGAGGCCATCTTGCGCAGCACATAGTGCAGGATTCCCCCATGTTTGAAATAGTCGACTTCATTAGGCGTATCGATACGCACCGTGACGCTAAACTCCTTTTCGCTACCCTTATCGGATTTCGCCATGACGCTGATGCGGTGGACAGTCTGATCTCCCGGATCAGGGATGAAGAATCGTTCCTCGCCGGTCAGCCCCAGGGATTCCGCACTCTCTCCCGGTAGAAACTGTAACGGCAGTATGCCCATGCAGACCAGATTGGTACGATGAATCCGCTCATAGCTTTCAGCGATTACCGCGCGCACCCCTTGCAGGGCTGGTCCTTTTGCAGCCCAGTCACGGGACGAACCTGACCCATACTCCTTACCGGCAATCACAATCACCGGCACAGACTCCTCTTTATAACGCATGGCGGCATCGTAGATGCTCATCTCGTCACCAGAGGGCAGATGTCGGGTTACACCGCCTTCGCTACCGGGCAGCAGACGGTTGCGCAATCGGATATTGGCGAACGTGCCCCGCATCATCACTTCATGATTGCCGCGCCTGGAGCCGTAAGAGTTGAACTCATCCGCTTTTACTCCCAGTTCGGTCAGGTATTCTCCTGCCGGGCTGTCGGCTTTGATGGCACCTGCCGGTGAGATATGGTCAGTGGTGACCGAGTCGCCAAGCCAGGCCAGACATCGCGCCGCTTCGATATCGGTGATCGGATCCGGATCGAGTGTGATCTCTTCGAAATAGGGCGGATGGCGGATATAAGTCGAATCGGGATCCCACTGAAACTGGCTGCCGGCAGGGGCTTCCAGGGATTGCCAGCGGCTATCCCCGTCGAATAGCCTGGCATAACTGGCAATGAAGCCCTCTCTGGTCAGGTTCTCTGAAATCGCCTCGGCAATCTCCTTACTGCTTGGCCAGATATCCTTGAAGAATACCGGTTGTCCTTCTGCGTTGACGCCCAGGGGATCTCGATACAGATCCACATTCATGGTTCCGGTCAGGGCGTAGGCCACAACCAGTGGTGGTGAGGCCAGGTAGTTCATTCTGACTTCAGCATGCACCCGGCCTTCGAAATTACGGTTGCCGGAGAGTACCGATGTGACTGTCAGATCACCATCGCTGATCGCCTTGGAGACCTCTTCCGGCAACGGTCCGGAGTTGCCGATGCAGGTCGTGCAGCCATAGCCAACCAGGTCGAAACCCAGGGTATCAAGATATTTGTCCAGGCCGGCCTGTTCCAGGTATTGCATCACTACCCGCGATCCTGGTCCAAGGGAGGTCTTGACCCAGGGTTTGACCGAAAGCCCGGATTCAACGGCTTTTTTCGCCAGCAAACCGGCAGCCATCATGACACTGGGGTTTGAGGTGTTGGTGCAGGAGGTGATCGCCGCGATGACAACATCCCCATCGGTGATTTTTGTGGTTGCACCATCTATATTGGTGGTGACGGTTTGACTCTCGCCACCGTTGAAAGCTTCAACAGCTTGCTCGAATTGCACCTTGGCATCTTTCAACGGCACCCGGTCCTGAGGGCGCTTTGGCCCGGCAAGGCTTGGTTCGATTGCAGAGAGATCGATCTCCAGGGTCTCACTGTATTCCGCCTCAGGTGAGTCCGCCGTATGGAACATGCCCTGGGCTTTGGCATAGGCCTCGACCAGGGCGATCTGATCCTCAGATCGATTGGTCAGGCGCAGATAGTCGAGGGTCTCCTGATCGACGGGAAACAGACCACAGGTGGCGCCGTATTCGGGGGCCATATTGGCAATGGTGGCGCGATCACCAAGCGGCATCGTGGCAATCGCGGGGCCATAGAACTCGACGAATTTGCCCACCACACCGTGCTCACGCAGGCGTTCGACTATGGTTAATACCAGGTCGGTTGCCAGGCTCCCTTCAGGCAGCTTGCCAACCAATTTGACCCCCACGACTTTGGGAACCAGCATGGAGATCGGTTGCCCCAGCATTGAGGCTTCGGCTTCGATACCGCCGACACCCCATCCAAGTACCCCGATACCATTCACCATGGTGGTGTGGGAGTCTGTACCGACCAGGGTATCGGGAAAGGCCAGAAGTTTATCATCCCGCTGTTCCGAGTAGACCACCCGAGCCAGGTACTCCAGATTGACCTGGTGCACGATGCCGGTGTCGGGCGGTACGACTTTAAGGCTGGAAAAGCCGCTCTGGCCCCATTTGAGGAATTGATAGCGTTCCTGATTACGCTGAAATTCAATCTCGGCATTGAGATCGAAGGCATTGGCGTCGCCAAAGTGATCAACCTGTACCGAGTGGTCGATAACCAGTTCGGCCGGCTGGAGTGGGTTGATATCCGTCGCGCTGCCACCCAGTTTGACCATGGCATCGCGCATCGCAGCCAGATCGACAACCGCCGGTACACCGGTGAAATCCTGCATCAGAACCCGGGCTGGCCGGTATTGAATCTCTCGGCTGGGCTCCGCTTGCGGATCCCAGTTGGCAACCGCTTTGATATCCGTTGCGGTAACGGTGACACCGTCTTCATGTCTCAGCAGGTTTTCCAGCAGGATACGAATCGAAACCGGTAATCGGGCTGAATTCTCCAACGCATCCAGACGATAGATCTGATAGGCGGTTCCATTTACCTTCAGCTCTTTTTCTGCACCAAAGCTGCTACTCATGCAATCCTCCTGTAGCTTTTAAAAACAGTATATTACTGTTTGATTATTAGTGTTATTTATAGTTCTAGCTGCTAATCAGCGGTAGGCCAGACAGTGATGCGGCTGGCAACACAGGCCAGCTGTCAGGTGCCCGGTTCGCTGAATCACAACCACCTTATGGTGTTATCGTTCTGTTGGCTATGATCTCTTGCACTATAGAAGGTAATCATCAGATTACTATAGGAGGAGCAAGTATGGATACCATGATTCTGCCGCCATTGGCTTTGAATGAGCCCGATTTTTGGCGGAGACAAGAATTGTTAAATGGCCTTTTTGGAATCCAGAGTATCGGCAACCAGCGGATGATTGTGTCAACCGGTTTGCGAATCAGAGTTTATCGAGCAGATTCTTACAATTATCGATGTAGTTGCTTCGGCTGAACAGCAATTGTCGACGACGTCCGCCTGTCTGGCGCCACAACATGGCGGATCGAATCCCGGACAACAGCAGCGCCCGGATTCGATTCACGTTGTCGCTGTTCTGCAGATAGATGGTCTCCCCACTTACCATGATTCTTGGTTTGAGGGTGCTGATATTCTCCGCATAGATATCCGCCAGTGCACCCAGGATATTGCTGTGGGTAGCGGGGAAGTGAATCAGGCGGGCGGCGGTTTCGGTTATTCCGGCCCTGATCTTATCCAGTCGTTGACGATGTTTACTGAGCTTACGTTCCAGCTGGATCAGACTCAGAACATAACGGGTCAACTCATCATCCCGGGTATCGCTTGCACTGAGTTGTTTGTAGGTCAGCTTTAATCCCGGCGCAATATCTTCCAGCGTGCCGTAGACGTCGACCACACTGTTCGCGTCGAGCTGAAAAAGACTGTTGATACTGGTTGAGATTTTTTCAGTACTGATCAGACCTTTACGGGCAACCTGCTGGACCAGGCCGGCGGCCTGAAAAACACCCGATAAGGCGATGACGCGATCACTATCCTGAAACTTCATGCTGTTCCTGATTGAAGATTGGCTGGGATTGATATTCTACCATATCGGATCGAGGCACCCGCGCAGTGGATCGCTGTTAAACCACCTGGTGTTCAGGCAGAGGGGGCATCGGTCGACTCGATGATACCGCCTCCAAGGCAGACCTGGTCGTCGTACAGAACCAGGGATTGGCCTGGTGTTGCTGCACGTTGAGGAGAATCAAACAGCACTTCGTAAAGCCCATTCTCCAAGGGTTGTACCCGGCATGACTGCAACGGCTGACGATGTCTGATCCTGGCCATCGACTGGATCGCTCCATCCGGTGCTCGGCCTTCCACCCAGTGGAGCTGTCCACAGATGAGTTTCCGGCTCATCAACAGCGGGTGTTGATGGCCTTGAACCGCAATCAGTACGTTACGCTCAAGATCTTTTGCCGCAACAAACCAGGGTGCTTCTGCCGCATCCTTGCGGCCACCGATACCCAGCCCCTGACGCTGGCCCAGCGTGTAGTACATCAGACCCTGGTGTTTACCGATCGCATGGCCTTGCGGATCTTCGATTACGCCGGGTTTTGCCGGTAGAAAACGTTGCAGAAAGTCACGGAATTTACGTTCACCGATGAAACAGATGCCGGTACTGTCCTTCTTTTTATGATTCGGGAAGCCGGCCTGTTGAGCGATCTCTCTAACCTCTGTTTTACTCAAGCGACCGAGCGGGAAGAGACTTTTTGAAAGCGCCTGCTGGCCCAGCATATAGAGGAAGTAGGTCTGGTCCTTGCCTTCGTCCAAAGCTCGGGTCAGGTGGAAATACTCCCCATCCTTAGCGACGGATGCGTAGTGGCCCGTGGCAATTGCCTGGGCTTGTAGCTGCTCCGTTGCATAGTCGAGAAATGCCTTGAATTTGATCTCCCGGTTACACAATACATCCGGATTGGGGGTTCTGCCGGCCCCATACTCCTGCAGAAAATAGGCAAACACCCGGTCCCAGTACTCACTTGAAAAATTGATGGTGTGGAGTGGAATGCTCAAGCGGTCGGCAACCGCCTGGGCATCCGCCAGGTCCACGGCGGCCGAGCAGTAGTCCTGATCGTCATCCTCTTCCCAGTTTTTCATGAAGAGTCCTTCCACTTCATAACCCTGCTGTTGCAGCAACAGGGCGGCGACCGATGAGTCGACACCCCCGGAAAGACCAACAATTACCTTAGTTTTTTCTGACATGCTTGTGTCTGTTTCTTTGAGCCTTGAGTTTTGCCGGCTGGCTATCCAGCGTCACCCATTCACCGGGTTGTAGATGTTTCAACCGCCATTTTCCGATCGACATGCGAACCAGCCTCAGGGTAGGGTGGCCGATACTGGCCGTCATACGACGTACCTGACGGTTCCTACCCTCCTGCAGTGCGATTTCAAGCCATTGGGTTGGTATCCTGGCGCGATAGCGTACCGGAGGATTCCTTGGCCATAGGGTTGGCTCGGCAATTTTTCTGACCTTAGCCGGCAGTGTAGGGCCATCTTTCAATACCACTCCCTGTTTCAACTGCTCGATACTCTGCTCGCTGGGAATCCCTTCCACCTGCACCCAGTAGGTTTTCCAGGTCTTCTTCCCGGGACGGGTGATCTGTTGCTGCAATTTGCCATCATCGGTGAGGATCACCAGGCCTTCGCTGTCCCGGTCCAATCGGCCGGCCGCATAGACCCCTTTGGTTTTGATGAAGTCAGCCAATGTGGGGCGTCCCTGGCCGTCGGTGAACTGGGTCAGAACACCGAAAGGTTTATTAAGCAGAATCAACATTTAAGGGGGCTGGTTGGTTGATATCCATAAAAAAACCGTATGGTATCGGTTGCAGCCGAGCCTGGAAACAGTCACAGGCATTTATAAGCGTGAATCCATGCCTGAGGATTGAGAAACCGGTGGGGTAGACGTAAAAAAGCCGGGATAGCTAGGCTACACCGGCTTTTGAACAGGAAAACTGTAACAGTGGATGATACTTAGGTTTGATCACCACTGGCAGCAACCTTTTGAATATTGGTTGCATGCAGACCTTTCGGACCCTGACTTATATCGAATTGGACTTTCTGTCCCTCTTTCAGTGTTTTGTATCCATCCATATCGATTGATGAGAAATGGACAAAAACATCTTGATCTCCATCTTCTGGGGTTACAAAACCGTAGCCCTTGGCGTTGTTAAACCACTTTACGACTCCAGTCGCCATAGCTATTACTCCTCACTATATACGAAAGCCCAGGTATGGTGGAACGCTCATTGCGGGTTGCATGATCAGACTGCTTTCTCTGATCTGAGCGAGTCATTCACTGCAACTCACAAGGTTGTTATATTTAGCAGAGAGGCACGAAACTACTCTGTCCACCAGCCTAAGCATCAACCTTTGGAAAAAAATGCTTAGACCGTCAAATCAACGGCCAAAAAATAGTGCTTTGATTCTCTTTTCGGAACCATTCTCAACACTGTGGATTAAAGTATAGTGTGCAGATTTTGTGGGTCAACAAATATCTGACTTTTAACAGTAAATTGTAATTTTTATAGGTAAATACCCTAATCTTTTCAGCCTCTTTATCCAGGCTTACCCTTAGCTGCTGCTCGTCATTTTCAGAGCTTGATTTCAATTCAAGGATTTGGCTAATGAATCTGGTTTTAAGCAAAACCCCACATCACTCATGAGTCGAGGCAGGATATTTTTTTCTATCACCTCTTGAATTGATGCCAAGCGGCCACAATATTGTTCAGGAATCCCGTTCAGAGGTTTCTGCTCTGCTTCCAGGCAGTTTGCAGCAGAAGAGGATCAAATTTTCTCTTATCTCTTGAAGGTTCGGAGCTTTTTCGCTTTCCTATGGTCAATCCTAGGAATAACCAGATTTTTGTTAGGTTTTTTAAATTACTCAACCGGAGATATTAGGCGGGAATAACTGGTCGGCTGGAGATCTCAAGCGCTCGAATTGTGGTGTAAGTCCTCTCTCTTTTTACTGCAGAGATTGATTTTATATCGATGGATAGCAGGGCCAGGATGAATTAATAATCCGTAAAATAATTCCACTTTTCAGGCTCTGCAAGCCTGCTAGAATCACCCTTTATGAGCGATAGAGAACAAATATCACATGACGATGGTCTAGCATTAGAGGAGGCGTCTCCCAAACTAAAAAGACCGCCGCTGTATAAGGTTATTATCCTCAACGACGACTATACCCCTATGGAGTTCGTGGTTCAGGTTTTGGAAACCTTCTTTAATATGGACCGGGAGAAGGCTACCCGGGTAATGCTGCATGTACATACCCGGGGTGTAGGTGTCTGTGGTGTATTCACCAAAGACATTGCCGAGACCAAGGTCTCACAGGTTAACGACTACTCACGTAGCAACCAGCATCCGCTGATGTGCACCATGGAAGAGACCTGAGCGGTACTGACGGAGTTTTAAGATGTTGAACAAAGAGCTGGAATTCACGCTAAATCAGGCCTTTAAAAGTGCTAAAGAGCGACAGCATGAGTTCATGACTGTTGATCATCTGTTGCTCGCGTTGCTGGATAATCCTTCAGCAGTCACCGTACTGCGTGCCTGTGGTGCCGATATCGAAAAGATGCGGCAGAAAATACGCAGTTTTGTCGATGAGACCACACCCTTGATCCCCGACGGAGACGATCGGGAGATTCAACCGACCCTGGGTTTTCAGCGGGTTTTACAACGTGCCGTATTCCATGTTCAGTCCTCCGGTAAAAATGAAGTCACCGGTGCCAACGTGCTGGTGGCGATATTCAATGAACAGGATTCCCAGGCGGTATTCTTCCTGAATGAGCAGAAGGTAAGCCGACTGGATGTGGTCAACTACATCTCTCACGGGATCTCGAAACTGGATGAAGTGAGTCATGAAGAGACGCCGGTGGAACTCTCCAGTGAGAACAAGGGTGAGGAGCAGGCGAGTGCACTCGACAACTATGCGACCAATCTCAATCAACTGGCGGAACAGGGCAAGATCGATCCATTGATCGGCAGGCACCATGAGATCGAACGCACCATCCAGATACTTTGCAGACGGCGCAAAAACAACCCTCTGCTGGTGGGTGAAGCGGGTGTCGGAAAAACCGCGATTGCGGAAGGATTGGCAAAAAAGATTGTCGATTCCGAGGTGCCGGATATTCTGGCAGAGGCCACCATCTACGCCTTGGATCTGGGTACCCTGGTAGCCGGTACAAAATATCGGGGCGATTTCGAAAAGCGCCTGAAAGCCGTGCTGGCAGAACTCAAGCAGAAAAAAGACGTGGTGCTGTTCATCGATGAGATCCATACCATCATTGGTGCCGGAGCCGCATCCGGTGGGGTTATGGATGCCTCGAATCTGATCAAACCGGTGCTGGCCTCCGGTGAGTTGCGCTGCATCGGTTCAACCACCTATCAGGAGTTTCGCGGTATTTTTGAGAAGGATCGGGCACTGGCCCGTCGTTTCCAGAAGATCGATGTGGAAGAGCCTACCGTTGAAGAGACGATCGAGATCCTGAAAGGTCTCAAATCCCGCTTCGAGGAGCACCACAACATCGAGTATACCCAGGATGCGCTGAACAGTGCGGCCGAGTTGTCTGACAAATACATCAACGATCGACATCTGCCTGACAAGGCGATCGATGTGATCGATGAGGCGGGTGCAAACGTGCAGCTGCAACCAGAGGATAAACGCAGCAAGATTATCGATGTGGACGAAGTTGAGGCAATTGTTGCCAAAATCGCTCGAATTCCACCGAAAAAGGTCTCCATGTCCGATACGGAGTCGCTGCGTAATCTGACCAGGGATCTGAAGATGGTGGTGTTCGGTCAGGATCCGGCAATCGAGGCATTGACCGCAGCGATCCGTATGAACCGGTCCGGTCTGGTCAATGAAGGTCGGCCGGTTGGTTCGTTCCTGTTTACCGGACCGACCGGTGTTGGTAAGACCGAAATCACCCGCCAGCTGGCCAGAATCCTGAGCATGGAGCTGATCCGCTTCGATATGTCTGAGTACATGGAGCGGCATACCGTGTCAAGACTGATCGGTGCACCTCCTGGCTATGTGGGATTCGATCAGGGTGGTCTGCTGACCGAAGAGATCGCCAAGCACCCGCACTGTGTCCTGTTGCTCGATGAGATCGAAAAGGCCCATCCGGATGTTTTCAATCTGCTGCTGCAGGTGATGGATCACGGCACCTTGACCGATAACAATGGGCGTAAGGCCGATTTCAGAAACGTGGTGATTGTGATGACCACCAATGCCGGTGCACAGGAGATGAGTCGCTCATCCATCGGTTTCAGCAAGCAGGACCATACCACTGACGGCATGGAAGTGATCAAAAAGATGTTCACACCGGAATTCAGAAACCGACTCGATGCCATCATTCAGTTCTCCGGATTGACACCGGAGCATATCGCCAAGGTTGTGGATAAGTTTGTCTTTGAGCTGGAAGGTCAGCTACAGGAGAAGCATGTCAATCTGATCGTCGAAGCTGAAGCGAGAGTCTGGCTTGCAGAGCATGGATATGATCCACAGATGGGGGCACGACCCATGGCCCGCTTGATTCAGGACGAAATTAAGAAGCCCCTCGCGGAAGAGTTGCTGTTCGGAAAGCTGTCTACGGGTGGGGCCGTCAGAGTGGATGTCGCGGAAGACAAACTGGTTTTCGATATCGAGGGTGAGCAGGTTGCCGATACCTCGATCGACGAAGGCTGATCGGCCTCAACGAGCACGATAGGTGATGCGGCCCTTGGTCAGGTCGTAGGGGGTCAGCTGCACGGTTACCTTATCGCCGGTCAGGATACGAATGTAGTGTTTGCGCATCTTGCCTGAAATATGGGCAGTCACCACATGGCCGTTTTCCAATTCCACGCGGAACATGGTGTTGGGCAGAGTCTCGACAACCGTGCCTTCCATCTCGATAAAATCTTCTTTCGCCATACTATCTTTATACTCAATATTGTGTGGGCCCCAACAGAGGGCTCTCAAAAACGGGCGGATTATAGCACAGGGCCCGCAACTGAAGTGCGCCATTATCAGTATATTTGCGCGTATGGCAAGTGATTCTGCATCATTCCGCAGGTTGTGGGCGGGTAAATTCCCCGATGATCATTCAGCAGGATACTGTTTTTATGGCTATTCCCAGAACTGAACTGCTCTATTGTGGTATTAGAAGCGGCTTCACACGGTCGCGTGAATATCGCCTTTTTCTACATAACTTTCTGATATTGCTCTATAGAATTCATTTAGGGGATGAATCTGCCCTAGGCCGTGATCAACCTATGGCAAGTCAATTGAACGGATTGTTGACTTCAGGTTTTGAATTTAACAAATGTTGTAAAACATCGACTTCTGGTTTCAGCCCTGGCTGAGGAGGTTTCGCAAATCGATCACCGCGGCGTTGGCCCTGGAAATATAGGAGGCCATCACCAGCGAGTAGTTGGCGAACATGCCGAATCCTTTTCCATTCAATACCACAGGACTGCTGATCGGTGCCTGGGTGGCTTCCAGTTCACGTATGATCTGTCGCAAGCTGACCAGGGCGTTCTTTTTACGCAGGATTTCATAGAAATCGATCTCTACCGCCTGCAGGAAGTGAATCAGCGCCCAGGTCGAACCTCTGGCTTCATAGAAAACGTCGTCGATCTCCAACCAGGGTGTCTGTACCCTCATCTGGTCGTTGGTGGCGGTGGATTGGGAGGCTGAAGGGTCACCTGCCAGATCGGTATTGATGCGCTGTTGCCCGACACTGGCGCTCAAACGCTGGGATAGACTGCCCAACCTTTTTTCCACCACTGCAAGCCAATCCCGCAGATTATCCGCCCTGGCATAGAATTGGGTGTTTTGATTGCCATCCGCTGAAAGCCCTTTCAGATAGCGCTCCAGCGCCTCGATACCCTGTCTGTATTCACCTTCAGTGGATGGGAATATCCAGGAGTCATTGCTGTAGTTGAATTGGGGCTCAGCAATCGCGAGATCCTTGTTTTCCAGGGATTGGGATTGAGAGCGGCTCATATCGTTTCTCAGCGAACGAGCCAGATCCCTGACCTGGGTCAGCACACCGAACTCCCAATTCGGCATGTTGTCGAGAAACACACTGGGAGGCGTGATGTCGTTACTCAGATAGCCGCCGGATTTCTCCAGCAGGGTATTGATCGCCGTCAGCAGGGTCACTGTGGTGTAGGAGCCGGTGACCGGTTTCAGCTCCAGTTGCGCCAGCCTGTCGTTACTCTGGCTACGCACATCGAACGGCGGCGGCATGATGCTCCAGTAGAGACCCAGCAGAAACAGGATCAGGATCAGAGTGATGGTGGCCAGGCCACTTGCCCAGAGCATTCCCTTCTCCCGCAGGGTACGGGGGTGGTAAAGGGATAGGATACGATTGAACATTGCCACTGTTTGGCGGGCAATCCTGGCGAAACTGTCCTTCACTGATGACCTTCCTTTCGTTGAGATTGGAATATTCCCTGGTTCAGGTTGCCAGCTGTAAACTCTGCAACCCGCAAGGAATTATCTCACGATTCTCTTGCAGACATACCCTATATGGTGTCATGAGCTTGAGTTTTCAAGCTCATTTTACAACTGTTCAGATCAACCTGATGTAGTGATCTGCCAACAGCAGGGTGAAAAGCAGGCTCAAATAGAGGATCGAGTAGCCGAAGGTCTTCATGGCATGGGTACGGCCCGGGCTCTGCAGCAGTTTGACCGCGTGATAGACGAAACCAATACCGAGCACAATGGCGCCGCTCAAATAGAGATAGCCGCTCATATGGATCACGAAGGGCAGCAGGGTGACAGCCACGAGCATGATGCTGTAGATCAGAATCTGCTGCTTGGTAAAGTCGACACCATGGGTTACCGGCAACATGGGAATGTCAGCCTTGGCATAGTCATCACGCCGGTGAATCGCCAGTGGCCAGAAGTGGGGTGGGGTCCAAACAAAGATGATCAACATCAGCAGGAAGGCCTCAATGGTCACCTCGCCGGTAATCGCAGCCCAGCCGAGCAGTGGAGGTGCCGCACCGGCCAAGCCACCCCAGACGATATTCTGCGGTGTAGAGCGTTTCAGAAATCGGGTATAGATCAGCGCATATCCGATCAATGCCAGGAATGTCAGCAGGGCGGTCAGCGGATTCACCAGAAAGTAGAGCATGGAGATCGAAACCGTTCCCAGAAGCAGGGCAAAACTGCCCGCATGCTGGCTATCCATATGGCCGCTTGGGATCGGCCGACGCTGGGTACGGTCCATCATTTTATCAATCCGCTGATCGACGATATGGTTGACCACCGCCCCACAGGCCGCTGCCAAAGAGATGCCGAGCAACCCGAACAGCATCGGTTGCCAGGGGACTATGCCCTGTTTCGACAACAGCATGCCGACCAGCGCGGTAAAGGCGATCAACAACACCACCTTGGGTTTGGTCAATTCATAGTAGTGCTGCCAGGCGAAACCAACGGATTGGCGAGCGGTAAGATCACTGGTGGCCATATTGACCTCCTTGGGACCAGGTTTGTGAAGCCTTGAGCAGGCGTTCCAGATCCTTGAGAATCTGTTTGGAAGTGACCTGGGGGGTGTCATATCGCATCATCAAGTCACCTCTGGGATCGACAATAAAGATCGGTACGCTGTCTTCGAATTCAGCTTGTGGAAAGAGTGTTCTAACGGCGCTCTGCTGGCCATCATCGGCTATCAGCAGATGGGTGCCGTCAAGACCGTCGAGGGAGGGTGTCTGCAGACTTCCGTCGCTCCCCGGCAGGATGATCAGCCCACGGGCAATGCGCTGTCTGTTGGCCGCTGTGGCTCTGCGTATCTGGCGGACTTTGATCAGGGTTTCCAGGCAGGCGGCATCACAACTTCGTTCGCTGATCACCAGCAGTGTCCACATGCCGTCAAGGGTTTGCCAGTCAAAGCTCATCTGATCGGTTGTTTTGAGATCGATTGATGCCACCGCTCTGGGGGGATCGATCAACACCCCATGATGTGTCCTGCCTGACGGCAGCCATTGTGGATTCAGAAAAAACAGCCAGGCGGCGATCAGTGGTAGTGCAGTAATCGCAACCAGGATCCATAACGAGATCAGATTGCGTGTAGCTGGGGGTTGTTGGGCCAGACTGTTCATGCGGTTTCGTTTGACACCTTTTGATAGGAGAGACGCAGCCAGACAAGCAGAGCGATGATGGCGAAAGCAAACCACTGGATGGCATAGCCGATATGCATCAGATCGCTGACTTTCGGTGTTGGCCATTGGCGGATGAAGTTCTTATCATCTTCCGATGTCTGAAGTACCAGTATGGGTAATACCTCCAGCCCTGACCATTGACGATATCGCTCCAGCGTCAGGTAGGGCCAGTGTGGCGGTAACTGACTGTCGTCGTCGCTTGGAGTTAGTTCTATGGCCGGGGCTTGTGGAATGGTGATCTCCCCACTTATGCTCAGCTGGCCACGGCTGTTGGCCAGTGATTCTTTGTCTGTGGACGGCGTTGCTGCTGTCCAGCCACGATTCACCAGGACCAGTTCGCCATTTTCTGACAGTTGCAGAGGTGTCACCACGTGAAAACCGGTTTTACCCAGGTGTTTGCGATTGGTAATGAAGATGGTCCTCTCTGGCAGGAATTCACCTTGCAGCTTTACCTGTCGGTAGAGAAGCTGATCCGCTTCGGCGCGTGCAGAATCGGTTAATGAGATGGGAGGCATCTTACGGCGCATCTCCAAGGCAGTCGCCTGGCTGCGTTTCTGCTCGGCACGCTCGAGTTGCCAGAATCCGAGACTGCATAATAGGGGAGTTACTATTACCATAACAACTGTAGGGATTGTTTGAGCGCGAAATTGCCGGGTACTGCTTGTCATAACAACTATATTTGAAACATCCTTAATTAAAACAGAGTGAAGACCGGTATTTCATCGGTACCTCAGAAGAGGACATAATCATGGACATTATCTTTAAATTACCTGTACTTCTGGTTCTGTTATTCATACTCATCTCCCTCTTTCAGGGAATGTACTACATGGCGAAGGATGACGGTAAGAACAGTAGCACCCGCGTGGTACGCGCCTTGACCATCCGGGTGACGCTCTCATTACTGTTGTTTGCCATTCTCATGGTCGGTTACTTTTTTGGTCTGCTTACACCTCATGGCCTAGCACCTTGATTCAGTTTGAAATGGGTCGTGAGCAGGCTCACAACCAATAGACAAACACAAACAGACCAAGCCACACGACGTCCACAAAGTGCCAGTACCAGGCTACGGCCTCGAAGGCGAAATGGTTGTGCGCGCTGAAATGGCTTTTCATACTTCGGCCCAGGATCGCCATCAGCATCACCGCCCCCATGGTCACATGGAATCCATGGAATCCGGTTAGCATATAAAAGGTTGAGCCGTAGGCTCCGGTCTCCAGTGTCAGGTTGAGCTCCTGATAGGCGTGCCCATATTCATAAGCCTGAAGGATGACGAAAAAGACCCCCAGGGCAATGGTTGCGATCAGTCCGTTTACCAGCTGTTTCTGGTTGTCCAGCTTCAAACCCCAGTGGGCCCAGGTAATGGTCGCACCACTGGTCAGCAGTATCAGGGTATTGATTGCAGGAATTCCCCAGGCACCCATCGGTTTGAATTCACCACCCAGCTCTCCCGGACCATGGGACGGCCAGACATTTTCAAAACCGTGATAGAGAATCTCGTTGGTTACACCGAGATAGCCATCGCCACCCAGCCAGGGCAGGGCGATATTCCGAATGTAGTAGAGTGCGCCAAAAAAGCTGAGAAAGAAGAATACTTCCGAGGCGATGAACCAGAACATGCCCATGCGGAAAGAGGTATCCACCTGACGATTGTAACAATCGCTCAAATTCTCCTTGATTACATCCCTGAACCAGCCATACAGCAGGTAGAAGAACATCAACAGGCCTGCAACCACCAGATAGGTGCCCAGGGAGACTCCGTTCATCGCCAGAGCACCACCAAACAGGGTGATTAACAGTGAAAACATGCCGATGATTGGCCAGGGACTTGGATCGGGTATGAAGTAGTCCCCACTATGCTCCTTTGCTGACATTATAATTCTCTCCCCGATATGAGTTTTGTTTGATTGATTGTCATCGGTTATCGATTGGGTAAAGTGTTTTCAGTTGCCGACTGCCTGGCGATTTGCGGTAGCAGTTTCGAAAGATCCGTTTTGTTTTTGGAGGCTTTTAAACGCATAAAACTATAGGACAGGGTAAGCGACTGTATATCCGCTGGCAGGTCAGGGGATACCATAAACCTGAGCGGCATGTCGGTCTGCTGATTGCCGTCCAGGGTCTGCTTGTTGAAACAGAAGCACTCCAGTTTGCTGAAATAGGGGGTGGCCTGCCAGGGGGCAACGCTGGGAATTGCCTGTCCGGTCGCCGCATCACCACTGCGGTTGCGGGCGACAAAATTGACTTCATAGGTCTTGCCCGGATGTACCCGCATGCTGCGGGTTGCTGCCTGAAAATCCCAGGGCAGATTCGGATTTACCGTGGCATCGAATTTCACGGTTACCAACCTGTCACTTTCAACTTGTTTAACCACTTGAAGATCAGCAGGATTGATTTTTCGTTGCGACAGGGATTGCGTGCCAGTCACTTCACAAAACAGGTCATACAGGGGTACCAGAGCGAAACCAAAACCGAACATGCCCACCACCAGGCCACTCAGCAGCAGGGTGGTGCGACGGTTCCTGTTCTCTCCGCTACCGCTCTTGTTCATGGCATTGCCTGGGTGCCTACGATGCGGAACAGGCCTGTCCAGAATGGAAAGGAGGTAACCAGGAAGAAAATCGCCATGCCGCCCAGCACCCAGGCCAGGCGGACATTCTTATTTCTCAGCTCCGGTGTTTGATATCTCGGTATTCTCATTACCACTCCTGCTTATTTGATTTGTGGCGCAACAGTCCAGGTGTGGAATGCGGGCGGTGAATCCAACTCCCATTCCAGGCCCTTGGCGCCTTCCCAGGCTCTGCTTTCAGCTTTCTTTCCGCCACGAATGGTTTTAATCACGATATAGAGCAGCAACAGGTGGCTCAGACCGAAAATGATCGCGCCGATACTGGAGATGACATTGAACTCGGTAAACATCATGTTGTAGTCGACGATTCTTCGCGGCATGCCAGCCAGACCAAGAAAGTGCTGCGGGAAGAATGTGATGTTGAAACCGATTACATTGGTCCAGAAAAAGATCTTGCCCAGGGTTTCGTCATACATATGACCTGTCCACTTGGGTAGCCAGTAGAAAACACCGGCAAACAGTCCGAATACAGCGCCTGGCATCAACACGTAGTGGAAATGGGCAACAACGAACATACTGTCGTGATACTGCATATCGGCTGGAACCACAGCCAGCATAACGCCACTCAATCCTCCGAATGTGAACATCAGAACGATGGCCACCGCAAACAGCATCGGTGTTTCAAAGGTCATGGCGCCGCGCCACATGGTGGCGATGAAATTGAAGATCATCAGACCCACCGGGATGGAGATCAGAATGGTCCCGATCATAAAGTAGGTTACCGCGCCCAACGACATTCCGATGGTGTATTGATGATGGGCCCATACCACCATACCGATGGTGGCTACGGTCAACATCGCGCCAACCATCGACTTATAGCCGAACAGGGGTTTGCGCGAAAAAGCTGGAATCACATGGGAGAGCACACCAATTGACGGCAACAGCAGGATATAGACTTCCGGATGACCAAAGAACCAGAAAAGATGTTGAAACAACACCGGGTCTCCACCACCGGCTGCATCGAAGAAGCTGGTGCCGAAATGTCTGTCGAACAGCAGCATGGTGACACCGCCGGCCAGTACCGGTACTACCAGAATCAGGAGAAAAGCGGTTACCAACCAGGTCCAGCAGAACATCGGCATGTTCATCAACGTCATGCCTGGTGCACGCATGTTCAGCAGAGTGACAATGATATTGATCGAGGCCAGTACTGAGGAGATACCCAACAGATGAATGGCGAAGATAAGAAAATCCATCGACATGCCAACCTGAACTGAGAGTGGCGGATAGAGGGTCCATCCGGTATTGATCTGGGTACCGCCACCAGGAAAGAAAGGTACTACAAAGGAGAGAATCAACATGGTTGCAGCGGCCGGAAGAATCCAGAAGCTGAGATTGTTCATCCTTGGCAGGGCCATGTCCGGTGCGCCGATCATCATCGGAATCATCCAGTTTGCCAATCCTGCCGCAGCTGGCATAACCGCGCCAAATATCATGATCAGGGCATGATTGGTCACCAGATTGTTGTAGAGATCCGGATCGAGTAACTGGATACCTGGCTGGAACAGTTCCAAGCGGATCAGCATGGCGCTTGCGCCGCCGATAAACAGCATCGCCAGGGCAAACAGCAGATAGAGCGTTCCTATGTCTTTATGGTTGGTGCTGAACAGCCAACGACGCCAGCCGGTTGGCATATCATGATGATGCGCTTCATCGTGGTTCAAGGTGGTTGTGGTCATGTTCAAACTCTCCTCTATCTCGCCTGCTTCACATCTGAAGGTTGCACCACATCGCCGGTATTGTTATCCCAGGCGTTTCTTTCGTAGGTCACGATGGCCGCAATTTCAAGATCGTTGAGTGAGCCCCAGGGTTGCATCGCGGTACCCTCTTTACCTTTGATGACGATCTCCAGGTGGGCCTCGATGGATCCGGTTGCCATTGGCGAGCCTTTCAATGCAGGGAAGGCGGGTGGCAGCCCCACACCGTTAACCTGATGGCAGGCGGCACATTTTGTGTCGTAAAGGGTTTTTCCTTTCGCCATCAACTCGTCCATGCTCCAGGTCTTGTCTGCACTGGCTTCAGCCGCCGCTGCGACCTTGATGGCTTTTTGATCATCGACCCAGGCGGCAAACTGTTGTGGCGAAACGGATTCAACCACGATCGGCATACGCGAGTGCCAGGTGCCACAGAGTTCTGCGCACTGGCCGCGAAAGACACCTTCACGATTCAACTCAGCCCAGGTTTCGGTGACATATCCGGGAATGGCATCTTTTTTTACCGCCAGTTCCGGTACCCAGAAGGCGTGCAAGACATCAGCCGAGGTATGCAGAAAGCGTATTTTCTGTCCAGTCGGTAATACCAGGCGATTGTCGACCTCTCTCAGATAGAGATCTCCCGATTCCTTTTCAGGTACATAGCGGCTTTCCACCTTGATGTCATGATCCAGATAGTCAAATTCCCACCACCATTGATGGCCGGTCACTTTGACATCCAGAATATTCTCCTCTTTCGGCACATCCCAGACCTTTTTCAGTACCGCATCCGCTTTACCGGCAATCGTGAGATCCACGCCCAGTACCATCACGGGAACGACCACCCAGGACCAGTTGCCAAACCAGGAGTTGTGGAAGTTCTGATCTGCCTGATAGCCCCGGCTTTTTCGATGATAGTAGAGGGAGTAGAAGACGAAGCCGAAAACGATCAGTAACAGCACCGTTGTGATCTGCATCGTCAGCATATGGATGTCATAGATCTCCTGGGCAACATCAGCGGCCGGAGGAGGGAAATTGATACCATATTCCGCTCTACATTTATCGGCGTATAACATACCGGCAACGATAATGCCGGTTAATGATGCCGCTTTAAGCTTGTATGATTGATTATTGATCAGCTGCTGAGTTGCCGACATGGGATGATTATCCTGTCGTTTAAAATTGTTATTGAACTTCATACGGCTCAAATGCCCTCGATTGCACTTTTCAGGTTGTGGGCGAGTGTCTCCCGCTCCTCTTCAATCAAATCCTTTCCTACCTCAACGAATTGTCCATGGGAACCGATCAACAGCCGGCTTGGGTACCAGCCACTGGGGTCACGGTTTCTGATGATCTTCAGCCAGGATTTGTGAAAGCACTTTTCCGATTCGACTCGCCCGCTGTTGATGACTCTGACATGTTTACTGTCTATGCGGATGATCTGCTGGCTATGGGCACAGCAGCTTTGGCAATAGATGGCGATGCCGATCAGGAGAATCTCCAGGCCGGCAAATGGCAGCACCAGCCAGGCGCCAATCGAGTAGAAATATGCGGCTACTGCCGAGCAGCAAAAGGCAAAGAAAAAGAACAACCACTTGGACTGCTGCCAAGTCAGGTTTCTGTTTGGATTGATGATGAGAACTGCTTCATCAGAATCACTGTTTTGACTATCCGTTAGGATCATCTGCTATTCCGCACATCAGTGACGGCCGGATTCTGCTAGGCGTCGTTTTATTGATCTGGTACTTATTAATTAGGCCCCAGGTCTGAAGAATAAGTCATAAACCGACTAAAACGCAATAACTAAGTTAATTTGTCGAGAATTAATTAAGGTGTTGATTATTAATTAGAATAATTGAATATACTTTTAAGAGCTCAGCATTCTGTGTGGCCAGGTCCAATCGATGGGGCAGAGCAGTCGGAAGGTCTCTTGATGACATGTTGATAAAATACTGTTGTTGAAGTGGTTCTGTCTGTCAAAGCGCTTCGTCTCGTCAGGTTGGTCAGCCAATTACCCATATTTTCCACATGGTATTGCGGGTATTTATTATAATTGTTAGTGAATGCCTCTGTTGTTTGCGATTGACTGATTTTCTGCAGGCAATTTGCTGCTTGGATAGCAGTAATCGGGGTTTTGAATTACCAGTCACTGTTCGCACCTTACTTTTCAGTGGGTTCGCCGATCAGAAGTTATAAGAGAGTCTGTTCATGTTTAGTGACATAGGGTGGAACGGCCTGGCGCTGTTGTGTCTATTCATTGTTATCTTCACGCTTATCAGAGTCTTTAAGCCAACCAGACTTAATGGCTCAGCACGGCCTGACAATTCCCAACAACTCGACGATCACTGGCATGCTTCTGAAATCAGCGCAGTATTTGAACAGTTTGATTCGGTTGAATCCGGGTTATCGAGCGATCAGGCCACAAAACACTTTGACCTCTATGGTGCAAATCGACTTCCAGAGCCGGAACCGATACCGGCCTGGAAGCGTTTTCTTCATCAATTCCACAATGTGCTGATCTATGTGCTGATTGTTGCAGGGATAGGCACTGCGCTGCTGCAGCATTGGCTGGATGCCAGTGTTATCTTCGGTGTGGTGGTGATCAATGCCTTGATCGGCTATCTGCAGGAAGGTAAAGCAGAAAACGCCCTGAATGCGATTCGTCAGATGTTATCACCTCAGGCCATGGTGTTACGGGATGAAATGCAGCTCACAGTTGATGCTGAACAGCTGGTTGTCGGGGATGTGGTGCTGTTGCAATCCGGTGATCGGGTGCCTGCTGACTTGAGGCTGTTTCGGATTAAGGGTCTTCAGCTGCAGGAGTCGGCATTGACCGGCGAATCGATGTCTGTAGAAAAGAGCGTCGAGGTACTTGAAAAGGAAGCACCCCTCGGAGACCGGACAAATATGGTCTACTCGGGGACTCTGGTGACTCATGGCCAGGGCAGAGGGGTGGTGGTTGCCACTGGAGTCAATACAGAAATCGGCCGTATCGGTTCATTGGTTGCTGAGGTCCAATCCACAACGACTCCACTGTTGCGACAAATGGATCAATTTGGTCGTTGGCTGACCATCGGTATTCTGGCTGTTGCCGTGATCACTTTTCTGTTCGGTATTTTATTGCAGGGTTACCAGGCTTCAGAGATGTTTCTGGCCGCCGTCAGTCTTGCCGTTGCCGCCATACCCGAGGGATTACCGGCAATCATGACCATCACCCTGGCAATCGGTGTACAACGTATGGCGCAAAGGAATGCAATCATCAGAAAGCTACCAGCTGTCGAGACTTTGGGCTCGGTGATGGTTATCTGTTCGGACAAAACCGGTACCCTGACACGTAATGAAATGGCTGTGCGGACCATCGTTACCTGCCAGAACAGCTTTACCCTGACTGGTGATGGCTATGATCCGCATGGTTCCATAAACCTCGGGGGGCAACCGATTCAGGTCGAAGATCACCCGCAACTCGGTGAAGTAGTGAGGGCTGCTGTGTTGTGTAACGATGCTTCACTGCAGCAGCTTGAGAATAACGAATGGCGAGTTCATGGTGATCCCATGGAGGGAGCGCTACTGGTGGCTGGTGTCAAAGCCGGTCTCGATACAGACGTGGCGATTCAGGAGCATCCGCGCTCCGACCTGATCCCTTTCGAGTCAGAACATCGTTTCATGGCAACACTCCACCACAGTCACAGTGGCGGCGCTTTTATCATTATCAAAGGCGCGCCGGAAAAACTACTGGATATCTGTGGATTGCAGAGGACCTTGAGCGGTGACGAACCACTGGACCGGCAACGTTGGCTGAACCAGATCGATGAGATGGGAAAACAGGGACAGCGCGTATTGGCCATTGCAATCAAGCCTGCACCAATCGATAAGATTGAACTCGATTTTCAGGATGTAGAGCAGGGAATGATTCTATTGGGTATGTTTGGTTTGATCGATCCTCCCAGAAGTGAGTCCATCGAAGCAATAAAGCAGTGTCAACAGGCTGGTATCAGGGTAAAAATGATTACCGGGGATCATGCTGTAACTGCACTGGCAATCGCCCGCCAATTGCATCTGGAGAACAGTGATCATGCACTCACCGGACTGGATCTTCAAAGATTGAATGATCAGCAACTGAGTGACCAGGTCATGGAGGTGGATGTTTTTGCCAGGGTGAGTCCTGAGCATAAGTTGAGGCTTGTCTCCCTGCTGCAGGATCAACATCAGGTTGTTGCGATGACAGGAGACGGTATTAATGATGCCCCGGCATTGAAGCGTGCGGATGTGGGAACAGCAATGGGCCAGAATGGTACAGAAGCAGCAAAAGAGGCTTCTGAAATGGTACTTGCCGATGATAATTTTGCCTCAATCATCTCTGCAGTGGAGGAGGGAAGGACCGTTTATGACAATTTACAGAAAGCCATACTCTTCATACTGCCAACAAACGGGGGTGAGGCTTTAATCATTCTGTCGGCAATCGTACTCGGATTCAATCAACTCCCTCTGACACCGGTACAGATTTTATGGGTCAACATGATCACAGCGGTGACTCTGGCTTTGGCGCTGGCTATGGAACCATCAGAACCAGGTGTCATGCATCGCAAACCAAGAGAGGCTAGCGAGCCACTGCTGACCCGGTTTCTGCTTTGGCGCATTCTGTTTGTCTCAACCATTCTTACGGGTGGAACCTTTGGCCTGTTCATAATGGCACGTGAACAGGGATTGAGTATCGAGGAAGCAAGAACCATCGCGGTCAATACCCTGGTGATGTTTGAGATCTTCTATCTGTTCAATTCTCGTTATATTACAGATTCGATAGTTAACTGGGGTGGGTTTGCAGGCAACCGGTACGTACTCTATGCAATCGGATTATTGATCATCTTCCAGATGGGCTTCACCTACCTGCCGCAGCTGCAGTTTCTGTTCGGAACGGCGCCAATATCAGCCGGCATGTGGTTTTTGATTGTAATGGTCGCATCGAGCGTGTTGATCCTGGTGGAGCTAGAGAAACTGATCTATCGAATGGTCAGCCGCAACAGGACATCAATGCATGACCGGCATACGGGCTCAAAAGGTTAATGCCCAGGAAACCTGGTTGGAGAAAGCTCAGACTGAAGCTCTTAAGTGGGTGTCAGGAATGGCTCAAGGTCCGGATCGATCTATTTCGTCCAGATTTTTAGATGGGACAGGATCGATAACAGTTGCTTATGTTCTTAGGCAGGGGGAGTTGAGGTTGGGGGAGGGATTCACTGCCCTGAAGAGGCCAGGACAGTGAACTCAATTCTTCATGAATCGCCAGCTTAATCGGCAGCGGCAGCTACTTTTTTCTTAGCCCTGCGACGCCGACGGCGTGGTGAATCAACGGCTTTTTCGAGAGCTTTTGCACTCTTCTCAAAGTCTTTCATCATTTTCGCCCGGGCTGATTGCATGGCTTTGTAGAGTCCCTTTGCCAGACGAACCGCCTTGCCTTGCTCACTGGCCAGTGCAGTACGATCAGCTTTCACCTGCTTAAGTTTGTCTTGAGCTGCACTCAGACGCTCTTTAGCTTTTGCTTTGCTGGCTGGAGTTTTAGCACTGCTGACCGCGGCGCGAGCTTTTGCTACACGTTCGCTGTTGGTTGCAAGCATCTTGTCTTGACGCTCCAGTGCTTTTTCAGCTTTGGATAATCTGCTTAGTGCACGTTTGTTTGCTGCAGATAGATTAATGTCGGCTTGCAAAGCTTCTGTGATTGCTTCCATAGAAACAACTTTTCTTTTTGCTCTACGACGCTTTTTTACAGTTTTCTTAAGTGCCATTGGTACTCCTATATAATTGAATAGACTTGCATAATATAGTTCGAGATGAGCATAAGAACAACACCTTATGACAATTTATTACGACAAAATCTATGAATTTATGACGAATGCAACGAAATTTAGTCACTAAACTACGTTAAATCGTAACTATGCTTTCGTCCGATCGTTTTTTTTCTTAAGTAATAACGAATTCTGGAAGAGAATTTTAATCGGTAATCAGTTTTAAGTTGGGCAGTAAAAGCTGTCAAACGATTCACCTGGGAGTGAACAGGTTTACGCTACTGGTAAGAACGATTCACAAGGAAGAACTGAGAGATCGCTTACCATCGATTGACCCATATCAAGGGAGAGCATCATTCAAAAATACCAGCCTGTTCTGCCGGTCAATCGATCAGGAGTAGGTGTGGCTAAATCAGCTTGGTGTTGCGCTCTCATTTCAACGCCAAGATTCATCTGACTCCCTACCAATTCAAACCGGTTTTGTAGTCGAAAAGATCTTCGGTTTTTGTGTCAACAAAGCTATTTCATCGAAGTTGTCTTCAACAGTCATCTCATCTGTGCAGAAGCAGTCTGCTCAGTGTGGCGTTTTGATTGGATTGATTGGCTTGGTATCCGCTCCTGATTCAGTTCAAGCCAACTCCAATACGATCTGACTGTTAACAGTTGTTACACCTTCGTCCAGTAAAAGTGTGGGATTACTCTTGCACGAAAATGAATCATTCGAAGTTGTGCACGTTGAACAAATTAGTGCATCAGTTCGCGTCAATTTGAGCATGAAAATAGTTAAGTTATTGAAAACTATATTAAATGTATTTTGGCCCGTTTACTGCATATTGATCTATGTTTCGAGCGTAAGCACGCTTTGAACATTGTGATCCTCCACATTATCCCGGCGCCTGCCGGGATTTTTTTGCACGTTCACAAAGCGGCTATACTGGCCTATGAACGGCCAGCGTTATCCACCCCTGTTTCAATCTCTTGCCCTTTTTACGAGTCCTATTACGATTTGCTTTGATTGCTGTGCTGGTCTGTTGCCGGCAAATAGAACAACCGCCCAGTGGAAAGAAATGATAGAAAACGGAATGCTTAATTCACACATGCTCGCCGTACTCATACTGACAGGATTGGCATTGGTGCTTTTCAGTCGGGAAAAGATCCCAATGGAGAGTTCAGCATTGGTGATTTTGACTCTGCTAGCACTCGGCTTTGAACTATTTCCTTACCAAGGGTCAGCAGGCAGGGTTCATTCAATCGATTTTTTCAAAGGCTTCGGTCATGAGGCACTGATTGCCGTCTGCGCTTTAATGGTGGCTGGTCATGGCCTGGTCAGATCCGGTGCTCTGGAGCCGATTGGGCGAACCTTGGCCAGTTTATGGCGGGTAAGTCCAACAATATCGTTTCTGCTCACACTGTTGATGGCGGCCGTGATGAGTGCATTCATCAACAATACACCCATCGTGGTACTTTTATTGCCCATTCTGGTCAGTGTGGCGCTACAGACCAAGAGTGATGCTTCGGCGTTGTTGATGCCGATGGGATTTGCAACATTGATCGGTGGTATGAGTACCTCAATCGGTACTTCCACCAATCTTCTGGTTATCGGAGTAGCAGCTGATATGGGCTTGGATCGAATAGGGATGTTCGATTTCATCATCCCTGCACTGATCGCCAACACCATCGCCATACTCTATTTATGGCTGATCGCCCCGCGCATACTGCCAAGCAGAGAGCTGGTTCTTGCCGACAGTTCTCCACGGATTTTTACTGCCCATCTGGCCATAAAAGAGGATAGTGCGGTTGCGGGTTTGAGTCTCTCTGAAGCGATCGCCCTGACCCATGAGCGTATGCAGGTAGAAGGGATCAGACGCAGCGAAACCACCTATATCATGCCCCTACCCGATGCTCAGCTGAATCCTGGTGATCGCCTGTTGGTGCACGATACACCCGCCAATCTGAAGGCTTATGAACAGCAATTGGGGGCAACGCTCTACTCCGGAGGAGATGAGGTGGATAACGATCACCCGCTTCGTGCAGACGATCAGCAGTTGGCAGAAGCGATTATTTTCAGGGGCTCCTCCCTGCAGAACCGCACACTGAATGAGATGCGCTTTGCAGATAGTTATCAATTGGTGGTATTGGCCGTTCACCGCGCCAATGAGCGCATCCGATCCATGCCCCAGGGATTGGGTAATCTGAGCCTGAGGGTTGGTGACGTCCTTCTGGTTCAAGGGAAACGTGATCAGATACACGAATTGAAACAACAATCGATCGTCATGGTGTTGGATGCTACGACAGATTTGCCTCATACCCGGCGTGCACCCTACTCATTGGCCATCATGCTGGGGATTATTCTGTTAGCCGCACTGGGCATTCTGCCGATTGCAGTGAGTGCGGTAACCGGTGTGCTGCTGATGTTATTGTGTGGCTGTCTCAGTTGGCGCGATATCGGTCGGGCACTGAATGCCCAGGTGATTCTGATCATCGTTGCCAGCCTTGCCTTGGGCAACGCATTGCTGATGACCGGGGGAAGCGAGTTTCTGGCAGACAGCTTTGTCAATTTGACTGCCGGGGCATCCCCAACCGTGATACTCAGCAGTCTGATGCTGTTGATGGCACTACTGACCAATGTGGTGTCGAATAATGCCGCTGCGGTTATCGGTACGCCGGTGGCAATCGCAATCGCGCAGAATCTCAATCTGCCAACAGAGCCGTTTGTCCTTGCTGTCCTGTTCGGCGCCAATATGAGCTACGCCACACCCATGGCCTACCAGACCAATCTGTTGGTGATGAGCGCCGGTAACTATACTTTCGGCGATTTTGTCCGGGTAGGGTTGCCCTTGATTCTGATCATGTGGCTGGCATTCAGTTGGCTATTGCCGCTCTTCTACCAGACCGCTTGAGCTTTAGATAGGCCTGTATAGGTGCCTGATCCTGTGCCGGATTAGGATCAGTTGAGATTGAGTCACCGACACGACTAAAACACCTGCTGCCGGGAACACGAGCGCCTTTATGAGCGCCTGTTAACACGAATAATGTTATACAGTTATCCGCTGAATTGGACCTGTGTGACATTTGTTACATAACTCCATCCGTGTGTATGACAGATTTTTACCGTTTTCATCTTAAATACCTGGGGGTTCGTAGTGCACCATTCGATTAAGGCGATTGTGATTTTGGCTTTGTGCTTAGTGACACACACCGGCTTTGCCGAGAGTGAAGGTCTGTACACCAGTCGAAGCCTGAGCCTCGAATTAGCCTCAAAAGCTGTGGACGGAGCAATCAAGGAGTGTCGCAAAAAGGGTTACTCGGTTGCGGTGGCTGTGGTTGACAGAGGTGGGAATGTTACGGCATTGCTGCGTGACCGATTTGCCGGGCCACATACCATTGAAACAGCCATACGCAAAGCGTGGACGGCAAACAGTTTCCGTCAGTCCACATCGGTTCTGGCCGGTCTGCTTAAGGAGGGGCGTATTCCCAATCAGGTGCAGCACAATCCTGGTGCTCTGCTGGTCGGTGGCGGACTGGTTATCACAGCACAAGGCGAAACCCTTGGTGGTATCGGTGTATCCGGTGCGCCTCCAGGGTCATCTGAGCGGGATAGCATCGATGGGGCCTGTGCCGAGGCAGGATTGGCGGCGATCTGGGAGGATCTGGAACTGGCTGAATGAAGTTGCAACAGGCCCTAGATCTGTCTGCAAATTGCGTATTGGACTAAGATTCAATCTTATCTGAGTGTAAAACTGCATCACCATTGGTTGAACAGGCCCTAGGATAATCTGTGGACAATCCCCGAGAGATACTCGAATTCTGGTTTTCTGATGAGGTAAGACCTCGTCATTTCAGCTCTACCCCTGAGTTTGATCAACAGCTCAAAAGCCGCTTTCTGGCTGCTTGGGAGCAGGCCAGAAGTGGTGCTCTCAACAGCTGGCTGGGTAGCAGCGAAGGGTGTTTGGCGCTGGTGATCCTGCTGGATCAGTTTCCATTGAACATGTTTCGAGATCAGCCGCAGGGGTATTCGACAGAGCAGCACTCGAGAGAGGTGGCAAATCATGCGATCCTTGCGGGGTTCGATGAGCAGTTACCAGCCGATCAGCGGGCTTTCCTCTATCTACCGTTCATGCACAGTGAATCACTGTCAGATCAGGACTTTTCCGTTACGCTATTTGAAGCAGCAGGTATGCAGGAGAGTCTTAAGTGGGCCAAGCACCACCGTGAAATCGTCCGTCAGTTCGGCAGGTTTCCCCATCGCAATGCGGTTCTAGGCCGGCAGAGCAGCGAAGAAGAGCTCGCCTATCTCGACTCGGACCAGGCATTTCACGGTTAACAGGCTTTCGCAGCTGATCGATTTGAATCATCGGCCCATGCTGCGCATGATCTCTTTGGATACTGCCGCATAGTGGTCGAACTCCATGGTGAACGTACCCCGCCCATGGGTAGCGGATCTCAGCTCTGTTGCATAGCCGAACATCTCCGAGAGGGGGACGAGATTGGCTATGGATTTGATAGCGCCTGGCCGGTCTGAGATCCCTTCGATCTCTGCACGTCGGTTTGACAGTTGTGCCAACACATCCCCAAGGTGCTCTTCCGGGGTGATCACGTTGCAGTTCACGACCGGTTCCAGCAGCGTTGGATCGCCCGACTCCAGGCCTGAGCGAAATGCCATGCCGGCGGCTACTTTGAAGGATAGGGGGGTCGAATCCATCTCGTGGTATGACCCATCAATCAAACTGACTTTGATCCCGGTGACCGGATAACCACCGATGACGCCGCTGCGGGACGACTCGGCAATGCCCTCTTCAATGGGCGGGATGAATTGGGCTGGTATGGCGCCGGCTTTGATGTTGTTTTCAAACATCACACCATCAATGGCGCTGTCGGGGGTAAGAGAAATGACAACATGTCCATATTGGCCATGGCCACCGGTCTGTCTTATGAAACGGCCCTCAGCGTTGTCTACCGGCCGAATGATCGTCTCTTTATAAGCAACCTTCGGCATACCTGTACGGACTGTCACGCCATGCTCGCGCTTCAATCGCTCCAGAACCACCTCCAAATGGAGCTCCCCCATACCGCCGAGCAGGGTCTGCCCGGTCTCCTTTTCGGCTTCGAATTTAAAGGTTGGATCATCTTCCGCCAGTTGCTGCAGAGCGTTGGCCAGTTTGTCATTGTCCTGTGCAGTCATCGGTGAGATGGTGATCTTGATGACCGGTTCCGGAAATGAGATCGATTCGAGTAACAACGGCTGTTTGACGGCACAGAGAGTATCTCCGGTGACCGTCTCTTTCAGCCCCAACAGAGCCGCGATATCCCCTGTACCGATCTGCTTGATGTCTTCACGATGCTCGGCATACATCCTCTCCAGGCGTCCGACGCGCAGGCTCCGGTTGTGTCTCGGATTGAGTATGTTAGCACCGGATTGCAGTACCCCCGAGTAGACCCTGACATAACATAATCTGCCTGCATAGGGATCTGTTACGGTTTTGAATATCAGCGCACTCAAGGGTGCCTCTGGATCGGGATCCCGCTCAATCAGCTTGTCCGATTTTGGATCTGTCCCGGTAACCGAACCGACATCGACGGGTGAGGGCAGATAGTCGACAATGGCATCCAGCAGAGGTTGTACGGCCTTGTTCTTAAAAGCACTGCCACAAAGTACCGGGGTAAGGCTGTTGCTGATGGTTGCACGGCGCAGAGCCGCCTTGATTTGTGATTCAGAGACCTCGGCATTTTCCAGCCATAGATTCAGCAACGGATCATCCACTTCCGCGATCGCCTCGATCATACTGTTGCGTGCCGATTGAGCTGCCGCATTCAGCTCTGCTGGGATTTCCTGATATTCAGGCGGGCTGTCCAAGGCCTCCTGCCAGACAATGGATTGCATTTTGATTAAATCGATAACACCTTGAAATTCACTCTCTGCACCGATCGGTAATTGTAAGCCGACCGGATTTGCTGAAAGTTGTTTTCGTATGCTCTCTAAGGAGTTCTCGAATTCCGCGCCGAGTCTGTCCATTTTATTGATGAAACAGATGCGCGGAACATTATATTTGTCGGCCTGGCGCCATACCGTCTCACTCTGTGGCTCGACACCCTGCGAGGCATCAAACACCACGACGGCACCATCAAGCACCCTCAATGCCCGCTGTACTTCAGCAGTAAAATCGATATGCCCAGGTGTATCGATGAGATTGATCTGGCAATCCTGCCATAAGGCGGTGACTGAAGCATCCACGATGGTGATGCCTCTTTCCCGTTCCTGGTCCATCCAATCGGTTATGGTGGTGCCATCATCAACGGAGCCGACCTGACGGGTGCGCCCGCAAAAGTAGAGCATGCGTTCCGTTGTGGTGGTTTTGCCTGCATCTATATGGGCTATGAGACCAATGTTTCGTATTTGTTCGATTGAAAAGTCAGCCGAGCTCATAAATAAATAATCCCTGGCGCTATAGGCAAAGCCAGTATGGTCAATAAGTCTGTAACCTATTGAAAATAGGGTTGTAGAAAGTGATTTAACACTATTAGAGCGCTTTATTCATTAATAATCAATCAGTTAGTTTATCGAAAAATCTGCTGGCTCTGGTTGTAACCACACCATCAAGGTTTTATGCCATATCGGAGTGCTAATTTGTCATGATTATTCGTTAAAAAAACCTAGTATGGTCAGCCGGTATGGGATTATTGCTCTGTAGGAAATTGCAACAATGTTTAGATTCTCCCTGCGCATTCATATCTAAGTTCTGTTTAACAAATGTATTGAGTGGATTGGTGTCAACACGTTCAGGGTGATTCTGTGTGGCAATCCACTCAACACGGATTCCAGCAGTGACTGCCCTGAAAAATTGCGCTAGTCTCAGGGCAGAGTCATGGTTTGACTCCATTTAACCCAGCGACCCGGTACGCCGAGTATCGCGCTTCAAGGTTGCCGGGTTATTCATTGAGCGGATTCCGGCCAATCGAGAACAGGGTTGTTATTAAGGTGAATGGGATGTCCACAGACGATGATTCAATGGATCACGAGGCGCTGCAACAGCTGCCGCATCTACTTGGTCAACTTAAGAGTAACTGGCCGATACTGCCTTCCGGTATATGGAACAGTTCCTGTATCCAGACGGCACTTCGTCAACTCCATGAGCTTGCCCGATACAGCAAAGCCTCAGGTTTGGTGAATATACTCGAACACTGTCTGGCGATAGAAAAAGCAATCAGCGATATTCATGAAGAGCATGAACTGCCCGATAGAGATGAGATGGATCAACTCTCTCTCTATCTGATTCAACTCACTCAGGCCGTTGAAGCCTCAAACTCCGCTCAACCACACGCTGATCTTTCACTTGATTCCTGTCAGGTGATCTATTTACCGCGCAACAACGTCGATGGTGATCTGATCACTACGGCTATAGAAAGGAACGGTTGGTCAGTCAGGCAACTGTCTGATCTCGATTCACTTGAAAGCGTGTTGTTCAATCATCCGCCTGACTTACTCCTGCTTGATACCCAATACCTACCCTTTATCGATCAGATAAAAGATTGTTTTTCCAATCTGAATCGAGGTGAAACCAAATCACCGGAGCTGGTTTTCATATCCAGTGTTTGTGATGTTGAAACCCGGCTCGAAGTGTTACGTGCAGGTTCAAGTCAGTGCTATTCAGAACCAATCGATGTCAATCAACTGATGGCTGGTATCAAGAACATTCTCTCGCCTGAATTAAACCCCCATTATCGGGTGCTGGTGGTGGAGGATGATCAGTCACAGGCGGAATTCGCCTGTAAGTTGCTAAAGAAAGGTGGCTTTGAAACCCTGATAATCACTGACCCTATGGGTGTTATGGAGGCTGTCGAGGGATTTCAGCCCGATCTTGTTCTTATGGATCTCTATATGCCCGGCGCCAATGGAATTGAATTAACACAGTTGATCCGCGCCAAGCCCACAGCCTGTTTCATCCCCATTGTCTTCCTTTCGGGGGAAGAGAATATCGAGAAAAAGATCTTGGCACTGCATTCCGGGGCAGACGACTTCTTAACCAAACCGGTTAGAGCGCCACATCTGATTGCTACAGTACAAACCCGCATCGAGCGAACCAAGGAAATGCTCAGCTATCATAAAGCGGTTGCAGAAGAGGCCATAACCGGTGTGGTTGATCGTCGTACACTACTTGATGAACTGGATCTGTATTGCACGGAACAGCGCTATGAAAGGGAATCTATGGCACTTTTTCTGGTTACACTGGAGAGTGACAGCAGCTTGACAGAAGAGCAGTCGTCAGCGGCAAATCACGCCTTGATCTCACTCATAACAGATGTCCTGAATCCAGTCCTTGGTAAACGGGATCTGGTTGCGAGAGCAGGAAACAGAGCACTGGGTATTCTTGTCAAACGTGAACATGCCTCTGATATCGATCAGCTGGGCCGGGATTGTGCTCAGCAAATCGCCGATGAACTCTCCCATGCAAAAGGCGCTATCCCCAGGTGGGGTATTGGCTTGGTTTCGATTGGATCCTCCAATGACTGGGCGTATGCAATTCTGCAGCATGCTGAATTCACGGCAAATGCTGCACTTGAACAGGCCGCTGTACCCTATTTACGCCATGATGTAGAACAAATAGAGCAACCGATAGCCGAAAAGCAAACCGATCTCCTGCTCAGAGACCAGGTCAGGGCGGCACTGAAGAATGGTGCAGTTGAGTTCCATGAGCAGCGCTATGTCGCACTGCATGAGCCTGGTGCGATCATAGAACAGATTCCCGGTTTTTTACCATCCACCGGATTAGATGATGAGTTGGGAGGGATCTACCAGAGTGCGAGTCAGTTTGATGGAATGGGAATGCTCAACCGGTTGGTTTGTCAGCAGGCAATTCATAAGCTTGGAGCATCCCTTTTTTGTGGTAATCCTGACAGGACTCTGATCTGGATGTCCGGTATGGCGATTCACGACGATCAGCTTATCCCATTCATTCAGTCCGAGTTACGCAGACTACACGTGGTTGGGACCGGCTTGATCATAGAGTTCGATCTGCCGGCCATCGCTACGGAACTCAAGGCGGCCAAAAGGCTGTTGAATCAGCTGTCACGCCTGGGAATTGCTGTTCTACTTGGGAATTTCTCCTGCAATGAAACAGCTTATAAAGTACTCTCCTATCTCTCCGCTGATGGGGTCAGGCTGCACCCCTCTCTGATGCGTGCGGACCAGACCAGGGTGAGTTCGGCACAGGCCAGTATCAAAGCACTGGATGCATTTATCATGCTGCCAAGATCTGATCTGTCAGGTCATAACAGCCACTACTGGTCGGATGCGGCTGATTATGTTCAGGTGGAACACTTAACCCAGATAACCCAAGCCTCGCCGACTGAGAATTTTACGGCATACGAGTAAAAGCCCCTAGCTGGCCAGCGGATCGACAACGGTGGTTTCAGCGGTGTCGATGTCGATCGATAACATAATTTCACAATACTCTGGCTGCGTCTCGATCGGGGTAGGATCATCTGCGCAGTTGCAGCCCGCTTCAACTCCACTGTAGATGATTCCGACTTTTACCAGGATAGCTCGAGTCTCCTGATGGCTCTGAATAACCATGATACTGAATGGTTCATCACTGACATAGCTGCTGAGTGCCAGATTCTTTTGCAATGGCAGGCTAATCGGGTCGACACTCTCCAATTCTTGCTTTAATGTCTCATTGAACTGATCTGTCTGCCAGGCATTACGTGAATTGGGGAGGAGGATCATGGGAGACTCCGGTTAACAGGCCCTAGTGACGGCTAACGACATATTCGCTTGCCTGATGAATAATAACATGACATACAGTGAGCGACTGTGGGTCTCCGATAGGGTTGCCAGGTCAACAAGAAAGGTATCAATCAGGTTTTATCAATGACAGAGCAGCAGAAAAATCGATCATCGAAGCGAATATTCAGGTTGATTCTGCTGATGTTGATCCTGTTTCTCGGCTTGTTGATTCTATTGCTTACTCTGCAACTTACTGAGTCTGCTCTGAATATCTGGCATTTGCTCGATCAGCTCTCGCCCAGACTGCTGATCTTCTATGGAGTAGGGCTGTTTCTCTTCAGCTTGGGGCTGTTTTTTCTCATCTGGCGACTGTTGAAGCCCGGTAAATCGGCGAAACAGCAGCCTCCTGCACAGCGGCAGGTACCACTGCCTGAAGATCGTGAAGCGTTTGAAAGCGCATTGGCAAAAGCCGATGAGAAAGGGGTTGATGTTTCACAGGCGCGGCAGGAGCTTGATGAACTGGATCAACGTAGCAAGCGTGCCGAGCGCTATGTGGCTTTTTTTGGGCCGGTATCCGCCGGTAAAAGTGCGCTAATCAAGGCAATCACCGGCGTTGAGGAGATCCAGACCGACCCAAGAGCGGGTACCACCAAGGCTGTTGAGCACTACCATTGTGAAATTCAGGATCAACCACTTATATTCACCGATGCTCCCGGTATCCTTGACAGCAATGAAGCGCGGGTACAGATTGCCCGGGAAGAAGCACGGCGTGCCCATCTGGTGGTCTATGTTTGTGATGCTGAGCTGACACGGGATCAACACCGGGAAATGCAAGAGCTGCAGGCCTTTGAACGTCCATTGATTGTCGCACTGAATAAACGGGATCGATACACCGATGAAGATCTGACGGCCATTATGCAACGGCTCGCCAGTCAACTGCCCGGGATCGACAAAGTGGTGTCAGTTCAGGCTGGTGGCCAGGAGGAGTTGATCAGAATCGATGCAGAGGGGAATGAGAAGCGGGTGATGCGTGAAAGACCGCCACAGGTGGATTCTCTTCTGGCAGAGATCCTCAACAGGATTGAGCAGCAAACAGACACCCTGGAGCAGCAGAGAGATCAAAGCCTGCTGCATCTCGGTGCAGAAAAACTCCATACGGCGACAGTGGCGTATCGGAAGCAGAAGGGACAAAAACTGGTCAAAGAGTATACCCATAAGGCAATGCTTGGCGCGATGGCAGCGGTCAGCCCGGGCACCGATATACTGATTCAAGGTTATTTGGGTATCAAAATGGTCGGTGCACTCTGCGAACTCTATGAGATAAGAGTGAAAGATGTGGATCTTGAGCAGCTGGTGGAGCAGGCCGGTCAACATGTGGGTAAGCGCATGACTCTGCTGTTGGCACTGGCCGGAAACGTATTGAAAGCGTTTCCCGGTCTGGGCACGGTCACAGGCGGGGCGACTCACGCGGTGGCTTATGGATTGATATTTCAGAGCCTGGGTGAGTCCGTTATTGAAACCCTCGAACAGGGGGAAACTCTGGAAAAAAGTCTGGTCTTGGATAAATTTGAGGAGACAATGAGTGGAAATCTGGAAGCACGTGCAAAACATTTTGCGCGGCTCACCCTGGAACAGCTCATCAAAAAAGATTGATGAGCAGCAATCGGAGAGTGATGACCACCTGAAGTTGGCGCGGGAGAACTTGCGTGAACTGCTGAGTGATGACCGGCTACCCGAATCTGTGCGCGATTCACTTAAGGACGATTTTCACCAGGTTCAGGCAATGCTCGACAAGTTGGAGCATGGACATCTGCATATCGCGGTTTTTGGTCGCGTCAGCGTGGGTAAATCCGCATTGCTGAATGCACTGCTGGGCGAGCAGCGTTTCGCAGTCAGTGCATTGCACGGCGAGACTCGCCATAGCGATATGGCGGCCTGGCGTGAAGTTGAGGCATCCGGGGTATTTCTGATCGATACGCCCGGTATCAACGAAATCAGTGGCGAGGAGCGGGAACGGATGGCCGAAGATGTGGCGAGCCGCGCGGATCTGGTACTGTTTGTGGTGGACAGTGATTTGACCCAGACGGAGCTTCAGGCAATGCAGAAGCTGTCTCAACTGAATCGGCCTTTGGTGGTGGTGCTGAATAAAGCTGACCGATATACCACGGATGAACTGGAACTGTTACTCGGCAGCCTGCAGGAGAAACTTGCCGGAATTGTCTCGAACGAATATATCGTAGCCACAGCGGCAAGACCCGCAGAGCGGATCTATCTGCAGGAGGATGAGCAGGGTCAGGAGCAGGAGATCAGAAGAACCCCGCAAGCGGATGTCATGCAGTTGACTGACACGCTCTGGATGTTGATCGAAAAGGAGGGCATGGCGCTCTCTGCATTGAATGCCAGTCTGTTTGCCGGCCAGTTGAGTGATGAGGTGGCTGAACGGGTGGTTGCGATACGCCAGGAAGTGGCAGAGCGGGTGATCCGTGGCTACTGCCTGGGTAAAGGGATTGCGGTCGCTGTCAACCCGATACCGGTTGCCGACCTGGTTGCGGCTTTGGCGCTGGATGCTTCAATGGTTGTGCATCTGGCAAGAGTCTACGGAATGTCGGTTACCCGGGGTGAAGCCGGACAGTTGATCAAGACCATCGGTTCCCAGATGGCGCTGCTGATGGCCACGGTGTGGAGTGTGAATCTCGCAGCCAGTGCACTCAAAGCGAGCAGTGCCGGGCTTTCGACCGTGGTGACTGCGGCTGCTCAAGGCGGCATGGGCTACTATACGACCTATGTGGTGGGACTGGCGGCACAGCGCTACTTCTCCCAGGGGCGCTCCTGGGGTAGTGACGGTCCGAAAACCATTGTGCAGCAGATTCTCGATAGCGTGGATAAGGACTCAATTCTGCAACAGGCCAGCGATGATATCCGTCAGCGGCTGAAGCTTGCAAAGTAGTCAGCGCAACAGGGCGCATTGGATTAGTGTTAACAGGCCCTAATTGTGTTGATTAACGGATTGCTCTCACATGAGTGAGCCTTCTAGTAATTGACTTCAACCGCTGTACAAAGGTAACGCATCAACTGGTCAGTTGATTGAAACCCATCCATCACAAAATCGGCAAAATCCACTCTGTTGATCTGCGAACAATCGAAAGATTTGAGGGCAATGAAGTCCTTTCGCTTCAGATCCTCGATCAGTGGGTGGTCCGGAGCGAATCCTTTTGGTGCCCGTTTCAGTGAATCCCCGGCAAGCTCAAACTGGTTGCTGAAATCGGTCTGCTCCTTCAAGGCGCTCCAGGAGGCCGGATTATCTGCAATGAAATTTCTGATTTTGCCCAGAGTTTTCGATTCCGGGTGCCAGATTCCTGCACCGATGAAGCAGCCGCCGTTCTCAATATGCAGGTAGAAGCCCGGTGCATGGACATCTTTGCCGAGTTGGTGTCTGAACTGAATACCGATATTGGTTTTGTAGGGTGTCTTGTCTTTGGAGAAGCGGGTATCCCGATAGACCCGCATCAGGGATCCACCTGACTTTTTTGCGATCGCGTGAAAATGGTCCGATAGGGCTTTCAGTTTTGGCGCCATCTCTTCAATAAAGGCAAACGCCGGCTCACGCACATAGGTTTCGTACTCCTGCTTATGCTCGTTGAACCACTCCCGCTGGTTGTTGCGGCCAAGTTTCTTTAGAAACGGCAAGGTCTGCTTCGGAAAACCGCTGAACTCCCGCATGCTCACTCTACCTCGTTTAGGATTGTCTGCTGTTGAGAGAGATTCTGATGTTATGTCGATGCCGGATCAATGTATAGCAGGCAGGGATGCAGCGCGCCGCTCACATCTGTGGGCTAGATATCGTATTTACTGTGGATGGCATGTCTGACAGGACAGGTACAGACAACCTGGTTCCCCAGTTGGGAGCTGTATGGACACTCTGTGCCTTTGCCGCAAACCATGCGGGCGTGATTTTCCGTAGTGATGCGAATACCGCAGAGTTGGTACTCATCATCCGTCAGACAGGCATGATGTTTAGTACACTTTTTAGCTTCGAGTAGTACTTCCAGTGGGATATTAAATCTTTTCTTACTGTGCATCTCTACTTTTTCAATGGCTCACCTTCTTTTTCAGAATAATAACGAATGAATTATGTGTGGTTATTGATCTGAATTCGGATAAAGCTAAAAAACCTAAATTCCGCCCACCAGGGAGGCATGTACACCATTTCTTTCAATATAAAAGAGCAGATCGCAGGAGTGTATGGATTGAGGGTCGTAGTCGACGACCATCAAATGGGGCGTTTTGACATGAGCGCAGGCACTGACTACACCTCTGACTCCGGACAACTCTTTTTCGATATTGTGGATCTCTTCTGCAGAGAGGTTTTCGTTGATATGTACTACTGCATTGGCGTCGAACTCAATCATCTTCAGAATCTCCCTCGATTGATCTGGATGCTCAGGCAATATGCTAAAATCATTGTAACCAACTGAAAAAACGATATAAAAATGCACTATCGAAGTATCTGGTATACCAGCCGAGATAGCTATCGCCATTATTTCGGCTATTTCAGTATGTGAGAAACCTCTGATGAATCCCGTGATGCACCCAGCTGTGTATGCGAGTCGGCTTTAGGAATGAACGGCGTTCATTAGGAGACAATCACCGAGCCGCAAAGCCATCTGGAGAGCATCCTTTCAGTCAAACAGTTGGTGTTTGATTTAACAGAGGTTCCTCATGCTTGAAGCTAGTTCAGTTGCGGATGATTACAAGCAGAATATATCCCAACATTTTATAGGGTAGTTAAAGACGAGGAAATTCAAATCGAATTTCGCTCATGCCATAATCGATCTGTGCTTGGCGGGCGGCTCGATCTGCCAAAGGTTGGATTGCCAACTGTAACAGCCTGTAATGAGACGGTATGATCTCCCAGGGCAGTGAAACTAAAGAGGATATCTTGGACTGGTAATGAAAAGTCCCGAGCAGGTTAAACAGCTGCACTGCAAAGAACGAAGTATGATATCGAAGAAATCTCTGGATAATCCGTCACTCCGCCAATGGCAGAATCCATCTAGCGGATTTTCCTCAACCCCATCATTCACCGGGAAGCGAAATTGTGAATAGATCTGAGGTTTCTAATTTTAATAATAAACGGTTGATCTGTCATACTCGGCGAGTAGTGAGTCAGGCTTCAGCTTCAGTACCAATATAAGAACCTTATGCACCTGGATACCTTCCTAGTATCGGCTTTGATGTTATTGATTGCCACCTCTGTGGCCGTTGCTTTGTTCAAGCATCTTGGGCTTGGTTCTGTGTTGGGTCTGCTGGTTGCCGGAATCGTTGTTGGACCCTACTCACCCGGCCCTTATGTGACAGAACATGTTGAGGATGTCCGTCATTTCACCGAGTTGGGTGTTGTGTTGCTGCTGTTTCTGATCGGTCTGGAGATGCGACCGAAACGATTATGGGCAATGCGTCGGGAAGTATTCGGTCTGGGGTCGATGCAGATCCTGGTTACCGGATTGATGATTGCATTCTATGTTCACCTCTATGAATCCTCCTGGTCCCTCTCCCTGTTGATCGGTCTGACCTTTGCGCTCTCATCCACTGCATTCGTCATCCAGATACTGCATGATCGGGGTGAGATCGCCAGCAAGCACGGTATGACGGCTTTTTCAATCCTGCTGATGCAGGATCTGGCGATCGTACCACTGCTGGCGGCCGTACCGATCCTCTCTGATGCCGGCCGTCTCTCCGCCGATGTTCCTCTGTGGCAACAGCTTGGTATCGTGGTGGGTATGATTGCCGCTGTCTATGTGATCGGGCGCTATGTGCTTCCCGTGGTGCTCAACCATCTGGCAAAACAGGCCAATCGTGAGGGATTTCTGCTGGTGGTGATGCTGGCGGTTTTTCTTGCCGCCTGGGCGATGGATCAGGCGGGTCTCTCCATGGCGCTGGGTGCCTTTGTCATGGGGATGCTGCTCTCCGGTTCCAGCTATCGATTACAGATCCAGGCCTATATCGAACCCTATAAGGGTTTGTTGATGAGCCTGTTTTTCGTCGCGGTGGGCATGTCCATCGATTTCTCCTCGATCTATGATGAGTTATCGATGTTCGTGCAGCACATTGTGGTGATCGTAGCGATCAAGATTCTGGTGCTGTTTTCGTTGGCACTGATGTTCGGTGTGACCAAACCCATTGCCCTGCGAATCAGCTTTTTTCTGGCTCAGGGCGGTGAGTTCGGATTTGTTCTTTTTGGCTCGGCCAAAGCGCTGGAACTGATCAATGACAGTACCTTTGTCATGGCAGTCGGGGTGATCTCGGTCAGTATGCTGATAACCCCGCTGCTGGTCGGCCTCAGCGACAGACTGGCAAAGCGGATCAGCAGCCAAAAACAGGATACAGAACACCTCAAGTACCCGATGGAGCATGGAGACGTGCCGAAAAAGGTGGTCATAGGCGGATATGGCAGAGTAGGGCATACCGTTGCGGTGTTGCTGCATACCAGTGGCGTGCCCTTGGTTGTGTTTGATACCAATCCGGAACGGGTAGCCCAGGGAAAGAAGGATGGCTTGCCGGTCTACTATGGTGATATCAGTGATCCGGATCTTCTGGATGCCGCCAATCTTGGAACTGCCTCTTTGGTGGTATTGACAGTCAACAGCGGACCGACCGCCTTGCGCGCAATCACCCATATCAGAAACACCTATCCTCACGTGCCGATTATCTCTCGGGCCCGGGATCTCGAAGCCTGTGGTCATCAGGTCAGCGCCGGTGCAAGCCACGCATTTCCGGAGGCTCTGGAAGGCAGTCTCAGACTGGGCGCCATTGCTCTGGAGATGATCGATGTACCAAAAGACAGCGTCGATCAACTGCTCAAGGGGGTGCGGCAGGATAACTACACTTTAGTGGTATCCGATGAGGATGTAGTGCGCAAGAAATCATCTCACTCTAAAAAGCAGCAGTGAAATAACTTATTCTAATTGTTGGGAAAAATTAACCAAGTTTAACACTTGGGTATTTCCATTTCTGCTGACTTGATCTATCTTTAACTCTAACTGCATTCGATAGCGCAGTTGTTGTTGTTTTTTGGGTAAATACGCAGGATCTTGGTTACAACTCAGTAGTCCAGCTACCTGTTTTTCTTTGCAGCGGTCGCAGGGAAATAGGCTAGAAAAAAAATTACGGAGAGAGACGAATGCCTAAATTGACCAGTGGTTTGACACAGAAGGAGCGATTGCAGGTTTTACATTCGATCGAGTTGATAAAATCGAATAACAACAAACGTGAAAGAAAGATTCTCCAGATGTACAGAGATTGGATTGCAAAAGAGTGTTTCGTTTCACACATGCCTGACTAGGGCCTGTTAACACTAATCCAATGCGCCCTGTTGCGCCTGAAAAAGCGCCAATCAAGGCGCGAGGAGCGAAGTTTGGTTGCTCCAAATGAGCGACG
>NAUB01000029.1 GCA_003676145.1 gamma proteobacterium symbiont of Stewartia floridana | reverse complement strand
GTCGTTCATTTGGAATCACCAAACCTCACTCCTCGCGCCTTGATTGGCGCTTTTTCAGGCACAACAGGGCCAATTGGATTAGTGTTAACAGGCCCTAGGGAAAGGTGACCGGCGGCGGCTTTACTCCGGTGCCGGTGGTATCCGCAACGATCTGCTGCGCCAGGGATTGTCCCAGCTGATGGGCTTTGGATTGACTCATCTCGTCACTTCCACTGCCATCCCCCTCTTCCTGCTTCATATAGAGGGTCTGGGTGGGGAAGGCGAACTCGACGCCCAGCCCCTGGGCCAGGCGCAGGATGTCGAGCATGAAGCGGTGGCGTTCCCGCAGTTCGGTATTCCACTCCGGCGTCTCCCAGAAGACATACAAAAGCACATCCAGGGAGGAGGCGGCGAACTCATTCAGGTAGACCTGGTAGTAGTCCTTGCGCATGTAGGGGTGCTGGCGCACCAGCTCCCGAACCCCTTCGCAGAACGCCTCGATGCGATCCGGCGGGGTGTCGTAGGTTAAAGAGAGTTTGCAGGAGAGGCGTCGGTAGCGTCGCTCACCCATGTTGTCCACCGTGGCGGTGATGAACTTGGAGTTGGGTACGGTCACCACCGAGTTGTAGAAGGTGCGTATCCGGGTGCTGCGGAAGCCGATCCTTTCGACACTCCCCTCCACCCCGTCGACGACGATCCAGTCCCCCACGGAGAAGGTGCGGTCCATCAATACAGTGACCGAACCGAACAGATTCTGCACCATATCCTTGGCTGCCAAGGCGAAGGCCAGACCACCCAGGCCGAGACCCGCCAGCAGGCTGGAGATGTCCACGTTGAGATTGTCGGCGATGAAGACGAAACCGATCACCGTGACGAAGATCTTCAGGGTGCGCGGAATCAGTGGGACCAGTGCGTCATCCAGTTTGTTCTCCGTCATTTGGGCCCGTTTATGCAGAAACGCGGAGACCAGATCCACCAGCCGGTAGGCGGCCCAGACGCCGGATATACTGGCGAGGAACTTCACCGCCACCAACAGGATCAGCATGACGTTTTCCGACAGCCCCATCAGGTTGATGCCGCTCCACCAGATCAGTGCCATGGCCATCAGCCCGAGGGGGCGCAGGATATCTGCGGAGATCTCCTTGAACTCCGGGTGTTTGGTTCGGTTGCGCCAGCGGCGTACGCCGCTGCGCAGGAAGAAGGAGAGCAGTTTGTCGGCCACCACACCCAGCATGATGGTGAACAGCAGGCCCAGCCACTGCCAGTTGGGCAGCAGGAAAGTGGTCGCCTTGAAGGAGGCGGGAATCTGCTGGCGAAAGCGGATATGCCAGGGGATTTTGCTCGACTCCGCCTGTTTGCCATCGACCCTTTGGGTCTCGGCCACCTCGTCCATGATGGCCGGTAGCTGGCTGATGGTGTTCTGGTCGAACAGCCAGGCGCCGGACTCGGTCCGGGCGATGCGGATGTCGCCATGCTGATAGCTGTGGAACAGATAGGTGGGGCCATCGCTGTGGTTCGGAACCTTCTTCAGGTCGACCACCCGGGTGCGGTCCATCACCTCGATCAGCATCCAGGCCAGATCGCTGCCTTGCTCCTTTCTCACCAGCGAATTGATGGCTGACAGATCCAGCGTGGTGATCGCCGCGTCGATACGTTCAGGAGCGCCCCGCTTGATGTCGTTCATGGCATGGAGAAAGGTCTCCATGGTGGCGCGGGGGGATTTCAGGGTCTGCGGGATCGGCGCCGGTTTGCTTTCCGATTGTTCCGTGTCAGCGTTGGCCTTGCTCTCTTCCGCCCACAGAGGTTGTGAAAACAGGCTCAGCAAGAGCAGAAACAACAGGCTTGGATTGTTTTTAAAACGCATGGTTTTGAGACGCTATTGAGGTTGATGTTGCGCGCTAGTTTAACCCAATGCGAATAGCCGATCATGGGGATTTTATGACAACAAACCCTCTCCCCAGGCTGACTGCAAATTGACCGATCAAAGGGCGATACGGCTGGCAAGGGCTTCAAATACAAACGTTTCCTGACGGACTGGAATCAAGTTCCTAATCCTTAGGCCGATAAATAGGTATGAAACTTCGGGTCAGTCCGAGCAGGAGCTGTAAGCCCAGTCGGTACGAACCGATCTAAAACGCACCACGCCATTCTCCAGGAGGGTGCACCACCAGACCCCCGTAGGTTGTAGTTTCATCCAATGCTGATCGTTGGTTGTGATGGTTTGTCCCATCCGCTTTGCATCTGAGGAGGTTGAAATGAGTGGTTCAGAATCGTCGATCCAGAATTTTCTACTGGCTACCCTGGAGATCTTCTCCGTCATTCTGTTGGTGGTGTTGACCCTGATCCTGGTAGCTGTGATCGTCACCTACATCTTCGATATCACCCAGACCAAGACGGCGATCCGGAGAAACTATCCGGTCATCGGTCATTTTCGCTACTTCTTTGAACATCTTGGTGAGTTTTTTCGCCAGTACTTCTTTGCCATGGACCGGGAGGAGCTGCCGTTCAACCGTGCCCAGCGCAGTTGGGTCTATCGGGCGGGCAAGAATCTGCCCAATACGGTGGCGTTCGGCTCCACCCGGGATATCCGCCGCCCCGGTTCGATCCTGTTCGTCAACTGCCCCTTCCCGACCCTGGGTGAGGATGCGGTGCCACCAGGTCCGGTGACCATCGGCGAGGATTGCCAATACCCCTACACCACGGCCTCCCTCTTCAACATCTCCGGAATGAGTTACGGCGCGCTCTCCAAGCCCGCCGTGTTGGCCCTCTCCATGGGTGCCAAGCGGGCCGGTTGCTGGATGAACACCGGAGAGGGGGCGGTCTCCCCCTACCATCTGGAGGGAGGTGCCGACATCGTTTTTCAGATCGGCACCGCCAAGAACGGGGTGCGGGATCTGGCCGGCAATCTGAATGATGAAAAATTGAAGGAGGCCGCCGCACTGCCCCAGGTAAAGATGTTTGAGATCAAGCTGAGCCAGGGAGCCAAGCCGGGTAAAGGGGGTATCCTGCCGGCGAAGAAGGTAACCGAAGAGATCGCCGAGATTCGTGGCATACCGCTGGGCAAGGATGCGATCAGCCCCAATCGTCATCCCGATATCCGCTGCAGTGGCGATCTGCTGGATATGATCGAACGGGTACGCCGGGTAACCGGCAAGCCGGTGGGTTTCAAGACGGTCATCGGCGGACCTCAATGGCTCGACAGTCTGTTCGAGGAGATCAACAAGCGGGGTAAATCATCCGCCCCGGATTTCATCACCCTCGATGGCAGTGACGGGGGAACCGGAGCGGCACCCATGCCATTGATCGATGCGGTGGGGCTCTCCCTCAGAGAGAGTCTCTATATCCTGGTCGACCGGCTGAATGCACATGGTCTTCGGGATCGGGTCAAGGTGGTCGCTTCGGGTAAGCTGATTACCCCGGCGGATGTGGCCTGGGCACTCTGTGTAGGGGCTGATTTTGTCACCTCCGCGAGGGGATTCATGTTTGCCCTGGGTTGTATTCAGGCCCTGCAGTGCAACAAGAACAGCTGCCCCACCGGCATTACCACCCATGATCCAAAACTACAGAAAGGTCTGGTGCCCGATGTGAAGGCGGACCGGGTGGCCAACTACATCAACAACCTGGTGCACGAGGTCGGTGTCATTGCCCACTCCTGCGGGGTGAAGTCGGCTCGGGATCTGCGCCGTCAGCACGCCCGTATCGTTACCGCAGATGGGCCTTCAGTGGCACTGGATGAGCGCTTTCCTCCGGTGAAGCCTCCCACTGAAGAGGTTGTCAGTTGAGCTTGATTCAGCCAAGGATGGCGAAGAGTGATCAGTCCGCGAATGAACGCGAATTAACGCAAATAGTACTAGCGTGAGAGTGGTGCGAATAGCCTTGCGTTGGCGTGCTAAATGTTCTAGAAAGGAGGTGGCGTCTGATTCAGTACTGCCACAGGGATGCCTAGTTGCTATAGGAGTGAAGGGCGCGGTTAATCCAGTCGATAAAGATTTTTTGTATTAGGAAGTCTCGTAGCAATAAAATAAGCGCTAATGGATGTCGGGTTAAGTCCTGGCTAGATGGTATTTAGGATTACCGACCGATTTTAAGATCATCTTGTACGTTCGTGTAATTGTTTGATTCGATGGTATCGGCCAACTGCAATCAAATTTTCTGTTTAACGCATGAACTCTAATAAGCGGCACCACCTGGGAAAACATTCGCTGCACTCAAATTTTTCGGTGCGCTAAACGTTATAATCTAGGAGTATCGAAAAATTAAACTACTTTGGGCAACAATATTTTTGGTTGTATTAATTTGGTCAGGGATAGATCCAAAAGACCAATTCACTTGGTTTCTCGAGGTGGCTCCCGCCATTATAGGCGGCTTACTATTGGTAGCTACCTATAATAACTTTCGCCTTACGCCAATTCTGTACTTCTTTATTCTATTGCACTGCATTGTGCTTATGGTGGGCGGCCACTACACATACGCTGAGGTGCCATTTTTTGACGGTTTATTTGGCGCAGAAAGAAATAACTACGATAAAGTCGGCCACTTTTTTCAAGGGTTTGTTCCCGCTTTGCTTGCCAGAGAAATCCTGATTCGAAAAGAAATCATAAATGGTGATGTCTGGCGTAACATCATTATTGTTTCAATCTGTCTGGCGTTCAGTGCATTCTATGAGCTCATCGAGTGGTGGGTGGCGCTTGCTACCGGTGAAGATGCCGAAGCATTCCTGGGTACTCAAGGTTATGTCTGGGATACCCAATCTGATATGGGCTTGGCGTTGTTTGGCGCTATCGTTTCCCTGATCGTATTGTCCGTGCCGCACAATCGACAACTAAAGAGTGTAACAGGTCAGAATGCTTAGATACGGTAAATTTCGTCGCTGCTTGGGATGTTGGAACTTTTGGCGTTGGTGAATATTCAATATGAAAGCAATCGTTCATAATCGATATGGCTCGCCCGATGTTCTAAGGATGGTAGATGTCCAAAAGCCAGTCCCGGGTGATGATGAGGTTTTGATAAAAATATGTGCGGTATCAATTAATGCGTGGGACTGGGATACCCTAACGGGAAAACCAATTGAGTATCGACTTATGTTCGGACTCTTAAAGCCGAAAAATGAAGGGCTGCATGGATGTGATATAGCCGGAAAAATTGAAGGTATCGGTAGAAATGTCACGCGCTTTAAAGTTGGTGATGAGGTTTTCGGTGACTTGTCGGAAGAGGGTTGGGGCGCTTTTGCTGAGTATGCTTGTGCCGGTGAAAGCGAGTTGGCTCTTAAGCCTTCGAGTATGACGTTTGAGGAGGCCGCCTGCTTGTCTCATGGGGGTAATCTTGCGGTGCAGGGCCTTATTGATCATGGAAAGATTGAATCAGGGCAGAAGGTTTTGATTAATGGTGGTGGCGGGAGTACTGGTACATTAGCGATTCAGATTGCAAAGCTATTTGATGTTGAAGTGACCGCTGTCGACCGCACTGAAAAATTAGATGTAATGCTTACGCTTGGTGCGGACCATGTGATTGACTATACAAAAGAAGATTTTACCCAAAATAACAAGAAATATGATTTGATTCTTGATGTAAAAACAACTCGTTCGGTATTTGATTTTCAGCGTGCATTATCTCCAAATGGTGTTTATGTGACAGTCGGAGGAGCGACCTCACGAATCCTTCAGGTTGTATTGTATGGAAAGTTATTCAGAAAATACCGAATGCTAATGGTTATGTATAAAGCTAATAAAGATTTGAATTACCTGATTGAGCATTTTGAGGCAGGTAAACTGAAGCCGGTTATCGATAAATGTTTTCCCTTGGAAAAGACAGCTGAAGCTTTTCAATATTTCGGAGAAGGGCGTTTCAAAGGTAAAATAGTCGTAACAATGAAGGTATAATAATTTCTAGCCAAGCAAAATAAATAGTTCATTAGATCGTATGGATAATGGGTATTAAAGAAGAATCAATACGGCTCAGGCCGGCAAAACCGGAATTCGAAGAGGGCTTGAAATTCGCTCACTACCTCGATCAGGCAGCTGAAGGATTCTTTCGGGCTATGCTGGGTCCCGATTCTGAGACTATTCTGGCTTCCGCATTCATCGATTCAGATAACTCACTCTCCTATGAGCACGTGATCTTTGCTGAGATTGATAAAAAAACAGTCGGGATGAGTTCATCGTTCAGTGAACAACAACAGCGGAAGTTTTCTGACGAGCCATTACAACGGGCAGCGAAGAAAAATGCTATTCGCCTGAAACTGTTACGGATCCTTTTTTCACCAGTATGGCGAATCCTTGAGACCATCCCAGAGGGTGATTATTACATTCAGGGAATCGCTATTGACCCGGAATTCAGAGGCAGAGGTATTGGCTCACTACTCATGGACGACATAGAGAGTCGCGCCAAGGCAGGCGGATTCAGCAGACTGAGTTTAGATGTTTCAGCAAAAAATGATGGCGCAACAAGACTCTACAAACGGCTTGGAATGGTCGAGTCCTCGACATGGCCGAGCTCAAAGATTCTGCCAACGGTATTTATTAGAATGTCCAAATATTTGTGATATTTTCAGCTGAACAGCTTAATGCATGCAACCTAATGGACCTCATGGTCCGAAAGTTATCCCGACGTAAGAAAAAATGAAGCAGATACTGATCTATTCGGATAGCCTCACATGGGGGATTATTCCAAATACAAGAGAGCGGTTGGCTTTTGACAAACGTTGGCCTGGCGTATTTGAAAACGAACTGCTGAAAGAGGGCAGAAGCGTTAGGGTTATCGAAAACTGTCTCAATGGCCGGAGAACCACTTGGTCCGATCCCTTCAAAGATGGAAGAGATGATTCTGATGGGTTAGCACAGGTTATAGAGATGCACTCGCCGCTAAGCCTGGTTATCTTGATGCTGGGCTCCAACGATTTTCAGTGTACCCATCAGAACAATGCCTGGCTCTCTGCCCAGGGATCGGCAAAATTGGTTAGCATCGTCAGGCAAGCCCCTATTGAGTCGGGAATGCCGGTGCCGGAGATACTCATCGTTGCACCTCCGGAAATCACCGAACCGAAAGGCTATATCGCCAATAAGTTTCATGGTGCAGAGAAGCGTTATGGCGGATTGCCGGGCGAGCTTGAAACTGTGGCATCAGAGCTTTCCGTGCATTTTTTCGATGCGAACTCTGTAACTGCATCCAGTCAAGTGGATGGAATACACCTGGATGCACCACAGCATGAAGTGCTTGGCAAAGCGATCGCTCAGGCTGTTATTGATCAGGGAATCTTGTAACAAGCACTTCCACCGGAGCAGCCACTTGGGGCTGCTCTGGTGAATGAATGGTTGGGTGCCAAAGTTACCGGTAAAGCAGATTTAAATTTTCCGGCAGGTGAGATTTGGGCTTTATGCTGAGATTACATCTCCCGGTATTCTGACCATCCCTTCCATCAGGATGCGGGCGCTCCTGCTCATCGCCACCTTCTCGACGATCCAGTTGCCATCCTGTTGGGAGGCGGCTGCGCCCACCTTCAGAGTACCTGAGGGGTGGCCGAAGGTAACCGCTTCCCGATCGCCACCGCCGGCGGCCAGGTTGACCAGGGTGCCGGGGATGGCTGCAGCGGTTCCGATTGCCACGGCTGCGGTACCCATCATGGCATGATGAAGCTTACCCATCGACAGGGCTCGTACATTCAGATCGATCTCTTCGGCGGCAACTGCTTTGCCGCTTGAAGCGGTGTAGCCGGCAGCTGGGGCAACGAAAGCGACTTTCGGTGTGTGTTGCCGGGCGGCCGCTTCGGCCACATCGCTGATCAGACCCATGCGGATTGCTCCATGGGCGCGGATGGTTTCGAAACGCTCCAGAGCCGCCGGGTCGCCGTTGATCGCTTCCTGGAGTTCCGCGCCGGTATAGCCGATCTCATCCGCATTCAGAAAGATGGTGGGGATGCCGGCGTTGATCATGGTAGCCTTGAAGGTACCGATGCCTGGTACTTCGAGGTCGTCCACCAGGTTACCGGTGGGGAACATCGCCTCCGAGGGGTCCACCGGGCTCATGAACTCGATCTTTACTTCGGCTGCGGGGAAGGTGACCCCGTCGAGTTCGAAGTCACCGGTCTCCTGCACCTCGCCGTTGGTGATCGGCACATGGGCGACAATGGTCTTCTCGATGTTCTTCTGCCAGATGCGCACCACCGCGATGCCGTTGTCGGGGACTCGCTCCGGGGCCACCAGGCCGCTGGCGATGGCGAAGGAGCCTACGGCGGCGGTGAGGTTGCCGCAGTTACCGCTCCAGTCGACGAAGGCTTTGTCGATGGCGACCTGGCCGAACAGATAATCTACATCGTGATCCGGCTGATCGCTTCTTGCCAGGATCACCGTTTTACTGGTGCTGGAGGTGGCGCCGCCCATGCCGTCGGTCTGTTTGCCGTAGGGGTCCGGGCTGCCGATTACTCTGAGCAGCAGCTGGTCACGGGTCTCGCCCGGTTGTTGTGCGGCCTCGGGTAGATCGGACAAATTGAAAAAGACACCTTTGCTGGTGCCGCCACGCATGTAGGTGGCGGGGATTTTGATTTGGGGTTTGTGGGCCATGGTATCAATTCCTGTTTCAGTCAAAGCCTGCGCAGTAACCGGTGGTTGATGATTCGTATTCAAACCGCAAATGAACGCCAATCACCGCAAACAGCCGCAAAACTCCGATCGTGTTTTGGCTTATTGGCGTGTATTCGCGGTGATTGGCGTCTATTTGCGGCACTCATTTTCAGTCGGCCTATGCGTTGGCTAGGAAGTCATTGGCAAAGCGCTGCAGCACGCCACCGGCGCCGTACACAGAGACCTCTTCCGCAGTATCGAGACGGCAGGTGACCGGGATCTCCACCGACTCCCCGTTGCGACGGTGCATTACCACAGTCAGTTCCGCTCTGGGGGTGGGTTGGCCGATCACGTCGAAGGTCTCGGTGCCGTCGATGTTGTAGCTCTGGCGATTCTCACCAGGCATGAACTCCAGGGGCAGTACCCCCATGCCCACCAGGTTGGTGCGGTGGATGCGTTCGAAGCCTTCCGCCAGAATGGCTTCCACGCCGGCCAGGCGCACACCTTTGGCGGCCCAGTCTCTGGAGGAGCCCTGACCGTAGTCGGCGCCGGCGACGATGATCAGCGGTTGATTGCGCTGCATATAGGTCTCGATCGCCTCCCACATACGCATCTGCTCACCTTCCGGCTCGAGTCTGGCCAGGGAGCCCTGGATGATCTCACCCTGCGTGTCCCGGCACATCTCATTCAGCAGCTTGGGATTGGCGAAGGTGGCCCGCTGGGCGGTCAGATGGTCGCCCCGGTGGGTGGCGTAGGAGTTGAAGTCCTCCTCCGGCAGGCCCATCTTTGCCAGGTACTCACCGGCAGCGCTGCTGGCGAGGATGGCGTTTGAGGGGGAGAGGTGGTCGGTGGTGATGTTGTCACCCAGGACCGCCAGAGGACGCATGCCCTGCAGGCTGCGCTCACCGGCCAGTGCCCCTTCCCAGTAAGGGGGACGGCGGATATAGGTGCTTTTTCCGCGCCAGTCGTAGAGTGGGCTCTCTGCCGCTACCCGCTCACCCAGGTCGAACATGGGCTGGTAGATCTGCTGGAACTGCTCCGGCTTCACCGACTGGTTGACGATGGCATCGATCTCCTCATCGCTGGGCCAGATGTCATTGAGGGTGATCGGATTGCCATCCTGGTCATGACCGAGGGTATCCTGTTCGATGTCGAAGCGAACCGTACCGGCGATGGCATAGGCCACCACCAGCGGTGGTGAGGCGAGGAACGCCTGCTTGGCATAGGGGTGGATACGGCCGTCGAAATTGCGATTGCCGGAGAGTACCGCGGTGGCGTAGAGATCCCGTTCGATGATCTCCTGCTGGATTTTTGGATCCAGGGCGCCGCTCATACCGTTACAGGTGGTGCAGGCGTAGGCGACGATACCGAAACCGAGCTGTTCCAGCTCGTCCAGCAGTCCCGCCTCCTGCAGATAGAGTTTGGCCACCTTGGAGCCGGGGGCAAAGGAGGATTTGACCCAGGGCTTGCGGATCAGTCCCAGCTGGTTGGCCTTGCGCGCCAGCAGGCCTGCGGCCACCACATTGCGGGGATTGGAGGTGTTGGTGCAGCTGGTGATGGCGGCGATGATCACCGCCCCGTCGGGCATCTCACCCGGCTTCTCTTCCCAGGCGCCGGCGATGCCCCGCTCCGCCAGGGCGGAGGTGGGCAGTCTGCGGTGGGGGTTGGAGGGGCCAGCCATGTTGCGCTCCACACTGGAGAGGTCGAACTCGAGCACTCGCTCATACTCGGCCGCCGACAGGTCATCCGCCCACAGGCCGGTCTGCTTGGCGTAATTCTCGACCAGGGTAACCTGCTCAGGCTCCCGGCCGGTCAGTTTCAGATAGTCGATGGTCTGTTGATCGATGTAGAAGAGACCCGCCGAGGCACCGAACTCCGGTGTCATGTTGGAGATGGTGGCGCGGTCGCCGATGGTCAGACTCTCGGCACCTTCTCCGAAGAACTCCAGGTAGGCGGAGACCACCCGCTGCTGACGCAGAAACTCGGTCAATGCCAGCACGATGTCGGTGGCGGTGATGCCCGGTTGTCTCTGCCCGGTCAACTTGACGCCGACGATCTCCGGCAGGCGCATCATCGAGGCGCGACCCAGCATCACATTCTCCGCCTCCAGGCCACCGACACCGATGGCGATCACCCCGAGGGCATCCACATGGGGGGTGTGGCTGTCGGTGCCGACACAGGTGTCCGGATAGGCGATACCGTCGCGGGCCTGGATCACCGGCGACATCTTCTCCAGATTGATCTGGTGCATGATGCCGTTGCCGGCGGGTATCACATCCACATTGTCGAAGGCGGTCTTACACCACTCGATGAAGTGGAAACGATCCTCATTGCGACGGTCCTCGATGGCCCGGTTCTTCTCGAACGCCTGCGGATCGAAGCCGGGGTGTTCCACCGCCAGGGAGTGGTCGACGATCAGTTGCGTCGGCACCACCGGATTGACCTTGGCCGGATCGCCACCCTTGTCGGCAATTGCATCGCGCAGACCCGCCAGGTCCACCAGTGCGGTCTGCCCCAGGATGTCGTGACAGACCACCCGCGCCGGATACCAGGGGAAATCCAGATCCCGTTTGCGCTCGATGAGCTGTTTCAGGGCATCGGTCAACAGCGCGGGATCACAGCGGCGTACCAGCTGCTCCGCCAGCACGCGGGAGGTGTAGGGGAGTTTGCTGTAGGCACCGGCTTGGATCGCCTCGACTGCCTCGCGGGTGTCGAAATAGTCCAGCTCGGTGTCGGGCAGTGGTTTTCTGAATTCGGTGTTCATGGCGTTCTCGTTCGTTCAGTTGGCACGATGGATCGGTGTATTGAGTTAGTCGTCTGGGTTGGTTGCGCTCATGTTGTCAGGCTCCCCCTCTCCCTGGCCCTCTCCCACAAGGGGAGAGGGAATGCATCGAGCAAGCGCTTGGGTATGCAGACAGTCTCTGCTACTGCCCAGCTAACGGTTATGGATGCACTCAATTAAAAACGTCACCTCTCCCTGGCCCTCTCCCGCGAGGGGAGAGGGAATGCATCAAGCAGACGCTGGTGTTTGCAGACAGTCTCTACCACTACCCAGCAGATGGTTATGGATGCACTCAATTAACAACGTCCCCTCCCCCCTCGTGGGAGAGGGCCAGGGAGTGGGGGATCTGAAGGCCCGGCTCAAGCCGGTTCCATAACGCTGAGCGTAAAATCAACCTCGCTCTTCGATCGGCACCCAGGCGCGGTTTTCCGGTCCGGTGTAGTTGGCCGAAGGACGGATGATCTTGCCGTCTTCACGCTGCTCGATCACATGGGCGCCCCAGCCGCTGACCCGGGAGATGACAAACAGGGGGGTGAACATGTCGGTGGGCACACCCATCTGGTTGTAGGAGACTGCGGAGAACCAGTCCAGGTTGGGGAACATCTTCTTGATCTCCCACATCACCGCTTCCAGCCGGTCGGCAACGCTGAACATGGTCATGTTGCCCGCCTCTTCTGAGAGATCCTTGGCGACCCGTTTGATCACTTCGTTACGTGGGTCGCCCACGGTATAGACCGGATGGCCGAAACCGATCACGATCTCTTTGCGTCCAACCCGCTCGCGGATATCCGCTTCCGCTTCATCGGCGCTGTGGTAGCGGCTCTGGATGCGGAACGCCTCTTCGTTGGCGCCACCGTGTTTGGGGCCACGCAGGGCGCCGATCGCGGCGGTGATGGCGGAGTACATATCGGAGTTGGTACCCGCCACGACCCGTGCGGTGAAGGTGGAGGCGTTGAACTCATGCTCCGCATAGAGCACCAGGGAGGTGTGCATCGCGCGTACCCAGGATTCCTTCGGCTTCTCGCCATGCAGCAGATGCAGGAAGTGACCGCCGATGGAATCGTCGTCGGTCTCCACGTCGATGCGTTTGCCGTTGAAGGCGTAGTGGTACCAGTAGAGCAGGGCGGAGCCGAAGCTGGCCATCAAGCGGTCGATGATCTGACGCGCCTCGGCCGCCGGGTGATCCTCTTTCTCCGGTACGCAGCTGCCCATCACAGAGCAGGCGGTGCGCATCACATCCATCGGATGGGCCGAGGCGGGGATCGCCTCCAGCGCTTGTTTTACTGCCAGGGGCAGACCACGCATCGACTTCAGCTTGGTCTTGTAGGCAGCCAGCTCCGAAGGGGTGGGTAGGGTGCCGTGAATCAGCAGATAGGCGATCTCTTCGAACTCCGCTTTCTCTGCAAAGTCGAGGATGTCGTAACCGCGGTAGTGCAGGTCGTTACCGGTGCGGCCGACGGTGCAGATTGCGGTGTTACCGGCAGCGGTGCCGGAGAGGGCGACGGACTTCTTCGCCTTGGGCAGGATTTGATTGGGGTCGCTCATGGGGAAACCTCCTCTGATACGATGTGTGTAATTTTATATGGATGAATAGTCCGCAAATGAACGCAAATAAACGCAAATGACAAGTACAGAATACGTTTGGTGAGGCAGGCCTGTTCTCGGATTGTCTCGCCTATCGAAAGGAGAGCAAGCCGAAGCACTGATTTGCGTTCATTAGCGTTCATTTGCGGACTGTTTTAAACCTCTAGGATGTCTCTTCAGAGGCGAACAGCGAGTCCAGTTTCTGTTCGAAATCGTGGTAGCCCAGGTAGTCGTAGAGGTCCATGCGGTTCTGCATGGTGTCGACCACGTTCTGCTGGGTGCCATCCTTGCGTAAGTTCTGATAGACGTTGAGAGCGGCGGCGTTGGCCGCGCGGAAGGCACTCAGTGGGTAGAGGGCGATACTGACGCCGGCGCTTGCCAGCTCATCTACCGTAAACAGGGGTGTGGAGCCGAATTCGGTGATGTTGGCCAATACCGGTACCTTCACCGCGTCGACAAACTCGCGGTATTGATCGAGCTCGGTCATCGCCTCGGGAAAGATCATGTCGGCACCCGCTTCGACACAGGCGCAGGCCCGGTCGATGGCGGACTGCATGCCTTCCACGGCCAGTGCGTCGGTGCGGGCCATGACCACGAAGTCGTCATCCAGTTTGGCGTCCACTGCGGCTTTGATGCGGTCGACCATTTCGGTCTGCGAGACGATCGCCTTGTTGGGACGGTGGCCGCAGCGCTTCTGTTGAACCTGGTCCTCCAGGTGTACCGCGGCAGCACCGGACTTGTTCATGTTGCGGATGGTGCGGGCAATATTGAAGGCGCCACCCCAGCCGGTGTCGATATCCACCAGTACCGGCAGTTCTGTGACGTCGGTGATGCGACGCAGATCGGTCAGTACATCCTCCAGCGTGGTGATGCCCAGATCGGGAATACCACAGGATCCGGCTGCGACACCACCACCGGAGATATAGAGGGAGCGGTAACCGGAAGCCTCGGCGAGGCGTGCGTGGTAGGCGTTGATGGCGCCGACGCACTGCAGCGGTTTCTCCTGCTCGATGGCGGCCCGGAAGCGGGCGCCGGGGGTTTGCTTGTTGGTCATTTCATATCCTCTAAAAGATAAAATCAGTGTTGAGGTTTGAGTTGCGGTTTGCGCTTTGCACAGGCCGTTTTAATCCCCCTCTCCCTGTCCCTCTCCCGCGAGGGGAGAGGGTACGTTCTTAATTAAGTGCATCCATAACCGTTAGCTGGGTAGTAGTAGATACTGTCTGCACACTCCAGCGCTTGCTTGATGCATTCCCTCTCCCCTCGTGGGAGAGGGCCAGGGAGAGGGGGCTCAAATAACAACGATTCAAAACCTAAAAACTCCCTCTCATAGCTTCTCCAGAAACACCGCCTCCACATTCCTGCGGGAGGAGCGGATGTGCTGGCGCATCAGCAGCTCAGCCATCTCGGGATCCCGTGCGGAGATGGCGTTGATCAGGTACTGATGCTCCTCATAGGCCTGCTGGGATCTTTTACTGCGCATACCGAACTGATAGCGGTACATACGCAGCAGGTGATAGAGATCGTTGCAGAGCAGTTCGATCAGCTGTTTGTTCTTGCTGCCCTGGACGATGCGATAGTGGAAATCGAGATCACCCTGTTTCTGGAAGTAGGCCTGACCATGCTGCTCGGCGATCTGTTCACCATGCTGATCCAGCAGCTTTTGCAGCTCTTCGATCTCAATCTCGGTCATGTTCTGGGCTGCCAGTCTGGCCGCCATGCCTTCCAGGGCCTCGCGCAGTTGAAAAATCTCGATCAGCTGCTCGTAGGAGAGGGTGACCACCCGGGCCCCCAGATTCGGCTTACGCTCAACCAGTTTGCGCACCTCCAAGCGGGCCATGGCCTCCCGCAGGGAGCCTCGGCTTACCCCGTGTTGGCGGGCCAGTTCCGGTTCACTGATCTTGCTGCCCTGGGGGATCTCACCCTCGACGATGGCCCGCTGCAGAGCATCGAACAGGCGCTCAGTGAGTGGGATATTGGCAGCATCAAGCGGCGTTGCCGTAGATTGGTTTTGCATGTCAGAATCTTGAACTGTCGACATAATTGATCTTTATCCGTGATATATGGGTTATTTTATAGACTAAATTTCTTAAAGTGTCGACACTTTAGTGAAAAATAGTCTTTAAATTCCTTACCAGGAACTGTGAAGGCGCTGCTTTCACAGTTCCCGCCAGGCCTATTTGCCGTATCCCATCTGCTGCAGGGAGGTGGAAATTTCGTCGAGAATGGCCGGGTCATCGATGGTGGCCGGCATATTCCACTCTGTTCCATCTGCAATCTTGACCATGGTGCCGCGCAGGATCTTGCCGGAACGGGTCTTTGGCAGACGCTTTACGATCGAGATGTGTTTGAAGGCGGCAACCGGTCCGATCTGGTTGCGTACCAGCTTCACCAGTTCCGCACCGAGCTCCTCGGCAGGGCGGTCGACGCCGCTTTTCAGCACCACCAGACCCAGTGGCAGTTGACCCTTGAGGGCGTCGGCCACACCGATTACGGCACACTCCGCCACATCCGCATGTCCGGCCAGTACCTCTTCCATCTGGCCGGTGGAGAGGCGGTGACCGGCCACATTGATCACATCGTCGGTTCGGCTCATGATCCACAGATAGCCGTCTTCATCCTTGTAGCCCGCATCACCGGTCAGGTAGTAGCCGGAGTAGGCGCGCAGATAGGAGTCGACAAAGCGTGTTTCATTGTTCCACAGAGTGGGCAGGCAGGAGGGGGGCAGAGGCTGTTTGATGACGATGTCGCCCATCTCACCGTCCGCTTTCTCGTTACCCTGCTCGTCGAGAATTCTGACGTCATAGCCAACCATGGCGACGGTTGGTGAACCGGCCTTCACCGGCATCGGCTCTATACCCATTGGGTTGGCCGCGATGGCCCAGCCGGTCTCGGTCTGCCACCAGTGGTCGATGACCGGTTTTTCGAGCATCGTCTCGGCCCAGTGCAGGGTATCGGGATCGCAGCGTTCGCCGGCCAGATAGAGAGTCTGCATGCAGCTGAGATCGTACTTGGACATGTAGGCGCCCTGGGGATCCTCTTTCTTGATCGCGCGGAAGGCGGTGGGGGCGGTAAACAGGACTTTCACCTGGTATTCGCTGATCACCCGCCAGAAGGCGCCCGGATCGGGTGTACCCACCGGTTTACCTTCATAGATCACGGTGGTGCAGCCGGCCAGCAGAGGGCCGTAGACGATGTAGCTGTGGCCCACCACCCAGCCGACGTCGGAGGCGGCCCAATAGACATCCCCCGGCTCCACGTTGTAGATGTTTTTCATCGACCAGAGCAGTGCCGCAGCGTGACCGCCGTTGTCCCTGACCACACCTTTCGGCTGTCCGGTGGTGCCGGATGTATAAAGAATATAGAGCGGGTCGGTCGCTTCCACCGGAACGCAGTCGGCTGGGGCTGAATCGCTCATCGCCTGGTCCCAGTCCAGATCCCGGCCGTCGATCATATCCGCTGCAAGCTGGGGCCGTTGCTTGATGATGCAGCTCTGGGGTTTGTGGGTGGAGAGCTCGATCGCCTCATCCAGCAGCGGCTTGTAGGCCACCACCCGGCTCGGTTCGATACCACAGGAGGCGGAGAGCACCATCTTCGGTTTAGAGTCATCGATCCGGGTTGCCAGCTCTTTTGCGGCGAAACCACCGAATACCACCGAGTGGATTGCGCCGATCCGGGCGCAGGCCAGCATGGAGATGGCCGCTTCTGGGATCATCGGCATGTAGACGATCACCCGGTCCCCCTTACTGACGCCCTGGGCGGTCAGTGCTCCGGCAAGGCTGGCGACCTCATCCCTCAGTTCCGTATAGGTGTAGCTGCGTTTGCTGTCGGTCACCGGGCTGTCGTAGATCAGTGCCAGGCGATCCCCGTTTCCGGCCTCGATGTGTCGATCCAGAGCGTTGTAGCAGGTGTTGAGCTGTCCGCCCACAAACCAGCGTGGCGAGGGTTGAGCGGATGCATCCAAAACCTGATCCCATGGTTTGTCCCAATGCAGACCCTGCGCAACATCGCCCCAAAAGGCCTCTGGGTCATCCAAGGAGTGGTTGTAGATCTCAGCATATTTGGACATTTCTCTGGTTCCTCTGGTTGTTGATTGCCGGCCATGTGTCGACATATTTTAGTAATAATTGCTTTGGCGTCCCTATTTTATAGACAATAAATTCAAATATGTCGACACTTTGTCGTTTTTTTCACATTTTGCAGGAAAACGCCGCTTGCCCAGCGGTGTCTGAGATGGGATGGATATCAAGTGAGTTTAGTGGCTGAAGCCGATCTGAGAGGGGTTTGTGGGTGGAGGGACGGGGGGCGTCCATCTGACCGGCGTCAAAGCCGGCCAGATTGCAGGGTAATCAGACTTTGAAGCGTTCCACAAGGGATTTCAGTTGTTCTGCCAGTTTTGCCACATCCGCGCTCGCCTGGGTGGTCTGTTGGGCTCCGGTGGCGGACTGCTCCGAGACTTCATTGATACTGACGATACTGCGATTGATCTCTTCGGTAACCGAGCTCTGCTCTTCCGCAGCGCTGGCGATCTGGGTGTTCATCTCGGTGATTTCGCTCATGGCGGTATTGATCTTCTCCAATGCCTGGCCGGCTGAGGCGGCCTGCTCAACTCCGGACTTGGTCATTTCGCTGCCCCGAGCCATCACCTTTACCGCATTGTCCGCACCCTCCTGAAGTTTGCTGATCATCTCCTCGATCTCCTGGGTGGAGTCCTGGGTACGGCCGGCGAGGGTGCGAACCTCATCGGCGACCACCGCGAAACCCCGACCCTGCTCACCGGCGCGAGCCGCCTCGATGGCCGCATTCAGGGCCAGCAGGTTGGTCTGTTCCGCAATGCTTTTGATCACATCCAGAACCGAGCCGATATTGCGGCTCTCGGTTTCAAGTTCCTGGATGACCGTTGCAGCCTGCTCCACCTCATTGGCCAGGCTGTTGATTCCCTCGATGACCTGATCGATGACCGTCTTTCCCTGGATGAATGTGGTGTCTGCTTCCCGGGCCGCGTTGGCGGCATCGACGGCATTTCTGGCGACCTCCTGAACCGTGCTGCTCATCTGATTCATCGCCGTGGCAACCTGGCTGGTCTCGTTCAATTGCTGATTGATACCGACGGTGGTCTGATTGGTAACCACGGAGGTCTCTTCTGCGGCCGACGCGAGCTGCACCACAGAGTCCTTGACCTGGTTTATCGCATCGTGAAACTGCTGCGCCATGCGATTGAAGGCCATCGCAATATGGCCGATTTCATCTTTATTGTTGTTATCGACCCGGGTCAGTAATTGACCGTCAGCAAGCAGATGGGCGCTCTGTTCGATCTGTCTGACGCCTTTGCTGATTTCGCTGATGATCAGGTAGGCCAGCAAAATAGCGAACAGGGCACCAATCACCAGGCTGCCAATCACCAGGGAGAGCATGCTTTGATAGGCGGCATGGGTCTCTTCGAAGGCATGGGCGGCTTTGTTCTCTTGGATCTTCAGTAGCTCTGCGGTGGTCTCCTGGATCTTCTGCAGTGCCGGATTGATAAGAGTCAGCAGTAGTTGGTTAGCCTCATAGAACTGACCCTCCGTCAGCAGTTTATTGACAGGAATCAGTCCTTCATCTTCCAAACGTTTGAGATCTTGGGTGAATATATCGACCAGCCGCTGCTCCTCACTGTCCAGCTGAGAGTTTGTAAACGCTTTCCAGCGACTGTCGACGATCTTGATGTTCTCTTCGATCCGACGGGTATGCATATCCACTTTATGGTTATGCATTTTGGCAAAAGCTGAGCTTGGGTCGTGCTGCAGCGCCAGCAGGATCTGCGCCCGGCTGTCTTCCAGTTTCTCAATTACCGTCGAGAGATCAACCATATGGCTCATCTCCACGTTGTAGAGCTCATCGATGGCATGGTCGGCCTGCTGCATACCACGCAGTCCAAGCAGGCCGATGAATATGGTATTGAGCAGTAGAATGCCAACCAGGATTGAGAGACGTATTTTGATCGAGAGATTATTCAGGAATGACATCTTTCTGACCTCAGCGGATTTAGTTACAGAAGAAGCGATCGATTGCTCTGCTAAAGCACCTATCCGGCTAGTGATCAATATCCCTGTTCCAGAGCGCGAAACAGCCTTTTTTGGCTGGGATGCTGCAAAAGAATGTATCGACGTTTAATTAAATCTCTTTAATTTGCTTGGATCCTGGTGTGGTTTATAGCACCTGGCAAGCTTATCCACGGGCATCTGTTTGAAGACGCTGTGCTTGTGGTGAGGAGAGGGATTTTGCACGATCGAGACCAGGGTAGTTATCCCCTTGGAGTTGGCTGGGGATAACTACCGCTTGATCTGTTGTATTGTCAGAAGATCCAGGTTGGGGGGTGTAGGTCAGCGGATCAGCTGGGATATCTCTTTGAATTTCGGATGGCTGGCATCGCCCATCCACTCAAAGATGACAGACTCCATGTTGGTGATGTTGACGCCGCCACGACGCATCCGCATGATTGCGTTTTCCCGGTTGATGGCCTTGCGGGAGGCGATGGCATCTTCCACCACAAACACCTGATATCCCCATTGCTGAAGGCCAGCAGCGGTCTGCAGTATGCAGATATGGGCTTCCAGGCCGACCATCACGATCTGTTTTCTCGAGCCGTGTTCCGCCAGCTCCTCTTCAAAGCCGGGTGCGGTACAACAGGAGAAGGTCAGTTTGTCCTTGGCTTTGGTGTGGGGGGGCAGGTGCTCGGTGATTTCTGAAAGGGTATTGCCCAAGCCCTTTCCATAGTGCTCCGACAGGGTGATTGGGACATCCAGCAGGCTCGCGGCCTTACTCAATTGGATGACGTTTGGGACCATATTCTGCAGGTCCTGCTCCGGCATCGCTTTGGTCAGCCTCTCCTGGGCATTGACGATCAATAGTTGACTGGTTGCTGCATGGGTCAGCGGTAGTGTGCTTTTGTTTATACTCATGATCTCCCTCTGCTCTTCGTAATAATCGATGGCCGTTACCAACAGGCGTTTTTGTCGCTGCAGTCCATCCATCTGCAGGCTGAATCATTATTGTTATATAAGGTGCCGGGCCATGTGCGGCCCGGAAAGCAAACTTCAATCAGTCTTCTGTTTTTTCTTATCGTGTTGCTGCACGCCCAGGGCGGCGACAACAGTAGTGGGCTAGAAATTGAATTCAACCGGTGCCGGTGCATTCTCCAGGGGAGAGACCTCGGTTTCGAAAATGCTCTCTTCCTGGAATACCTTCTCATTGTGTCGGGTGATCAGCTGGCAGCTCATCACCGGAGCCTGACCGATGATCACGAACATCCGTCCGCCCGGCGCCAACTGTTGCCGGAATATCTCAGCCTGCTGGCTGGTGGGCAGGGATCCGGTTACCGCAATCGCATCGAATGGAGCGCCCTGTACAGGCCCCGCCAGTGCGTCACCGTTCAGCAGCATCACGTTCTTTACACCCTGCTGCTCAAGCTTGCTCGCGGCGGCGTCGGTAAACTCCCGATGGATGTCGATGCTGACCACCTTTTCTGCCAGGCCTGCCAGACAGGCAGTCAGGTAGCCGCTGCCGGTGCCTACCTCCAGAACTTTATCCCCGGGTTGCAGGTCGAGTGCCTGCATCAGCCGGCCTTCGAGGCGTGGGAACATCATGCTATGTCCATGGCCGATGGGAATTTCGATATCCGCATAGGCGAGATCCTGGTAGGTGTCCGGAACAAACGCCTCCCTCGGCAGACTCTCCATGAGTTTCAGAACTCTTGGGTCGATCACTTCCCATGGACGAATCTGCTGTTCCACCATGTTGAAGCGGGCTTTTTCAAACTGGTTTGCCATCATGCGAAATATCCTGAATTTTATTATGGTTTAAGCTGGCAGAGGCATTAGCCTACGTTTTTTAAACCGCTTGGGCAAGATTTTGAAGGGGGTAGCTCATGACATGGGTGGGCCTGCCTGATCAACGATTTATAGAAATAATCCCTTGAATTTTATGGGCCTGTGTTATTCTCAATAATCCTTCAAATTACTATTTAAATGGGCCTAAGTGTCTGTGGCAAAAGGCTTTTGGTGATTTGCGCCATTTTTACCGCAAGCGATCGACAGGCCTGAGCCCAATCACGCCCGGGCTGGATCAGTTTGCGTGGTCGCGCGAATCGGGCAGTTTCAGGTTATACTCCAGCGAATCAAAGGCTAGGGGTGTCCTGTGGCGTGTTCACGGGCTGAGATAAACCCTTAATTACCTGATCCGGATCATACCGGCGGAGGGAAGCTGTGAAGCCCACTGGGGTGTTCGCGCTCTCTGCCCTAACGAGGTTTCCACCATGAGCGCCATTCCAGAAGATTTCATCAAAAAGACCGCCACGCTTTCAGAGGAGGTTACCCGTCCCTTCTACAATTCGAGCAAGATCTATGTGGAGGGTTCGACGCCGGATATCCAGGTGCCGATGCGGCAGGTCGAGCAGGAGGCCACCTCGGCCAGTTTTGGCGCGGAAGAGAATCCTCCGATCCCGATCTACGATACCTCCGGCCCCTTTACCGATCCCCAGCAGACCATCGATCTGATGCAGGGGATGCCCGATCTGCGTACCCCCTGGATCGAGGCGCGAGGGGATACGCAACGGCTCGATGGCCCGACATCCGAGTATGGGCAGAGCCGTCAGAATGATCCGGAGCTGGCACATCTGCGCTTCGAACATATCCGTGCACCCCGTCGTGCCAAAGCGGGCGCCAACGTGACCCAGATGCACTATGCCCGGCAGGGCATCATCACCCCGGAGATGGAGTTTGTGGCGATTCGGGAAAACTGCCGTCTGCAGGAGCTGCGTGAGGATCCCCGCTACGCCAAACTGCTGCGTCAGCACGCCGGTGAGGGTTTCGGTGCCAAGATCCCCGATGAGATCAGCGCCGAGTTCGTCCGCTCCGAGCTGGCCGCCGGCCGGGCGATCATCCCAGCCAATATTAACCATCCGGAACTGGAACCGATGATCATCGGGCGGAATTTTCGCGTCAAGATCAACACCAATATCGGCAACAGTGCAATCACCTCTTCGATCGGGGAAGAGGTTGAGAAGATGGCCTGGTCTGCTCGCTGGGGTGGTGACACCCTGATGGATCTCTCAACCGGCAACAATATCCATGAGACCCGGGAGTGGATCCTGCGCAATGCGCCGATGCCGATCGGCACAGTACCGATCTACCAGGCCTTGGAAAAGGTTGATGGCAAGGCGGAGGAGCTCAGTTGGGAGATCATGCGCGACACCCTGATCGAGCAGGCCGAGCAGGGGGTGGACTATTTCACCATTCATGCCGGTGTGCTGCTGCGCTATGTTCCTTTGACGGCGGAGCGGGTGACCGGCATCGTCTCCCGTGGTGGTTCGATTCTCGCCAAGTGGTGCCTGGCTCACCATCAGGAGAACTTCCTCTACACCCATTTCGAGGAGATCTGCGAGATCATGAAGGCTTATGATGTGGCCTTCTCTCTGGGGGACGGCCTGCGTCCCGGATCGCTGGCCGATGCCAACGATGCGGCCCAGTTCAGTGAGTTGGAGACCCTGGGTGAGTTGACCAAGGTGGCCTGGGAGCACGACGTTCAGGTGATGATCGAAGGGCCGGGTCATGTACCGATGCAGATGATCAAGGAGAATATGGAGAAGGAGCTGGAAGACTGTTTCGAAGCGCCTTTCTATACCCTGGGCCCACTGGTGACCGATATCTCCCCCGGCTATGACCACTTCAGTTCCGGTATCGGCGCGGCGCAGATCGGTTGGTACGGTACCGCCATGCTCTGTTATGTAACCCCCAAAGAGCACCTTGGCCTGCCGAATAAAGAGGATGTTCGTGAGGGCATCATCACCTATAAGGTGGCTGCGCATGCCGCTGATCTGGCAAAGGGATTTCCTGGCGCCCAGTTGCAGGACAATGCCATGTCCAAGGCGCGCTTCGAATTCCGTTGGGAGGATCAGTTCGCCCTCAGTCTCGATCCCCAGCGGGCGATCGAATTCCACGATGAGACGCTGCCGCATCAGGCCCACAAAGTCGCCCACTTCTGCTCCATGTGTGGCCCCCACTTCTGCTCCATGAAGATTACCCAGGATGTGCGGGAGTACGCCAAGACCCACGGCATGAGTGACGGCGAAGCTCTGCAACAGGGTATGGAAGAGAAAGCTGTCGAGTTCAAGCAGCAGGGGAGTAAGCTCTACAAAGCGTTATGAGGCTGGACCGGTATCTCAGTCAGGTGACTGAACTGAGTCGCTCGGAATCACGCCAGATGATCCGTGCCGGGCGGGTGAGCATCGATGGTTCGGTGATCACCCAGCCGACCCATCAGGTCGACAGCGTCACGCAGATCCACTTGGATGAGCAACTGCTGGAGAGACCCCTGCCCCGCTACTACATGGTGAACAAACCGGCGGGGGTGGTCTGTGCCACCCGGGATCCCAGTCATCGTACCATCCTGGATCTGTTGGATCTGGGCCGGCCCGAAACGCTGCATATTGCGGGACGGCTCGATATCGATGCCACCGGACTGGTACTGGTCACCGATGATGGACAGTGGTCACACCGGATCACCTCACCGAGCCGGAGCTGCGGCAAAACCTATCTGGTGACGTTGAAGCATCCGCTGCAGCAAGAGCAGGCAGCAACCATTCGCCAGGGGGTCTCGCTGCGTAATGAGGAGAAGCCGACCCGCCCGGCGGATCTGCAGCAGTTGGACGAAACCCAGTGGCGGCTGACCATTAGCGAAGGTCGCTATCATCAGGTCAAAAGGATGTTTGCCGCTGTGGGCAATCGGGTGGTTGGGCTGCATCGTCTATCCATCGGCCCCCTGACACTGGATGAGCACCTTTCGGCCGGAGATTACCGAGCGCTGAGCCAGAACGAGATCGACAGTTTTTGACAGGCTCCTGGCTTGGCAGGGTTGTGTAACCTGTTTGTAAAATTCCTTTAAATCAAACGGATTATTAAAGTTCTTTCGCAGATCGCCGAACTATTATCTACCTGGCCGCTGGGATATTAATCAATTTCCGCAATTGGATTGCCGACAGGCAGCTTGTTTGTGTCTGAGTGCGGAGGATATTCAGTCGCCAGGGTAATGCGGGTGCTGGGCAGGCTGGATCGCGCATGCGCTAAAATTAGATACAGACCTAATGTTATCCAAGGTGGATGAGCGGCTGATCACAGCTGTCATCATGGAAGAGATGATTGGGCCTTGCAGCAGACAGACCATTGCAAGGTTTGCATGCTCATAATCACTATCTTGGGGCGATTTTAGGATACTTATTGTGCAGGGGAAGGTCTCAGCAGCGACTGATCCATGGTCCGGGCTTACCGAAGATGAAATCTTGCATCTGCGGGAAGTGATCGATGCCTGCGATGTGGGGCTCTGTCTGGTCGATCGCAACAAACGGGCACTGATCTGGAACCCCTGGCTGGCCGATTATCTGGGCAACCCGCCGCAGTTCACTGAACACTCAACCATCGAAACCCTGATTCCGGCTCTGGCGGGACCGAGATTCGATAGTATGGTCCATCTGGCAATCGCCCTGTCGCAAAAGCAGGGAGTGGAGGCCAGCAAAAAACAGACGCAGATGTCGCGTCACCTTTTCACTCTCGACAACGGTCAATTTTTAAGGGTCAGCGTGCGGCCCATGATGATGCATCCGGGCTTCTGCCTGGTGCAGATCAATGAATTGGCAGCCGAGCAGAAATCGCCCAACTCGTCGGGTCTGCGCGGACTGACAGAAGATCGCACCCAGGCGATACTCTCATCGGTAGAGGATGCGGTGATTCTGGTCGATGCTGAGGGTGTGGTGGAGTTTGTCAATCTGGCTGCCGAGAGTATGACCGGCTTCCAGAGTCAACGTATATCGGGTCGTCCACTGGCTGAGGTCTATCAGGTCTACGATGAGGTGACTCAGTCGGCTCCGCTGCTGAACCTGGAGCAGATCCTCGCCGATGACAGTCGGCAGCTGGTACTGGTTCATCGTGAGGGATTGACGATACCCATTCAGCAGACGATCACCCGCCTGAAGGGGGACGATGGTCAACTGGAAGGGTTTGTGCTGGTTTTCAAGGATACCAGTCAGTCACGCAAGCTGGCGGCGCAGCTGAATTGGCAATCGACCCATGACCCGGTCACCCGACTCTACAACCGGGTCGAATTCGACCGACGACTCTCGCTGCTGCTGGATGAGAGCCAGTTTGAAGATGAGCAGCACTGTCTGCTGTTTCTGGATATCGACCGTTTTATCATCGTCAACGACAACTGCGGTTACGCGGCCGGCGATGAGTTGCTGAGGCAGCTTGCCGCCTTGATCAAACGTTCGATCCGCAACAGTGATTTGATTGCCCGTCTGGGCGGGGATGAGTTCGGCATTCTGCTCAGCCAGTGCACCCTGGAAGTGGCGGAACGGATTGCCGAGACAATCCGCCAGGAGGTTCAGGCGTACCGTTTTGCCTGGGAGGGCAAGACCTTCTCCCAGAGTCTCAGCATCGGCATGGTGCCGATCGACAGACACAGCGAGAGTGTCGAGCAGATCCTCGGTCATGCGGATATCGCCTGCCTGACGGCGAAAGAGGAGGGGCGCAACAAAATCCACATCTACGATTCAGTGGACAGCTCCGCAGCCAGACGGCACGGTGAGACCCAGTGGGTAACCCGGATTCGAACCGCCCTGGAAGAGGACCGCTTTACACTCTATGTGCAACCGATCTCATCTCTCAACGATGCGGATGGGGTGCAGGAGCATGTGGAGGTGCTGATCCGCCTGCTCGATGAGGATGAAAATCTGATACCCCCCGGCGCCTTCATTCCGGCAGCGGAACGGTTTGGGTTGATGCCCTCCGTGGATCACTGGGTCGTGGACCAGGTGGCCCGCTTCATTACCACTAATCGGCACTCCTGTCTGAACTCAGGGCGTCGCTTTTTCGTCAATCTGTCCGGCCATTCGGTCTGTGATGATGAGTTTCTGCAGTGGATACTGCTGACCATCAGGGAGCGGGATATCCCTGCAGGCATGCTCTGTTTCGAAGTCACCGAGACGGCCGCCATCTCCAATCTCACCTCGGCGGAGCATTTCATGCGTACTTTGCAGCGTTATGGCTGTGAATTCGCCCTGGACGATTTTGGCAGTGGTCTCTCCTCCTTCGGCTATCTCAAACATCTGCCGGTGGAGTATCTGAAGATCGATGGCGCTTTCGTTCACGATATGCTCGAGAATGCGATCGACGAATCGATGGTGGAGGCGATCAATCGCATCGGCCATATCATGGGGCTGGAGACCATCGCCGAGTTTGTCGAAACCGAAGCGATCCTGCAGCGACTCGAGGCAATCGGGGTCGACTTTGTGCAGGGGTATGGGGTTTGCCGGCCCTTCCCCATCAAGCGCCTGCTGGATGCCACTCCGGAGGCCGAATAGTTCTCTGGAGAAGGCAGGCCTGTCTGCTTGCCGGTAAAAACTACAGCGTCACCACCAGTCGCACGGCGTCCAGACGCAGGCGGGTGGATTGCAGCTGCTGGTGCAGCGCCATCCCCTGCTGCTGCAGCATCTCGATCTCTTCATTGCGTACCGAAGGGTTGTGTTTCTTCAGTGCCTGCATGCGCTGAATCTCGCTTGTGTAGTATTTCATCATCTTTGCCGCAGACTGCTTAACCTGCTCATCCACCAGATGGGCGGCGGCCTCTTCCGCCGCCGCGATCAGTGAACGCAGCTGTGAACGATAACTGTTGATCACCGGCAACAGGGCTTTGCGATCCAGCTCCTCGGCGTGCTCGAGCAGCGAGTCGCAGTCCGCCAGGTGGTCGAGACGCCGGCCTTTGGCATCGATCAGGATACGGCTCAGGCTGGTGGGCAGAAAGCGCCCAACCTGGAGTTTTCTCGGCGCCGGACACTCAACCACAAACAGGCACTCCAGCAGCAGCTCTCCTTTGCTGAGTTTCGGGTGTTTGCAGGCCATTGCCGTGCTGTTGCCGGTCTGGATACTGATGACCTGATCCATGGCGTTCCGCACCAGCGGGTGTTCCCAGGTAAGAAAATGCCGCTCTTCGTGGCTCAGGGCGTCACTTCGGCTGTAGGTGGCGGTCAGGCCGTCGGCCGGCAGGCCGGGTAGCGACCCGGCGATCACCTGCTCACCGGGACGCAGGATCAGACCCGCCGCTCCCAGCTCTTCCGTTTCGATGTTGTAACAGTCAAACAGTCGTTGCAGGTAGTCTGGCAGCTGCTGCGAGTCGTCCTGTTCGGTCAACTGCTCGACCAGCTGGCTGGCCATCGGTTGCCGGCAGGCGCCAAGCTCAAGCAGGTGGTCCCGCCCCTGCTGCAGTCGCAGCTGTATCTGCTGTTTCAACTCACGGGTGCGCTCAATCAGATCCGCCACAACGGCCGGCTCCTGCTCCTCTTCGATCAACTGCCAGAGTTCAGCGCCAAGCTGTTCGTTGATCTGTTGAGCGCCGGGCACATGCTGGCGAAAGGCGTCCAGACCATCCCGATACCACTGCAGCATCACCGACTGGGGGCCAGGGTCCATATAGGGTTGATGGATGGTGACGGTCTGTTGCTGGCCGATCCGGTCGAGGCGGCCGATACGCTGTTCCAGCAGGTCAGGATCTGCCGGCAGATCGAACAGAATCAGGTGGTGGGCGAATTGAAAATTACGCCCCTCACTGCCGATCTCCGAACAGATCAGGAGTCGCGCCCCTTCCGGGTCGGCAAACCAGGCGGCCGCCCGGTCTCGCTCCACTATGGTCATATCCTGATGGAAAACCCCGGCGGAAATACCGGACAGGTTGCGAACCGCCTGCTGCAGCTCCACGGCGGTCCGGTCATGGCTGCAGATCAACAGAAATTTGTCGTCGGCCTGATTGCGCAGCCGCTCGATCAGCCAGGATACCCTGGGGTCCACCTGCCACCAGTCAGGGTGACCCTGTTCGCTGTAGAGCCGTTCCGGGGTGAGTCGCAGCGTGGCGGAAGCATTGCCGCCCTGCTGCTGTGCCTCGCTGTACTCTTCGGGCATCGGCAGCGGGTAGGCGATCAGCTCTCTGGCCGGAAAACCGCTGATACGGGCGCGGGTGTTGCGGAACAGAACCCGTCCGGTGCCGTGTCGGTCGAGCAGGCTGTTGATCAGGCTCTCTCTCGCATCGTTCCGTTCAGCCGGATCCCGGCTTGGATCGTTCAGCAGGCTCAGTAACGGCGTGCTTTCGGACTCATCCAGTTTCCTCAGCAGCGCCTGAGTGGCTTTCTCGGGCAGCGGCTCCCCTCGCAACAGATGCTCCACGGCTTCCGCGACCGGTTGATAGTGCTGCTCTTCCTGCAGGAAACTCTGCAGATCGTAGTAACGATCCGGGTCGAGCAGGCGTAAGCGGGCAAAATGACCGGCCTGGCCGAGCTGTTCCGGGGTGGCGGTCAGCAGCAGTACCCCGGGGGTGCGTAATGCGAGGGCTTCGACCAGCAGATACTCTGCACTGGGATCCTCTTCCGACCAGGTCAGATGGTGCGCCTCATCGACGATCAGCAGATCCCACTCTCCATCCAGTGCCTGGCTGAGACGGGCCGGATTGTGGTGGAAAAGGTTCAGACTGCAGAGCACCAGCTGTTCCGCATGGAACGGATTGTCCGCCTGTCCGGAGTCCTGAATCGCCTGGCAGGTCTCTTCGTCGAGGATACGGAATTTCTGGTTGAAGCGTCGCAGCAGCTCAACCAGCCACTGGTGCACCAGGGGGTCCGGTACCAGGATCAGGACCCGGCTGGCCCGTCCGGTCAGCAGTTGCTGGTGCAGAATCAGGCACGCCTCGATGGTTTTTCCCAGGCCCACTTCGTCAGCCAGCAATACCCTGGGTGCCGGTCGTCCAGCCACTTCATGGGCGATATAGAGCTGATGAGGGATCAGGTCGATGCGTGGGCCGACCAGGCCGAGCAGCGAGGATTGCTGCTGTTTGCCCAGGTGGCTGAGGGTCTGCTGGCGCAGGTTGAACCAGTGGGGCGGATCGATCTGACCGGCGAGCAGCCGCTGTTTGGGCTGGTCGATGCGCAGGGTATCACTCAGCTGCAGCTCTTCAAGACGCACCTGGCTGCCGTCGGCTCGTTCACCCAGGTAGGTGATCAGACCGTCATTCAGCAGGGCCTGATGGACACTCATCTGCCAGCCTTCACGACTCTCGATCTGGTCGCCGGCGCTGAAGGCCACCCGGGTCAGTGGGGCTCCCTCAATGGCGTATACCCGGCTCTCGTCGATGGCCGGAAAGTGGATGGTGACCCGGCGGCCTTCACAGCCGGTAATCACCCCCAGACCGAGTTCCGATTCCGTGTCACTGATCCAGCGCTGACCCGGCAGAAAAGATGGCATAGTCATGGTCCTGCAAAAAAAGGGGCTGATGATAATGGCTATCGGGACGCTTTAACACCCTGGCGTCACTGGTAATCCTGTTGTCAGGCTTCGGATTGATCTTCTCTGATATGATTGCCTCACCTTGAAATAATGAGAATAGATGTTGTGGAAGCGATATTTGAAAAATTACTCTGGAACAGCCGGCTGATCGTGTTGGCCGCTGTGATTGCCAGCCTGGCGGCTGCGGTTGCCATGTTCTACATGGCCTCTGTGGATGCGTTCTATATGATCAGCCATCTGGGTCACTATGCCTCGCCGGCCCTGACTGGCGAGGAGCGGGTGGCGCTGCGTTCAACCACCGTGACCCATGTGGTGGAGATTGTGGATGGCTATCTGTTGGCGACGGTGCTGTTGATCTTCTCGCTCGGCCTGTATGAGCTGTTCATCAGCAAGATCGATCATGCGGAGGGTTCCGACAGTGCCTCAAACGTGCTGATGATCACCAGCCTGGACGACCTGAAGAACCGCCTGGCCAAGGTGGTGATGATGATCCTGGTGGTGCGCTATTTCGAGTTTGCCCTGAGTATGGAGTTCACCACCCCGCTGGACCTGCTGCAGTTCGCCGGTGGTATCGCACTGCTCGGACTCGCCCTCTATCTGTCCCATATGGCGGATAAGAGTGGTCACTGAGCGACCCTGCAGCTGAGGCGCCACCGATCAGCGGGATCCCCCTTGATCCGCTTGGCAGGGCTTCACGCTCGGGACTTGCCCAGGCAAAGTCCTGCGGAACCTATGTGCTGCTGATGCACAATCCCCGGCGTCAACAGATTCAGGTGGGTCGCCTGGGGCTGTGCGACTTCACCCGCGGCTGGTATCTCTATGTCGGCAGCGCGTTCGGCCCGGGAGGGGTGGCTGCGCGCTGCGCTCACCACCGGCGCATCAGTCCGCGTCCCCGCTGGCATATCGACTATCTGCGGGCGGTCACCAATCTGCGCCAGATCTGGTATAGCAATGACCCACTGCGGCGGGAACATCAGTGGGCAGCCCTGCTGGGTGATCCGCTCGGATTGGCCCAGCCGATGGTTGGTTTTGGTTCATCCGACTGCGATTGCGGGAGTCACCTGTTTATTTCTGCGGTCAAACCCGATTGGAAGCGGTTTGCGGTGCTTGCTGGTGAACGTTTGAGCGCTCAACAGGCGATAAATTGTGAAATTGTTTAATTGACAATTATCCTTTATAGGCATTTTTCTTATGTTTAACGTATAATCCAGCATTTTTGTGGGAACGGACTCTGCGTGATCAACCCCGCAGCTGTATTTATCTAACCGAACTATTGAGGATAAACTCCTGATGAATAAGATGAAATCATACTTGCTGGCTACCAGCGCTTCTGTCCTTGCTCTTGGTGCTGTCGCGACTGCATCTGCCGATCCTGTTGCCCTGGCAACCCAGCGTGGCTGCATGGCTTGCCACCAGGTTGAAACCAAAGTTGTTGGTCCTGCCTACAAAGAAGTGGCTGCAAAGTACAAAGGCCAGGGTGATGCTGTAGCGGCACTCTCTGCCAAAGTAAAGGCTGGTGGCTCCGGTGTCTGGGGTCCTGTCCCTATGCCACCTAACGCTCACGTCAGCGATGACGACATCAAAGTCATCGTCGAGTGGATCATGACCCTCTGATTCGGGTTATTTAGCGGTCTCAGGATCGTTAAGAGAAAAGCGCTGGCAGATCCCGGCGCTTTTTTTTGCCTGCTGTTCAGCCCGATAGACCCTGCAGATGGCCGTCACAGCAGTGCCATATGCCCTGAATGAGTCATTTGACACACTTTTTTTCAATTTTTCGCGCGGATTGATTGTACGGGATTGCCTTTATAATCTTTTTAATGCCATGCTCCCGGACCACGAGAAAATAATCTTGTTGAATAATTCGGTGGTTGACTCTGTCACGATCTGGCTGTCAGCCACCCCTGATTAAAAATTGTGTTCATTTGGAGAAAGAGATGAGCTTGCAACGTTTGCTTCCGATCCTTGGCTTTTGCCTGGTTTTCATGAGTCAACAGCTGATGGCCGGTTCTGCCGTGATGGCTGACGATCCCTATGTCCGTGCGGTACCGCCCGGGCAGCCCAATTCCGCCTCATTCATGACGCTGCATAACATGGGTAAAAAGGATCTTGCTCTGGTGAGCGCCAGCAGCAGTGCTGCGGAGGTTGTCGAGCTGCATACCCATACCATGGAAGATGGCATGATGCGGATGCGTAAAGTGGAAAAGATCGACCTGCCTGCCGAACAGAAAATCAGCCTCAAGCCGGGCGGTCTGCATGTCATGCTGATCGGCTTGAAGCAGAAACTTGTGCCGGGTGAGAATGTCGGCCTGACCCTCACCTTCGACGATGGATCGGAACTCAAGTTGGATGCCCCGGTGCGCAAGCTGCGTATGAAGATGAAGCATTCCGACCATGGCAGTCACAACCACTGAGCAGCATGGGTTAGGTCAGACGAGCGTTTTGTGCGGCTTTTGAACCCCACGTGAACGGGAATCTCGCTAACCATACTGTCACCTGTTCCGCTGCGGCCATGTGGTCCCGCTCACCGCATGGCCGCAGCGTCTCAATGGCCTATGGCCGGGGATTGTTTGAATGAAACAGTCTCCCCTGGAATCCCATGCTGCCATGCAGCAGGCCTTTGCCTCCGGTCTCGAGCGTCTGCTTCAACAGCCCGGGGTCGGCAGCTACATACTGGTACACGCCAATGCCAGTTTCGATGCTGAAATCTATCAAACCCTGAAAAGCCAGCTTGCTCGTCGCTTTGAGCAACATGCGGAGTTTTGCCGCCAGACCCTGAGTGAGGGGCGGGAGCTGGTCGGGGCTGCCGATGACAATCTGGTGTTTCTGAAATTGATGGCCATCGGCTTCGACGGGGTGCATGGGGCTGAATTCCGCGATGAAGCGGATTGGGAGCTGCAGTTCAACCATATCCGCGCATTCAGACCCTCGCGGATGACCAGTGAACCTGCGCTGGGCATCAGCCGTCCCTTCGATCCAGACGGATTCCATTTCAACAAACCCTTTCTGCGCCGGGAGGCCTTCTGGTCAGGCGATCTGCATGGTGTGGGTGTGGAGCTGCTGTATAACAAGTTTCCCTTTGTACCGATGCACTGCCTGCTGGTTCCCGATCGCACCCAGCGCCAGCCCCAGCTGTTGACCCGCAAGTACCACGACTATGTCTGGCAACTGGCTGAGCGGTTGTGGAACGGACTGCCTGGTGTCGGTATCGCCTACAACAGTTTTGCAGCCTATGCCTCGGTCAATCATCTTCACTTTCAGCTTTTCATCCGGCCTGAGCCGCTACCGCTGATGCGCGATCACTGGCGGCACAACGGCGGAGAGCGGGACTACCCGCTGAATTGCGAAATCTATGAATCTGCGGCTGAGGCCTGGCAGCGGATTGAATCGCTGCACCACTCGCAGGTGAGCTACAACCTGATCTACCAGCCCGGCAGACTCTACTGCATTCCCAGGAAGCGTCAGGGCAGTTATCAGCATCAACCCTGGACCAGGGGATTTGCCTGGTATGAGTTGGCTGGGGGATTCACGACCTTCAGCCGGTCGGATTTTGACACCCTGGATGCAGAGGCGATCGTCCAGGAACTGGTCAAGCTGCAACCGGAATCTGTCTGATTCAGGTCAGCCAGTGGACCAGGTAGTAGAGACGTAACCCCTCCGATGAGCGGGAAGGGCCGTTGACCTGAGCCGGGTGGAGGTTCTTCTGTTCGGTGGCCTTCTCGATCGCCTCTTCAGCCGTTGAGGCGAGGGTGACGCAATTTTCCGGAAAACGGTGCCGGCGTCGGTTCGGGGTGTAGATGACCGCATAATGGGTGCGTACGATCGATTGGTCCGGATCTTTCTGCATCTTGATGGGCCTGAGCGGATTGGAAAAAGGAGTTTATCGGTAACCCGGTTTACTGACAAACCGGCTATTGGTGCGCTGGGCGGAGCGGTTGGCGGCGGCAATCCCGGACTGGTGGGATGGTCATGTCCTGGAACCCTGGGCCTGGATGGCAATCGAAAGCTGATGTCTGCGGATGCCGTCCGAGTCGATGGTGCTCTCCAGGATGGCAGAGACCAAGCAGAGTTTTCCGCATCGACCGAGCACGGCTGAGGCGATGGATTTTGACCTTTATTAGAAAATTCTGGTATAGTTCCGCAGCTTTTTTAGGGTCTTTGGGTGGGCTGACAATGCTCTGGCTGCCGCCGGAAGGTCCGGGATTTTTAACATATCCAGCATAATTCAGAGCAGGATTGATCATGAATAAATGGCTCGTAACCGCAACCCTAGCCCTCTCTTTCACTGTTGGCCTGGCACAGGCTGCCGGCAATGCGGAAGAGGGTAAAAACAAATCCGCTACCTGTGCCGGTTGTCATGGCGCTGAAGGCAATAGCCCGCTTAATCCGGTCTGGCCAAAGATTGCCGGACAGCACCCGGCTTACATCGAGAAGCAGATCAAGGATTTCAAAGCGAATAAGCGCAGCGATCCGATGATGACGCCAATGGCTATGCCTCTCAGCGACCAGGATATTGCCGATCTTGCGGCCTACTACTCCAGTCAGACGGTCAAGACCGGTGTGGCTGCTGCGGACAAGGTTGAAGCGGGCGAGCGTCTCTACCGGGCTGGAAATGCCGATACCGGCGTAGCCGCCTGCATGGCCTGTCACGGACCATCCGGTGCGGGTAACCCCCAGGCCAACTTCCCGGCCATCGCCGGTCAGCACGCGGCCTATGTGGAAAAGGCGTTGAAGGACTTTCGTGCCGGCAACCGGACCAATGACGCCAGCAAGATGATGCAGGGTGTGGTCGAGAGAATGACCGATGCAGAGATCGCCGAGGTGGCTCAGTACATTCAGGGGCTCAGTCGCTAAGCGACCCGGCTGTTCCGATCGAAAAAGGCGGTACCTGGTGTACCGCCTTTTTTTTTAAGGAATTCAGCTGGTCACTGGGGATGGGCTGTCAGGCCGGTCTGCTCAAGAGTGGACCCAGGTTCTGGAAACAGCTGCCAGGTCACACTATTATTGCGAGATTGGACCTGGTTCCTGAACAGTTATTGCTTTTTGTCTAAAGTGACGGTTGTAACTTAAGTTTTTTTGAATTTATCCGCCATACAAAGTGATATCCGAGAAGAAAAAAGCGTCGCAGAAAGAATGAATAAGCAAATCATAGAGAATCAAGCCACGCTGGATGATACCCACCGGTTGCGCCTGCTCAGTTACAACATTCAGGCTGGTGCGGACACCCGTCGTTACCGGGAGTATGTGACCCGCGGCTGGAAACAGGTTCTTCCTCACAAAGAAAAACGGCACAATCTGAATCGTATCTCCCATCTGCTGAAGGACTTCGATGTGGTGGGGCTACAGGAGGTCGACTCAGGCAGCTTTCGCAGCGGTTTCATCGACCAGACCGCCTATCTGGCGGAGTTGGCGGGATTTCCCTACTGGTATCGTCAGGTGAATCGCAAGCTGGGTAAGCTGGCCCAGTACAGTAATGGGGTGCTGAGCCGGGTACAGCCGAGCATGATCGACGAACATCGGCTGCCTGGTCTGCCGGGCCGGGGAGCGGTGCTGATGGAGTTTCAGACCACCGAAAAACCCCTCGGCATCTGCATGATGCATCTCGCCTTGGGTCGGCGAGCCAGACTGCGCCAGTTCTCCTATATCAGCGAACTGGTCTCCCACTACTCCCATCTGGTTCTGATGGGGGATTTCAACTGCGGCTGCAGCTCCACAGAGTTCCAGTATCTGATGGAGAATACCAACCTGCAGGGCAGTGCCTGCGACATGATGACCTTCCCCAGCTGGCGCCCGAGCAAGAAGCTGGACCATATTCTGGCCTCGCCCAGTTTGAAGGTGGCGAAATCCGAGGTCCTCAACTACGCCCATTCTGATCATCTGCCGATCAGCCTGGAGATTGAACTACCTGAAAATGTGGTATTGCCTGCTGCCGCCTGATAGTTCGGCTACCGATTCGAGACGGGACCTATGAACGAGACCGACTGGAAAAAGCGTTACGACGATCTGCTGCGTCAATCCGAGAGTGAAGACGAGGCCAACAAGGCCCTGGAAGAGCTGCTGACGAGGACCGTCATCCGGTTGACCATTGCCGCCAGCGGCCTGGATAGCCGGCTCGAGCCCCACCTGAAGTCGGTACGCAATGCGGTCCGGGGTGGCGGCGGATCGATATCCCAGGATAAACTGAATGAGATCACCGACGGGCTGCTGCATTTTGCCGAACAGCAGGATAGCGCGGCGGCGGACGAGGGTGAGGTCTATCAAAAGCTGCTCAGCCCATTCAAACTCTCCAAGAAGGCGTTGGCCGAAACCACCGACCTGCTTGAGCAGCTGGTCAGTGATCCATCCGAGATGCAGGAGAAGTCCTTTGCCCGTCTGGTACGTCTGCTGGGGCAGGGTAACGAGGCCGCGGGTGAAAAAAAATCCGCAGGTCTGTTCGGTCGCCTGCTGGGGCACGCCGAAGAGTCGGGGCCGAAACCGAATCAGATCCTGCTGAATCTGCTCGAACAGGCCTCCTGGCCGGGTCACTGGGGTGAACCGATCAGCAGTTTCAAACATCGCCTGCTGAAGGATGCGGCGGCGGATGCCTGGGTTGGTGTACTGGATGATCTGCTCGCCTTATCAGCCAAGTCTTTTGGTGAGATTCAGTCTGAGATACAGGAAGCCGAGGATTTTCTTGAAGAGTTGACCCAGCGTCTGCAGGACCTGGGTCTGCATCTGCAGACCGCCCATGAAGGGCGGGACAAGATCGCCCAGCACGGGCGTACGCTGAGTGAACAGGTACACGGCCAGGTTGGGGATATTGGTACTCACGTGGCCCAGGCCACCGATCTGCAGCAGCTGAAAGATGCGGTCAGTGAACGGATCACCCTGATTCAACAGAGTATCGACAGCTATCTGGAGGAGGAGCAAAACTTTCATCAGCAGGCCGAGGAAGGGGAGCAGGCGCTGCGCGAACGCCTGACCCAGCTGGAAAAGGAGTCTACCGAACTGCGCTCCCGCATGGTTGAGGCGCACCACATGGCGCTGCTGGATGCGGTCACCGGCTTGCCCAACCGGCTGGCCTACGAAGAGCGGGTCGAGCAGGAGGTGGCCCGTTGGAAGCGCTTCGACAGTCCGCTGACCATGCTGGTCTGGGATGTGGATGACTTCAAGAAGATCAATGACCGCTATGGACACCAGGCTGGTGACAAGGCGCTCAGGGTAATTGCACAAAGTCTCAAGGCGCGCTTACGGGAGACCGATTTCATCGCCCGCTTCGGTGGTGAAGAGTTTGTCTGCCTGCTCTGCGGCGCAGAGGGCGAGGAGGCTCTGAGTGTCGCCGAAGAGATGCGCCATTCGGTCGAGAGCAATGGTTTCCATTCCCACGGCAAGCCGGTCGTCGTGACCATCTCCTGTGGCCTGACAAGCTTTGCCAAGGGGGACGGTGTGGATCAGGTGTTCTCGCGGGCTGATAAAGCTCTCTATCAGGCGAAGCGCAAAGGCAAGAATCGCTGCGAACTGGTCTAACCTCCGACCTGTGTTTTATTAAAGTCCGCAAATGAACGCGAATAAACGCTAATGTTGTGGATTAATCCGGTAGTCGTTGCTGATTCCACCTGAACTGGTGGTATTCAATTCATTTGATGCAATAGATAGATTCTTGGTGGGGCCATGCCCCACCAAATATTACGCATTTGCGGAGATAGCCATGGGGTCAGTCTGCTCCCACTGTCATCCCAATCAATCCTGTTGATAGAAATGGTGCCATGGTGCGCCGTTACTGGCCTGTTGCAGGACCTCGAGCAGGCGTGTCGAGGGGATCGCCTCCTGCGGAAAGATGTTCTCAATCTTCAGTAGAAACCGACCAAACCCCGCACTCTGTTTGAAGTCGTAGCTGGCCGGGTCCTGCCGGTGTCCGCAGTGGGGGCATTCAGCCAGTTGTCGAGGCGCCTTTTGCCAGTCGCTGATGCGTTTTCGGCAGGCCTCACAGCGGGGTGGGAGACTGTTTTTACCGCTCAGCAGTATCGGTTCCGCATGTGGGCCGTCCAGCCGCAGATGGCAAAACGGCTCTCCGCTCTCATCCGGTTCGAGTCGGATGAAGGGTGAACAGCCCATGAAGGTTATCAGCTGCATGAACGCCTCCCCCAGCAGATAGCCTGGTTCCGCCTCGAGGGGTGACGCGATCAGGCCGATATCCCTCAATGCATCAAACAGAGCGTCAGGATCTTCCGGTAGAAGATAGGGATCTTTCGGAGTCAGCACCAGCCGACCGGTATGCAGCCGCTGGCTCATTGTTCACCGGGACGGGGGAGTTGGGGCGTCTGAGGACGGAACAGGGGTACCGCCGTGATGCTGTTTTTCGGTGATCCATCCACCAGTTTGTCGCTGTAGGTCATATACACCAGGGTATTGCGCTTGGCATCGTAGAAGCGCACCACCTGCATGGTCTTGAACAGAATCGATGTGCGCTGCTTGAAGACCTCCTCCCCATCCCTCGATCGATTCAGAATATCGCCGGGCAGGTTCACCCGCCCGGTCTGTCGGCAGGCGATCGAGGCATCGGAGGTGTCCTCGGCAATTCCCACGGCACCACCCATGCCGCCGGTCTTGGCCCGACTCAGGTAGCAGGTGACGCCCGGAACCGCCGGATCGTCGAAAGCTTCGATCACCACCTTGTCATTCGGGCCGAGCATGCGGAATTTGGTGCTGACCTCCCCCAGTTGCTCTGCCTGCAGGGAATTCTGGCAGAACAGAATCAAACATAGAGTCCATAGAGTTTTCGAGTTCATGTTGCTGTTACGGATGAATTGATTGTTGGCCGAGGCTTTTCGACAACCACTGTTGTGGTTTTCGGCTGCCGCTATGATACGCATTTTTCAGCAGAGAGTTTGGGTGTTTTTACGGTCCGCAGGGAAAAGCAACACAAACCGTGTTTACAAAACCCGGCTCGTCCTAACGGCAGGCAGCTTGCTGAGTTACAGGGAGGGAGTTGGTTGAAAAAGTAACGTGCCTACCGGGATCATTGGATAGGCACGTGGTAGATACCCCATCAAATCGAAATCTCAGTGAGTTGTTATACCCCTTACAGGCAACTGCGTCCTACCGGTCTGCTGAGTCCGGCATAGCGGCAGGCCATTTTGGCGCCACCTGGAAACAGGCCTTCGATATAACGCTTGGTCCAGCGGCAATCATCTTTATCCTTGCAAAGATTTCTAGCCAGGATAGGCATCTCAGGAGCAATGCCGTACTCTGCATAGAAACGATGCAGAAAATCGATCAGCAGCCAGTGTTCTTCTGTCAGGGTTACCCCATCGGCATCGGCAAGTGCCTCGGCAACGGCCGGGGACCAGTCATCGAGGGTCAACAGATAGCCTTCATCATCGACAGATATCAGACGTCCTTCCACTTCAATAGGACGGCTTGCTTTCAGGGTTTCAGGAGAGGTGCGAGACGCTGAGTGTTCTAACCTCATAGTGGATCTCCTTTGGTGAATGCAGGTAGTTTTAATCTGTTTTAACCGGAATCCGCGGGACGTTGGCGTTCACAAAGCGTAAGCTATTGGTTTTCCAGAGAAATCAACAGATCTCAGCTCTGCCCATGGTTTGAGCGGGCGTAATTCTAACCGCTGGGGAAGCAATAGCTTGCGGTCTGTGCCGTCGTAAACCCATGGATTCGGGTTTTTAGGTACTGCTTACTAAACAATAGCAGCAGATAATTCATGGTTTCACGTATCGGTTGATCTGGATCAACTCTTTTATACTTAAGAGATATTGAATATAGTCATATTTTATCAACTTCAACTGATCCATTCGGTTGGGGCCAGTCAGCAGGCCCTGAATAATTCAATCCCGAAGTCATTGGTAAGAGAGTTTTCATGAGCGTCGATGAATTGGATACCAGACTTCTGGGGCATTTGAGTCTGTTGTATGGTGAGCAGCAAGCGGCAACGCTGTTGCCAAAACTGCATGAGCTGATCGGTCGGCATATCGAGGTGCGACAGGGCAAGCGCCTCGAGATTCCCCGCTGGGATGAGAAGGACAGTGTGCTGATCGGCTATGGGGACAGCATTCAATATCCGGGCATGACCCCGTTGGCCTCCCTGAAACAGTTTTTGGACAGACGCCTGAATGGGGTCTTCAGCATGGTGCATGTGCTGCCCTTCTTCCCCTACAGTTCTGACGATGGTTTTTCAGTCTCCGACTTTCGCAGCGTCAATCCCGAGCTTGGGGATTGGCAGGATATCCGGGAGCTGGGTGAGAACTTCTCCCTGCTGTTCGATCTGGTGCTCAATCACATGTCCCGAGAGCACCTCTGGTTCGTCAACTTTGTGCATGATGAGGAGCCCGGGCGTGACTATGTGGTCCAGGTATCGCCGGATGAGAATCTCTCCATGGTGGTGCGGCCGCGCAGTACACCTCTGTTGAGCCGGGTTCGTACGCCCCGCGGTATGCTCGATGTCTGGGCTACATTCAGCAACGATCAGATCGACCTCAACTATGCCAATCCGGAGGTGCTGCTCGAGTTCATCGACATTCTGCTGGACTACATCCGGCGTGGTGCGCGGGCGGTGCGTCTGGATGCGGTGGCCTTTCTCTGGAAGGAGATCGGCACCAGCTGTATCCATCTGCCGCAGACCCATGAAGTGATCAAACTCTTCAGGACGCTGCTCGATGTGCTAGAACCCGGTGCGATACTGTTGACGGAGACCAATGTTCCCCATCAGGAGAATATCAGCTACTTCGATCAGGGCGATGAGGCCAATATGGTCTATCAGTTCAGCCTGCCGCCACTGATTCTGCACGCCATCATGTGTCAGACCACCGAGTTCCTGGTGCCCTGGGCCCGCTCTCTGGAGCAGGAGACGCTGCCTGAAGGCTGCACCTATCTGAATTTCACCGCCTCCCACGATGGGGTGGGGTTGCGTCCGCTTGAGGGTCTGGTGCCGGACGAAGATCTGGATGAGCTGTTGGATATGATGCGCAGGCGGGGCGGCTATGTCTCGATGCGCGCCACCACTGAGGGCCGGGACCGTCCCTATGAGCTGAACATCAGCTATTTCGATGCCTTTGCGGCCGAGGATGATGATGTGGATCCCTGGCATATCGCCCGCTACATGCTCTCCCAGACCCTGCCGCTTTCGTTTCGGGGTATACCGGCGGTCTATATCAACGCCCTGGGAGCGACTCCGAATGATCCATTAGGGGTAGAGCGTACCGGCATGACCCGCAGCATCAATCGGCGCAAGTGGGATGGCGCCGAGCTGGAACGACTGATCGATCTGCCGTTGACCGATGCGGGACAGGTCTTCCCTGAGTATATTCGTCGACTGCGCATCCGCAGTGGGATCAAGGCGTTTCATCCGGATGCGCCACAGCGGGTGCTGGATATGCCGGACGGAATTCTCGCTCTGGAGCGGACCAGTCTGGATGGTGGGCAGCGGGTCTATGCCATTCATAACATGACCGGTGATCTGAGGTCGGTGGATATATCCGCCCTGGGCGGTGCCAGCCGGCGCTGGTTCGATGCCCTGCATCAGGTGGTGCCGGACATGGATGGTGACGGGGTGCGGTTTCGTCCCTATCAGACCGTCTGGCTGATGGCCAAGGGTTGAAACCGGAAGCTTTTTACAGCGACATGATTGGACTGAGCGTTGCTGTGGCGAATGGTGGCTTGGCGGTTAATCTCAAGAAGAATCAGTCCGCAAATGAACGCTGATGAACGCAAATAAGAGCCGCAAATTGTTTTTGTGGTTGTTTTTAGGTCAGCGGAGCTGATTCGTGGATTGGGTCAATTACGCTAGACCGATCCGCTACATCAAAACCATTTGCGTTTATTCGCGTTCATTTGCGGACTCATAAATCTTCCTCTTACAAACAGATCTTCGCAGCGACTGACCCAGGCTCAACGATTATCCTCGGCGACCGCCTGAAACAGCCGGTCGGTGAAATCGGGCATTGCCGAGAGTACCCGTTTCCAGTTGGGGATGAACGGGGCCTCCAGCGGGTTGTCGAGAAATGCCTGGCCCGCCTCGACGATGCTCTGTTGAAACACCTCGATCGCTTCCTCTTCCGCATGGCGGTTGAAGGCCAGGGCATTGAGCTTCGCATCGTGGTAGTACATCTCCACCATATCCAGCGCTTTACGCAGATAGGCGGCCTTCAGGCTGCGGAAGAAGGCCTGGTTCATCTGAATCCCTTCGGTGGCCAGTTTGCGGTAGAAGGATTTGGCGATATCCCGGCTCATCTTCGCCAGTCCGCCGGTGCGATCCTCGGCGGAGAGATCCTGATGCTTGTGGTCGTATTGGTCGGCGATATCGACCTGGCAGATCTGATGATGGGAGATATTGCGATAGACCTCCGACAACAGACCCACTTCCAATCCCCAGTCGCTGGGTATGCGTACCTGGGAGGCGAGATCACGACTCATGGCGAACTCGCCTGAAAGGGGGTAGCGAAAACTGTCCATATACTCCAGATAATCGAGTGGGCCGACCATCAGTCTCAAGGCCCTGAGCAGCGGAGTGACAAACAGGCGCGTGACCCGCCCACTGAGTTTGTTCTCATTGACCCGGGCGTAGTAGCCCTTGGCGTATTCAAAATTGAAGTTGGGATGGGCCAGGGGATAGAGCAGTCTTGCCGGCAGCTCCCTTGAGTAGGTGACGATATCGCAATCGTGCAGTCCGATTGCCTGCAGCTCTTCAATTGCCAGGGCATAGCCCATACAGAACCAGACATTGCGTCCCTTACCCGGCTCCGGCGGGGATAGGTCGCGCTCCTGAAGTTCTGAGTCAAGGCTTCTCAGTCTTGCGCCATCCTGCCACAGCAGGTGGGTGCGTTGGGGGAGGCGGGCAAAAAAATCCTGCGCCTGCTTGAATTCACTTTCAGTGGCCCGGTCGAGTCCGATGATGATGTGAGAGATGTAGCTGGCGTGTTGCAGCTCATCGATGATATGGCTGAGAGCGGGGCCGGTGAGTTCCGAATAGAGACTGGGAAGAATCAGTCCGATCGGCTTCTTGCTGGCAAAACTGGAGAGCTCCTGCTCCATCTCATCGAGGGGGCGCTCGGTGAGTTTGTGTAGCGTTGTGATATCCCCATGCTGGAAAAAGTCGGCCATTATCGCTCCTCAAATTGTTGTATCAGGTCCAGAAGCGCCTGGTTCCATCCGGCTGGTCCCGGTTCGTCGGTCACTTTGGTATCGGGTCGTTCCGGCAGCGTCATATGGCTGCCATCATGCTTGCGCACGATGATCGGGGTGTTTGCCGCCAACAACATCGCTCGATCGTTATCACTGTCACCCAAGGCGATGGTTCGGTTGATCTGCTTGCCTCTGCTGCGCAGGTGGTTGACGATATGAGTGATGGCCTGGCCTTTGTCGGTATCGCTCAACAGGTGAAGAAAACGTCCACCCTGCAGAAGTCTCATGCCGGCAGATTGCGCCTTGCGTTGAAACCGTTTCAGGCTCTCCTGGTCACCGTGCCAGAGCAGAGGTTCCGATGCCAGCCGCTGCTGTGCCAATTGTGCGGACTCTCGATTCAGGCCGGTCTCCTGCATCACCTGCTCGTCACTCATATCGCCGAAACCGATGAAGTCAAAGTCAGGATTCGAGCGGCAATCGACTAAAAAGTCGCGCATCATCAGATAACCGGGTGGGGCAACCTGAGGTTCCTCGTTCGGGTAGATGATGACGGCGCCATTCTCAGCCACCATCGGGCCATCCAGCTCAAGTTGTGCTTTATGCACGTTCAGTTCCGCATGGGTTTTGCTTGAGATCGGGATCACCGGGATCTGATTCTCTTTGAGTAACCTGAGGGCGGGCAGCGCCGGACTGAAGTCATAGCTATGGTGGTCAAGCAGGGTGCCGTCAAGATCGGTAAAGACCAGCCATCCGTCGAATGGATTCTGCGCTTTTCTATGTCCTGACATGGGTATGATCGACACGTGATGTTCCAGCTCTATTGATCTGATGATTCAGCATAGCGCTGTAGGGTCAAAACAGAATGATCTGAGACAGGCCGAACCATGATTTTGCAAGTTGAGTCGCCGCTCATGGCGCAAGCAGCTGTGGTTGTCGATGTTGGAGCTTTGATCTCTCTCTCCCGGGGCGGCCTGTTAACGTTGTAATTCAAGAGCAGGTTCTGTGCCAAATCCAGGTCGTTGGTAAGGTTGAAGTGCCCTGCAGAGAGAGCCTCCGATTTGGTTTTCCAGGATAAACTGGGTGAGGATTTACCGGGTCGGCGGAGATTGATGGGTTTCCCGGATCTCACCATTGGATTCAGCTACCTAGGGTCGGCATGATTATCTCACTGAAGGGTGGCGCCCTAAAATGGTGCGTACCGCTGATCGGTTTGAAGTTTGCTGCGCCATGATAGGGCTGACAGGCAGCAGCTTCGGTTTCGACCTTGATTGCTGGATGGACCGCTAGGCTTGCGATCGTGAGGGGCTAGCCTTTTGTTTGGCGTTGTTACACGATGCCATGTCCGAGATATCCATTGGATGGGCCAGGTAGTGTCCTTGCACATAGTCCACACCAATCTGGTGCAGAAAAGCGAGTATCTCAGCATCCTCCACATACTCGGCCACCGTCAACTTACCCAGGGAATGGGCGATATCGTTGATTGACTGGACGATCGCCCTGTCCCCCCGATCCGTAGCGACGCCTCTGACGAACAGGCCGTCGATCTTGATGTAATCCACCGGCAGATTCTTTAAATGGGAGAAGGAGGAGAAGCCACTGCCGAAATCGTCCAGCGCAAAACGGCAGCCCAGAGCACTCAGTCTGGTAATCAGCTGATTGGCGGAGACGAGATTGGAGACGGCCGAGGTTTCGGTAATCTCAAGAATCATTTTGTTCGGATCGATCCCCAGGGAGATCACCAGCTCCTCGATGGTCTCGATCAGCGCCATATTGGTGATCGTCTGGCCCGACAGATTGATGGTGAATGTACCGCGATAGCCCTGCTGCTGTAGCTGGGCGAGCTGTCTGAGGGCGGCGTTGACTACCCATCCATCGATCTTGTCCATCATATTGAAGCGTTCCGCGGTTGGTAAGAAGGCGCCGGGAAGCACCAAACCCCATGAGGGGTCATCCAAGCGCAGTAATGCTTCGTAGATCATCGCTGACTCGGGTACCACGGAAAGCAGTTGTTGACTGATCGGCCCGTCATTGTCGGACATCAGTGAGGCAGGGATGTATTCAACCGGGATGATCGGCTGGTAGTGGAGGGTCAGGTGGTCTGATTTCAGCGCGTTGTGGAGTCGCGACGACCAGCCAAGATCCTTGTCCATCGCCTGTTTGTTATCGTTCTCCTGGATGAACAGGTGAGTGCGATTGCGCCCCTGACCTTTCGCAATATGGCAGGCGATATCCGCATTCGCCAACACTTCACTGGAAGAGACGGTGTCGCTGTCGATCAGGGCAATGCCGATGGTGCCGTTGATCTTGTACTGTTTATCCTTATAGACAAACAGGTGGTGATCGAGCATTTCACGATAGTCTTCGGCGACGTGAACCACGCTGTTCCTGGTAATGTTCCTGAGAATGACAGCGAACTCGTCGCCACCCAGGCGGGCGAGCAAATCCGATTTGCGCAGACGCTGGTTCATCTGCTGAGCGATCTCAAGCAGCAGGCGGTCTCCTGCAGCATGCCCTGCGGTGTCATTGATGTACTTGAAGCGGTCGAGATCGAGGTAGAGCAGGGCACTGACCTCATTACTGCGTTTGAGTCGTTCCACCTCCAGGTTCAACTGCTCTTCGAAATAGCGTCGATTGTGCAACTGGGTCAAGGCGTCATGACCCGCCTGCCAACGTAACTCCTCTTCAAGCAGTTTGTGCTCAGAGATGTCTCGAAATGCGACAACCGAGCCCTCCCGCTTATCCTCAATGGTCAGTGGGTAGACAGTGCACTCCACCGGGATCGGCTTGCCTGATCTGTGCCAGAAGGTGGTCTCCCTGGCCTGGATCTTATCCCCATTTGCATAGCTCTTCTGCAGAAAACAGCGCTCCTGCAAAACCCGGTCGCCCAGATCATCGGCGAAGTGAAAGAGTTCATGGGCCGACTTTCCGATCAATAGCGCCTCGGAGTCATAACCCAATATCTGACGACAGGCTGGGTTGACGAATGAGATATGGCCATTCGGGTCAACTCCATAGACTCCATCGCCTACCGATCTGAGAATCCCACCAAGCCTTTTGCGTTCCTTCTCGATCGCCTGATGGGCGCGAATGTGGCGACTCATGGCGTCGATGCGGCTGAGAAACAGGTCATCGCTCTCATTCTTGAACATACACTCAACGGCACCGGCTTCAAGGGACTGCTTGATCGCCCTGTCGAGATAGGTGCCGGTGATGATGGCAGAGGTCATCGATGCGGTGGCCTCGTTTTCTCGCAGTTTCCGACACAACACATCGCCGGTGGCATCCGGCATGAAGTAATCGATGATGGCAATGTCGTAGGCTGAGGTCAGCGCCTTGTCAAAACCGTCAGCAACATTGCCGGCAGTCTCTGTCTCATAGCCATTGCCATTCAAGAGGTGCTTATACTTGACTCTGACGGTTCTGGAGTCATCGACAAACAGTACGCGTATCGGTTGAACCGATGCCGGGTTCTCGAGCTGATTTGCCTTCTGCTTGTTGGCATCGGCCAGCAGTTGCGAAAGCTGATCGGCACTCCGTTTGTAGTCTGCCCAGAACAGGAATGCGGTATTGGGTCTTGCTTTGGCCCAGTCAGCGATCGCGCGGTTCTCTTCATGGGCAAACACCATGATTACCTGGGAGGCATAGGCCTGGCGCTGCACCATTTTGCACAACGATAAGGGATTGATTGAGGTGTCAGCGGGCCAGCCAAGCATCACCGCATCGAAGTTCACACCGTCATCGGCGCTGCAGCGAATGCGTGGAATCGCGGATTTATGGTCGCTTTCGATCTCGACCTCATAACCCGCCTTGATCAAGAGATCCCTCTGGATATGCCGGATGGTCGGGGAGTGCTCAATCAGTAAAACTCTCGGCAAAACCGCTTCCTCAAGGCCATCAATTCAGTGAAGTAGTAAATAACCATAAATTCTGTAGTGTTATCGGGCGGATGGTCGGTAACTTTAAACATTTAGGAAATTCAGTAACCTATAGGAGTTTTGTTCTTTATTTACTGGTGAGGACTTGCCTGGATAGATGCACATGTCAGGGGGAGGCGTCGCCAGAATATCAAGCAACCGTCGGTTGGAGTGCGCCACTGAGGAACCGGCCCAGCCATCCCTTGGTCTGGTGTTCCTGTGTACGGTTCTGTTTCCATTCAGACGCAATCGGCCAGGGCCAATTTTTTGAGCTGCGGTGGATATCCATTGCGTCAACCGCTGAGTTGAATTGTTTGCTCCGAGCGTGGCTGCCGACCGAAGATGAATTGTCATCCGGGCTGAACGAGAACAGTTTCTTTCTCCAGATAATGGTGTAGTATCTGCAACCTAGGATTGGTTCATAAATTTGTAACAATAAATTCCATATCCCCGATTTTCCGATTCCAGTCACTCATCGACTCAAAAACGCTCGATGATGCCTGGCGATCCATCCTCAGCAGTCGTTAATGAGGATAAAAAAATTTCACGTAGGGCAGTCGCCATATCGGCAATAAAACAACTCAGCACGAAAAAACCATAACAGCTGAATTCAATTGATACTGTGGAGAATCACACGATGAATCAAATGAAACAGAAGCTGCCAGGGATAGCTCTGATCGGTGCCTGCATGATGCTGCCAACAACTGCATCGGCCTACAACTTCAGTCAGGTTTTCGGTGGTGACGTGGATGTCAGCATCGGTGGCTATGCAAAACTCAGTGCCATGTGGACCGATACCGACAGCGGCACCATCGCTGGCGGAGCCGGCGGTGCGGGCAGGACTTTCTATCTGCCCTCTTCCATTCCGACAAGTGGCGATGACGGTGATGCGGTCTATGACATGACAGCTCGCGAGTCGCGCATCAATTTCAAGGCCAAGACAAAGGCTGGTGATCACTCGCTTGGCGTGGTGATGGAGATGGATTTCCTGACCACCGGTTTCGGTAATGAGGCGGTGAGTAACAGTTACTCGCCTCGCCTGAGACACTACCTCTTTACCTTCGATAACTGGCTGTTCGGCCAGACCTGGTCGACCTTCATGGATACCGGCGCGCTGCCCGATGCCTTGGACTTTCTGGGTGCGCCGGAAGGAACGGTGTTTGTAAGGCAGCCGATGATTCGCTATAGCCTGGGTAATGTCCAATTGGCTCTGGAGAATCCGGAAACCTTCACCGATACCGGCATCAGTGACGACAACGCACTACCTGACCTGGCGGCCAACTACAGTATGAAAATGGGTTGGGGTCACCTGCGGGTCAATGGTCTGTTGCGGCAACTGAAAGTTGAGGATGGCGGCTCGGAAGAGACCACCACCGGCTGGGGTCTGGGTGTCAGCGGCAAGATCAAACTCCTCGAAACGGATGATATCCGCTTTGCGGTCAATTATGGCGACGGCATGGGCCGCTACACCAGTCTGGGTGTGGTCCGGGATGCGGTAGTCGATCCGAGTGATGGCAGTCTTGAGGCGGTGGAATCCCTTGCCGGCTTTGTCGCCTATCGGCATATGTGGAACAGTAAGTGGCGTTCAAACGTGATTCTCAGCCTGGTTGAGGTGGATAATCCTTCTTCCGCTCCGGGCAGCCTGAATGAGAGCGCCAACAGCATCCAGGTCAACCTGATGTACAACCCGATCAAACCGGTGACGCTTGGTGTCATGTATCTGCATGGCACGCTGGAGAAAGAGAGCGGAGACGAGGGTGAGCTGGACCGGCTGCAGTTTGCCGCCAAATACGCCTTCTGATCAGAAGCCTGCCTTAATTGACAGGCCTTGCAGTGTCCGCTGCAAGGTCTGTTTTTATCTACACTGGAATTTCTATCGGCTCTGAAAGGAGATGATGCGATGGCGAAGTTGTATGCAAAGCTGTTGATCAGCGGCGTGCTGCTGGTCTGGCTGAGTTTGACCGGCTGCTCTGTACAGGCAGCAAAAATTACCATTCCCGACAGTTTCGAGTTTCTCGCCTTGGATGGTCAGGCAGTGGCTGGTTCCCTGCTCTCTCATCAGGCGCAGCTCGAGCTGCCGGAAGGTGAGCGTGAAATCACGCTTCGATACAAGGATGTGATCATCGATCCGGATCTGGGTTACGAAGCGGTCATCAATTCAAGACCCTTTATGGTCAGCTTGAACGTAAAATCCGGTGTCCACTATCGACTGGTCCCGGAGCCTGCCGCGTTTCAGGATAAACAGGCGTTCGCAAAAAATCCCCAGGTCACGATCAGCAGTGAGCTGGAAGCTTCACCAAAACCGCTTGAGACGGCTGCGGTCAACACCACACCCGCAAAGGAGCCGCTGGCCGTCAGTACGAAAGTGCAAGCGGATAAGTTACCCAAGGATGCGGGGGAGCGGTTGCGCTACTGGTGGCTCAAGGCGGATCAGGATACCCGCCAGTCTTTCATGAGCTGGATCGTGGCCCACTAGGGCCTGCAAGAGGCCCTGATGGCAGTGACGTTTCAAGAGTTGAGTTGGGTCTGTTCGATGAGGAAGTCGTAGCAGAGGTCACGAATCTCTTTTTCCGAACGGCACTTCATGGCGGCGCGGGGGTGCTGATTGAGGTGGCCGCTGATGCCGTAGATATCATTGAAGCCCCACTCGATCTCTTCACGCAGCGGCACGAACTGCTCCTGAATCACCTTGTAGATGGGGCGAACATCAAACTTGGGATTCTTCAGGAAGTTGAGTAACAGCTCCAGGTTGCAGTTGCCGGCACCCCGGCCGATGCCGTTGACGGTGGCGTCGAGCAGGTTGACGCCGTCGATGATCGCCTGCTGGGTATTGGCAAAGGCAAGCTGCTGATTGTTGTGTGCATGGAAGCCCAGCTCCTTGCTCGGTGCGTGTTTCTTGTAGAGCTCAAGATAGTCGGTAACCTGTTCCGAGTAGAAGGCGCCATAGCTGTCCACCAGGTAGAGGTAATCCAGTTCCGGCGTCTCTTCAACCTGGTTCAGGGCCTCGATCAGATCGGTGCGAATGGCGGCGGAGCAGGCCATGATGTTGATGGTGGTTTCATAACCCAGGTCCTTGGAGCGTTTTACCAGGTCCAGACCCTTGTCGATGTCCGGGACATAGCAGGCAACCCGGGCCATGTCGAAGGGGCTTTGATCCCGTGGCTGCAGACTGTTGACGTCGACCCGGCCGATGTCGAACATGACAGCAACCAGTGGCCGATTCTCACACTCATGGGAGTCGATGACCATCTTCAGATCGTCGTCATCGCAGAAATTCCATTTGCCATAGGCCTCACGGGTATACTCTTCGCTGACCATCAGCTTCTTGCCCAGCTCGATGACATCCACGCCGGATTCACATGCCGCCCGGTAGACTGACTTTACGAATTCATCGGTGAAATGGTAGTTGTTGATCAGTCCACCATCGCGAATGGTGCAGTCCAGGACTTTGAGCTCTTTGCGAAACACGTCGGATTCCTCGTGGGCGGGTTAAATCCCCCATTTTAGCGGATAGCATCTGAGTGAACTACGTCTGGCAAGGGAAAAATAAGTATGAATTTATCTATAGTTTGTATTTGTCATCTCACGATTACAATTATGGCAAGGCTTCAGTTGCGATTGAGGTTCGATGAGTGTCGAGTCTCGCACGCTCACGTAGCAGTCGTGCCGCCTGTTGCATGTTCTTCAGAGCCGGAATGGCCTCCTGCCATTGGCGCGTCTTCAGTCCGCAGTCCGGATTGATCCAAAGCCGCTCAGCGGGAATGCGCTGTTGAGCCAGCTGAATCAGCTTAACCATACTCTCGATGCTCGGTATGTTGGGGGAGTGGATGTCATACACACCCGGGCCGATCTCGTTGGGGTATTCGTACGACTCGAAAACATCAAGCAGTTGCATGTCAGAACGGGAGGTCTCGATGGTGATGACATCCGCATCCATGGCGGCGATCGCTTCGATGATGTCGTTGAACTCGGAGTAGCACATGTGGGTGTGGATCTGGGTCTCGTCCTGAACGCCGTTGGCGGTCAGACGGAAGGCGTTGAGCGCCCAGTCGAGATAGTCGGGCCACTGCTTGCGTCGAAGCGGCAGACCTTCACGCAGAGCCGCCTCGTCGATCTGGATGATCGCCGTTCCCGCCCGTTCCAGGGCCAGTACCTCGTCGCGCAGGGCGAGGGCCAGCTGATTGCAGGTCAGGGCGAGGGGTTGGTCGTCACGCACAAATGACCAGTTGAGCATGGTCACCGGGCCGGTCAGCATGCCTTTCACCGGTCTGTTGGTGAGCGACTGGGCATAGCTGGTCCAGTGGGTGGTCATATCGGATTTCCGTTGAACGTCACCATAGATGATCGGCGGTTTGACGCAGCGTGAGCCATAGGATTGCACCCAGCCAAAACGGGTAAAGGCAAAACCGCTGAGAAATTCAGCGAAATACTCAACCATGTCATTCCGCTCCGCCTCACCGTGTACCAGCACATCCAGGCCGATATCCTCCTGCTGCCGGATCGCCTGTGCGATCTCCTTCTCCATTGCGGCACGATAGTCGTCTCTGCCAAGGCGACCTTCCCGGTAGGCCTTTCTGTTTTGCCTTACCGTATTGGTTTGCGGAAACGAACCGATGGTGGTGGTCGGATAGAGAGGCAGCTTCAAACGCTGCTGCTGAATGGCTCGACGGGTTGTGAAGCTGCTTTGGCGTTGCCCCATCTCTGTGGTGATAGCGGCCGTCCATTGCATGATGCTCGGGATGTGGATCTGCTGTGATTCCGAGCGCCGCCGGATGGCTTGGGCATTCTCATCCAGTTGTCTGGTAACCGATGCACGACCGTTGTTGAGCGCGCCAGCCAGGGTCTCAAGCTCTGCTAGCTTCTGCAGTGCAAAACTGAGCCAGGATCTGAGCTCCCCATCGAGTTCGGTTTCACTCTCCAGGTCCACCGGCACGTGGAGCAGGGAGCAGGAGGGGGCCAGCCAGAGTCGATCACCGATACGCTGATGGATGGGTTCCAACCAATCCAGCAGCGCATTCAGGTCGCACCGCCAGATATTCCGTCCGTCGATCACCCCGAGCGAGAGTCTCTTATGCTGCGGCAGCCAGTCGATGATCCGATCAATTTCATCCCTGGCCTTGGTGGCATCGATGTGCAGACCGGCTACCGGCAGTTCGCAGGCCAGTTGCAGATTCTCTTTCAGGCTGCCGAAGTAGGTGGTCAGCAGCAGCTTTATGGCTTTCGTCTGTAGCCGGAAGTAGGCGCTTCTCAAGGCGTGGCGCCAACTCTGATCCAGTTCAGTCACCAGAATTGGCTCATCGATCTGCAGCCATTCAATTCCCGCATCAGCCAGCTGTTGCAACAGTTGCTGATAGACCGGCAGCAACTGCTCCAGCAGATCCAGCGGATTGCTTTCGTCTTTGCTTTTGCCGAGCCAGAGATAGGTTACCGGACCGATGATCACCGGTTTGATGTTTTTCGACTGACACTCTTCAATCTGGTTCAACAGCTGCGCCGGATTCAGCTCGAAGCGTGTCTCCCGGTCAAATTCAGGCACCAGATAGTGGTAGTTGGTATCGAACCACTTGGTCATTTCAGCCGCCGCCAGTGGTGTGCTGGCCTCTGTCGAGCGTCCGCGGGCAACCTGGAAGTAGCGGTCCAGGGGTGCGAGAAGCTGTTGTTCGAAACGACGTGGCAGATGTCCCAGCATGATGCTGGTATCGAGCACATGGTCGTAGAGGGAGAAGTCCCCGACGCAGGTCCAATCAAGAATCTGTTGGTGCTGGTGGTTTTGTGCACGAATCTGCGCTCCGGCAGCCATCAGCTGATGAGCATCGATATCACCCCGCCAATAGGCTTCCAGGCTGAACTTGAGTTGGCGTCTGTCGCCGATGCGAGGCAGACCGAGATTGTGAGTAGTGACCATGATTCCTAACCTTTTCCTGTGAATCCGAAGGCAGGATTTTAGGTATTTATATTATGAAGATATAATGATCTTTATATTATTAACTATGAGATATTTACATAGATGTTAGAACTTACCCATCTGCGAATCGTGGCCGCGTTGCAGCAACACGGTACCCTGACCAAGGCGGCCAATGCGCTCTGTCTGAGTCAGTCGGCACTCTCCCATCAGATACGCTATCTGGAACAGAAGCTGGGTATTGAGATCTGGGTGAAGGAGGGGCGCCGATTGCGTCTGACCCGAGCGGGTAATCTGTTGTTGGAGACGGCGGAAAAGGTTCTGCCCGTGTTGCAGCAGAGTCAACGTACCCTGAAGGCCTATGCAGATGGTCAAACAGGGGTGTTGCGTCTCGGGGTGGAGTGTTATCCCTGTTATGAGTGGCTGACCGGCGTCACGGCCGCCTATCTGAAGTCGAATCCGCAAGTGGATGTGGATATCTTTCAGCGATTCCGCTTTAGTGGTTTTGAGGGTGTACTCAACTTTCATATCGATATGTTGATCACCCCCGACCGTGTCGATCATCCAGGATTGAGTTATCAGCCGCTGTTTGAGTATGAGTTGATGTTGCTGGTGCCTGAGAGCCATCCACTGGCTGAAAAGGATTGGGTCAGCCCGCAACAGTTGGCGAGCGAAGTATTGATTACCTTCCCGGTGGCTGAAGAACGACTCGATGTGCTAAACAGTTTTCTCTGGCCTGCTGGCGTCAGGCCGCAACAGCACAAGCAGATCGAATCGATCGAGATTATGCTGCAACTGGTATCCCTTTCTCGAGGGGTAACGGTGATTCCGGACTGGTTGATCGAACGGGCCTGTCAGGCTTTGCCGTTGAAGAGTTTGCGCTTGGGGCGCCAGGGTATGCAGCGCAAACTCTATGCAGCGTATCGAACAGAGGATCAGCAGTTGAGTTATCAGCAGGCTTTCATATCTGTGGCGGGGAGCCTGTCTCACAGAGGGGTGTGAGATTGGCGTGATTGGTTGGCTGATGAAGTGAAGCTCAGGGGACAGGGATAAAAAAACACCAGGGGACTATCAATCCCCTGGTGTTACTCAAATGGCACAGACAGCTTTCAGGATCTTTGTTTGGCGCGTCGGGCTAAACCCATACCTACCAAACCAAGGCCAAGCAACGAAAGCGTGGCAGGTTCAGGTACATTGCTGAATCTGACATTGGCATTCGATGCGATTCTGATTCTGTAGTCACCATAGCCGGATTGATCGTTGCCTCTGTTTACTCCCCTGACGGCTTCGCCGCGGGTCAGGTCGTAAGCGGAGATGGCTACGATATAGCTTCCTGCCTGTAACACTCTATTGATCAGGGAATTCAGATTGATCGGAAAGTTACGGTCGTCGTTGTGCGCAATCCGGTCATTTCTGTTCAATGTGCCGTCATTCTCGAACAGAAAGATCTCTGTATCGAAATCATTCGAATTGACTGCAATTCTGGTTCTTGCAGTGGCGTCCTGATCGAATAGCACATAGGACACAGACCCGATTCCCCCATCCGTGATGGAGCCCGTGGTTCTGATTACATTTGCCTGGCTATTCAATGGCAGAAGCATCACCAGGCAAGCCAGAAAAAAGAGTGATTTCTTCATCGATATATCCTTATGGATGTTTATAAAATAAGCGCTTTAAAACTAAGTGTTTCAGGATCAGCTCCTGATACGGAGTTGATGAGTGCATGATTGATGCCAGAAATTTGTTAGTTTAGGAATAACAATCGGTTACGCGTTTAGATCTGCTATGGCAAGGTAAAATTACCAAGGGTCTGTAAATTATTTCGACACTGTTATAATGATTGCCCTTGCGGATGATGGGGTTTTGATCCTGGCTGTCGTGTCTGGTATATGGATTGTTACAGTGTTGCTGTCCAGTCTGTTGCGGCTGGTTGTAAAAATCGATCTTATGATTTTGTTCTGGCTTTGCAGGCTCTATCGTTACTTCAATGAGTAGTAGTTGAAATTGTCCTTGCCAACCTGGTGGTAGCCGCTGCGTCTCTGGATCCTTCCGGCTAACAGATTACCATCGATGGTATTCAGCCTAGGTGTGAACGGATTGCCCGGATCGACCTTTTCGATGAGGAAATGGTGCTGACGGGTGGCTACCGCACCAATGTCAGCCAGTTTGATCGCCTGAACGAACTCTGTGCTCCAGCTGTTCAAACCGATGTTGCCGACAGGGGCGCCGACATTCAGGTTCCACCTGACGGTGCTTATCCCTGCTTTGCGATAACAGTAGACACAGAATATCCCGCACCAGCTCTTTCTCTGGCCGCTGATAAAAGGTTGTGGACTCCATGCCTTGCTGAAAGGGTCTTTGAAGTTGTCATCCTGCAGGGTTACATTCGCAGCTACCTTAAAGATGGTTTTGACTACATCGATACCTTTCGGTCTGCCGCCAATCAGTTGTGTGAAGTCGACTGTACCAACAAGTTTTCCCGCCTCATTCAGGACTCTTTGGCGAATCTCTTTATGCTTGTCTTTGTCGGTTGGTGGTGTGTCAACAAGGTTTTTCAGGAAGGCAAGCAGCTTTTCCCAGGTCTTCGGGCCGACAATGCCATCAGCAGTCAGTTGATTGCTGCGTTGGAACTGTTCCGCCCTGGCGGTCGATTTGGCACCAAAAATACCATCAGTGATCAACTCGGGTTTGCTCGAAACGGCTTGATTCAGAGATTGCTGAACCTGTACCACATCATCACCTCTCGAGCCATACTTGATCAATCTTGTTAATCTGGGCTCCATCAGTTTCTCCGCAACAGTCAATTGGAATATTTCGATAGTATAGAAGGGGCCAGCTCGATTTGCAGTTAATGGTTATCAGAGGATCTGCACAATCAAATTGCACAAAGTGAAACTTAGTTAACTTACTCAGAGCGGTGTTAATTATCGAAGCAGAGTCGCCTATGCTGCTTGTTCCTAAGCATTCCTAGAGAGAGGAGTAGAGATGTTTCATCCAATAGAAATTCCGTTCGGTTGTGTCATGTTGTTCAATGTGGTTGATCTCAAGTCTGGCGTCAGCGTTGAGGATGTGGAACTGCTGCTTGGGGAGATGTGCAATGTGGTGAAGAACAACTATGGCGATGATAACGGTGGATTCATTGGTGGTCAGGTCTATCGCAATGCCGGATTTGTCTCGGAAGAGGGCAGTGTCGGATCGGATGACAGTCATAAGAACAAGCGGGTCAACCAGAACATGGGCGATATTGTGATCGTAACCTTCTGGCAATCTTTCGACCAGCATGAGCGTTCCCACGCGGATCGATTGTTCAAGGAGAAGTTCTCCGCCCTGGCCGATTTTTGCGACGATACCTATGAAGTGGGCTATGAGATGTTATGGCAGGGCGTACCGGAGTGATCGCTTGTGCTTGGCAATCCATCGTCTATGCTTGGACATGGAATTAGGGTCAATTGGATTAGGGTTAACAGGCCCTAATAAGTTTAATAGCAGGACAGGAGGTGTGTAGTGACCAGGAATTATCGGGAGATTGCCCTCGCGGTTGTGTTGTTCCTTACAACCAGCTCGGTTTCAGCCAAGGATCTGGATAATAATCCACCTGGTCCGGTAGGAGGGCCAGGGACCAACTGGGAGAATCCTCCGGGTCCTGCAGGTGGACCGGGAGCCTCACCTGATCGCCGCTACCCCTATCGCTCAATCCCACCCGGACCGATCGGTGGTCCAGGATCCAACTGGTATTACAAACGCTCCTATCCCCGCTATCGTTACGACCGGGACAACAACCCGCCAGGACCCAGAGGTGGTCCAGGTACCAACTGGGAGAACCCGCCCGGCCCACGAGGTGGCCCAGGGGCCTCGCCCAATCGCCGCTATCGTTAAGGCAGTTGAGTCGACGGTCTTTCTGTTACACGGTATTGGATGCCTGATCTTTTCAATAAGTTAAACCTGTTGAAGCTGGCCTTTACTCTGGAGCTCGAGCAGCCTCGATTGGCCAGGCCCGGTAAAGCTCGGTCCGGTCGTAGGGAGATGGTTTGCCGGATGATTGATAAATAACAATGCTTAGGAGGTTGATAGACGATAGTGTTGATAGGCGATAGCTCTGTTTCTGTTTTGTTTATGTGAGGATATCAATGAAAAAAATTACCATTCTGTTACTGACCGCCCTGTTTTTCACTCTCTCTGCAGCGCAAGCCGGAAATATGGGCAAAGGGCAGTTCATGAAACATATGGCGCATGCCAATCCTGTACCCAACTATGTCTCCGTTATCAGCAAAAATGCCCAGGAACTGAAGCTCAGTGATGCGCAGAAGGCGCAGGTCATGGAGTGGAAAAAACAAAATCACTCAAAGATGCATGAGATGGTCATGTCAGTCATCGAGGGCGAAAAGAAGATGGCCCAGGCATCACTGGATGGGGTCAGTGCTGATGAGATCAACAGTATGGCCGAAGCGGTAAGTAAAACCCGTCTGATGATCATTGCCGGTAAAACCCGTTGTCGTGATCGGATGATGGAAATTCTCGATGATGCGCAGTGGAGTAAGGTGACCGCTCTGGTCGCCGCCAAGTAAGTCTCGCACAGGGTACTTGATAAGGCAGCCTGAGGGCTGCCTTTTTTACATATACTCGGACCGATTGAATTTGGGTCCGGGAGTTTAAGCTGGCGTGCGGCGTCAGCCATATTGTCTGGATTCGTCAAGCGCGCTTTTGCTTGATCTCCTGTTGAGTCACTTGCCAGATGGGTTGACTCGATTTTGCACGTTTGATCAGTGATTCCGCCGTGTCGCCCCGCATAAGGTGAGCACAGCGGGCCTCTATCGCCACACCTTCGATCACACCGAAATCTATTTCATTGAGACTCTGCTTCAAGCGCCAGGCAATCTCATTCAGTGTGCTGTGATCCGTTCGCGGCAGGATGATGATGAACTCTCCTGTTCCCCAACGGGAGAGCAGGTCAACTTTTCTCAGTGCCTGGTTGATTGCATGTGTGAACTCATGAAGCAGCCATCGCAGAAGCTGTCTTCCATGATTTGCTATGATCAGATCCTCACCTTCGATTTTAAGAATGATCAGGCAGAGTGGCTCCTCATACCGATGTGCTTTTTCGGCTGTGAATTCCAACAGCTTTTCGATGAAAGTGGCACTGTAGAGGCCGGACATGTCATCCTGATAGGAGGGATCGTAGGGTTCATGCAGCAGCCGATGGGCAATGGTTGTGGAGAGGTTCTCATGGAAGCGGGAAGCGATCCGGGGAAACAGTCGGGCAATCCGGTGAATACCGTCCCACCTGAATGACAGAGCCTGCACCTGACCGACCGCCACCACATCAGCCTGACGCTGTCGATTGGAAACCAGTGATGTTACGCCGAATACACCACCGGGCTGATAGGTGGTGACTTGAAAAGTGGAGCCGTCCGGACGGGTATGCCAGGCTTCTGCCTGCCCCTTGAGCAGAACCAGCATGGTGTCGTATTTCATGCCTTGCAAGAGAATCGCTTCATCCGCCTGGTACTCTCTGATGCGGCTCAGGGCCACCAGTTGTCTCACTTGCCAGGGCCGCATGCCTTTGAACAGCGGACACTTGTCGAGTACATCGCGTCTTAAGTGAAGTGAAAGCACGCTCCAGACTGAAATCAATCGCGTATTACGCAGCATCAAAGGGATCAGTACAAAGGTTCCAACCAGAGCCAGACACATGACCAGGGCACTCAGTAAACCAAACAGGGATACCGGTGGGAAGTTGGAGAAGGTCAATGTAAGAAAGCCGGCGGCCAGTGCGAGTGCTGTGGCAATGATCGGTGTCGACTCCTGTTGAATAACTTGCAGCAGGGCATCCGATTCAGAACGGAAGTCGCTTGCCAGGCGCTGGTATCTCACCATGAAGTGCATGGTGTGATCGACACAGATACCCAGGGCGATGGCGCCAACCATGGTTGTGCCGGTATCCAGGGCAATACCGGCCATGCCCATCACATCAAACAACACCACGATAGGAAACGCATTGGCGACGACAGCGATCAAGCCTGCTTTCAGATTCATGAACAGCAGGGCGATCATGAGAAAGATCACCAACAGCATCAGAAGCAGGGATTTTGCCTGGCCATCGGCCATGTAATCCACCGCCTGGCTATTCAGATAACTGCCCCCGGTGATCATCACTTTGAGTGTGGGATCGAGCCAGGTTTCTGTATAGTCCTTGATCGCTTCAACCACCTGATTAAGTTCATGGGAAGAGCTGATAGCATGCCGTACCAGAATACGTGCCTGGCTGTAGTCTGAGGAGACAAAGCTCTCTGCGTTTACATGGTCAAGCAGGGACATGTACTCCCTGACCACTTCGTTTCTCGCCGGCAGATAGATGGTGCCGGGCCACTCATTGTCGATACCACTGTGCACCACGGCAATAAAGTCGGCAAAGGAGAAGCTTTTATCAAAGCGTCCCGTCTCCTCCAGATAGTCCTGCAGTCGGTGCAGTTCCTCAAGATAAGGTACCTGGAGAAAGGTACCCTGGGTACCGCTCAATACAATCGACAGGGCCTGCATTCCCGAGAGATTCTGTTGTAACAGTTCAGCCTGTTCCGGTAACGCCGAAGATTGGTCGAAGTAGTCCATCACATTGTTGTTGATTTTGATCTGGGTTGCCCAGATCAGACAGAGTGACATCAGGAGCAGTATCGAAGCGATGATGGTTTTGGGGTAGCGGGAGAGTTGTTGGTAGAGGTGGGTGGAAAATTGGGCGTATGGACGTTGAGTGGTTGACAGAATGGTGAAGCCATAGTGTCTTGCCAACTGCAGAGAAGCGGGAACCAGGGTGATGGTGATCAGAAAATTCATCGCCAGACCGATGGCGCTGATCAGGCCAAACTGTTGTAACAGGTCGATACGATTGATCGAGATTGAAAGAAAACCCAATGCCGTCGTTGCGAATGTCAGGAGGATGGCCATACCCATAAACTTTGCCATCAGGCTGAGCGCCAGTTGGTTGCTCTTGCCTTTACGTATGGCAGCCTGATACTCGGAGAGCAGATGAATGTCCTCTGTTGAACCCACGATGATCAGCAGAGCCGGTACGATCGATGTCATCACATTTACCGGGATGCCGACGGCTGCCATCATGCCCAGGGTCCAGATCACGCTCATCCCCGCCGTTAGTAGAGGTATTAGGGGGGCTTTCCAGTTACCCAGAGTGATCGCCAGGGTGATAATCAGTACGCCCAGGGCAAGTGGTATTATCAACAGCTGATCGCTGCGGATCTGTTCTGAGATGGCTGAACGAACCGATGGGTCTCCCAGGTGAAAAGCTCTTCTAAAACGATTCTGCAGAGGCTCAATTGCTTCATCCAGCGCCAATGAAACCTGCTCGTCGAAACCTCGATGGTAATTTTCCAGATCGAAAAAAAGATTGATTGCCATGACGCTGCCGCTGTGGGAGAGCAGATTTCGTTCGATCAACGGGTTGAGCAGTGCGGCTTGGATACGGGATTGCAGGATTTCTCGGTTTTCGGGTATCGGGCTGAAATAGGGAGTGGTATGAATAAAACCATCGATGGTACGCAGATAGCGTACTGAGAACAGACTTACTGTACGCGAGACCTGGGGAATCTTCTCAATCTCTGCCAACGCCTGCTCGATCGCTTTGAGATTTTCAGCTTCAAACAGTTTTGCGTCCTCCAGGTAGACGATGGTGACGTTTTCACTACCGAAGGTATCCATGGTGCGTTGATAGTCGGCGAGCGCGGGGGGATTGTTGACCATCATCCCTTCTGCCGTGATCTCCACACGCAGCTCAGGCAGATAGCTGAGAGCAAGCAGCGTGATGCTGTAGAGTGCTGCCATCACCCAGGCTGGATAGCGTGCAGCTGACAAGATGATTTTCGTCATGAGGAGAGCTCCCGAATCCGTCGGCAGGTCAATATCCACGCTCAGACTGAGTGGATCGAATTACCTCATTAAGAAATACCCTTTTGGTTACACCTCACTGCTTAGGAGTATGTTAATGATCCTTCAGGTTAGTATAGACCTGAGAAGTTTTGCTGAGGCTTTACTCGGACAAATCCCACAAATCAAGCATGGATAAACAACGCGGCGAAACTGGCTCCATCTGGTTTCCAGCTCAGGGTGCTTTTCAATCAAACATCGGGAGATACCAGATTCAACAGTTCCCGGATATGTCCGATGCGTCCTTTCGATCCCTCACCCCTTCGCTTGAGCTCCAGCTCACTGCTGCTGTCGAGAAAATAGGTCACCAGCAGGCTGTCGATGTTACAGGCTTCGGCACCGCTGTGTTCCTCGCTGCTGCCGTCGCCGATAAACAGTGCCGAGTCGGCAGTGATGGCCATTTCGGCCAAGGCCATTTGATAGATTTCCGGATCCGGTTTCTGTACACCCTGCTGACAGCTGAAGTGCACACTGGTAAACAGGGGGGCAAGCGGGGACTCCGGCCAGGCGCTGACCTCACCGGTTGATGCGTTTGAGATCAATCCCAGGATGAAGCCCTGCTGTTTCAACTCCTGCAGAATCGACAGGATGCCAGGTTCGATTTCGAGCAGTGCTGTATCGAACCGCAACTGTCGCGCATCGGTCGCCTGACGGACTTTGTCGAGCGGGATTGATGGATCGAGACTGTGGGCAATGCGTCTGACGATCTCCAGGTGGTCGGTACTACTCACAATGTCATGGTGTTCACTGAAGCAGGCCTGATTCCATGCCTTGCGATCCAAGCCAAGTATGTCTGCGGTAAATTGCCCTTGCCCCTTTGCCGCCTTGGAGACGCTCAGCAAGGTGCCAAAAAGGTCAAACAGGATAGCTTTGTAAGTGGTTTTCATTTTCACAACGGATGAGTGTGAAGTATCTTGGTTGAGTGGTCTATTTTACCTGTATGGGTGGATAGAAAATATGGCTAGAGCTGCAGGTGTATTGAGGCACTCGATGAGAGAGGTTGGGCAGTGGAAGGCCAGGTTTTAATTATTCACAATGGATTGCGCCAAACTGCGCTCAATGTGGGTATATTGTCCGTGCTGGTTGTGAGATCTTATCGATTCCAGAAGTGAAAGGAGAGTGATCATGTCGGTCAGTGTGTTCGATCTTTTCAAAATCGGCATCGGACCCTCCAGTTCCCACACGGTAGGGCCGATGCTGGCTGCAAAACGCTTTATCGAGCAACTCGATGAGGCGGGTCTGTTGAGTGGCATTCGCAGGCTGAAGATAGAGCTATACGGTTCCCTGGGGGCAACCGGCAAAGGCCATGGAACGGATAAAGCAGTGATCCTCGGGCTGCAGGGTGAGACCCCGGAAGAGGTTGAGGTGGATGCGATTCCGTTGCGCATGGATCGGGTGCGGGTGGAGCGGCAGATCGAGCTCCATGGGGGACAGGTGATCGAGCTGGATCCTGAGCGTGACCTGGTCTTCTATCGCCGCAAACAGCTGGGTCTGCATCCCAACGGCATGCTGTTCACGGCGCTGGATGAGGCGGGCGAGCCTGTCAAGCGCGGCGAGTTCTACTCGGTAGGGGGTGGATTTGTGGTGCAGACCGATGAGCAGGGTGAGCCGCAGATTGTCGAGCAGCAGACTGAGTTGAAATACCCTTTCAAAAGCGGTCTGGAGTTACTCGATCAGTGTGAGGCCAACGGCTTATCCATCAGTCAGTTGATGCTTGAAAACGAGTTGGCCTGGCGGGATAAGGCCGAGATCAACCAGAAGTTGCTGGATATCTGGCATGTGATGCAGCAGTGTGTCGAGAAGGGCTGTGAAACGGAAGGGCTGTTGCCGGGTGGTCTCAAGGTCAAACGCAGAGCGCCAAGACTGTATCGCCAACTGAGTCATGATTCCGAATTGACCACCGTACCCCTGGGTACCATGGATTGGGTCAATCTGTTTGCCCTGGCGGTGAATGAAGAGAATGCCGCCGGCGGCCGGGTTGTTACTGCACCGACCAATGGGGCGGCAGGGATCATCCCGGCGGTACTCCATTACTATTGGCGCTACTCACCGGGTGCCAACGAAGAGGGTGTGGTGCGTTTTCTGCTGTGTGCCGGTGCGATCGGCATTCTGTATAAGGAGAACGCCTCCATATCCGGTGCCGAGGTGGGTTGCCAGGGGGAGGTGGGTTCCGCCTGTTCCATGGCGGCCGGGGCCCTGACCGAGGTACTGGGAGGTACCCCACAACAGGTTGAGAATGCGGCCGAGATCGGTATGGAGCACAATCTGGGTCTGACCTGTGATCCGGTGGGTGGATTGGTGCAGGTACCTTGTATCGAACGCAATGCCATGGGGGCGGTGAAGGCGATCAATGCGGCGCGAATGGCCTTGCGAGGGGATGGCTCCCATTTCGTCTCCCTCGACAAGGTGATCAAGACCATGCAGGAGACGGGTGCCGATATGCAGACAAAGTACAAAGAGACGTCGCGGGGCGGTCTGGCGGTCAACCTGGTAGAGTGCTGATCGTTACCTTTTTGTACCCCGTGGCGTTTTATCAGGCGCAACAGGCCATTAGAGAATAAGCTGCGAATGAACGCCAATCACCGCAAATCTTCGCGAATAGACTCCTCTGTGTAACTGTTTTTCGCGGCATTTTACGGTGATTGGCGTTTATTGGCGGTGAATCACTGGGTAGCCCAACTTGTGTGGGTGTAAATGACTTGTGTAACTGGAATTCGGGTCTGCAACCGTCTGCTGCAGCGAGCCTTACTCAGGCCGAAGATGGACGACTGCCTCATCGCTAGACAAATCTGATTTGATTGCTTCTGATTAGGGATTAAAATCAGTTGCACTGCTGTCGGGCCTGCAGTTGGAGAGGAGAAGGATGCACCATGACCATTGCCAACGATGACGAGAGTTTCCTATCTTGGGATGATGCCTGCCGTTTTGTTGGCGATGAGAAGATTCTGCGTGAGATGGAGGAGCTCTATCTCCATTTTGCCGGATTTGCTTCCGTCGAGGTGCAGGAGCGCTCCTACGAACGGGTCTATGTGGATGGCTATCTCAGACTCTACCCAGCAGATGTCAATGAACTGAAACGGGGCCTGCCGGTAACCTGCAACAGCGCGCTGATCGATCACCACATGAGTATCAACGGGGTCGTCAGAGAAGAGCTGTTTCAGAAATTTTTGGTGTTCGACGATGAGTTGCTCATCGGCCTCTCGGTCGATAAAGGTAACAATGCCTACAACTACCCCTCGAGTATCAGTTTTTATCAAGAAGATCTGCATCAAATGTGCGACAGGATCGGTATCAAACCTGGTGTGCCGGCCGATCCCTCCCCGGACAGTCAACCACTGACGCCAACCCACGACAGCCAATTGCTGACACCGTCCTCTGACAGCCACTCCCTGGATTCGTCTGAGAGTACCCTGGATGAATTGAATCTGATTGGTGCACTGGCCTGCATGCTGGCGATGAACAGTGATCTTGAAGAGTCACTGCGTGATGGCCAGCATATCTCGGAAATCATCATTGATGATCTGTTTACCATGCTTGATGGCCTGGGGGTCGAAATGGATGGTAAAAAGAAGTTCCTCTATGAGCGTCTGATCTCGAAGGGTGTCAAATCGATTCTTGAAGGTTAGCCATCCAAGACTCCCGGTCAATCAGCAGAATGCACCGCTACCCGGCTCCCTGTGTAACCCTTAAGCAATTAGGGTATAGGGAGTGTTTCAGTTGTTTGTTTTATTTCTATCTTATTGATTATTAAACAATTATATCGATTAGGGGAATTGTCAGCCCCGCTATTCCCCTGAAATTCGATTGTGTTTAGCTCTTGCAAACCATAATACCTGACTATATTACTAAGTTATTACTTGGTCGCCTTGATTTTTAAAGGCTGGGGTGTGTTTCGATGGTTACGCTTTTGCAACTCTTTTCGGTCCGCTGCTGCGGTGGTCCCGTGGTTTTCTTAACCCTGATCAGTATCGCATTTGGTCTGCTGTTTCTGATCCTCTCAGCAACTCAACTGGGGGTGGTTTTCATGCTGGCCGGCAGCGTTGCAATGCTCTCCTGTCTCTATCTCGGCAGCAGTCGTTGCAGCACAGCGTGTAACACGCGTTCACTTCCCGCTCAGCATTAAACGGAGTCACGAAATGGGTCAGACAAACAGTGAAATGGAGGCGTTGATTGCGGGCGAATATGCCCAGGGTTTCATCACGCAGATCGACTCCGATACCTTTCCACCCGGTTTGGACGAGGCGGTGGTGCGCGCCATCTCGGAACGCAAGGGAGAGCCGGAGTGGATGCTGCAAAAGCGTCTTGAGGCCTATCGCCACTGGTTGACCATGGATCAGCCCGATTGGGCGGCAATCAACCATCCGCCAATCGATTTTCAGCAGATCTCATACTACTCGTCACCAAAACAGTCACCGAAGCTTGAGAGCCTGGATCAAGTCGATCCGGAAATTCTGGCCACCTATGAAAAACTCGGTATCTCCATAGAGGAGCAAAAGGCGCTGGCCGGGGTTGCCGTTGATGCAGTCTTCGACAGCGTCTCCGTGGCCACCACCTTTCGCGAGTCACTCGCTGAGGCTGGTGTGATCTTCTGTGCCATCTCCGAAGCCTTACGGGATTATCCGGAACTGGTGCGTCAATACATGGCCTCTGTGGTGCCCCATAAGGATAACTTCTTTGCTGCGCTCAACAGTGCTGTGTTCAGTGACGGAACCTTTGTCTATATCCCCAAAGGGGTCAAATGCCCGATGGAGCTCTCAACCTATTTTCGCATCAATGAGGCGAAAACCGGTCAGTTCGAGCGTACTCTGATCATTGCCGAAGCGGGCAGTGAGGTGAGCTATCTGGAGGGCTGTACTGCGCCGATGCGGGATGAGAACCAACTCCACGCCGCGGTGGTTGAGCTGGTGGCGATGGAGGATGCAAAGATCAAATATTCAACCGTGCAGAACTGGTATCCGGGGGATCACGAGGGTAAGGGGGGGATATACAACTTTGTCACCAAGCGGGGAGATTGTCGCGGCGATCGATCCCGTATCTCCTGGACTCAGGTGGAGACCGGTTCTGCAGTCACCTGGAAATACCCCAGCTGCATTCTGCGCGGCAGGGATAGCGTCGGCGAGTTCTACTCGGTTGCTGTGACCAAAGGCTTTCAGCAGGCCGATACCGGTACCAAGATGATCCATATCGGTGAAAACAGTCGCAGCACGATCGTCTCCAAGGGTATCTCCGCGATGCAGGGCAGTAACGCTTATCGAGGTCTGGTGAGAGTTGCCGGCAAGGCGGAGAACGCGCGTAACCACACCCGCTGCGATTCCCTGTTGATCGGTGACCGTTGTGCAGCCCACACCTTTCCCTATATCGAGGTGAAGAATCCAACCGCCAAGGTGGAGCATGAAGCCACCACTTCCAAGGTGAGTGAGGACCAGCTCTTCTATTGCCGGCAAAGGGGGCTGACGGAAGAGGATGCGGTATCGATGATCATCAACGGCTTCTGCAAGGAGGTCTTCCAGGAACTGCCGATGGAGTTTGCAGTCGAGGCGCAGAAACTGCTCGCCGTGAGTCTCGAAGGGGCAGTCGGATAGGTTTGTAACTGAGTCATCTGAGCTGCGGATGAAAAACTCTCTGCGGCATGAACGAGGTAAAAGAGATGTTAGCCATTAAGAATTTAACAGCCAGCGTGGACGGAAAAGAGATCCTCAGAGGGGTGGCCCTTCAGGTGAAAGCGGGCGAGGTGCACGCCATCATGGGACCGAACGGTTCAGGCAAGAGTACTTTGGCACACATTCTGTCCGGTCGTGACGGCTACACAGTAACCGGCGGTGAAGTGCGCTATCTGGGTGAAGATCTGTTACAGCTGGAGGTGGAAGAGCGGGCCCAGCAAGGCGTGTTCCTGGCGATGCAGTATCCGGTGGAGCTGCCAGGGGTAAATAATATGAGTTTCCTGCGCGAATCGATCAATGCCATCCGCAGAGCCCGAGGTGAAGCCGAGATCGATACCCTGAGTTTCATGAAGCAGGTGAAAGAGAAGGCGAGACAGGTGAAACTCGATGAGAAGCTGTTGAAACGATCGGTCAATGCGGGCTTCTCCGGAGGCGAGAAGAAACGCAACGAGATACTGCAGATGGCGATGCTTGAGCCAAAACTGGCGATTCTTGATGAGACCGACTCAGGCCTCGACATCGATGCCTTGAGGACCGTAGCGGACGGGGTCAATCGGTTGCGTACCGCGGAACGTGGCATGATTGTGGTGACCCACTATCAACGGCTGCTCGACTATATCCAGCCGGACAAGGTGCATGTGTTGGCGAACGGGCGGATTGTACGCAGTGGCGGTAAGGATCTGGCATTGGAGCTTGAAGCCAGGGGCTACGGCTGGTTGCTTGAGGAGGCGGCGGCATGACCCCCTCCCTGAGTGACTACAAGAGATGGACCCTGCAGGGTATCGAAACTCTGCCCATGAGTTCCGGTGATTGGATGATTGACCGGCGTCTGGCTGCTCTGGAACGGTTTGAAGCGCTGGGCTTTCCCGATCGACGTTCCGAAGCCTGGCGTTACACCAGTGTGGAGGGGCTGCTCAAGCAGGGCTTTGTCGCTCCGGCCAACACTTCACAAAGCGACCAGGATGACGGGATTCGGAACCATCTGTTACCGCTTGCCACGGTGGGGCGTCTGGTGTTTATCGATGGTCAGTTCATCGAAGCGCACTCTGATTATCCCTCGGGCGGTGTCAGGGTATCGAGTCTTAAAGCGGCCATGGCCACAGGGGATCGTAAGGTTTTGCAGGCGGTAGGCAGTCTCTCCGGTTTGGGTGAGGATGGATTTGCCGCGTTGAATCTGGCCGGTTTTCATGATGGGGCGGTGATTCAGGTTGCCCAGGATGTCAGGCTGGATGGGCCATTGGAGATCCTTCATTTGAGCAGTTCCCGGGCGGAAGGACGTAAGTTGCCCACCCGTCACCTGATCCTGATGGAGCGGGGCAGTCAGGCTGAGCTGATCGAGCGTTTCGTTTCAGAGGATCAAATGAGTTGCTACTTCAACCATCAGGTGGTTGAGATCAGCCTGGCTGAGCAGGCCAGGCTGAATCACAAACGTATCCAGATGGAGAGCCGTCAGGCCTATCATCTCAGCGATCTGCATATCGCACTGCAGAGCAAGGCGTCCTATCACGGGGTAATGGCTGCGATCGGAGGCTGCTGGTCACGCACCTTTATATCAAATCGTTTTCAGCAGCCCGATGCCCATTGCGAACTGGATGGTCTCTATCTCGTGGATGATGGGCAACTGGCGGATTTTCATCTCGATGTTGATCACCAGGTGGCCAGTTGCAGCAGCCGTGAGAACTTCAAAGGACTCCTGCGTGGTTCCGGTAGGGCGGTGTTCGATGGTCTGATTCAGGTCGGCAAGGGGGCGCAGAAAAGCGAAGCCCATCTGCATAACGCCAATCTTATGTTGTCGAGGCAGGCCGAGGTGGATACCAAGCCCCAGTTGATGATTCTGGCCGATGATGTGGTTTGCAGTCATGGTACTTCGGTTGGCCAGCTGGATGATCAGGCGATTTTCTATCTGCGCTCCCGCGGGCTTGATGAGCAGCGGGCCCGTGCATTGTTATGTCAGGGTTTTCTGGCAGAAATCGTCGACAAGTTTGAGCATCAGGCCCTGATCGAGTTGCTCAACAGACGCATGAACTTTGTCGGTTCAACAGAGTAGGAGACGACACATGAGTCAATTGGCTGAAGCGGTAAAGTCACTGCTGCCCGGGCAGGAAAAGCGTAGTGCTCCAACCCGGGATCAATTGATTGAAGCCCTGCGTACGGTTCATGACCCGGAGATTCCGATCAATATTTATGATCTGGGTTTGATCTATCGGCTGGAGGTTGATGATCAGGGTCGGGTGGAGATCGATATGACCCTGACGGCACCGGCCTGTCCTGTAGCGGGAACCCTGCCCCATGAGGTGGGGCGTGTGATCGACGCGGTGCCTGGTGTTGAGGATACGGTTGTTCATCTGGTTTGGAGTCCGCCCTGGAGTAAGGAGCGGTTGAGTGAAGAGGCACAGATGCAGTTGGGATTGCTCTAGTGTCTGTGGTGATGTGATTCCCGCCAGGTAGTACTTGGCGGATGCGGGATAGTAGAGGTGTCGAGATGTCCATACAGTTGACTGACAGAGCGGCTGAACATGTCAGCAAGATGTTGTCCGGTCATGGCTCAGGTATCGGCTTGCGCCTGGCGACGAAAAAGAGTGGCTGTACCGGTTTTGCCTATGTGGTGGATTATGCGGAGCAGGTCGATGCGGATGACCATGTGTTTGAAAGCCATGGGGTGAAGATTGTGGTGAATCAACAGAGTCTGCCCATGCTGGATGGCATGACCATCGATTTCGTCAAAGAGAATATGCTCAATGAGGGCTTTGACTTCATTAATCCCAATGTGAAACAGAGTTGCGGCTGTGGTGAATCATTCAGCGTGTGAAATCCTCAACCTTGAGATGCCTGCCGTGATCGGCAGTATGGTTGGAAGTCCAGCGACTGACGATTTGGCTGTTGCATGGATGTTGTGCATGGATAGGAGCTGATATGGCCACTCTGTCTGAAGTTGAAAGCATTGATCAGATCGTCGAAACCTTCGAGTTTCTTGATGATTGGGATAGCCGATATCAATATCTGATCGAGTTGGGTGAAAATCTGCCGTCGATGCCGGATGCGCTTAAAACTGAAGAGAATTGGGTTAAGCCCTGTATGAGTACCGTGCATGTGGCGGCTCAGATGGATCCCGGTCAGTCAGGTTTGATCTATTTTCAAGGGGATTGTGATACCGCCATCATCAAAGGTGTGTTGGCTGTATTGATCGATCTGCTCTCCTATCGCAGTCTGGAGGAGATCTGTAACATGGATGTGGACAGTCTGTTCAAACGTCTGCACCTGGAAGAGCATCTCAGCCCCAGCAGGCACGTCGGGATCTATGCGATAGTCGATAAGATGGTTGAGCGCGCTGCCGCACTGATTGATGGGTAGCAATGAACTCTGTGACTGATATCAACCCACTGACCAGTCGGGTCAGTGGGTTGCTGGTTGTCCAGTTGATTCTGTTGAGTAACAGATCTCGTTGAGTCGTTTAATGGTCGCTGGTACAGAGGATGCTGGAGTTGCTCTCACCGGCGCGCGCCAAGTTTTCCAGACTTGACAGTACCTGTAAACTCGCATCTTCCATCTTGGAGATCGCACTGATGCCGTTTTTATGGTCTCCGGCCTTGGCATATTCCAACGCCAGCTTGCCATTTTTATGTACATCAAGATGTGGTGCCTCGATCTCGCGGTAGCCGTTGAGCTGGGAGAAGCAATCATGACCTTCCCCATTGTAGTACCAGTTGCCCAGGCGACAGCTTCTGTGATCCGCTAATTTATCGGGTTCCGGTTCTGTGAGTCCCATGAAGGATTTATAGATGCCGAACTTAAAAATCAGATGGTCGAGCTTGGCCAGTTCAACAAAGGTTCGCAGTGAGGTCGAGGCGATGGCGCTCTCCATCTCTTTGGATAACTCGAACTGCTTTTTGATCATCTGTATGGATTCGCCTACCTGATTCTGGAAGCTGTCCGTGACGTCCATCACCGATGACATGGTCTCCACAGACTTTTTTGTCTCCTGGGTAATGGTGTCCACCAGAGCGGCAATTTCTGTGGTTGCCTCACGGGTTCTGCCAGCCAGGTTACGCACCTCATCGGCAACCACCGCAAATCCCCGGCCCATCTCACCAGCCCTCGCTGCCTCGATCGCAGCGTTGAGCGCCAGCAGATTGGTCTGCTCTGATATTCCCTGAATGATACTGACAAAGTTGCTGATGCTGTCTGCAATGGTGCTGAGTTTCACCACGCTGTCGGAACTTTCCCGGGAGATGTGGGTTACGTTATCGATCTCACTGCTCATCACCTCCACTCCGGAGATGGCTTGCGAGGAGATCTCTGAACCTCTGATGGCGCTCTGCTTCTCTTCCTTCATGGAGTTTGCCGTGTGGCTTAGGGAGTGTTGCAATTGACTGAACGACTCACCAAAGCTGGAAAAATTGGCAAACAGCTGTTGATAGAGTTCTCTTTCACTCTGTAGTTTCTGCTGTTCCTGCCGGAGTGTCTCGTTGTCTCCCTTGACAGCGACCAGTTGCTGTTCCAGTTCCTGAATCTTAGCTTCCTGCTGGGTGATTTGATCTGCTTGTAGGGTGAGGGTCTTTTTATTACTTAAGCCAAACATGATGTGATCCTCGCAGAAAACTGCAGGCGTTATTGAAGTCAGGTAAATAGGATATCGGCGGGAGTTACTATTTTTTTAAGCCATCGGACAAATAATTAACAAACCCGGATTTTTTCTGAGTCGATTGCTTGGTTATGCAGCTAATCCTAGTACTAAATGCGGCTTTTCAGTCGGTTGTTGATGTTTTGATCGGCTTGATCCAATGGCAATTGGAGCCGGAAAGTCGTGCCGATACCGGCTTCTGTACTAAAGTCCAGCTTACCATGGTGTTTTCGTACCACGATATCGTGGCTGAGCGTGAGCCCCTGCCCAGTACCTTCCCCCACGTCTCTTGTGGTGAAGAATGGATTGAAGATCTTTTCCTGGGCTGATTCGGGAATACCGTCGCCGTTATCCGAAATGGCCAGTTCTGCATACCGCTCCTGTCGACGGCTGGAGATGGTGATTTTCCCTGCCCCCTGTTTTGACCGCTCTTCCAATGCCTGGACCGCATTCATCAGGATATTGATCAGGGCCTGATGCATTTCACTGGGTGAACAGGTCACCAACGGCAGGGTTTCATCCAGGTCTGTTTCCAACTCAGCAATCTGTTCCCACTGATAACGACTGATACCGACGATATCCCTGATCAGTTTATTCAGGTCTGTCGCTTCATGAACGGCACTATCGGAGGTGAAAATGCGCATTGATCGAACAATTCTGGAGACCTGTTCGGTGCCCTGGAGACACTGCTGGATGGTGGTTGTGACCTCATCTTTGAGGTAGTCCAGATCGATCTCCTCCCGCTTCTCATTGCAGGTCTCAAGCTTGGATGAGAGATCGGAGTTGTTTTCGATCGCGTCTGTCAGCGCCAGGTAGGTCGATATCAGGTCGTGGCTATCCTGATGGGCCTCTTCGATAAAATTCAGATTGTTGTTGATGGTCTGGATCGGGGTGTTGATCTCATGGGCGATGCCATCCGCCAGTTGCGCCAACGCGGTCATTTTGTGGTGTTGCGTGCGCTGCAACGCCAACTGCTCCCGTTCCGCCTCGATGATCTTTCTTTGGGTTATATCCCGGATCAAACAGATTACATGCTGGCCCCGGTCCAGTGTAACGGAGGAGATGGCGGCTTCGGCTGGGAACCGATCTCCGGATTTCCGCATCGCTTCAAGCTCCAGCAGCGTGCCTGCGAGGGGCGTGTCGCCATTACCGATAGAGTCGAGGATCGGGTTCTCCGGTTGGTCACTCGGCAGCCATTGCTCGATGGCCAGGTTTGTTGCCTGCTCGGATGTGTAACCGAATATCTTACCCGCTGCAGGGTTCCAGAATTCGATTTTACCCTGTGGATCGAGCATGATGATTCCATCCAGCGCGGATTCAGCCAGCTGGGTAAACTTGTTTTCACTCTCTTGTAGCTGAGAGAGATTCTGTTTCAGTTTCGATTCAGTGGATTTCAGCTTGCCGATCGTTTGTGACAATCTCTGCTGTGTGTTGCGCAAGCGGCGATTGTTCTCACTGAGGAGCACGAGTGAGATAATAATCAGCACCACGGAGGCAAGCGTCATGAATGTGGCGATGGGATGGTGCTCGGTCCACTCAATCAAATTGGGTGGAAGACGCTTATGCGGAGGAATGTTCAAGCTTCGGTAGAGCTCATGGACAGGTTCATAGTTTGCCGGCACCGTCCAGCCGAAAATCCGACTGGCCACGGCTGCCGGATGATCCTGAGGCATTTTCAGCAGGGCAATGGAGACCTTTTCACCCAGCGATTTGGCGGTATGGGGTAGCGCGGCTAACGGCCACTCCGGGTAGAGTTGGGTGCTGATCAGATAGGGAAAGCCCTGGTTGGTCTGTAAGTTGAGTACCTTGATCTCATGTAATTGCACCAAGCCGCTGGCGTACATCTGCTCCAGGGTATCGGTTCGAACCGTTCCTGCGTCTACCTCACCTCTGATGACGGCATCAACCACAGCATCATGGGTGCCGAAGAAATGCAGCGTTGTCTGCTTGTCTATATCGATCTCATGGGATAGCAGTTCCCGCCTGGCCATAAGGAAACCGCCAAGCGAAGTCGGATTCACCGCGCCGAATCTGGTGCCCTTCAGGTCACTCAGTCGCTGCAGAGCCGTGTTATCTTTGCGAGTGAAGATGACACCCCCAAAACGGTTCACGCCGTAATCGCCGACCTTGTTGATCAGGGTGGCGATGCGGAAGGCGCGGAAATCATGCTCTGCCTTGATATAGATTCCGGAATTGGCGAGCAAAAAATCGATCTGTTGGGTTTGAATTGCCGGCTCGATCGCTTCAAACGGCAAGGGAACGATACGGAATCGGGCATCTTCAATCTGCTGTGTCAGGTAGTCTGCGGTTGCAGACCAGCGTTGCAGAGTGATCGACTCTCCCCGTTTCGCCAGCACACCGATCGCGTAGCTTGGAGCTTCAGCGGCAATCCCAGTAGTAGATTGACTGGTTAAGAGAAAAGTCAGCAGTAATGACAGCATCCTTGCCATGGATAGCTTACCCATAGGCTTTTCAACAGCTCAATGCTGCGGTTGTCTCATTCGGTTTGTATCTGTCATTCAAATGCAGCCGGCAAATAATCCAAGCCGATCCCTGGTTGACAGGAAAGAGCCGTGTCTTGCACCTATTGCTGCTGAGACGGCAGGTTGAACAAATCTTTGCTGTGCCGCTAGATAATCTATCGACATGGGGGTGGGATTTTTTACCGGTCCGGCGGTTCTCTGCGATTGTCGTTCCTAATTGTTTTGCTGAGTGGTGTTGAAACCATCTGGTGCAAGCCAGAACAGTCCGCTAATCTCCCTCTCGCCCGATCCATGGAAAACTATTCAAGCTGCAACTCGATCTTTCCGTTCGCATCCACTCTCAAGGTCTGGCTGCCACCCTCAAGGGTGGGGGCTGATGCTCGCCCCTCAATCGCCATCATGTTGGCGCGCATCGGGTAGGGTGTCGGGGAGTGATCAATGGTCTGCAGATTCATCTCAACCAGACGATATCGGCTGCGCCCCATCTGTTCAGTGACTTGCTCGGCTCGTTTGCGAAAAGCGCTGATTGCCTGGGCGGTAAGCGACTCCTCGGCAGCCTGGCGTTTGTTTGTTGAGATGGTGTAACTCAGGGACTCCAATGCCAATGTGGATTGCAGAGTGCCCAGCAAACTGCTCATGGCAGGGCTTGCTGTACTCTCCAGTCGAATCGATTGTCGAACCCGCCAGCCGATAAGCTGTTGTTGATGATAGCGGGGGGAGGTTCGGTAGCCCAGTGTGCTGACCTTGATATCACTGCGCTGTTTCGCCGTTTTCACCGCGTCTGCGATCAGAGTGTTGATCTGATCGGTCAGCTGTTTTAGGTCGGTGCCCTCCTTTTGTGCATACAAGGTGGCAATCTGGGTGTCGTTATCCACCTCCATTGTGGCATAGGCATTGAGCTGTACCAGATCATATTGACGCTCTGACTGGTCAGCCTGGAGTGGGGTAACTGAGATCATTGTGGCAATCAGTATCAGAGATGATTTTATGTAGAGTGCTGTGTGGCACATGATTCCTCCGGGGGGCTAATCTTAAGCTCTGTTTTGAACTTGCTGTGGATATCTCGGCAATTCGGATAACCGGAACTATAGTTGATCATCAAACAGCTAAGGGGTTCCTGCGGAAGCGGCCAATTGACGGCTGCCGAGCCAGATTGCCAGTTGCTGCAAAGGGTGACGATTTCCGCCGGGTCTCCAGGTTTTGGCGAGTCGGTTTTCGTAGGCATCGAACTGCAGCCCCCAAGGGGCCGCAGCAACGGCTCCTCGTCCGAGCAGCAGTTTCAGAACCTGACTGGCGGCAAATCCGGCGCAGATTTCACAGCCCATGGCAGTCGAGGGACCACGCTTCGCCAGCAGATCGATCCGCTGTGGTTCAACCAGATAAGCCTGGTGCACTCTTGCCGGGGCCAGGCCGACCAGGAATCTCAAGTATTGCTGGTACTCATCGACCCCCTCAAGTTGAAAGTAGGCTTCGAAACTCATCCCGCCTGGCAAGAAGCAGAGCAGTGCCGAACCCATTCCCAAGGGCGCTGCCGTTACCGCAGGCAGTCCCATTTCATGACAGGCGGCAAACACAGCCCGCCTTGCCGTCATGGCAAAAAAATCGAGGCCATCCAGGTAGAGGTCACAACCCTGTAAAAACGCTTCTGCCTGATCCGCTTTTACCCCCTCTGGAAATGGCTTGATATCCAACAGCGGATTGATTGCCAGAGCGGCATCGATCATGGTGTCGAGCTTGGGTTTACCGACCGTGTTGAGATTTGCTCCTGTTTGACGATTGAAGTTTTCAACCGCAAAGCTGTCGAAATCGGCCAGATTGAATCGTCCTACTCCAAGCCGGGTCAGGGTAAGCAGGTGGCTGCCACCCACCCCTCCCAGGCCTGCGATGGCGACTCGGGCATTCGATAATTGCTGCTGCTCTGCTTCGGTGAGCCAGCCGATATTCCTTGAAAACGCCAGTTGATAATCAAAATTTTTCATTCGAGTGCAATTGTGGTTTGGTGCCAGGGAATTGCCAGGGCTGTTGCGCAAGATTCTGTTTGATCAATTCGTAGAGGAGCCTGATGTCATCCGGCATGTTGCTGGTCAGTTCACTGCTTGGCAGTTCAAACAGTGCACGTTTGCCATGCAGTTCAAAGTCGTCACTGATTTTGTGGAAGCGGAGTCCGTAACGATTCAGGTGGCGTTGCAGTCTGGGTTCCATTACTACCAATACCAACTTCAGCCGGCAGAGATCGACCAGGGCGATCGACGACAAATAGAGACCGATGGCAATGTTGGGGAAATTACGCCGCTCCTCTTCAGTATAGATTTTATTTGTGCTGTGACTCTCCAGGATAAACGGTTTGCCCGCTTCGTTGGCTCTGCGCCGAAAGTGGAGTGGCACAGCCAAGCGGGAGATTTCGCCGATATCCGCAGGTGGAATCTGCAACAGGCGTTCGCTCGCTATGTTGGGGATCTGGTGTAACTGATAGGGCAGGTAGCTATCCGTTCTGTCTGCTGACGGGACCACCAACCTGACACAACCTGCCACATCCCCACTGCGGATATGTTCGAGCAGGCAGTGGTGGGAATAGTCATCACATTGGTCGGTTTCAAGTCGGCTGCTGCTGGGTGGTTCCCAGCCTAACTCTTCTGCATAGACTTTGTAACGGATGCTGTAACTGAAGCGCTTTTGATGTCGGGAAGCGGCATAGCGCGGATTGAAAAACTGAAAGAAATTTTGCGCCAGCCTCTCCATGTCTCTCTCCCTAGCATTCCCGATCTGTGCTCTGTCGCTGAATCGATTGAAAGTGGATCTTGTTGACCGATTACACCCGATCTTTATGGGATCAAGAGGGCAGGGATGTGAGGCTTGTAAGTCTGCTGAAACACCAACAGGACACGTAGTAAATTATTCCTTCATTCTAATATTCTGTTACCGGTATCAGCGCTTGACGTAACCGAACATCCGATGACTCAACTCAGTCAATCGATTTAACTGATCTAGCACAATAAATATAGAACAATTTGCAAAATTCTTCGCAGAAGCAGGCCTAAAACCATGTAGAATAGCTGGCTTAATTTGTCGTGGTTCTGCTGTTGATTATCGAGCCCTCCCGATTGGTGGAACCTGTCGGCGTTGTTTGTGTGGATACTATGGATGGGTCTTTTGACCTGGATCATCGATTGCTTGTTTTGCGATCAAGGAATTCAGGCAACAAGCGCTATAGTCATGGCCACAATGATGTGGGATCTAACGGAATGACCAGCATTGAGAAAATGTATATTACGATCAGTGAATCATTAGGGATATATACGAAAGATCAACTCTACGAGTTGTTCACGACCAAGGAACATGGTCTGCCAATCTCCGGACACCGGGCTACCATCATTCAGAGCAGGGTGTTTTTCTTTTGTGTTGTTTTTGCGGTACTGGTGCCGGCCTGGTCGATCATCGACCTGCTCTTTCTGCCCAGTGCCCTGTGGGGTGGTCTGCTGACGATCAGAGCGGTATCCGGAATGGTTTTCGCCATCCTGGCCTGGTTGTCCCGTCGCGAGCCGACCATGAAGCGGGCACGCCTGTTATTGGCCGGTATGCTTGCCGTAACCCCGCTTTTCTACCTCGCTTCCGGTTATTGGATTGAGGATTATCCGCTCACCAGTCAGGAGCAGATCATTGCCGGGCTCTATGGCTTGCTGCCGTTTGTAATGGTGGCCGGATTAACCCTCTTCCCGTTGACCCTGGTTGAGTTCCTGGTCTATGCCGTGCCTCTGTTTCTGGTCACACTGGTTTCTGCGTTTCCCGGCAGTGAAGCCGAAATACCCCAGGCGGTTTCCACTATGTGGCTGCTGATTCTGATCCTCGGGGTTGCCCTGTTCTCCTCCTTGACTCAGCTGCGTTACATGCTCTCTCAGGTCAGTCGTGCCAGTTACGATGTACTCACCGGTATGCTTACCCGGCGTGCGGGTATAGAAGTTCTGGATCTGCAGTTCAGACTGGCTTCCATGGGAGGCAGTTCGATGTCGATCCTCTACTTCGATCTGGATAACTTCAAAGCGGTAAACGATACCTACGGACATGATATCGGTGACAAGGTGCTTAAGACCGCGTCAGAACAGATCTGCAATTGTGTGCGCAAAGGGGACAGTGTGATTCGCTGGGGTGGTGAGGAGTTTGTTGTGGTATTGCCGACCGCTGACCCGAGAGAAGCGAATGAGGTGGTGAATCGAATCATGACGGCAGGCGTTGGCGAACGCCCTGAAGGTGGACCGGTGACTGCCAGTATCGGGGTGGCTGAGGTACAGGAAGACAATGTAAACGACTGGAAGGCGCAGATTGAACTGGCCGATCATCGTATGTATACCGCCAAGACCAGTGGTCGTGCCAGATCCGTCGGTGTCGATGGTAGTGCCATGCTCTGGACCGAGAAGAATCTGGCCGAGCAAGCCACTGCCTGAATCTTTACCGGCTACTCTCTGCCTTCAAGCAGTACGCCTTGTTTGATTTTGTCGCTCGGGTGGACAATGATCCGTTCACCCGGGCTTAGCCCTTCAGTCACCTCCGCCTCAAATCCGGTACGATAGCCGATCGTGATCTGGCGCTGTTCAGCCAAACCATCCTGCTCGATGAAGACTGACCACTGCTTGCCGTCCCGAAACAGTGCGGTGAGCGGTATTTTCAATACCTGTTTGCCGCGCCATAGTACTATCCTTGCGTCCACTTGATAGCCGTGTGCAATACGATTCCACTCTTTGTGCGGTGAGGTGAAATCGATGATCACATTGACCCGCTGCTCCTCAATGCCAAGCGCCGAAATCTTTGTGAAGCCGAAGGGCTCAACCCGCCTTACCACACCGTTGAGTGTTTGATCACCCCCCCAGTTTTCGATATAGACCTGTTGACCCGGTTCCACCTTGATGGCATCCGAGGAGAGCAGATCAGCCACAATCTCCAGTTTGTCCGGGTCACCAATCTCCAGCAGGGGCTCACCGGCACTCACCACCCCTTCGCTCTTATGCTGGATTTTCAGGATCCGGCCGTTGACGGGGGCACGAATCGGTACACATTGGCACGCCTCTGCATTGCTGCGAGGTTCCGTGGGAGAGATCAATTGGGCGTTGGCGCGCTCCAGTTCCGCCTGTCTTGCCTGACGATTGGCGACGGCGGTCTCCAATGCTGCCTGGCGGGTCTGGTAGGTCCTTTGCACCGATTCAAGCTCTCTTGCCGAGATCACGGCCTCTTTATGCAGTCGACGGGATCGGTTGAGTTCACTGTGTGCAAAATCGAGCTCAACCCGGGCCTCCTTCACTGCCGCTTCAGCCAGAATCCGGTTGGCTTCGGCTGCGCGGATATCGGCCCGGGCCTGGGCTTCGCTACGCGGATCGAGCAGGGTTGGATCGATGGGTTCGATCTCGGCCAACAGGGTTTCATTGGCAATCACCCGATCGCCGACTTCCGCCTCGATGCGCATCGCCCGGCCACTGATCGGTGCAGAGAGAGTAAACACATCCCTGACCCGGGTCTCTCCCTCTTCATCGATCGTCACAACGAGTTCACCCGGTTGCAGGGTCATCAGGTCAACTGCAATCGGTTTCGGCTGGAAGGCCCAGAGCAGTGACGCCAGGACAACCAGACTCACCACACCCCAAATCAAGATACGTTTCCAATGTGCGCTCATAATCACTCACGAGTTTTCAGTACGGCAATCAAATCGAGATGGTCAAGTCGCCTGCGGACCAGGGCTGCAGAGAATGCGGTTGCACCCAGTGTAACCAGTACGGCGGTTGCATCCGTGGCGGCCTTGATGACCAGTGGAATTCGAAACAGCTCGGTGTTCATTGCGTTGGTCATCAGCCATCCGAGACCATGCCCCATCAGACAGCCCAGCGGCAGTCCAATCAGAATCAGCAGCGCGGCCTCACCCAACAGAATGTAAGAAATTTCACCGGAGTGGAAGCCCAATACCCGCAGGGTAGCCAGCTCTCTACCCCGCTCTGAAAGGGCGATCCGGGTGCTGTTGTAGACCACGCCAAATCCCAGTGCGCAGGCAAAGGCGGCGAAAAAGGAGATATAGATCATCAACATTTCAGCCATGGTCTCGTTGAACTCCTCTACGGCGGCATCCTTGAGGGTCACAGCGGAGACTTTGGGCAGCGATTTCAAGCTGCGATAGAGCTGGCTCAGCTGGTTTTTATCCACCAGCAGGTTGATCGCCTCAAGACTGGCGCTCTCTCCCATCAATCGGTTGAAGGCCTGGATATGCATGTAGGCCGGCATTCCCATGTAGGTCTCGAACAGACTTACCACCGGTATCAAAGCCTTGGGCTGTTTCCCTTCCAGCACTTCAACCCAGACGGAATCACCGATCTGAACATCCAGCTTCTCAGCCAGTCGGGTAGAGAGAATCAAGCCTTCCGGAGGTATGCTGACGACGTCTCCCTGAGCATCATAGATGCGTTGCAGTTTTGGATTGTCGGTGACTCCCTCGATGCCGCCACGGTGGCTGAGGTGTCCCGCCTTCAGATCAGCACTTTTGCTTCTCATCGGTTCGGCCGCCAATACGCCGGGTAGGCGGCGGATCTCACGCAGTGTCTGATCCGATTGGCTCTCTACCAGCCCGACGCTCATGTCCTGGCGCTGCGTCTGGTGGAACTGAACCTCGATGATCTCTTCAATGGCATCGATCCATTGCAGCGCCATTACCATCACGGAGACCGACAGGGCGATGCCGATACTGGTCAGCAGTGACCTCCACGGGGAGCGCATGATCTGCCGCAGGATGATCCGGGTCGGTTGATCGAGCCACAAACCGAAGCGGCTTTGAGAGAAGCGGCTGCTGCGATACATGGGTGGTGCCGGTGGACTCATCGCCTCGGCCGGTGGCAGGGTGGCTGCATGTCGTACCGCGCCCAGTGAGCCTGCCAGGGCGGCGATCAGACTGACCGCCGCGCCAATGGCGAAGACACCTGGATCGGGGCGGAAAATCAGCAGTGGAAAGCGAAACAGATCGGCGTAGATTTCGGTGTTGACCCGACCCAGCCAGGCGCCCAGCAGCCAGCCCAGAACAATGCCGACACCGCACATCGCCATGACCATCTTGGTGTAGTGCCAGGCGACCTGCCAGTTGCTGTAGCCGAACGCCTTCATCAGACCGATTTCGCTCCGGTCGGTGGCGATCAGGCGGCTCATGACCATATTGCCGAGAAATGCAGCAACCGCCAGGAAGATGGTGGGGAGAATGGTCGACATAGTTTTAAGCTGTTCGATCTCATTCATCAGAAACCAGTTTGAAATCTGGTTTTTGCGGGCGATCGCACCGTGGCTGCCGTAGCTTTCGAGAAGTCGATCAAGCTTGACGATAATCTGCTCCGGGCTGCTGTCATGCAGCAGTCCCAGACTGACTTCGTTGAAGGCTCCCTCGAGGTCGTAAGCGGCAGCCAGGGCTTCCCGGCCCATCCACATCACGCCGAAGCGTTTGTCATCTGGCATCAAAGCGCCTGGGCCCATGCTGTAGATGAATTCAGGGGAGAGGGCGATGCCGACCACGGTGAGGCTGCGCTGGTGGCCATTCATCAGAGCCTTGAACTGATCGCCGGGCTGCAGATCGTGGGCTTCGGCAAACGGCTCGTTGAGCACCACCTCATCCGGGTGACCCAGGCTCACCAGCCGGCCCGATCTCAGTACCAGATTGTTGAGCAGCGGCTCCCCCTGTTCCGGAATGGAGACCAGTTGGCCGATCACCGGCTCCTCGAATCCTTCGATGGAGAGAGTGGCCATCTGTTTGATTCTGTCCTCCACCGAGCGCACCCCGGGTAGCGTGCTGATCTGGTTGACCAGTCGGCGCGGGGCGCGCTTGACCGTGGCAAAGACATCGGCGAAACGCTGCCTCTCGTAATAGGCGGTGGCAGTCTGTTGCAGGGCCTGCAAGGCTGACAGGGACATCACCAGAACCGCCACGCCGGAGGCGATCACCACCGCAATCGCCAAGACCTGTCCCTTCAGCTTCCACAGGTTGCGTATCAGTTTAAGATTCAGGGCGCGCATGGTTCTGTCACCAGCTCAACTCATGCGCCCCTTTTCGGAGGCTGTTTTCCTGATAATCCGCAACATGCCCGTTGGCAAAGTGCAGTACCCGGTCCGCCATCTCACCGATGACACTGTTGTGGGTGATCACGGCGGTGGTGGTTCCCATCTCCTGGTTGACCCGCTCAATCGCCTCCAGTACCAGGATGCCGGTCTGGCTGTCGAGCGCCCCGGTGGGTTCGTCGCACAGCAGGATGTCCGGTCGTTTGGCAATCGCCCGGGCGATCGCCACCCGCTGCTGTTCACCGCCTGAGAGTTGCGCGGGAAAGTGGTCGAGCCGTTCCGCCAGTCCGACCAGGGCGAGGGCTTCTGCAGGGTCCATGGCGCGCTTGGCGATCTCGGTAACCAGTGAGACATTTTCCCGTGCGGTGAGACTGGGGATCAGGTTATAGAACTGAAACACAAAGCCCACATGGTCACGACGGTATCGGGTCAGGGTGGATTCGTCATCGGCGCTGATGCGCATGTCGCGAAAGGTCACTTCGCCACTACTCGGGCTGTCGAGACCGCCGAGGATATTGAGCAGGGTCGATTTACCGCTGCCGGAAGGGCCCAGCAGCACCACCAGTTCCCCCTCGCGCAACTCAAGGTCGACACCACGCAGGGCGTGCACGTCAACACTGCCTGTGTGATAGACCTTGGTCAGCCCCTGACCTTGCAGGGTGATATGGGGGATTGAGCTGGAACCTGAATCAGACACGACTTACTCCCTGTCCTGAAAGTATAGCTCAGCAATGGGGCGGTCGATGGCAGGGTGGGCAGCCTTCAGCAGGCGTTCGGATGCGGCGCTCAGTGAGCGCTTTTGTCCTCAATGACGTTTTGCTGCTGCTTCGGTTTACGCCAGGCGGCAAACAGCAGGGTGAGCAGTCCGAGTATCAGTTCATCGGCAAACGGGATCACATCGGGTATCACAAGATCGAGCAGAAACAACGTGCCGGTAAGCAGAAACAGCTGGCGGAAACGCAGCCGGTCTGCAAACTTGAGAATGGCAGCAATGATCGGTACCGAGTGCATAGGCGTTACCCGAATGTGTGGGGAGTTTGAGTATAAGGCAGTCTGTTCCGCATCCGGGTTCAATACTCTAACGATTGAGTTGAGTTGTCGAGTTCTCAGCTCCTTTTTCCCGCTCTACGTAGAGAGTTTGTTGGCAGATCGCAGTCTGAGTGTAGGGGTATTACTACCCTCCAAAAGTAGGGTATCACCCCATAATAAAAAAACATGAGCCTTGTTAGGGTTTTGTTACTGTTTCACAAAAAGTAACAAACTCGCTTTGGGGTCCGATGGGTAGTGAATTGATCACTGGGATTCCGGGGGAAAGCGGTGAGACAAGTGAGGATGGATGGGGTGGTCTGTGTCGTACAGACAACAATAAGAAGGGATTGGCGTGATCGACATACTCTCAGGCAGTATGTATGTCGATCACGGATAATTCCCCTGGCATCTCCTGCAGCATGAGCGATTTGGTTTAGCCTCTGGCTACCCGACCAGATTGACCAGGCTGTGATCTTAATACCGGGCACCTGTGTGCCTTGATAGTCTTTGCCAAAAGACGACTCCTCTCCATCAAGTTCAAAGACCGCAACGATCACCTCCGCACCAGGTCGATCGTCGCTGGTGAATGCCGGGTTGTTTTGGCGTGTTGCTGATCATTGTTATCTGAAGGGTATTATCCAATGGTACTCAACAGATCGGGCCTGGTCGTTTAGCCTTCTTATGGGAGAATTCGATGAGTCAGAATCTTGTGAACCTGCATCGTTATGCGATGTGCCTGTTGCTGCTGATGGGAGGATTTACAGTCAGCAATCAAGCCGAGGCGGTACCGGCCTTTGCCCGTCAGACGAGCATGCCTTGCACCGCCTGCCATTTTCAGCAATTTCCAGCGCTCAACTCGTTTGGCCGTTCATTCAGGTCCGGCGGCTATACCCTGACCGGTGGGCAGGGGATGATCGAAGGGGACGATATCTCTCTGCCTTTGATGCTCAACGCCTCGGTGATCACCAAGCTCAGATATCAAAAGACCAACGGCAACACAGATGAAGGTAGCGATCATGGTCAGATCGAATGGCCGGATGAGGCGGCCCTGCTGGTCGGTGGCAAGCTGGCCAAGGATGCAGGCTTCCTGATGGAGCTTGGGCTGACCGACGCCAACTCCTTCCTCTCCACCAAGGTTCACTTCAATGTGGCCAAAGCCGGTGCAACCCAGTTGAGTGCGATTGCATTCTCCACTGATGGACTGGGCTCGGCTTACGGTTTCGAGCTGCTCAATACCGGTGCGCAGCGTTCGCAACGCCCCATCGAGGAGCGCAAAGGCTTCAGCGCCGCTCAGGCGCTCGGACTGGGAAGCGGTGAAGCGACCGGTATCGCCCTGGTTGCCTCCGGACACAACTATTTCGTCAACTACACCCCCTGGACACCGGGTTGGGAAGAGAACAACATGACCGTGAAACCTTCCGGTCTGGCCCACTATATCCGGGCGGCCTATACCCCGTTCATCGGTAGTTGGGACACCGGTTTTGGCGTTCAGATCTGGACCGGTGATGCGGAAACCAGGAATCACGGTGAGGATACTGTCACCCCGACCGATGGCTGGGTCATCGATGCGCAGGCACAGGGCAATGTGGGGAATATGCCTCTGGGTATTTATGGCAGCTATGGTCAATGCGAAGGCACCGATGCCGCCAATAGTGGCTTGACCCATTTTGCCGACAGCGGTTTTTGTAATGGTGCGGATGATGCAGACTCATTTGCCATCCTTGGACAACTGGGCCTGCTGCCGAACAAGGCAAATGTGTTTCTCGCCTATCGGACCCTGGATGACGGCTCGGATAACGACAACAAGTTCAATGCCACAACCGTTGGCGGCAACTATATGTTCTCGCAAAACATCCGTTTCGAACTCTACTATGTCAAAGAGAGTGGCAGCGGTATCGATTCGCGTCCTGATGAGCGTGACAGCAAGTGGATGTTTCAACTGTTTGCCGGTTATTAATCGGCTGACGTTGTATCGGACACAGAATCCATACCCAGACAGCGCCACCATACAGGTGGCGTGAGAGAATCAATTGAGGAAAGACTCATGAGTAGAATTATTACCAGAGTGGTCAAGATTGCCGCAGTGTTCAGCCTGGTTTGCCTGACCACATCCGCGGCTTACGCAGGGAGTGCCTATGAAGGTTATACCCTGTTCAATCAAACCTGCTTCCTGTGTCATGGCACCAGCGGCAAAGGGGATGGCCCACTCGCCGATAAACTGGATATGTCACCGTCGGATCTTACCAGTGACGGTAAGACAGACGACGAGCGCCTGTTCGGTCTGATCAAAGGCACCATCGCGCACGGTTCAGAGAAAAGTGCGATGCCCAAATGGGGTCTGGCGATGCCGGAGAATCAGATCCGCTCCCTGATGGCCTATATCCGTTTTCTGCAGAACAGCAAGCACGCCCTGCCGGGAGATCCGGAACTGGGTCAAGCTGTCTATATGGATCGCTGTGTCGCCTGCCACGGGCGTGGTGGCATGGGGGATGGTCCTTTGACCGAGCTGCTGACCATGAATGCTCAGAACCTCACCGATGGGAGTGAGCTGAACAAGCATCCGAACAGCGAGCTGATACATATCATTACCAATGGTACTCCTGGTAAGACCCTGATGCCCGGCTGGAAAGGCATACTTTCAGAAGAGGAGATAGCAGGTGTGCTCAGCTATGTCCGTCTGCTGGCCAAATAATCCGCGTTAATCTGAACAGACCGGCAGCCTGCATTGCTATGCAGGTTGCCGGTTTTCTTATTTCAATTCTGAACTCCGACAATGAGAAGCGAGAATCCATCTCGCTCAAAGCTCATCGAGTATCCTTTTTCTCGCCGCCTGATACTCCTCTTCACTGATCAATGCTTCACTTCGCAGGTTGTCCAGTCTCTGCAGGCGTGCCTTGATGCTGGGGTTGGCTGGCTGGGTTTCAGCAAGCGTGGATTGCACCGGCTTGGTCCGCTGCTCAGGTGGTGGTGCAGCAAAGGGCTGACTGCTCTGCTGTGCTGCCGGGGCCGTTTCAGCAGTAGCTGAACCTTTGCTCTGTTCCGCGCGGTCACTGCAGATGAGTGTGGCCTGTAAACCCTTGGAAAAATCCTGGTATATGATCCGTTGGCTGAATGGCTCACAAGCCGGTTTGCGGATCACGATTTTGCCGTACAGGTCGGCTTTGCCCGCGTCGTATGCGGCGGGATAGAGCTGATTCTGGGTGACTTCCAGAGGCGTGACGCCCAGGGCCTCATCCATTACATAGACTGTCGCACCGCTCGGTTCGCTTTCGATGCGCAACGGCATCTCTCCGGATACCCCGCCGATGCCGGTACACGCCGGGAGTTGTGTGAGCAGCAGAATCGGTGCTGCCAAACGGATCAATGGTTGCTTCGGCATAGGAAATCCAATCGGTTTCTGTGTAATGGTTTTGGCTGACTGCCCGCTGGCAACGGATCTGGTTTCTCAACTGCCCCAGCCCCCGCCGTCACCGCGCTGAGACTATAGCATGTCTCTCCGATTGTCAGTCCATCCTTTCTCACAGAGTGAGATTCTTAACCCTTAATTAACACTTAAGTTACTGTTCACACTTTGAAAAAAGAGTACTTGGGATTAAGTTTCGTTTAAGTTTCACGAGCTAGTTTAAGGTCAAAGGACGAAAACGACCTGGTGCGCAAACGCCATATTGGCAATTTAAAGTTGGGCCCGTTGATGCGGGTTCAGGAGGTATTTATGAAACATTTTACGATGATGATACAGAGCATTCTGGTTCTGGTATTCGGCATGACCCAAGTCTCATTTCTGTATGCGGAGACTCTGGGTTCACAGCAGGCTGAGGGTGTCTCCCATGCACCTGATACCCTGGTTATGGTTGAAAAAGTGATCGCTTACGATGCGGATGGAGAGGCTCATACCCTCTACCAGGAAGAGGAGGGTCGGATCTATCGACTGGATAATGTCAATCAGGTGGTGCATGACCTGAATGCCCGCGGAATCAAGTCGAAAGGCAGTTTTCACTCTCTGCAGGCGGTCTTGGCAGAGCGGGTCTTCGTCATGGGTAAGAACAATCAGCCCTATCCGGCGGAGCGGTCTGAGGTGGGTATCCCTGAAACCTATCGGTTGGCAGTAGAGAATCTGCGGGTTACCAAAGACCGTATAACTGCGATCTACACCACCAACTGCAACGATCTGTCGATCTGATCGACCACGAGCTGGAGATCGTCTCCAGAATCCGTTTTCCGGCAATCGACCAAAACGGTCGATTGCCGGTTACGAATTCGGGATGGCTTACTCACCGCAGAGCTTGAAGGATTTGATCAGGCTCTCCTGCAGGATCGGCAGGGCATGGGCATCCAGTGCCTGATAGGCGGTTTTGGTGATATGTGAGTAATCCTCGGTGTAGTAACCGACCTTTCTGTTCCCCTCTTCATTGGTCATCACTTTTTCGATGTCCAGAACAGGAAACCCCATCTCTTTTGCATACGCTCTGACCCGCTCATTCACAGCCATCACATTGCTGCTGATATAGTCCTGGAAGCTCTGTTTTCCGCGGATGTTGTTGATCCACCTGACCAGCGTATCCATGATTGAGTCTGGCAGACCCATGGTGATTTCAGTTGCCAGTACCGGTGTGATGCCAGCCTGCTGGGCCGTTTCCGCCATCGCTTTGACATTTTGAAAAGCGGTCTCACCGGTCTGTTCAGCGACCTCTCTTGGGTGATTTGAAAAATCGTTGATGTATCCCCAGATGATGACAGCTTTGGGGTTGGTGGCTGACAGATCCTCTTGGAATCGATCACGAACTTCGCTTGAAACCGCACCGTTGACCCCGGTGTTGGTCACTTTCAAGCAATCCACCTGACTGATCGGCCAGGCCTTGGCGTATGACGCACCTGTGATCAGCAGGTTTGCTTGCGCTTCACTCATGCTGCTCTCCTGGGCCAGCAGCAACATCGGTGTAAAAAGCAGGGTCAGGATCGTTACTCGAAAGGGTTTCATCGGGCTATAGGCTCCCATGGGTTGGGTTGTGGGATCAGAGTGACCATTGGCTGTTCTGCAGGTCTTCCATGTGATCTGTTTTTTGCCGGTTAGTTTATTGCAATCATCCAGCGACGCAATACCGCAGTTCCATTTATGGGTGATCTGTTGAGCAGACTTTGAGTGTTTGTCTATTCAGCGGCAGGCTTGTTTCTCTACTCCTGAGAACCGCTCTGGCCCGGTCCGGGGTGATGAGTGTCGAATTTCTTTACATAACCCCACAAGAATTAAAGGATTATTGCTGTAATACTATGAAATTAAAGGTGTTAATGTGTTAGGCACGCTATTTGCTATTACTTACGGAAAGTTATTGGACGGAGTCACTATTCCATGGGTGTAAAAAGCTGGTATCTCGCTATTGCGCTGCTCTGCACGAGCCTGTTTGCAGCGCATTCACAAGCTGCTCTGATCGATCAGGGTGGTGGACTGATCTACGATACTGTATTGGATATCACCTGGCTGCAGGACGCTTCCTCCTACAAGGTCACCTATGAAAACGGCGAGCAGGATGCGGGTAAGCTGAACTACAACGACGCGTCCGCCTGGGTTGATAGCCTGATCTATGAGGATACGGTTCGGGGCGTCGTTTACGACGATTGGCGCCTGCCCACCACATTCACTCCGCAACAGGGTACCTGGTACGACGAAACCGGCCTGAGCAGTGAGTTGGCCTACATGTACTACGTCAATCTGGGCTATCCGGCGATCATCGCTGAGGCTGGGCAGGATCCTGCTGAGATCCCCAATCCGACCTCCAGCAACTACAACCCCTTTCACAATCTGCAATATCGGGGTTACTGGTCTGAAACCACCGTGGCTGGCAACGATCAGATGGCCTACTTCCTGCACTTTCACCTGGGTATTCAGGGTGCAACCAGTGTGGATGGGGATGAGTTGCGTGTCTGGGCGGTCAGAGATGGCAACGTCACTGCAGTACCGGCACCCCCCGCACTGCTGTTATTACTCTCCGGTCTGGTGATGATGAGGTTCTTCAAGCGCGACAACACCATGGCTGAGTCATAGTTTCTCAACACTTCACGATTTAGGATGATTTCGCCCTGCTCTGCAGGGCGTTTTTTTTTGTGCAGTAACGGCAGAATCGAGGGCCATTGATAAGGCAGCGATCGGCTTTCAATCGGCAGAGCCTGATGTGGGATACTTTGAGGGGGGAGATGGCGCGCCCGACAGGATTTGAACCTGTGACCCCCGCCTTCGGAGGGCGGTACTCTATCCAGCTGAGCTACGGGCGCTGAAGTGCTGTAACGCTCTGCAGTGCGGTGATTACAGCGATGCGTAGTTTAGCCCTCCCGGGAGGTGCCGTCCAACCCTGTTCGCTCTTTTTTTCATCCGCGGGTATAATCGCCGGGTTTTTCGCAATGCCTATTGTTAATCCGCCACCTTACTCAGGGCTGGAACTCAGCCCATGAACAAGGCGTGGGGCGCAATCGATTGAAATACGGAGGATTATGCCCGTGAGTATCCATGTTGTAACTAAGTCTGGTGTGTTGACAGGTGTGGCTGTCGCATCTCTGCTGGTCTCTGCCCAGCTTTTCGCAGAAGAGCGTCCAGAGGTTCTGGAACGAATTGCCCCGATCGGCAAGGTTGCTGTTGAAGGCGCCGCAAAGCCTGCTGAAGCAGCACCTGCCCCTGCCCCTGCTGCGGCCGCTGAGAGTGCGCCTGCTGCTGAAACCGCTGCCGCACCGGCTGCCGAGGCCGCCCCGGCTGAAGCTGCGCCTGCTGCTGCTCCGGCTCCGGCTGCACCCAGTGGTGATGCACTGGCAGTCGCTACCACCTCCGGTTGTATGGCCTGTCACCAGGTCGAGACCAAAGTCGTTGGTCCTGCCTATAAAGAGGTTGCCGCCAAATACAAAGGTGATGCGGCGGCGCTCGAAATGCTGGTCGGTAAGGTCAAAGCCGGTGGTGTTGGTACCTGGGGACAGATTCCCATGCCGCCCCACGCCCATGTCTCGGATGAGAACATCCGTGCCGTTGTGGCGTGGATCCTGAGTATGTGATTCCAGCGCCCAGTAACCATCTGCTGATGGTTGCTGGGTGGCTCAGCGGAGCATCGATTTCAGATTGGCCAGATGGGCCGATCCCCGCGCCTGCTGCTCCTCTTTGCTGAGCTTGTTGCCTCGGCCCTCCCAAACCAGATCCTCTTCCGGTAGCTCCTGCAGAAAGCGGCTCGGCTCTACGGCAACCATCTCGCCGAAACGTTTGCGTTTACTGGCATAGCTCATGGTCAGGCTGCGTTGTGCCCGGGTAATGCCTACGTAGGCCAGTCTGCGCTCCTCTTCGATGTTGTCCTCTTCGATACTGCTGCGATGGGGTAGCAGCTCCTCCTCCATGCCGACAAGAAAGACATGGGGGAACTCCAGTCCCTTGGCTGCGTGCAGGGTCATCAGGTGAACCTGATCCTGTTCGGCTTCATCCTCCTGACGCTGTAGCATGTCCATCAGGGTCAGATGGTTGACCATCTCCGCCAGGGTCTTCTCCTGCAGTTCACCGTGCTGTAGAGCTTTCAGCCAGTCCATCAGGTCGGTGACATTCTCCATGCGTGCCTCGGCGATGCCGTCGCTGCTGGCATTCTCTTTCAACCAATCCAGGTAGTCGATCTCTTCGATCAGGGCGCTGAAGGCCGCCGCCGGATCCGAGTTGGCCTTTTGCGCATGGTGTTGGATCAGCTGGGAAAAGTGCTGCAGGCGTTCATAGGGGCGACTGCTGAGCAGGTTCTTCAGGCCGATCTCCTCGCAAGCGGGCAGCAGGGCGCTGCCACGCTGCTGGGCATATTCGGCGAGTTTCTCCAGGGTGGTCGGTCCGATCTCCCGACGTGGCGTGTTGACGATGCGCAAAAAGGCGCTGTCATCGGTGGGATTGGCCAGCAGTCGCAGATAGGCCATGCCGTCTTTGACTTCGGTGCGGGAGAAGAAAGAGGTGCCGCCACTGAGAAAGTAGGGGATGTTATGGCTGCGCAGGGCCTTCTCAAACATTTTCGCCTGGTGATTGCCCCGATAGAGAATGGCGCAATCCCGGTTATTGGTCTTGGCGGTGAACTTCAGGTGGATGATTTCCGATACCACCCGCTCCGCCTCCTGGACCTCATTCGGGCAGACCAGGACACGCAACTCCGGTCCCAGGCCCAGCTCACTCCAGAGCTTCTTCTCAAACACATGGGGATTCTTGCTGATCAGATGGTTGGCAGATCTCAGGATGCGCCCGCTGGAACGGTAGTTCTGCTCCAGCTTGATCAGTTTCAGGCTGGGAAAGTCGGCCTGCAGACGGGCCAGATTTTCCGGCCGGGCGCCCCGCCAGGCATAGATCGATTGATCGTCGTCCCCCACCACGGTGAAGGCGGCTCTCACACCGGCCAGCTGTTTTACCAGCTCATACTGGACCTGATTGGTGTCCTGGTACTCATCCACCAGCAGATAACGGATGCGGTCCTGCCATTGATCGAGTACCTCAGGATGGGTGCGAAACAGATTTACCGGCAGCAGGATCAGATCATCGAAATCGACCGCGTTGAAGGCCTTCAGACTGCGTTGATAGGCGGCATAGAGCAGCGCCTGCCCCTGTTGCAGATCGTTCTCCGCCTGCTGCAGGGCCTGTTCCGGAGTGATCAGGTCGTTCTTCCAGGCGGATATGGTCCACTGGGCGGCGTTAACAACCGAGTCGTCCCCAAGATTCTGCTTGCGCAGCAGATCCTTGAGCAATCCGGCGCTGTCCTGCTGATCAAAGATCGAGAAGCCCGACCTGTAGCCAAGGGTCTTCAGCTCCTGGCGGATGATGTTCAACCCCAGATTGTGAAAGGTGGAGATTCTGGGCAGCTGCTGCTGATCGCCCAGGGTCTTGGCGACCCGCTCTTTCATCTCCCGGGCCGCCTTGTTGGTGAAGGTGACCGCCGTGATCTGCTGCGGGTTGAGTCCGCAAAGCTTGATCAGGTAGCTGATCTTTGCGGTGATGACCCGGGTTTTTCCACTACCGGCCCCCGCCAGCACCAGTAGCGGTGTGTCGATATAGTTGACCGCTTGCTGTTGTCTTGGGTTGAGGTCGGACATTGGGAGTGGTCTTTACGGCGGCTGGACAGAGGCGCAAGGGTACGCAGTGGCGTTATCGATTTCAACACTGGCGTCAATGCCTGATATGATGGGCGGCACAGGGCCGCTATCGGCAGTGTGCCATGAGAAGCCCTGTAAGCGTCCAGAAAAAAGAAGAGAATTCATGGTAATAACACAAGACAGACGCCGCAATCCCCGGGGCGGCGCAGAGGGTCAGCTGACCCGTGAATCCTGGCGTGTTTTTCAGATCATGGCCGAATTTGTCGAGGGTTTCGAACAGTTGGCCCAGATCAGCCCCTCGGTGAGTTTTTTCGGCTCGGCCAGAACCCCGCGGGACCATCCCCATTACGCCCTGGCGGAGGAGATCGCCCGGCTGCTCTCCGATAGCGGTTTCTCGGTGGTCAGCGGTGGTGGGCCCGGCATCATGGAGGCCGCCAACAAGGGGGCCTTCGAGGGCAAGTCCACCAGTATCGGCCTGAACATCCAGTTGCCGATGGAGCAGGCGGGTAACGCCTATCAGGATATCTCGCTCAACTTCCGCCACTTTTTTGCCCGCAAGGTGATGTTCGTCAAACACGCCTCCGCCTATGTGGTGCTGCCGGGCGGCTTTGGCACTCTGGATGAGATGGCTGAGATCCTGACCCTTGTGCAGACCGGCAAAACCCGTAAGATCCCGATCATCCTGGTGGACGGCAACTTCTGGGGTGGGCTGCTGGATTGGTTCCGCGATACGCTCTGCCCCGCCGGCACCATCGACCAGGAGGACCTGGATCTGGTGCAGGTCTGTGAACAGCCGCAACAGGTTGTGGATGCCATCTTCAACCACTACGAAACACGACGCTTCGAGCCCTCTCCTGCGGAGCAGGAGATACTGCTTGAGCTCTAATAATCTCCCATGGAGGGAGGACATGATGAACAAGCTGAATCTCCTGACCAAAGCCCTGCTGAGTATCGCATTGCTCAGCGGTCTGCCGCTTCTCGCAGAGGATCAGGCGGTACCTGAGCCACCGGAGCTGCCCCTGCCCGAGGTGATTGTCGACGGTGAGGTGATCGAGCCCGATATCACCATCATCAAACGGGATGAGGGTACGATTACCGAATACCGGGTCAATGGTCAGCTCTATATGGTGAAGATTCAGCCGGACAACGGCCCGGCCTACTACATGAGCGACCGGGATGGGGATGGGGAGTTCGACTCCCGCTCCAACGATCCAACCAACATTTCCGTACCCCAATGGATACTGCTGCGCTGGTGATCGGGGTTTGATGAGTCATTTTCTAGCAACCATCGAAAAAATTGCCCGTGGCTTCGACCAGATCAATGAAAGACTGGGGCAGGCGATATCCTGGTTGAGCCTGTTGATGGTGCTGGTAACGGTGGCGGTGGTGGTGCTGCGTTACGTTTTTCAGCTTGGCTGGATCTGGCTGCAGGAGTCGGTCACCTTCATGCATGCGGCCCTGTTTCTGGTGGGGGCCGCCTACACGCTAAAACACGAAGGGCATGTGCGGGTCGATATCATCTACCGCAAGTTCTCTGAGCGAGGCCGGGCCTGGGTCGATCTGATCGGCACCCTGACCCTGCTGCTGCCGGTCTGTCTGTTCATCTTTTTTATCAGTTGGGACTACGTAGCCAAATCCTGGGCACTCTTTGAAGGCTCCAGAGAGGTCGGCGGGCTGGAGGGTGTGTTTCTGCTGAAGAGCCTGATTCTGGTGATGGCGGTGTTACTGGTGCTGCAGGGGATCTCCCTGGCGGTACGAAGTCTGAGTCAACTGTTGGGTCAGGGGGAAGTATCCGCCGAAGGTGATGGGTGATGGCTGAGTATCTTCCCCTGGTGCTGTTTCTGTTGGTCTGCCTGGTGCTGCTGTTCGGTTACCCGGTAGCTTTCTCCCTGGGTGGTACCTCGCTGGCCTTCGCCTGGCTTGGGACCTATACCGGTCACTTCGATGATGCCTTTCTGCAGGCGCTGCCCAATCGTCTCTACGGCATCATGACCAATGAGACGTTGATCGCAGTACCTCTGTTCGTCTTCATGGGGGTGATGCTGGAGCGCTCCAGGGTGGCGGAGAATCTGCTCGATACCATGGCGAGTCTGTTCGGCACCCTGCGTGGTGGTCTCGGTATCTCGGTAACCATCGTCGGTATGTTGCTGGCCGCCAGTACCGGCATCGTCGGTGCAACGGTGGTGACCATGGGGTTGCTCTCACTGCCGACCATGCTCAAGCGCCACTACGATCCGGCCATCTCCTGCGGGGTGATCTGCGCAGCCGGTACCCTCGGCCAGATCATTCCCCCTTCGATTATTCTGGTTCTGCTCGGTGACGTGCTCTCGGCGGCTTATCAGCAGGCCCAGCTCGACATGGGGATCTTTTCACCGGACACGGTCTCGGTCGGTGATCTGTTTGTCGGTGCACTGCTGCCCGGGTTGATGCTGGTGCTGCTCTACCTGCTCTACATTATTTTCGTCGCGGTAGTGAAGCCGGCTTCGGTACCGGCGATCCCGGTCGATGAGAAGCAGGCGAGGGGAGCCCTGCTGACCAGGACGCTGAAAGTCCTGCTGCCGCCGCTGCTGTTGATCGTTGCCGTGCTCGGCTCGATTCTTGGTGGTCTGGCGACGCCGACCGAAGCCGCTTCGGTGGGTGCAATCGGCGCCATGCTGCTGGCTTTCAGTCAAAAACAGCTCAATCTGAAAACCCTCAAAGAGGTGGTTACCGGCACCACCAAAGTCACCAGTATGGTGTTCATGATCTTCATCGGTGCCTCACTCTTCTCATTGGTGTTCCGCGGCTTCGGTGGCGATGAAGTGGTGACCGAGTTGTTGACCGATCTGCCGGGCGGGGTGGTCGGTGCGATGATCGTGGTGATGCTGGTGATGTTCCTGCTGGGTTTTATCCTCGACTTCATCGAGATCACCTTTGTGGTGGTACCGATCGTCGGACCGATCCTGTTGGCGATGGGTCTGGATCCGGTCTGGCTCGGGGTGATGATCGCCATCAATCTGCAGACCTCTTTTCTCACCCCGCCTTTCGGTTTCGCTCTGTTCTATCTGCGTGGTGTGGCGCCGCAACAGATCTCCACCACCGCCATCTATCGCGGCGTTGCGCCGTTCATCGTGATTCAGCTTTTGATGCTCGGCCTGTTGGCCTACTGGCCACAACTGGCTACCTGGCTGCCGGACGTGGTCTACGGCTGAGGCCTGGCAGATCAACAAAACATGCTGTTGAATTGCTCGAGTAAAATATTGTGAGGCGTGATTATGGGTTTTGAAAGAATCATGGGGCTTAATGTCACGGATGATGAAGCGTATCAACAATATCGTGAGGAGATGGAGCCGATATTGAACTCGGTCGGTGCTGCCTTCGGTTACGATTTCAAGATTGCCGAAGTGCTGCGCTCAAAAACCGACCAGCCGATCAATCGGGTCTTCACCATCGATTTCCCAAGTCGGGAGGCGATGGAGGCGTTCTTTGAGCGGCCTGACTACCTGGCGATCAAGCAGCGTCATCTGGATGGTGCGATCAACAGTAAAACAGTGATTGCCCTGCATGAGACAACCTGAGGATTTAAGCAATGGATGGTTGCGCTATTTATTGATCACTGAGTTATAAATCATCGGAGTTTGATTGGCGATCAGGGTAGAATTTTGGTTGTTCTGATTGATTGAAGGATGGCGGTTTTCGTCCCAATCCAGATACTCTGAGAGATGGTGTTCTGTGGAGTCCGGATAGAGGCAAAAGCCGGCTGGATCATAAGTCAGTGTTACAGTTTCATCTCTTGGCCTGGAATCGCTTGATCCGGCTGACAGACAGGATTATGGTCTGCGTCGCAGAAATTATCCCTTCTATTTATCCCTAAGAGGTCAGCGCAGAATGAATATCAAGGACAAAAAGATCAACTGGGGTGTGGTCAGCGTGGTGATCGGTTCTTGGCTCGGTGCAATGATCATGCTGTTTGTGATGTACGACATGATGCTATCCATGCGCGCCATGCGTGGCTATATGGGGGATATGTCTCACGATATGCGTGAGATGAAAGTCAGTATGAATGGCATGGGGGAGAAGATCTCCCTGATGTCGAAGGATATGAAAATCATGAGCCGTGAGTTTGTCGAAGTGGACCAGCATATGTCGGATATGTACCAACTGATGGCGGATGATCTGGATGCCATGCGCCAGAGCATGCAGGTGATGACACCCTCTGTAGCCACCATGGGGCCAACCATGAATCGTATGGGCAGTGATATGAATCGGGGTGTCGACTCCTTCACCAGTCCCGGTCACTATATGTGGAATATGATGCGTTGAGTGTTTTTAGTTCAGTCCGCAAATGAACGCGAATAAACGCAAATAGGCAGGTATTTTAACTCCCCTCTCCCCTTGCGGGAGAGGGGCTTTTCGTTAGCGATTTGATCCGTTACCGCTAAATAAAAATCCTGAAGCCCAATAATCTACACAAGCAACATTTGCGTTTATTCGCGTTCATTTGCGGACTTAACAATCTAAGCAGAGAGCGCCTGCATCAGGGCCTTGAGTGCCTGCCCTCGATGACTCAGGCTGTTCTTGGTCTCCGGCGCCAGTTGTGCCGAACTGCAGTCATGGGTGGGCACATAAAATATAGGGTCGTAACCAAATCCATTGTCGCCTTGCGGTTCAAACAGTATTCGCCCCTCCCAGCTGCCCTGGCAGATGATGGGGGTCGGGTCTTCCGAGTGACGCATGTAGACCATCAGGCACTGGAAGCGGGCAGTGCGTTTCGCTTCCGGTATCTCTTCCATGCGGCTCAGCAGTTTTTGCAGATTCTCTTCGTCCGAGGCCCCTGGCCCTGCGAAGCGGGCTGAGTAGATGCCGGGTGCGCCATTCAGTGCATCGACCTCGATGCCCGAATCGTCTGCGATGGCCGGCAGGCCACTCAGGCTCGATGCATGGCGGGCCTTCTTGATGGCGTTCTCCACAAAGCTGAGACCATCTTCTATGGCGTCGGGAATGTTGAACTCCTTTTGCGCTACCACAGTGATCTGTTCGCTGGCCAAAAGCTGATTGATCTCCCTGACTTTGCCCGCATTGTTGCTGGCCAGTACGATCCGTTCACCTGAATGATGTCCTGTCATTTCACTCTACCTGTCTCTCTGGTTTGACTGCGCTGTGAGTGTTTGAGCGCTGCTCATCTGCAAGCTCTAACCACCCAGCGCCTGCTTCTGTATCTGGCAGAGCTGTTGAATGCCCTGGTCTGCCAGATCCAGCATGGCGTTCAGTTCATCCCGGCTGTAGGTGTCGCCTTCTGCGGTTCCCTGCACCTCGATGAATCCTCCCTTTTCATTCATCACCACATTCATGTCGGTCTCGGCGTTGGAGTCTTCCGCATAGTCCAGATCCAGTACCGGAGTGCCCTGGTAGATGCCCACGGAGACGGAGGCCACCATACCCAGCAGTGGGCTCTGTTCCAGCAGTCCGGCGGCACGGGTATGTTCTATTGCGTCGACCAGGGCGACACAGGCGCCGGTGATGGAGGCGGTTCGGGTGCCGCCATCGGCCTGGATGACATCGCAATCCAGGGTGATGGTTCTTTCACCCAAGGCTTTCAGATCCACGGCGGCACGCAGCGAGCGTCCGATCAGTCGCTGTATCTCCTGGGTTCTGCCGCTCTGCTTACCCCGGGCCGCTTCCCGTCCCATGCGATCGGTGGTCGACCTGGGCAGCATGCCATACTCGGCGGTGATCCAGCCTTGACCGGCGCCCTTGAGAAACCTGGGTACCGATTCATCGACGCTGGCGGTACAGAGTACCTGGGTGTCGCCAAAGCAGACCAGAACGGATCCCTCAGCATGCTTGGTGAAGTTACGGGTGATGTTGATCTCTCTCAGCTGATCGGGTTGGCGTCCGGAAGGTCTCATGTCGCTCCTTAAGGGCTTGAAGGCTGTTGTGATTGTCGGGGGCGCTATTATGGTTGAATGGTTTGGAGATGTCAGCCTAGTTGCTATTGACGCGGCAATCAAATGGTTCACGATCCCCGGTCGGTTTAAGTCCAGGTTCGCAGAAGAGGGTGGTTCAACTTCAAGTCAGTCTGAATTGATCTGAGCTTGAAATATTCTTGATCAGGTCAGCATGATCGTTGGCCGGACTGTTGACGGCACGGCTGACCGGATAGTGATCCACCTCGCCGGGCGGCGCCGCTTTCAAGAGGGGCAGCAGTTGCTCCTTCTTCTGTACCTGGGGATCGAGCCAGCAGTCAAAATCCTCAGGTTTGAGAATGATCGGCATGCGGTCGTGAATCGGCGCCACATCCTGATTGGCTTCACCCACCAGGATGGTGCAGGAGTCGATCTCCCGGCCGGATTGATCCTGCCAGTGTTCATAGAGACCGGCCAGGGCGAACATCGGTTGGCTGGTTGGACGGAAGCAGTAGGGTTGCTTGACGTTGTTCTCTTTTTTCCACTCGTAGAAGCCGCTGCAGGGAATCAGACAGCGTCGGTATTTGAAGGCGGCGCGGTAGGCCGGTTTGCTGTGAGCCGTCTCTGCCCGGGCGTTGATGGTTTTGTAGCCGATCTTTTCATCCTTGGCCCAGAAGGGGATCAGTCCCCAATGAAAACCGCTCAGCACTCTTGCGCCATGCGGTGCCGACACCGCGAGGATATCCTGGGAAGGTGCGATATTGTATCTGGGCTTGAGCTCGATGTTTGTGGCTCCCAGAGAGAAGTAGCCTTCAAGTTCGTCCATCTGCACATCGAGGTAGAATCTGCCGCACATGGGATAAAGGGGCCTAGTGGCCCACTAGCCTTTCCCCATGATCGATCCCAGAATGCCGCGAATGATCTGCTTGCCCAGTCGTGAACCGATCGCCCGTGCGATCGATTTGGCAAACGCTTCGCCTACACCCTGTCGTCTTGAACCGCTGCTGCGACTCTTGCTGCGCTTGGCCTGTTTCTCCTGCTCCTCGGATTTGGCCTGCTCCTCGCGACGCTTGATCAGCTCCTCTTCGCGTTTCTTCAGCAGTTCATAGGCGGACTCGCGGTCGACCGTCTCGCCATACTTCGACTTCAGTGGTGAGCGACCGATGATCTTTTTCCGTTCCGTTTCGCTGACCGGGCCGAACTGGGAGCGGGGTGGGGACATCAGGGTCTTCTCCACCATGCTTGGTACACCCTTCTCATCCAGGGTGGAGATCAGGGCCTCGCCGACCCCCAGGTTGCTGATCATCTCCTCGGTGTCGAAGGCCGGGTTTTCGCGGAAGGTCTGTGCCGCCGCTTTAACCGCTTTTCTGTCCTTCGGGGTGAACGCCCGCAGGGCGTGCTGGATGCGGTTACCCAGCTGACCAATCACCTGATCCGGTACGTCGTTAGGGTACTGGGTGACAAAAAACACCCCGACCCCTTTGGAGCGGATCAACCGCACCACCTGGGTGATCTTCTCCAGCAGCGCCTTCGGCGCATGGCTGAACAGCAGGTGGGCTTCGTCGAAAAAGAACACCAGCTTCGGCAGATCCGCATCGCCCCGTTCCGGCAGCTCTTCCATCAATTCGGAGAGCAGCCAGAGCAGAAAGGTGGCGTAGATGCGGGGTGAGTGATAGAGGGTGGTAGCATCGAGAATGCTCACCACACCCCGGCCGGAGAAGTCATTCTGTATCAGATCCTCGATGTGCAGCGCCGGTTCGCCAAAGAAGATCTCTCCGCCAGCCTCTTCAAGGGTCAGCAGGCGCCGCAGAATCGCTGTCACGCTCTGTCGGGAGACCCGGCCATACTCCCGTTCCAGATCCTTGGCGTTGTCCGCAACCCAGTTCAGCATGGCGCGCAGATCCTTCAGGTCGAGCAGCAGCAACCCTTCATCGTCCGCCAGGCTGAAGGCGATCTGCAGCACCCCCTCCTGGGTCTCGTTGAGTTCCAGCAGATTGGCCAGCAGGGTTGGGCCCATTTCCGAGACCGTGGTACGAACCGAATGTCCCTGTTTGCCGAACACATCCCAGAAGAGCACCGGGCAGGGCTCGAAGTCGTGCGCATCGATCTTGATATAGTCGAGCCGTTCAGTGATCTTCGGGTGCGCCTTGCCGGCACCGGCAAGGCCGGAGAGATCCCCTTTTACATCCGCGGTAAATACCGGTACGCCGAGGCGGGAGAAGGATTCCGCCAGGACTTGCAGGGTTACGGTTTTGCCGGTTCCTGTGGCCCCGGTGATCAGGCCGTGACGGTTCGCCATGCCGGCGTTGAGCACGATCTGCCGATCGCCATTACCGCCAAGCAGAATGTTATTGTTGGTCATGTTGCTGGTCCTGATATAGTTGACAAAGATTTACCTTCAGTGCTGGTCTATCTTCGGGTTTGGGGTAGACTCTGTGAAGCATACCGCCATCGGGAATCGCTATACTTATACGCTGATGACAATTCAATGATCAAGCGGGATTGCAATTTCTTTATGGCTCAACAACGACAACCTTGTGGATCACGGGGGAAATAACAATGATGGAATTGGTGCAACAACTGGTATCGGGTGCCGGTGTCAGTCAGGAACAGGCAGAGGGCGGCGCCGGTCTGCTGTTCGGTCTGGTGAAAGATCAGCTCTCTTCGGGTGACTTCAGTCAGGTCAGCAGTGCGATCCCCGGGATCGAATCACTGATCGATGCCGCCCCCGCCGAAGACTCTGGTGGTCTGGGCGGCTTGCTTGGTGGTGTGGCCTCCGCAATCGGTGGTGATCAGCTGGGCAACATGGCTTCCCTGGCGAGCGGTTTCTCCAAACTCGATCTGGATGCGGGGATGATCGGTAAGTTCGTACCGATCGTGCTCTCATTTCTGCAATCACAAGGTGGCGACGCGCTCTCCGACCTGGTAGCCAAGGTTCTGCAAGGGGATTGAGGAGCAGCTCATGCGGTGGCGTGGACAACGACAAAGCAGCAACGTGGAAGATCGCCGGGGAATGCGTTCCCCTTCACCCATGGGCTTGGGTGGCGGCGGTGGTGGACTGCTCAATCTGCTGCCGATGGTGTTCAAACTGTTCGGTGTCAAAGGCGGCATCGTCGCGGTCCTGGCAATCGGCGCCTATGGTCTGCTGAGTGGTAATCTCGGCAGCATGCTGGGTGGTGGCTCCGGTGGTGAGAATCTCTCCACCGGTGGTGGTCAGCCGGTCAAGCAGAGTGCGCAAGAGCAGGAGCTGGTGCAGTTCGTCTCGGTGGTGCTGGCCGATACGGAAGATACCTGGCATCAGCTGTTCCGCAAGATGGGTTCGACATACGAAGAGCCCAATCTGGTGCTGTTCCGTGGCGCCACCAAGACTGCCTGCGGTTTTGGTCAGGCGGCGATGGGTCCCTTCTACTGTCCGGGGGATCATAAAGTCTATATCGACCTCAGCTTCTTTGACGATCTGAAAAAGCGCTTCAAGGCGCCGGGTGATTTCGCCCAGGCCTATGTGATTGCCCATGAGGTGGGTCACCATGTGCAAACCCTGCTGGGGATCTCGCAAAAGGTGCATAAGGCGAAGGCATCACTGAGTGAAGTGGAGGGCAACAAGTTATCGGTTCGCCAGGAGTTGCAGGCAGACTGTTTTGCCGGGATCTGGGCCTTCAACGCCGATCGCTCGCGCCAGTTGCTTGAGTCCGGGGATATCGAAGAGGGGCTGACCGCCGCCAGTGCGATCGGTGATGATCGATTGCAGAAGCAGTCCAAGGGTTATGTCAGTCCGGACTCCTTTACCCATGGCAGTTCAGCTCAGCGTGTGAAGTGGTTTCAGATGGGCTTCAAGCACGGTGATCTGAAAAAGTGCGATACCTTTGCGGTGTCCCAGCTGTAACCGGTTACCCGGTAGTAGATGAGGAGTGGATGAGATGGGGATAATTTCTTGGGTGATTCTGGGGCTGATTGCCGGTGCGCTGGCCAAATGGCTGATGCCGGGTAAGGATGGCGGCGGTATTTTCATTACCATGCTGCTGGGTATCGCCGGCGCTCTGGTGGGCGGTTATATCGGTGAGTTCCTGGGTATCGGCAACGCCGGTGGATTGAGTCTCAGCAATATCCTCACCGCCACCGCAGGTGCCTTCCTGATTCTCTTTGCCTATCGGCTGGTGAAGCAGTCGGGGGGTGAGTCGGCTGAGGAGTCGAGCGGGGAGAATTGATCTGGCGAGCGGCTGGAGCTGGAATGCGCAGCTCACTCCTCATCCAGGTCGTCGACCATCTTGCGCAGATCATCGATCGCCTGGCTGACGTCGGCACTCTCTTCGGGGTGATCCAGGATACCCCGGTTCTTTTTTGCCAATGACATACTGAAATCGGTAGGCGCCAGCTTGGCCTCACTGTCCCGCCAGCGCAGGGCAACCACCGTGACGTTGTCACTCTCAGGGTTACTTTTCGTCTCCGCCTGTTTGGCAAGATCACTGATATTGTTCAGCAGTGGCGCGTTGTTTTTATACAGGTTGTCCACCATCGGCCGTTCCGGCAGGGGTCCCCAGAAGCCATCACTGCAGAGTAGCACCACATCACCCTTTTTCAGATCGTGGGGGCCGCTGAGTTCGGCAACCGGCCGGTTGCTGTTGCCACCCAGGCAGCGGGTGACGTAGTTGCGAAATTTGTGGGTATGCACCTGTGCCGCGGAGATCAGCCCCTGCTGCCGCAGATGTTCCACGTAGGAGTGGTCGTCGGTGCGCAGGTGGATCACGCCATCACGCATGATATAGAGTCGGCTGTCGCCGATGTGGGCCCAGTAGGCGCAGTCCTCCTGTACCAGGCAGAGCACGCCGGTTGTACGGGGTTCGATGGGTGGCTCCTGGCGATCGCCGAAGGCGGTGATCTGCTGGTGGCTCATCTCCATCAATCCGGAGAGAAAAAAGCGTGGATTGGAGATTGGCTTGCGACTGGTGAGGAACGCCTTGCGCGCGTTGTCCATGAGGATCTGCGCGGCCATCTCTCCTTTTGGGTGACCGCCCATACCGTCGGCCAGGGCCAGCAGAATGGCATCCGGAGCCTCCATCACCAGACAGCGGTCCTGGTTCATGGAACGATTGCCGATCAGGCTGCATTGGGCGGTTTCATACTTCATGAGATCGCCCTCTTCTCATCGAACAGCTCAGAGAGCGAACTTTCGGATTCGATCGGATTGTTGCTTTGCAGGGCATCCAGCAGTTCCCGGGCATTTTGCGGGCGTTTTTCGTAGCCGATCTCCATCGCCCAGTCGATCGCTTCCAGCATCGCGGCCGGGTAGCGTCGGCGATAGATGCGTGCCGCGGGTTTCAGCTTCTCCTTGGCGTGTCGCTCGATGGCCGAGGGAGGCGCCTTGCCGTCGAGACAGGCCCGCATGCTGGCGCCGATGGCATAGACATCGCTCCAGGGGCCGACGTTACCGGATTGGTAGTACTGCTCGACCGGGGAGAAGCCGGTGGTCACCACCCGGCCTGTGCGGGTGCCCTCGTTGCGCACTTCATGCACCGCGCCGAAATCGAGCAGCAGCGGATTGCCCCCGGTGCGCAGATGGATATTGCTTGGCTTGATGTCGAGATGCAGCAGATTGCGCGAATGGATCAGGCTCAGCGCATCGAGGATCGGTGGAAATACCGTCATGATAAAGCGGGTACTCAGACTGCCGCTGCGCTTCTTGATGTAGCTGGCCAGATTCTTGCCCCGTTCGTGGTCCATCACCAGGTAGCCGGTGTTGTTGGCCAGAAAGAAGCCTCTCACCTGAACGATATTGGGGTGGCGCAGCGAGGCCAGCACCTTCGCCTCCTGATAGAACAGGCGCAGACTGCGGTTGAAGTTGTCGACCTGTTTATCCTCAAGGGGCATCACCTTACCGTTGCTGGCCCGGCGGGCGAGCTTTTTCGGCAGGAACTCCTTGATGATCACCTCATCCTGGGTATCTTCATCCTCAGCAAGATAGATCAGACTGAAGCCACCGCTGGCGACCACTTTCATGATGACATAGCAGTCAATTTCAGTGCCTTCCGGCATGCTGTCTCGAAGCTTATCCATTCAGGTTTGTCTCGGCTGGTTTGCTATCCATCATCTCACTGATTATAAGGCCTTTTAATAGAATTACTCCTATTCTCACCGGATTTGTGGCCTGCCGGTCGGTAAAAAAGTGATTTTCATCAAAAAATGCTTATGCGGCGGGAGACAGACAACACCCAGCGATAGCGTCCAGTTCCAGATAGCGGCCCATTCGCTGAAATCTGAAATCTTTTGCTGTCGAAAGGCGATTTTTTTAACCCAAATCACAGCAGATCGCTTATGATAGATGAGTTACGACCACTTGGCAGGGTGCCGTTCAAAGCCGCTGGATCCGTGCTAACCGATCCGGCAGAGCCCGGCCCAGGCTACCCGCCGAATCAACCAGAAAGATCAGGCAGACCAATATGATCAGCAGTATGACCGCCTTCGCAAGGGAAGAGTATCGAGGTGAACTGGGCAATATGAGTTGGGAGATCCGCTCAGTCAATCACCGCTACCTGGAGGCTTTTCTGCGTCTGCCTGAAGAGCTCAGGGCGTTGGAGCCGAGCATCAGGGAGCGTCTCAACAATCGCCTCGGCCGGGGAAAACTCGATGTCAGTCTGAAGTACAAAGCGGGGGGCGGAGGCGATGCCAACTTGTGCATCAACCAGCGACTGGTCGAGCAGTTGATCGATGCGGATCAGCAGCTGGCCGACATGGTCGAGCTGGATCCCAGCATGCGCTCCGGCGATCTGTTGCGCTGGCCTGGTGTACTGGAGGAGGAAGAGCGGGACTACACGCCGGTCAAGGCGCAGGCGATGCAACTTCTGGAGACCGCCCTCGACAGCCTGATCGATAATCGTTTAAGGGAAGGGCAGCGGCTGGGTGAGATCATCGCTTTGCGCTGCGACGCCCTGGCCTCGGAAGTGGGTCGGGTGAGGGGCTTGATGCCCGATGTACTGGAGGCGGTGCGCAGCCGGATCAAAGACCGCCTCAATGAAGTCATGGAAGAGCTGGATGAATCCCGGGTCGAGCAGGAGATGGTCCTGTTGGCCCAACGGCTCGATGTGGATGAAGAGCTGGATCGCCTCGATACCCATATCGAAGAGGTGAGGCGGGTGCTGGAATCCGATGAGCCGATCGGACGGCGTCTCGATTTTCTGATGCAGGAACTCAACCGGGAAGCCAATACGCTCACCTCCAAATCGAACAGTGTCGAAGTCACCCGTTCGGCGGTGGAGATGAAAGTGCTGATCGAACAGATGCGCGAGCAGGTACAGAATTTGGAATGATTGTGGCGTGGATTTTTCCACAGCTGCTGGTCATATGAAGCGCATGATGTTTGTGAAGATGTGATCATGTTATCCGCTGGCAGGGTAGCCGGCTTGGGAGTGGTTCCTGCGGTATACGCGCGTCACCACTCTAAGCGCACTCTATCCATTTAATTGTTGGCGGTCATATTCCTAACTTCGAGCAATACCCTCCGACGCGCTTGAGGCCTATCTGTAGCTGGCGCACGAACTCCGCGCTGCGTTCCACTCAATCGCGGCTAAAGAATAGACCCTACCCCTGCTAAACCGATCGCTCACGCCAGGCGCATACGACAGCCGATGGGAAGTGGAAAGGGCTTTTGGTGCCCGGACGATGGCCTTTTGCACGTCGGAGACCCTGCAAGATCTCCGGCTATAGACGATACTTGGCTATATATCCCTACCAACAATAGCGACCAACAACATGCAACAAAGAGTAGAAGAGTTTCAGCAGGCTCTGGCTTACCTGGATCGCGTAAAAGCCAATGAGATTTTCGCCCAGTCCCTGCAGCAGTCATCTCCCCTGCAGGTGGTTGAGCAATTGATTGTGCCGGCATTGATCAACATTGGCCGTCAATGGCAAGAGGGCTCCCTGGCTCTGTCGCAAATCTACATGAGTGGACGGATTAGTGAGGAAATGGTCGATCAAGCGCTTCCGGCCAGTGACCCGGATCGAAAAAAACAGCCACGATCAGCCATTGTGGTGCTCGACGATTACCACATGCTCGGCAAACGCATCGTCTATTCGGTATTACGCGCAAGTGGCTACGAACTGTTCGATTATGGCCGAATGACACCGCAGGACCTGGTTGAGCGTGTGTTGGCGGAGAAGATCCGCGTGTTGATGATTTCGGTGCTGATGTTGCCCTCTGCATTGAGAATCCGCGAGGTCAGTGACGCACTTGCCCAGGCAGGCAGTGACATCCGCATCATCGTCGGTGGCGCCCCCTTTCTTTTCGACAAAAATCTGTGGCAGGAGGTGGGTGCAGATGCCATGGGAGAAAATGCCTCGGACGCCCTGAAAATCATTCAGGGTTGGATGGGAGAACTGTCATGAGCGATTTGACGATGAACTCAATGCAGCGAACCCTGACAACCCTTGGTCATCAGGAACCCGATCGGGTTCCGCTGTTCCTGTTGACAACCCTGCATGGAGCCAAGGAACTCGGCCTGTCGATCGAAGAGTATTTTTCCAAATCGGAAAATGTAGTCGAAGGTCAGATGCGGTTGCTGAAAAAGTACCGTGGAGATTGCCTCTATCCTTTCTACTATGCACCGATTGAAACCGAAGCCTGGGGCGGTGAGGTCATCTACCTACCCGATGGGCCGCCCAATACCGGTAATCCGATCATCCAGCAGGTGGCGCAGATCGATCGTCTCGAAGCGCCACGGGTAAGCGAGTCGGCCTGCCTGGCCCGCGTACTCGAGACGATTTCCGCCCTCAAGGCTAAGGTTGGTGACAGCGTGCCCATTATCGGTGTTGCCATATCCCCCTTCTCGTTGCCAGTGATGCAGATGGGGTTCGAAGATTACATCCAGTTGATGTACGAGGACCGCAGGCGCTTTGAGCACCTGATGGCCTTGAACGAAGCCTTCACGACTGAGTGGGCGAATGCACAACTCGCTGCTGGTGCAACCGCAATCTGCTATTTCGATCCGGTTTCCTCCACCACCAACATCCCACGAGAGCTGTACCTGAAAACCGGGCAGCAGGTGGCCAAACGGACCCTCTCCCGTATCAATGGCCCCACCGCGACGCACATGGCGTCCGGCCGTGGACTAGGTATCCTGCAGGACATTGCCGAAACAGGCACCGCCGTGGTTGGGGTGAGCGCCCTGGAAGACCTGGCTGAACTGAAACAGGCCGCGAACGGTAGAGTTAGCCTGCTTGGCAATCTGAATGGCATTGAGATGCGCCACTGGACGGGGCAACAGGCTGAAGAGAATGTCAAACAGGCGATTCGCAAAGGCGCACGGGGTGGTGGATTCATACTTGCAGATAACCATGGAGAAATCCCCTGGCAGGTCCCGGATGAGGTTTTGCACGCCATTACCGATGCTGTTGACTGCTGGGGACGCTACCCGCTGGATTGGGTTGATTAGCTATACAATTCAAACCATGACTCAGAAACTCTGTATTTTTGTTTGTAAGAACTTCCTGCCGGAAGTGCAAAGCTGCATTACTGCAGAATGGGAGAATGTTGTGGCAGTGGCTTTTCCCAGCAATTGTGGTCATCCACCCATGCAATGGCAGGATTTCACTCACGGCCTGCCGCCAGACTGCGACCAAGTGCTGATCCTCGGCAACGCCTGCCTGAAAGGCCTGCCGGACAATCCTCCAGAGGGGTTCCCCGCTAGCCAAATTCTACCGCTCAAACAATGCTTTCATCTGGTTGCCCCACCGCAGTTGGTCGACGATCTGCTAGCCGATGGCACTTACCTGATTACACCAGGCTGGCTCGCCGACTGGCAGGGAGAACTCAACAAAATGGGCTTTTCGGAAGACCAGGCAAAGCCTTTCTATCACGATTTTGCAAAGCAGCTGGTTCTGCTCGATACCGGTGTCGATGCCGAATCGGAAGCGCGCCTTGCGCAAATGCAAGCCGCCATCGACCTGCCGGTAAGGCGCACCGCCGTCGGTCTCGATTACATCCGGCTGTTTCTTGGCAAACAGCTGTTGACGTACCTTTTGCGCTGGGAACAGGCTAACCAACTACAACTTAGAAACACCCATGCACAGCAACTGGCCAACCATGTTTCGGCAATGGACATGGTTGCCCAACTGTCAACGGCCTCGCATGAAAACGAGGCCGTTGACTCTATAGTGGACATGTTCCAAATGTTGTTCGCGCCGCAAGAAATCTATTATCTGCGCGAGGAAAACGAGCAAACCATGCCGATCGGTGCCATACCGGATGAGTGGCTCGAACCGCTGCGCTCACTCCACAGTGGCTACGCCTGGACTGATGATGAACAAGGTTTTCTCATCAGGATTACCAGTGGCGAGAAGGTCATGGGCAGAATCGCTGTATGCAGGCTGACCTTTCCCGAGCGGAGAAAAGGTTATTTGAACATGGCACTGGCGATCAGCGGCGTATGCGGTTTGGTCGTGGAAAACGCACGAAACCGTAAGAAATTGCTGGAAGCCGAAAAAATGGCTTCCCTGGGCGTGCTGGTTGCCGGTGTTGCACACGAGGTAAATACCCCATTGGGTATCGGACTCACCGCCGCTTCAGATATACAAACGCAGTCAAGAAAGCTGGCGAAGGCGTTTCATGACCGCAGCATGACCCAGTCCAGTCTCGACGCCTATCTGCAAACCGTAGAAAAAGAAAACCAGCTGTTGCAGAGCAATCTCCTACGCATTTCCGAATTGATCACCGAATTCCACAAGGTGGCGATCAACGATAGCTCCCAGGAGAAACGGCGTTTTCTATTCTGCAGTTGCCTGGACAACGTAATCCGCAGCTTTGGTAAAACGCTGACCGATCGCCAAGTTGTGGTGCGTATCGATTGTGATCGAAGTCTGCAGATCGATTCACGTATCAGTGACTGGGTCAGCATTTTCAACAACCTGATCGGGAATTCACTCAAGCACGGATTCGACGAACACCAAGGAGGGAGTGTAAACATCCTGGTGACAAAGGAAGAAGGGTTATTGAAGGTCGAATACCAAGACAGTGGCCAGGGGATGCAACAGGATATCCTGGCTAAACAGTTCGAACCATTTCTCACCGGCAACCTTCAGCGCGGGATGGGGCTAGGCATGCATCTTGTCTATAATCTGGTCACGCAAAGTATGGCGGGTACCATTCATGGCGACAGCCAGTCCGGTAAGGGTGTGCACTACGTTATCAAGGTCCCTCTATGAGCGACAACGATACCTTCTCAGAACTGTTTTCCCCAGAACCCGAGGTCACAAAGATCCCGGCGAAGGCTTCCTGGAAAATCCTCATCGTTGATGACGAACCCGACATTCATGCCGTTTTTCGACTGGCCCTGCAGGATATCGAGGTTGAGGGCCACTCACTTGAGCTGATATCTGCCGGATCATTGGCCGAAGCGAAGACAGTATTCGAACGGTATCCCGAAACGGCGTTGATCTTGCTGGACGTGGTCATGGAGACCGAACATGCCGGCCTCGATCTGGTCAGCCATATCCGTAACACACTGGACAACTACACTACCCAGATTGTGTTGATTACTGGCCAGCCGGGATACGCCCCGGCCTCCGAGGTAATCGCCAACTACGAAATCAATGGATATTGCCTGAAAAGTGAGCTTGCCACTGAAAAAGTCCTTACCACCGTTTACACTGCGTTACGGGCATTCCAGATTCAACAGCTGCTGCAGGAACAACGGCAGCAGCTGAAAGAATCCGAACAGCGCTATATCGACTACTACAACAATTCTCCGGATATGTACGTATCGGTCGACGCGGAAACCGCCAATATCAGGGAATGCAACCAGACGCTTGCCGACAACCTGGGATACAGCAAGGACGAAATCATCGGCCATCCTATCTTTGATCTGTACCACCCCGATTGTATGCAAGATGCACAGCGCGCTTTCAAATCCTTTGTTACAACCGGACATGTCAAGAACGCCGAGCTTCAGCTGATACGCAGGGACGGATCGAAGATTGACGTCAACCTGAACGCCACCGCGGTACGTGACGAACAGGGGAAAATTCTTTACAGCCGTTCCTGTTGGATAGACATCTCCGACCGTAAAGAGAAAGAGAGACAGTTGCTGTTGGCCGAAGAAGTGTTCACCAACGCACAGGAAGGTATTATCATTACCGACTCAAAAGCCAACATCGTTCGCGTCAACAAGGCCTTCACCCGAATCACCGGTTACGCACAGCCCGAGGTGATCGGAAAGAACCCGCGTATGCTCAAATCCGATAGACAGAGCGAGGCCTTTTACCTGTCTCTTTGGGACGACATCTGTGTGCGTGGCTCCTGGCATGGTGAGGTTTGGAACCGGCGTAAGAATGGCGAATACTACGCCGCCATGGAAACCATCAGCGCCGTACGCGACGACGACAACAATATTAGTCATTTTGTTGGTGTATTTACCGACATAACGTTGAAGAAAAAGCAGCAGGAGCACCTTGAGTACATTGCGCAATATGACATACTCACGCGGCTGCCCAATCGTAGCCTGCTGATCGATCGCCTTCATCACGCGATGACCCAGGAATACAGACGCCATGGTACGCTGGCCGTGGTCTTTCTCGACCTGGACAACTTCAAGGATATCAACGACCGCTATGGCCATGACATTGGAGACAGGCTGTTGATAGCCATTGCCGACCGTCTGCGTTTGGCGATGCGCAAATGTGACACCATTGCGCGCCTCGGAGGCGACGAGTTTGTCGCTGTGCTGACCGAGTTGCAATCAACCAACGATTATGTGCCACTGCTCGAACGCCTGCTGAATGCCGCATCCCGGCCAGTCGATCTTGACGGCCTGAGCCTACAGGTTTCCAGCAGTCTCGGTGTTGCCCTGTTCCCTCAGGCTGAGGAGGTGGACGCCGATCAGCTACTGCGCCAGGCAGACCAGGCGATGTACCAGGCCAAGCTGTCAGGAAAGAATCGCTTTGCGGTATTCGATGCCGTGCTGGACCGGTCTATCCGTATACACCATGAAAATATTAAAGCGATCCGCCACGGTCTGCGCAACAACGAGTTTGTGCTGTACTACCAGCCCAAGGTTAATATGCACACCGGTGAGATTTTCGGCGTAGAGGCGTTGATCCGCTGGCAGCATCCGCAACGGGGACTGCTTCTCCCAGGTGATTTCCTGCCCGATATTGAAAATGACCCACTTTCGGTTGAGCTGGACAACTGGGTCATAAACACTGCACTGAGGCAGCTGGCTGCTTGGCAAGATGCCGGTATCCAATTGGCCGTCAGCATCAACCTCGGCTCAATGAGTTTGCAACAGGCCGATTTTGTCGATTACCTGACCAGGCAGTGTGAGGTCTGGCCACAGGTCGAAAACCGGTATTTCGAAATTGAGATACTCGAAACCAATGCACTTGAAGACATAGAGCAGGTGTGTGCCATAATGGAGGCCTGCATGGAGATCGATGTGCAGTTCGCTCTGGATGATTTTGGTACCGGCTATTCCTCGCTGACCTACCTGAAAAAGCTGCCCGCTGCGACGATCAAGATTGACCGAGGTTTTATACATAACATACTCAACGCCCCGGAAGACCTGGCTATACTCGATGGCGTACTCAACCTGTCACAGGCATTCAATCGGCAGACGGTCGCTGAAGGTGTTGAAACTCACGAACAGGGGGTACTGCTGCTCAAGTTCGGTTGCCATTATGCTCAAGGCTACGGCATCGCCCGGCCCATGCCAGTCGACGAGATCCCGCATTGGATCAGCTCCTGGAGGCTCCCGCAAAGCTGGCAAAAACAGCTGCCGTTGGAGCGCGATGACAAAGTTATGCTCTACTCCATGACCGAGCATCGCGCCTGGCTTCAGGCTTTAGAACAGAGCATTAAAAACAGATCCAAGCCGCCATCATTGAGTATGACGAAATGCCGTTTCGGCCAATGGCTGGCAGGTGAGGGAAAAAAGCGTATTGGCCATACCAAAGCCTACCGGGAGTTGGTTACGTCTCATAATGCTATTCACAGGACTGCTGCCGAGTTATCGGAGTTAAGTCAACACGGAACAGATAACGAGATACAAAACACACTGGCGGAACTACGCCTCCAACGTGACAACATTTTGAAGCAAATGGAAAGCATTATGTGTGCAGCACGGGCCTGAAAACCGTGAAATGAATACAAACATGCCAGCCGGTCACCGTCATGAAAGTGCTTACTGCTTACCTGGAGCCAACTTCTGGTTGCATCGAGATCGATGGTATCGATATCAACAGCTAGGACAGAATCGTCCAATGATCAATCGGCTGCCTGCCGGTTTACAATCCCCTCTATCCAAGGATGACCGTCATCAGTACCTTGTTGATCATGCAGCTAGTTTGCATCACTCGTCTGAGAAGGATCATCTTGATTATATCCGTGAATCCGGACAAGAGCGCCATCTCATGTTGCAACGTTCCGACCAATAATGGTCTTTCAAATTGGCGAAGCACTTGGTTGAGGGTGCTGCTGGGACTGTCACGGAAAGTCCGTAGACAAAGCCCGGTGAGGTATTTCTTGAACCCCTAGTGCCCAAAGAGATCCATTGGATAGTCAGGTGGGGGGGAATTCGTCAGGAAATTATTTTAAGCCAAGCCTTTCGGGTCAGTAGTCCTATGGAAATACTCTATTTCCTCTAGGAATTGCGTGTTTTCTTTGTTCCATCAACTGCCTATTATCTCCCTAACAGTTAAGTTTTAATCGATTTGTTCTCTGGCGACAGTGTGTGAATTGAACTTCACATCGGCTCGATTGATGAACTGACCAGATCCCAATCAATCTCGCCAGCAGATCAATATGAACGAACGGTTATGTTTACTCTTGGGTTGGACTCTATCGACCGATTGACTCAGAGAGCATGCCAACGGAGAGACCACAGTCATGCTCAACAAACCTCTACGTCTTACCAAACAACCAAAAATAAGTGACGAAGCAGCATTGGTACGTGATGCGCTGATCGAGCATGGTCTTGAAACCCCGATGTTTGATAATGGCTTGAGCCAGGACCAGAAGTACGATCGCATCCGGGATCTGATGAGCGACGTGATGCAAACACTTGGCCTCGATCTGTCAGACGATAGCTTGACTGAAACGCCTCATCGGATTGCCAAGATGTATATTCATGAGATCTTTTCCGGTCTCGACTACAGCCACTTCCCCAAGATCACTCTGATCGAAAACAAGATGGGATCGGATGAGATGATCTCAGTCGGGGAGATCGATCTGACCAGTACCTGTGAACACCACTTCATCACCATTGACGGTAAGGTAAAGGTGGCCTATCTACCCTCGGCAAGCCTGATCGGTCTGTCTAAGATCAATCGGATCGTGCGTTTTTTTGCACAGCGGCCCCAGGTACAGGAGCGTCTAACCCGGCAGATACTGGTTGCACTGCAGACACTGCTGGATACTGAGGATGTAGCGGTCATGGTCGAAGCGACCCACTATTGCGTAAAAGCACGAGGCGTTATGGACAGCAACTCCTTTACTACCACCAAGGCCCTTGCCGGTTGCTTCAAACAAGACGCCGCAGTCAGGGCGGAATTCCTGTCCTGATAAGAGCTTATCGTAGCCTTTGCCATTAGCGTTACTCATTGACCGTCGCCACCTTATTAATTTGGTTGTGAGATCGTTGAGATGAAAGAGTCTGTCTTTTTGCGTGGAAAAGGGGTCGCTTTCAATACACCCAAGACGGTTTTAGTAGCAGGGGCAACCGGTGGTATCGGCAAGGCGCAATACCCTGATGCCACTCTGATTAGACTGACCAGAGATCCGGCTCAACTGGTCAAGCTAGAAAATTTGACAATCGATCTGGAGTTCGAACTACTCAATGAATCGAGCATCAGCCAGGCAATTAATCAGATTAAAGCAGGCAGTATTGATCTGGCTTTCATTGCAACCGGTTTTTTACATGATCACTACCATAAGCCGGAAAAAACCTTCAAAAATTTGACCTCAGACCATCTGTTACATGCCTACCAAATAAATGCGATCGGGCCTGCGCTGCTGTGTAAACATCTGATACCCAGGATGAACGATCAACAGATCAGCCGAATCGGTATATTGTCTGCTCGTGTCGGTAGTATCAGTGACAATCGATTGGGTGGCTGGCACGCCTATCGTTCCAGCAAGGCAGCCCTGAATATGTTGATCAAAAACTTCGCAATCGAGCTGGGGTATAAACGCCGGCAACTGGTCATAGTCGGATTGCAGCCGGGAACCACAGATACTCAACTGTCTGCGCCTTTTCAGGCCAGCGTCCCGGATGGTCAATTGCAGACAACGCAATACACAGCCGAACAGTTACTCAAAGTGATGAGCTGTTTAAAGATGGAGGATTCGGGAAAGTTGTTCGATTTTCTGGGGCTTCAGTTCGAGCCCTGATCACGCTGTTGTAGCGAATACGGGATCACTGGTTGAGCAGAGGTTTACTACTCCATACCCCTTCTGCTCAACCATTGTTGCATGGCTGGTCGATACTTGAGGAATTTACCATACAGCCATTCCAGGAAGTCACCGGCAGGTTTCCATTGGGCAACATAACCCAACACTTTCAGACCTGGTAATTTTCGCCAGATTGCAGCGAATGCCTGGGCGCCTGAGATGATCTCACCATCGTGCTGTTGGGCATGCAGGCGCTCCAACAGCTGTTGTTTCTCCATAGGCAGAGTGGAGCACTCTTCGATCTTGATGAAATGAATGGATTGTTTGCTATCCAGCCGTTTTAAAAGATCGATCTCCCTTCGGCAGAGTGGGCATTCCGAGTCATACCAGACCTGCAAATGTTGAGATCGGCCTGCCTGTTTCCCTGGCAGGCTCTGTTTTTCTCTCATATGTTCCTGATTGGGCCAAAGAAGTTTTCGCCTCTATCGTGCCAGTCGATCATCATCAGGTTGATCTGCGATGAGTCGCCCTTGAGATAGCGCCAACTCTTGTTGTGCGTTTTACCGCTGGGTTTTGATGCCGGGCAACCGTGAGCCGCCACCATCTTTTGGTGGTCATAGGCTACTCCGGCGTTAGCCGTGCCTGAGGGCTGGCTGTAACTCAAAAAGGCATAAGTCACTATGGTTACGAAGAGTATGGTTTTCATATCGATCACCTCTTGGGTCTGATCGTGGTTGCCGCAGCCTGCTCACTGCGAAACCCTGCTTGCAAACATTGCCGGGTAGAGTGTTTCAACACGGCCCGGCAACGCCTGATTACTGCATCGGTTCTACTTCACCAGGGAACGGTAGCTGTGCCATGTGGCATAACCCAGGATCGGGAAGAGCACAGCAAAGCCAACAAAGGCGGTCATCACACCAACTGCCGTGAGCGCAACGATGATCACCGCCCACGAAGCCATCGCCCCTGGGTTGTGAGTAACTGCCCGGTAGCTGGTCTGCATCGCAGTGATGAAATCGACATCCTTATCCAGAATGGCAGGAATCGCGACTGCGCTGATCACAAACACTGAAGTTACCAGCAGAAAACCAATGCCAACGAAGTAGCTCATGGTGATCCAGCCCTCTGCGCTGCTGAACAGGCTTGTGTAGGCTTCGATGCTTGGCGTGAGTGTGCTGAACTTGACCGCAAACAGCAGTGCTGAAATACGTACCCAGGCAGCCATAACCAGCGCCAGCAGCGTTGCAAACAGCGCCAGATTGGTGGAACGTTTGATGAGCAGCCTCAGGCTGTTGTCGATGGTTGCTTCGCGTCCCTGTTGCATATCACGACTCGCCGCATAGAGACCCGACGCCATGAATGGCCCCATCACGACCAGGCCTGTCAGATAGGCAACTGCATACCAGGGTACATTCGTTACCAGCAGGAATACCCCGGCGGTCAGGCTCGCAAACAACAGGCCGTAGAGGAGGCTGAGCGCTGGAGTGCGTTTGAAATCCTCGAATCCAGAACTCAGCCACTGAAGTGCTGCGCCACTTTCGACTTTGTTGACCTCAAGGCGGTCTGTGGCAGTTTGTGTAAATTGCATCTCTGCAGTTGGTGTTGACATGTCTCAATCCTCAATTTATGGGTAAGCCTTTAATCTGATGGAGTTCAGATCGCGGATTTACCCAGGTCTGTTTTAACAAGTGAATGTATAAATTGCGTTGGTCGAGTTTCAGAGCCCCTCGGCCAACAGCTTTAGGCTGCAATCTTGTTTTGCTGTTCATGGGACGCGTGGACAGTCTGGCGGTTGATCAGGTCTGACAGTTTGATGTCACTGACAAAATCGTAGAGCTGTTTGCTGAGGCTGCTCCACAGAGTGCGACTGCTGAGTTGTGTCTCTCGCTGAACGGTGTCTCTCTCGTTGGCATAGGTGTAGTCAACCCACTCATCGGTAGCACAGATGATTTCAGCGATTGAGATCTGCTCTGCAGACTTCGCAAGCGCGTAACCGCCTCCAGGTCCACGAAAGCCCTTGACCAACCCTTTGGAGCGCAGGGAAGCAAACAGCTGCTCCAGGTAAGAGAGAGAGATACCCTGACTTTCAGAGATCTCAAAAAGGGTCATGGGGCCCTTGTTGTGATTTAGAGCCAAAGTGATCATGGCGGTGATTGCGTAGCGGCTTTTGCTTGTTAATCTCATCTGTCTGTCCTCATAAGTTACTGTTTTACATTTAAAAAGCTCAACTCTTTGGGTTTAGTGGTGCCGTTCGAAGGAGGCTTGTATAGGTTTTGTAAGTAAAACGATAGTATAGTTGTACATATTGTACAAGTAATATTTATTTTATTTTTACATTAGCGTATAAACTCTGAACGGTAATCGCTGCTCAGAAGTGGTCGGTATTTAGATAACTTATTGTAATAACAGTGAAATATTTAATTGCCGAGAAATATTGATATGGATGGGGGTCGAATTCATTTGGACCGCTTGTAGAGGGCAGTTCAGAAGAGATTGGAGAATTTTCTATTGCGTCACACTCAGCAGGGAGTCTCCACCGTCAATGACTGTACAAGCTCTCCTCAGGTTTGAGGGGCTAGGCTGGTTCAGAGATGCATCGGCCACATCTGGAACGGTGATGCCTGCGAGGCGGGCTATCTAACTCAAGGAGTAGGTTGAGTCTCGAGCCAGTAGGAGGGTGTGGTAAGCGTGGAGCTCTGGGGCTTGTGCTGGGTGTGTCTGTTTTACACATCATGCAAACAGAAGCCGATGATTCGGCACTGCGATAGAGTGATGCCCATGGATCCCCGGGACTTCCGTCCCGGACAACCCTGGAGCCAGTTAGTTGGCTGCCATCTTGGCCATGGCACTCTCAACGGTTTTGTTGAGTTTGGTGATCGATTTAGTCATCACTTTAGCAACCTTGGGCTCCAGCATGGCGCTCATCATCTCAAAGTTCATGCGTGAGATAACAACCGTACCATCCTGCTTGCCGTAGACCGAGAGGCCGCAGGGCATCATAGCGGAGACATAACGGGTCTCATCAGCAGCCAGCAAGGGTATCGCATTCTTGCCGCTGGTCAGTTTGAAGATCACCAGTCCTCCGGGAACCTCTACCCCTTTCTTTGCCAGCCGAGTGCCCAGGTTGATCTCGGCAATCAGTTTCCAGCCGTCATCCTTCAACTGTTGTCTGACGGTATCCAATGCCTTGTTGTAATCGTATTGAATGGTCTGCTCAACGACCATAGATGGGGTGTCGGCTGTTGCGGCATGGTTTACGGGGTCAGCCGACAAGGCGAGAGTCGAGCTCAAAGCGAGAAAGACAAAGAGCAGGGCGGTGGTGAAAGCGGGAGTTTTCATGAGCATTACTACCTGAGAATGATTTATTAAAGCACGAATACTGTCGAATGTGCCTAAAACAAGCATTGAAAAAGCTCAATCTCCTTATGACTCGATAGGGTATGTGTTAGATAGATCCGAATCTTCGGGGTATTGGGTGACCGGTCCGTTAGGGGCATGAAATGGCGAATGGTTACGCAACTAGCCGCCAAATGCATTGGTTACCTTGCGTTTTCATTGTAAATGCACTAGAAAAAGTAGTATTAAAGCAACGTTCCATTTACAGGGAAGCACCTCCTTATGGAAATAGAGGATTCTATCGAGCCACGCAAGCCATTCGTATTCAGTGTTTACTCACTATTCATGCGGCCCATATCGAAGTTGATAGATCAGAGGCTCTTCAGGGAGCCTGGTATTTTGAGTGTATTAGTTATTTTTCATCCTTTTGTTGTTCTTTCCCTTTACGCAATCTTCTCCAAAAGTGTTGGACCATTAGGAGTCCTGAGTAGTATTGATTATGAAATAGTGAATGGACAGCCAAATTAGCGGATTAATAGTGCTCGTCATAACACATTACGTGTACCGGCTGCATTATGGTAATTGTAAGCCGAACACAAAGCTAACTGTTTATGACGCGGATTCAATTTCGAGGTGCATAACGGTTTATGCAGCTTGCGCAGCCAGATGATTATGCATCAATTGTGCTGGCGTTTTGAAGCCAAGCGTCTTTC
>NAUB01000028.1 GCA_003676145.1 gamma proteobacterium symbiont of Stewartia floridana | reverse complement strand
AGGCGCGAGGAGCGAAGTTTGGTTGTTCCAAATGAGCGACGAGCAACGCCGAGTGGTGCTTTTTCAGGCGCAACCCGGAGGGCTGGGTCTGTTTTTGCACCCAGCGGCGTTATCATTCGCTCATGTAGAATAACTACACGATGCTCATTCTGCCTTGCTGGACACAAAAACAGACCCAGCAGGGCGTATTGGATTCGTGTTAACAGGCCCTAGCAGTAAGGATCACCCATGACCGAGCAGAACAGCAGCACCTCAAAGATTATCGAAATCCGACCGAAGGTGGTTTTCCAGGCCGTCGAAAACCGTTATCAGGCGCAGAACACGGAGTTCACCGTCAACATTCCAAGCAGTGCCATCGGCGGACTGACTTTGCTGGAGAGTGCCATCCTGGTCTCCTTCGTCAAACTCATCTCACCCGCAGCGATCTTTGAATTCGGCACCTACATGGGAGCCACCACACTACTGTTCGCGCGTAACTCCTCGGACTCGACGGAAATCATCACCATCGATATCGACCCGAATACCACCGCCACCCAGGAGAATATCAGTGAAGCCGACTACTTGAACGACGGCAATGCCAATGATGAGCATCTGAGAGACATCTTCGCCAAGCATGGGGCTATCTATATCAATCGGGCGGAGCGCCATCTGAGAGAAAAAGTCACCCAGCTCTATCAGGACAGCACCACGATAGACCCACAACAGCAGAACTTTCTGAAACGCTTTCAACTGATCTTCATCGATGGTGGTCATGACTTCGAGACGGTCAGGAGTGATACAGAAAATGCGTTAAACATGGCGGCCGATGATGCGATCATTGTCTGGCACGACTTCCGTTCACAGATTCATGATGATGTCACCCGCTTCCTTGACGGCTTTTCCCAGACCCATGAGATCGTCCATGTCGCCCACACCATGCTCGCTTTCATGCTGATCGGCAGCACCCGGGAGATTCTCAATTGAGACAGCCCAGGATTTCATGGTACCGGACGCCCCTCTCCAGACAGCAACTCACTCCGCTGATGAGAAAAAGCGATCTCAAGGGCGGCCTTTTTATCTTTCTGCATCTGGCACTGCTTGGCGTCACCGGCGCCAGTGCCTACCATTTTCTGAGTCAGGGCGCCTGGCTCATGGGCGTGATCACAATCGCCCTGCACGGTGCTGCATACGCATTTCTGGGATGGTCTGGCGCCGGACATGAGTTGATGCACAAGACTGTTTTCAAATCCAAGCGCATCAACAGTTTATTTTATAAACTGTTTGCCTTCTTAAGCTGGAACAATCCCTACTATTTCTCCGTCAGCCACGCCTATCACCATAAATATACGGTACACAAGGAGCTCGACCAGGAGGTGATACTGCCGCAGAAACTCTCGCTGGTTTCCTGGCTCTGGGCACTCACCTTCAACCTGCCCCTCTGCTATCGGGCGATCAGGATCACCACCGAGAACAGCCTGGGCATAATGCGTGGTTCCTGGAGCGACAGACTGTTTCCCAACAAGCACTCAAAGCAGCGCCAAAATGTGATTCATTGGGCCCGCTTCATGTTCGCGGGACACCTGATGCTGGCCAGCCTGTTCATCGTCAGCGGGCACTGGCCACTGCTCTTCATTATCACCCTGGCACCTTTCATTCTGACCTGGTTCAATGTGGTCTTGGCGGCCGGTCAGCATTTCGGTATGCAGGGCGATGTCTCTGACTTCCGTCAGAACTCACGCACCATACTGCTGAATCCACTGCTGGCTTTTCTCTACTGGCAGATGAATTACCATATCGAACATCACATGTACCCCAATGTCCCCTTTCACAACCTTAAACAGCTGCACAGGCTGATTGCCCACGATACACCGCCCCCCACCCTGGGATTGGCAGGGCTGATCCGTGAGATGTGGACAAACAGCAACACCTCGATAGTTGATTCGTGATTCTATTTAATGCCTGGAGGGTAAGGCGGTGAACAAGCTGCAGTGGAACTGATCCTCGGCTAAATCCGTGTTCAGCCTTAATCAGCAGAGTTCTTTTTATAGGCCGAGAGCGCCTGGCGCCCCACCTTGACTTTTCTGCCCTGCTGATTGAGCTTCAATCGGGCATCGGAACAGAGGGCCAACGCCTGCTCGTTGAGATCGATGATCTGCTCAACCTGAAGCCGATAGGCATCCGGTTTTTGCTTGTACTCGCTATCGTTGAAAATGGACTCCAGCAGGTCTCTTCTCTGCTGGTCCGCCTGATCCATATCGCTCCACGCCGAATGCTTCGCCAGATCGTAGATCCTCTGGCTCAATTCGAGTGCCTGGGTCAGATTTTGCTGAAGCTGAGACACGGGATTTCAATCCACCGCTGTCAGTGGTGATAAAACGGGGCTAGATCTTTTTAACCGTCTCTTTGATGTTGGAGGCATTCTGGATCGCTTCCGGCATTGCATCCCAAGCGGTTTTGATCTCTTTCAATAGCGAGATCACTTCATCCAACGCATCCACGTCCTGCTCCACATTGGCAGTGAAGAGGCGGCGGATCATATAGTCATAGAGCATATCGAGATTGTTTGCGATCTCTCCGCCCTGTTCGAAATCGAGGGCGCCGCGTAGTGCGTCGATCACCGATATCACCCATTTGATTTCGTTGTTACGGGCCTCATGCTCCTTACGGATAATCGACCCTCTGGCATTGGCCATACCATCCAATGCGCCGGTCATAAGCATCTGTACCAACCTGAAAGGGGTAGCATACATCGCTTCCGAGGAAGCCGCTTGACGATAACTGTTGATAGCCGAATTCTTTACCATCATTTTACCTTTAAGGTTGTTCGATTAAGTCCAAACAACAACCAGGTTAGTTGTTACTGTTCAATGACGCGAGTTGACTGGTCAGATATTCACTGGTGCTGGTCAACAGCGCCATGGTCTGATCCAGCGAGGCAAACTGTCGAATCAGCGTGGCCTCATAAGTTTGTAAATGCAACTCCTGACGCTCTATCTGAGTCTGTATCGAATCTTTCTGACTGCTCAGAGTATCATCTTTGGAGTCGAGCAGGCCACCCACCTCCAGTAGCGACTCAGTGTAGTTGAAGAAACGAGTCGCATAGCCTGTTGTTGCTTCAGAGAGTATCTGTGTCACTCTGTTAAAGTCATCGGCCAAAGCCGTGGAAAGTTCACTACTATCGACAGATAAAACCCCATCCCGATCCCGAGTGATGCCGATTTCGAACAGATAGGCGGTATCACCAGCGATATCCACAGTCTGATTGATGACATCGACAAAACCCTGTTTGATACGTCTCAGACTGCTGTCGTTATAGAGGGATCCCGCTTCCAGATCATCGATCTGTTCGATCAGGGTATTGTAGGCATCCACAAAACCGCTGATCCTGTCTTCAATCTCGGTATTGTCCCGAGCGATATTGATGGTTGAGGAGCCAGCGCCGGTCAGACTGAGGGTCACACCGGATATGGCACTGGTCACCGTATTCGAGGCGCCTGTGATGCTGAAGCCGTCGATGGTCAATATGGCGTCCTGAGCGGTATCGACCTGTTCCGCCAGTCCATCACCACCCACGCCGATATGAAACAGCCTGGAGAGGCCGTTGGCATCGGTGTTGCTGGCATCATCCCCATCCGTCACGTTGATGGTGATGGCATTCGCCAGCCCCGACTCTTCGCTGGTCAGTATCAACCGACTGCCGGATGCCTCATTCAGAATGGTCGCTGTCACACCCGGATTGGTTGTGGCGCTGTTGATCGCGTCACGAATATCCGTGAGGGTGTTGTTTGAACCATCCAGCACCAGATCCATGGTGTTACCGTCGACGGTAATCGACAGGGTGCCTGTACCGACCGAGGTTGTGGCATCGGTATAGGCAGAGGAAGCAATCTTGTCGCGGTTCGCCAGCTGGGTAACCACCACATCATAACTGGAAGCCACCGCAGAGGAGTCTGCGGAGACTGTGAGTACCGCCTCATCGGTTGAGGAGGCAGTGAAAGCTGCAAAACCGCTGGAACTGGTCAGCTCTTCTACAGTCGAGTTGAAGGTATCGATGGCGCTCTTGACCAGCCCGAAGTCGCTGATCTTCTCATCGATCTCTTGTTCCCGAGATTGGAGGGTGGACAGGGGCCGACTCTCGATCTGCAACAGTTGGTTGATGATCGAATTCCAGTCAGACCCTGTACTTATCCCTGAAAAGCCTATAGTCATTTCGGTCTTGCCCCTATATACAGGTAAGCAATTTCTCTCAATTAAACCTGGTCGTCCAATAACACGCCTTGAAGCATCCCTTCGCTGGCCTTCTGAACCTGAGAAATAACATGCAAGATCTGGTCCGAAGGTATTTGCCGAACCACCTCTCCGGTATCGGAGTCGATGACTCGCAGCACCTGTTGACCGGTGGCATCGTCGACGCTGAATTCCAAATTCCGATTGACTAGTTGGTTGAGACTCTCAACCTTGCTCGCCAGCTCAGCGGTATCGATTGCGGGCTGTTGCCCTTGACCTTGCCTCTGAGTCGCTTGCAGCTCGACGGAACTTGTCGACTTGACGTCAACACCAGCTTTGCCATCAGCACTGGGAACTTCCCGTTTATAGGCGTATTGATTGGCCAAATCTGCGATTACGTTTGGCATGCTCATACCCTACTCTATCTATGTTCCAAGTTTAGCATCCGGGGGCGGCGAACGCCCCCGGAAACTACCTTACTGCAGCAAGCTCAAGGCTAACTGAGGAATTGAGTTGGCCTGGGCCAGAGCGGCTACACCGGCCTGCTGTACGACCTGGGAGCTGGTGAATCTTGCAGTCTCACGGGCGAAGTCAGCATCCATGATACGACCGGCGGCGGCGTATTGGGCCTCTTCCATACTGGCGGCAACTCGGCCAGCCTGTTCCAGACGACTCTGCAGCGCACCAACGTTGGCAAGTGCTGTTGAAACCGCGTTGAGGTCGGCGTCAGCCGTAGCGGTATTGGAGATCGCAGCAGTACGGGCGGCCAGTGCGGCAACTGAAATATCGATGGTTTCAGATGTATTCGCACCCACCACGATGGTACCACCACCACCGAATACGGCGGTGCCATTAAAGGTTGCACGACCCAGTGAAGCGGTGATTTCTGCAGTAAGCGCATCAAACTCAACCGACATCAGAGCCTGCTGGGCAGAAGTGTAGAGACCACTACCGTGCTGTACGGAGAGCTCACGTTGGCGCTGCATCATGTCACTGACAGACTGCAGGGTTGCATCGGCAACTGAGAGGAAGGATGTGCCGTCCGCGATGTTACGCTGGGCGACGGTCAGTCCGCGTGCCTGTGCAGTCTGCAACTGGGCGATAGCCAGACCGGCTGCGTCGTCTTTCGCCATGTTGATGCGAAGACCGGAAGAGAGGCGTTGAACTGAAGATTGAAGATCGGATTGTGTACGATTCAGGTTTTTCTGTGCGGCAAGGGAGAATACGTTAGTGTTGACTGTGATTGCCATGACTAATTCCTCTATCTATACCGATGATGGCATCTATGGTTAAGCGCTCGATCACCGGCGATTTGCATTTAGCGGATATACCATTCAATTGTTGGTATTTACCGCCTCCGCTATTTGTAACGGCCTCAAGGCGGAGAACTTTAACCTGAACTGACTTTTGAGAATTCGATCTCTAATAAAATTTTATTTAGATAACCAGTTGTTTTTATTCGACTTTAAACCCAGCTTAGTCTCTCCTGAGCAGCCCCACAATCATCTTGTACTTTAATTTCCTGCCGCTTAGCCGGCAATAACTGCCGGCTCTTGGGCAATATAACTCCGCTTTATAATCAAATATAAGAGCTCACCCGGCCATCAGGTCCGCTTCAACGACACTCTTGGCGAAATCCTGATAGACAGTGCCAATCTGTTTCGCCATGCTGTCCGGGAAGGCATGAAACTCACCCGACTCGATGGCCGCAATGATGCTCTGAGGCACCAGCTCAGCCGGTTCGGCCAGCTCACTCAGACCGGCATTGTTGGCCATATCGGTAGCAATCGGCCCGGGATGTACGCTGACGACCTGGGTACCCTGCTCTTTCAACAGATCACGCAATCCCTGAGTGATCGAGTAGGCCGCCGCCTTGGAAGCCGAATAGGTGGCAAAGTCGGCAAAACTCTTGATCGACGCCACTGAATTGAGCTGCACCAGCACACCACCCCCGTTTGCCTTGAGGATCGGCGCGAAGGCCTGAGCCATACGCATCAGACCATAGACGTTCACCTCCATCTCATCCTGCATCGCCACCACCGCATTACTCGCCAGGGGATTGGCAATGTTCAACATACCCGCATTGTTGACCACAATCTCCACATCACCCGCTCTTTTGGCCGCCTCGAGAATGGTCTCCGGCTGATGCAGATCGATCTGCAGGGGTACCACCTGATCGCCGTAGATTTCTGACAGCGGTGTGAGAGATTCCGCTTTACGCGCTGCGGCATAGATCTTTGACGCACCGGCTTTGAAAAACTGCTCCACAATACTCCTGCCGATACCCCGGTTGGCTCCGGTCACCAGTACAACCCGGTCTTTTACTGAATTCATGATTAGACACCTCAAAATAGTAGGGTTATTTTGTACCGATCGGTACATAATTGAAAAACTATACCGATCGGTACATAATGTCAAGTAACCGATTTGTTAAACAGCAAAGAGCATGCAATGAGTGTTGGGCGGAAAAGATCATTCGATAAGTCAGAGGCACTGGACAAGGCCATGCGCCTGTTCTGGGAGAACGGCTATTCCGGCACCTCGGTCAGCGACCTGACGCAACAGCTGGGAATCAACAAGCCCAGCCTCTACGCAGCCTTTGGCAACAAGGAGAAGCTCTTTCAGTCGGCCCTGGAGCGTTATATGGCCTGCTATGCAGCGCCACTGTTGGAACAGCTGAGCAGACCCGACGAACAGCCGCTGGCTGAACGCATACGCCGCTACATGAGTAACATCATCGAACTGGTCAGTGACAAGACTTCCCCCAAAGGCTGCCTGTTCGTCAAAAGCAGTTGCGAAGCAGGAGGTACTGGCGTGCCCGAGGAGGTAACCCAGGCGCTGCAGAGCATGGGACTTGATACCAGGCAGGTACTCACCAGCCTGTTCGAGCAGGAACAGAGCCGGGGACGACTTCCAGACACGGCTGAACCCAATGTCATGGCAGACTATCTGATGTCTGTCTTATATGGGATTTCCGTGTTGGCCAGACAGGGTCGTGGCAAGGATGAACTGATGACGGCTGCAGAGTTTGCGATTTCCAGCCTGCTACCGGGCCAGACCAGCGGCGAGCATTGAAAGCTTAAAATGCCCTGTTGCGCTTGATACCAATCAATATCATCCAGCTGAAAGTGATTGGATATCAGAGATAGTTGAACAGGGAGAGACTCTGCACCATGTTGAAGGATTGCTGAGCGGCCTGAAGCGCCAGCATCTCCTGCTCAAATCGACTCACTGCCTCAGCCAGATCGATATCCTCGATGTCCGAGAGGGAGCTCTGCATGGTGAAGATGAAATCCTCATTCACCCGGCCCTGATCCTCGATGGTGTTGAGCCTCGCCCCACCCCGGGCACGCACCGCGCCGATCTGTTCGTGAGCGGCATGTATATCATCGATGAATACCGCATTGGGCGCGTCGGCCTCAAGTCCTGCAATGATTCCGTGTACCGTCTCGAAGAGGTTTCGCTGTGCGCCGGTGCTGGTGGTCAGATTCATGAACACGTCATAGCCGTTCTCCCGGTCCTGAACCTGCCGGGTGGCGGAGATCTGGATGGTTCTGACCCCCATATCCCCGGAATAGACGAACACCCCGTCGGCCGGGTTGCTGAAGGGAATCGACTCCGCACTGTAACCGGCAAAAATATACTCGCCGTCACTGTCCTGGGTGTTGGCCAGCGCCATCAGCTCGTCGTTCAGTTGTCGCAACTCCTGGGCAATGGCAATTCGCTGTTCCGCCGAGTAGGTATCGCTCTGTCCCTGCAGGGTGAGCTCCAACACTCTGGGCATGATATCTTCCACAGCCGCGAGACTGGCTTCCTGCAGATCCAGCCGTGCCCGGGCCCGGTCCGCATTGGCCTGATACTGCTCCACCTGGGTGATCGAAGTCTTCAGATTGAGTGCCTGTGCAGCTCCCGGCGGATCATCTCTCGGGGTCAATATGCGTTTACCGCTGGAGATCTGCAGTTGCGCACGACTCAGAGCGGACTGGCGTTCCAGCATGCTGTCTATGCCGCGGCTAAACAGAGTGGAAGTTGAAACGCGTTCCATAGATTATCTCCTAACTGCACCCAGCAGTGTGTCAAATAGGGTACTGGCCACGGAAATCACCTGTGCCGATGCCTGGTAGGCCTGTTGAAACTGGATCAACCTGCCAGCCTCCTCATCCAGATTGACGCCGGAGACCTCGGCCATGGCCTCTCTGGTACGGGTCAACAGGCTCTCCTGGGCAGAGAGATTGAGTTCCGCGTGGCGAGTCCTTGAGCCCACATCGGAAACCATCGAGACATAACTCTCATCAATGGTCGAGGTGCCGCCCAGCAGTACATTCTGGTTCTGCACACTCACCAGGCCCAGCGCATTGCGATTGTCGCTGGTGCCGTTGGTGTTGTTGCCGATGATGAAGCTATCCCCATCATCCGGTACGCCGGAGATGGTGAAGCTGATATCGCCGTATAACGGGAATGTGGTACCCGGCACCTGAGTACCGGCCACGCTTGCGGTATTCAGATCGTCGTAGGTAATGAAATCATCAAACGGATCCACACCGGGAACCGAACCGGGATAGTAGACCTCGAAGCCGCTGGTTGGGCCACCCTGATCGTCATACACAAGCTGGATGGTGCCTCCGGCCAGAGGCAGTCCGGTCATACTGGTATTGGCGGGCTGGGTGATACTGGCATTACCGGTATTCAGGGGATTGCCATTGGCATCCACCGCCGGTGTCACTCGAAGCGGTGAGGCCGCCGCAAGACGCTGCACATCGTCGAACAACAGACTGAAGTTCTGTGCCGCATTTCGAGTCGGCTGAATGATGAAGGTATCTCCGGGAGTCGCGCCAACCGCGTTGATGGTGATATCCACACCGTCCACGGTATTCAGTCCGGCGGCCAACACCTGGGTTGCACCACTGTTCATATTACGCAGGGTGAAATCGACTCCGTCATAACTCAACTCATAGCCGTCTCCGGTGAGGCTGGCCACATCATTGATCGTGGCGGTAATGGAACTGCCGTTGCCGGGTCTTGGAAAGACCTCAACCGTTCCCATACCGAACATGGCGGTACCGGTCAGCCCCTCCAGGTCGAGTCCCAGCTGGTTCTGGTCATTGATCTGTTCCGCGATGCCCAGGGCGACCAGGCCGACACGGTTCTGGGTTGGATCGAGGATCTCGTCACGGAATCTGAGCATACCGCCGATCTCACCACCACTCATCTGGTCGGTGACTACCTGGGTACCGAAGGCGAAGTCGAAGGTGATCTCCAGATGACTGGGATCCATGGTCGATGGTTGGGTGCCGAGGGTCGATGCATCGGTATCCATCACCAGAGGCTGACCCTTGCCGATGAACACATTGTAGGCGCCGTCGGTCTGCTCCAGGACCTGAATATCGATCAGCTCCGCCAATTCATTGATCAACTGATCTCGCTTATCCAGCAGATCATTGGGGGTACTGCCGTAGGCAACCTTGATATCCGCATTGATGTCGGCAATGCCTTCGGCGATGCGGTTGATCTGACCTATGTTGTAACCGATCTGGTTATTGATCTGGTTGCGCATGCTATCGAACTGCTGATCGAAATACTGAAACCGGTCGGCCAGTGCCGCCGCATCGGTAAGTACCATCTGACGCGCCGGGATCGAGGCTGGATCGTCAGCCATACCCTGCAGCGCATCGAAAAAATTCTGAATCACCGGCTGCAAGCCGGCATCGGCGTTGGCCACCAGATCGTCCAGCTGCTTGGCCCCTTCAAAATAGGCCTGCAGCTCAGAGGCCACCGAGGAGCTGGCGCGCATCTGACCGGCGATAAAATCGTCGTATTGACGACGCACTTCGGAGGCATCGACACCACTGCCGATAAAACCGACAGCACTCTGGCTTGGCAGACGGGTGGCAAAATCGATCCGCTGACGGCTATAGCCATCCGTATTCACATTGGCAATGTTGTGACCGGTGGTATCCAGAGCCAGCCGAGTGGCGACCAACCCGGAGACACCTATGGACTGTAAACTCACCTTACTAGCCTCCTATTCCGCTATATCGGCTGAGCAGCTGAACTCTTGACCTGGTCCAGTGCAGCCTGCATTTCCGGTCCCTCCATCACCCGCAGGATCTTCTCCGCGTATTTGGGATCGGTGGCGTAGCCCGCATCCTGCAGCGCCTGGAAATAGGCAGCCGTATCCTGGGTGCTGTTGAGGGCTTCGCTGTATCTTGGATTCTGTTTGAGGAAGGCCACATAGTCCTGGAAACTCGAATCGAAGGAGTCATAGCTGCGGAAGTATTCGCGACGGCGTACCGCCACATCATCCTGATACTCCAGAGTCTCGTTCCTAACCCGCTCCCCATCCCAGCGTTGGTCCGCTTTGATGCCGAACAGGTTGTGACTGTTGTTGCCATTGGCGGCGGAGATCATATGGCTGCCCCAGCCTGTCTCCAGAGCCGCCTGGGCCAGCAGCGCCTCGGTAGGCAGACCCAACTCGGTGGCAGCCGCCTCTGCCGATGTCCAGAGGGTCGAGACAAAGCTCTCGGGCGATTCAATCTTCGCGGTTGCCTGTTGTGTCGGCTCAGGTGCATTCGCCGGTGGCTTGCTGTTGGCATAACGACGCGCCAGGGTGGCCGGATTGTTCCAGTAGTTGTCGAGACCGGAGAGCTCCCGTGTCGCAACCTGAGTCTCGCCACCCAATTGTCGACGCAGCATGGGTGTCATACCCAGGCCCTGTTTCTCCGCCAGATGGACCGCCAGCTGCTGGTCATACATATCCTGAGCAAAACGGCTCTGCTTGCTGTCGAAAACACCACCGCCAAAGCTGGCCTGACGCATCTGCTTGACCATCATCTGAATGAAGACCGACTCAAACTGACGGGCCGCCTTTTCCGCGGTTGCCCCCTGATCCGCCCGGGCCTGGCGTTTCAGCTCAGCCAGCCCGGAGAAGTCATGATAGAGGGAAGGTGAAACGTTGTTCATCAGATTACCAGCAGCTCTGCACGCAGCGCGCCGGCCTCTTTCAACGCTTCAAGAATAGCCACCAGATCACTGGGAGCGGCACCTACCTGATTGACGGCACGCACTACCTCATCAAGTGAAGCACCGGGATTGAAGAGAAACATATGGTTCTGTCCCTCCTCGGTCACAGTGATCTGGCTTTGGGGAACCACTTCGGTGTTACCGCCGCGGGAGAAAGGCGCCGGCTGGGAAACCGCCGGATCCTCACTGATGCTGACCACCAGGTTGCCGTGGGATACCGCAGCGGGATAGACCCGTACCTGGTTGTTGATCACCACGGTACCGGTCCTGGAGTTGATGATCACCTTGGCAGAGGCGACACCGGGCTTCACTTCAAGCTCTTCGAGCATGGAGATGAAGGTGACCTTCTGGCCTGGATCGAGTGGCGCATTGACCCGGATGGAGGTGGAATCCACTGCCTTTGCGGTACCGGGACCGATGGTCAGGTTGATCGACTCCGCCACCCGCATTGCGGTGGTGAAGTCGCCATCGTTCAGATTCAGGGTCAACATTGGCGCTTTGTTGAAACTGTTGGGGACTTCCCGTTCAACCGTCGCACCGTTGGGAATTCTGCCGGCACTGGGAATATTCACCGTCAGCTTGGAACCGTCCTGACCTTCCGCACTCAGTCCACCAACGACCAGGTTACCCTGGGCCAGGGCATAGTTGTTGCCGTCCGCGCCTTTCAATGGTGTCATCAACAGAGTGCCGCCACGCAGGCTCTTGGCATTACCCAGAGAGGAGACGGTGACATCGAGTTTCTGGCCGACCTTACTGAAGGGAGGCAGATCGCCGTGCACGATGACCGCCGCCACATTCTTCGGTTTGATGTTGACCCCTTCCGGGATCTGCACACCCAACTGGGAGAGCAGATTCTTCAGGCTGTTGATGGTATAGGGGGAGTCGGTATCTTTGTCACCGGTGCCATTCAGCCCTACGACCAGGCCGTAACCGATCAACTGGTTGTTACGCACGCCCTGGATCGATGCCAGATCTTTGATGCGCTCTGCCAGCAGAGGTTGTGCGGTCATCATCACGACGGCCAGAACCAGGAGAATTCGTTTCACAAGAGCTTTCATCTCAGATACCTCAGAAGGGAGAGAGCACACTGTTGAAGAACCGGGAGAGCCAGCCCATGGAGTTGGCATCCGCCAACGCACCTTCACCTTTATAGGTAATGGTCGGATCGGCGATACGGGTCGAGGCGACGGTATTGGTGGGCGAGATATCACTCGGGCGGACGATACCGGAGAGCCGTACATACTCGGTGCCCTGGTTGATACCGATGCGCTTCTCACCGCGCACATAGAGATTACGGTTGGGCAACACTTCGATCACCGAGACGGTGATACTGCCGCTCAGGGCGTTGCTTTGGGAGGCACTGCCGTCACCGCTGAAGTCGTTCTCGGAGGCCAGATCGAAGCCCAGATTGACATCCTTGTTGTTGGCGATGGGTACAAATCCGGGCACATTGAACTGCATCGCCTGACCGAACAGGGTCGGGCTGGTCAGGCTGTTGTTTGAACTTTTGGAGGTTGAGGTAGAGGCGGATTTGTTCGCCTGGGTGCTTTCAACCAGCTGCACGGTCAGCAGGTCGCCAACCCGACGGGCGCGCTGATCTTCAAACCAGGCATTTTCGTAACCCGCCTGATAGATGGAGCCGTTGCCGGTAGGCGCCGGTGGCGGCAATACAGGACGAATCGGTGCATAGGCGGCATCACGCACAGGATTGCTGCTCTGGCACCCGACCATCACCAGCATCATTAAAACCAGCCAAGCTATTTTGTGTAGTCTGCCCATCAGCCCGTTATCCCGTTAAAGTTGCTGATTGACGTAGGAGAGCATCTCGTCAGTGGTAGAGATCGCCTTCGAGTTCATCTCGTAGGCCCGCTGTGTCTCGATCATATTCACCAGCTCTTCAACCACATTCACATTCGAGCTTTCCAACGCCCCCTGAATCAAGGTACCGGTACTGTCATTGCCGGGGATCGCCGTGTTCACCCCACCACTGGCATTGGTCTCACGGAACAGGTTGTCGCCAATTGGCTCAAGGCCCTGGGGATTGACGAAGTAGCCCAGTTCAATCTGACCGATCTGGGTTGGTGTGCTGTTGCCGGAGACCAGGGCAGAGACCACGCCGTCGGAACCAACGGTCAGACTAGTAGCGTTGCTCGGTACCGTCATCGCCGGCTGCAGTTCATAACCGTTGGGGGTGACGATATTGCCATCGGCGGTGAGACTGAAGGTACCGTCACGGGTATAGACGATGTTGCCGTCCGGATGGAGCACCTGGAAATAGCCTTTACCCTGAACCGCCACATCGAGGGAGTTACCGGTCTGTACGATATTGCCCTGGCTGTGCTCTTTCTGAGTCGCCACGACCCGCACACCGGTACCGACCATCAGACCCGATGGCAACTCGGTATTCTCCGAGGATTGGGCACCCACCTGACGCAGGTTCTGGTAGATCAGATCGTTGAACACGGCCCGGTCACGCTTGAAGCCGGTGGTATTCACATTGGAGAGATTGTTGGATATCACAGACATGTTGGTCTGCTGAGCATCCAATCCGGTTTTAGCGATCCACAGTGCCGGGTACATAGTCTCTTCCTCGTTGCGTTACTGTTTAATAGGTATTGTGCAAATTGCCTGCCAACATCAGCTCATGTTCATCAGGCTGGCCGATGCCTTGTCCATCTCTTCCGCGTTCTTCATCATCTTCACCTGCAGCTCGAATTTGCGCGAAAGCTCAATCATGTTCACCAGGGCGTCCGCCACATTCACGTTACTGCTCTCGATGCTGCCTGAAACCAACTGGGTTGCGGCATCGGCGTCCGCTTCACCCCCCGCTTTCATGCGCAACAGACCGTCCTCGCCTTTGTAGAGCGCATCACGGGGTGGATTGACCATCTTGATCCGGTCAACGATGGCCAACGCATCCGGGGTGGCGCCTTCGGGGAGAATCGTGATGGTGCCGTCCGGGGCGATCTCGAGACGCTCCATGGGCGGCAAGGCAAGCGGTCCACCATTGCCGATCACCGGCAAACCTTCGCCGTTGGTCACCAGACCATTGGCATCCACTTTGAGATCACCACGCCGGGTATAGGCCTCGGAACCATCCGGCGCCTGCACCGCAAAATAGCCCTCGCCATTGATTGCCACATCCAGAGGATTGCCGGTGGTCTGCAGGCTGCCCTTGTCGAAATTGACATCCGGACGCTCGTCCAGGGCGTAGACCCGGGTAGGATAACCGGGGCCAAACACAGGCATACTGCGGAACTGGTTGAGATCCTCCATGAATCCCGGGGTGTTCACATTGGCCAGATTGTTGGAGTTGCTCGCCTGGGCCATCAGCGTCTCTTTGGCACCGCTCATAGCGACATAAAGCATGCGATCCATGGGTTGGCTCCTGTCTTGAAATCTTCACTTGATCGACTTTGACAAGAACTCTGCAATATACGGACCAGCTTGAATAAACAGTGAATTAGACGCACCAAGATGGATGGTAAAAGCGTATTTCACATAAATATTGTATCGGTGGGAATTAGACTCAAGCTTCGTAGTGGCAGGAGATATTCAATTGGCTGGTTTCGATCTTTAACCGCAAATAAACGCGAATCACCGCAAACACTCGCAAAACTCATATGAGATTCTAAAAGGGCTACGAATTCGCCATAATGTTACGAATACAAATAATTGATAGACGCAGATGGCCAAAAGTAAAAAGAACCAAAACCCGTCCCAGGAGACTGTCACCGAAGCCATGCAGATCGCTCGTGCCACTCAGCGCCCGGGTCAGACCAAGGAGCAGACCAAACTGATCGCCATAGGGATCCAGAAAGGCATAGATCAGTATAAAAAGCAGCACAAAGCCAAGCTCAGGGATATGGACAAGCGCCGCAAGAAGGAGCAGCGCAGTAAACAGACCGATGCAGAAACAACCGGACAAGTCGACAACAGCGACACACTGCCGCCATCGACCAATAAGCTGCCCTGGGTACTGCTGGCACTCTCCTGGCTGCTGTTCGCCGCCTACCTGGTGACCGCTCAATTCTACACAGCCTGATCCGGATGATCAGACCATCGCCCCTGGCCTAAAGGGCGTCCGCATAGGCGAACAGTGCAGGAGTTCCGCCGGTATGCCAGAAAAGTACTCTGTCCGCTTTGCTGAATTCACCACCACGGATCATATCGATCAAACCACCCATTGCTCGGCCTGTATAGACCGGATCGAGCAGGATGGCTTCGTTTTCAGCGGTCAATGTGATCGCCTCTCTTTCCAGTTCACCGATCACCCCATATCCCTCTCCGACATAATCCCCGTTGAGGATCAGATCCTGAGTTGTGAAGCGGTGATCACTGTTGATCGAGCGACTGGTTCTGTTTGCCAGATTGATGATGAAATCATCGAAAGGGATCGCATCGTTCTTACCTTTGTCGATATTGATACCGATCAAACGGTACGCCTTGTGCAACAGAACCCGGCCCAGCATCATACCGGCATGCGTGCCACCGGAGCTTGAAGCAAAAACGATGTGGGTGATTGCCGAAGTATCGAGCTGCATCTCCAATTCAGCCATGGCGTGGACAAAACCATAGGCGCCAATTTCGTTTGAGCCCCCATAAGGAATCACATAGGGCTGGCTTCCCTCTCTCTTCAGGTTCTCTACAATCTCAGGAATATTTTCACCTTTGCGATGAGCGCCACACCAGTGCAGCCGGGAGCCAAACAACTTATCCAGTAAAAGATTGCCATTTACCCTATCGTGTGGCTCGCCACCGAGCACCAGATGGCACCCCTTGTGCAGCAGAGCGGCTGCAGCGGCCGTTTGTCGGCAGTGATTTGACTGCGCAGCACCTGCCGTTACCACCGTATCGCAACCCTTGGTTATGGCATCGTGAAACAGGTACTCAAGTTTTCTTGTTTTATTGCCGCCGAGTGCCAGACCGCTCAGGTCATCCCGCTTCATGAATATTTGCGGACCATCCAGCAGTGCACTCAGACGACTGAGCTTAGTGATTGGTGTGGGAAACAGCCCCAGGTTAACTTTAGAGGGGGATGTAATACTCATACTGAAATATTACCGGCCAAAGAGTTTCAGCGATTATTGTCAGTGAACTCCGAAGCGCCGGAGTAAAAATTTAAACCTGAACTTAAGGATTCAGGTATCACTGGCATTTACGCTCCATCTTAGCTGAAGAAGTTAAGCCGCACCTAAGAAATTCACCGCTAATGAACGCTAATCAACGCGAATCTACGCAATAATAGACCACCATGAAAAAGCTATTCGCGACATTTTGCGCTGATTAGCGTTCATTGGCGGTGAAATCTCTCAACTATTAACCCGACTCCACCATCGCCTTGACCACATCGTTCCAGGCCAGCGCAAGATTGGTCCGATTGTAGCCTCCACCACCCAAGGCGATAAATCGCCCCTGACAAAACTCATTGGCGAGTCGACTTAAACTGGCTGCCGCATGGGCGTGGGCGGCCGGGGTAAAGGCCATGTGAGTGATGGGATCCCCTTCAACACTATCCGCACCTGCCTGAAGAATGATCAGTTCAGGTTTGGCCTGTCGAACAAACTCCTCAACCATCGGCCAGACCTTGTGAAACATCTCGTCATCCGCCAATGGCGGCAGCGGCAGGTTGAGCTTACGCCCCTTCCCCGCCCCTTTACCTCTCTCCTCCACAGCACCGGTACCAGGATAGAGATAGCGGCCATCCTCGTGTATATCGGCAAAGATCAGATCCGGATCGGACTCAAACGCGTAGAAAACACCGTCGCCATGATGGGCATCGATATCCACATAGGCGATGCGACTGATTCCCTGAGTCAGGCGTAGATTCTCGATCATCACCCCCGCGTCATTGAAGACACAGAAGCCTGCAGCGGAATCGCGCCTGGCATGATGCAGCCCGGCGATCGGCACAAAGACCTTGGGGTGATCCCCGGAAAGCATCCGATTCATGCCAGCCAATACCGACCCGACCACTGTGGTAGCCGCCTCATATACCCCAGCAAACGCTGGGGTATCACCCTGATCCAGATAACCCTCGCCTGTGGCAGATTGTCGTTTTACAAGATTGACGTATTGCTCTGTATGGAAGGCGAGCAGTGGTGATTCCTCGCACTGTTGAGGCGTTGCGATGGTTACCTGCTTATCCAGACCCCGTTTCACTGTCTCCTGCCAGAACGCCTCGATCCGATCAGGTCCGAAGGGATGCCCGTCGCCAAATCCATAGCGTCCGAGAGATTCGCCATAATAGATGGTTACCGGGTTTTCGCTCATGGATCACTATCCTCCCGCTCTACGTAAACCTAATTTAGCGCATTCTGTGGATAACGTTGGCACCAGTTGATCATGCTCTTAGTGACTGGCATGAAAAAATGGGCCGTCAGAATTAAACAGTCACAGAGTGGCATGGTCGTTTTGAACGTCTATTTGCACGTATCTGAACAAACCTTTTCTGCAAACAGCACCAATCAGAATGGAAGAAACGAAAGCATGGCAGCACGATATGGCTGATTGCTCTAGAGAGTGAGAAAGAAACAATCAAGAATAGGGTCTAACCATACATCGCGATCCACATGGTGGACAGCAAGTCTCTGGCACTTATGAACATATCGTGGATCTGATAGGTAACCACAAACAAAATCGGATAGAAGATTTCCGGTTTTCGGATGGCGTAAGTTGACAGAGGTGCAGACACTCTCGCAAGAAAAACTCGGGACTGACAAGCCATGGCAATGGCAATACCGAAGAGAGCACCACCAATGATATCGGACGGATAGTGAAGTCCTAAGTAGACTCTCGGCAGACAGATCACCAGCGTGGTGTAGAGGAGCGCAAAAACACCGATCCTTTTTGAAATATAGAACAGTCCTGCAGACAAGGCGTAGAACATCACCGCGTGATCACTCGGAAAGGCGGACCACCCTTCAAGGGCAGTGCGTTGCATGGTGTGAGGCAAGGTGAATACCAACTCTTCATCATGTATTGGCCGAAACCGGAAGGGAAGCAGTTTTGCAGTTAACCTGGCGGTAATAATCGCGATGAAACAACCAAACAAAGTAGCAATCAAACGAGCTCTTACGTCATCCTGATACGCTTTAATCGCAAACCAGGCCCACCAGAAAAGCGCAAGAAATACACCACCTTTTACAATATGGTTTTTTGCTAAGAGCTTTATTGTTGCATCTAGTGATGGCGAAACCTGGGCATATTGATTAAGACTACTGATTATTTCATAGTCAAAATAGTTCATTGATATTCGACCCTACGCAAAACCCAGCGATTGAAGATCACATACCAGACAAAGTGCGTGTATCGTAATCCTGCGCGGTATTGAAACCAATTAAGAACTCAATACAGATTAACGGGTTTATGCAAAATAGAGAGATTTGTTTGCAGATGATATTCACCTGAATGGGTGGATTCAGGTTTTAGTTAGAACAACTAATGCATCGGTATCACCTCCTTGTGCAAAGAATTTAATTCCTGCTTGATCCATAGGATCATATTCAAACTATATACATATTAAACAGCGTTTGCAAAGCGCTAAATATTGACCGTCCATGGTCAACTTTTCATCAACAATGTTGGCTTAGTTCGTGTTAACAGGCCCTAAGGCACACACACCTGAAAATATACTAGGGAAAGGATGCCTTAGGAGTCTCACTGCGGAATAATCTGATAGCGGCCATTGGTACGTATATAGATAACGCTCTCTTCTCCAGCAGTTGTCAGTGAATGATCTGCCGATACACCCTTTGAGCTGAAATAACTACCCGCTTCCAAACGTTGAAACTCTTTTTCACTGACTTGGTAGCGTGGAGCGCCTTTAATGACTACAGCACGGAATAGTGAGCCGCTGCTTACTATTTTCCCATCAAAGCCAGCTGGCAATTTTACAAAGGTGCCATTGGCCTGACCCTCCTGAAGGCTGCCCCAAAGATAGGCGACCTTGGGTCCGCCAGGTGAGCCTGAAACACCGGAAGGATCGACCCAGACAATGTTCGATGCATCCACATTGATCGGTCTCTCGCCGCTGTCAAATGCCTTGTTTACAGGCAACACGAGATAGGGTCCTCGATCAATTTCCACCAGTGCGATATTGGTATCACCCTTGGCAGAGGTAATGTGCGCCTCTCCTTTTGGCTGTGTCCAGAAGGATCCGGGGGCCATCCACATATTCGCGGCATCAGGATCATCGTTATGAATAGTGCCGCTGATGACCACAGCTCTGTAGGTGACATTGTGAATGTGAGGGGGTGAGGAGAATCCATCCACAAACTTGGCGAGAAAGCCCGTTGGCACAGGCCCTCGCCGATCACCCCAAAGCGTCCCTGCCTGGGGACTTTTGTCGCCTCGTGCAGGATTTAACTGCTGCCAGTCGATTTCAGAGGCCAAAACCACCTGTTTGACAGGTTCCGCGACAACATACGTGTTAAAGCAGACTGTGATCACTGCACTGATAAGCAAAGGCAACAGAAATGGTCTCATTTTTTTACTCTCCCAACCCGTTATCTCTCTATATTAGTCATTCATACCTGAACCAACAATTCCGACTAAAATAATCTATTATGTTGTCACTCACTTGTTCGATATCTTCTGAGAGTAAAAACAAATAGCGATCAACATGAATGACGAAACTCCAGAAAACGGCACCATGAAAGTCATAGACGGTGTGGAACGTATTTTCTACGACGGCTATTGGATCAAGCGCTACCATGCCCCTGTGGATAACCTGTCCGATAAAAAACTGCTGATCCAATCCCTCACCCGCCGTCTGTTCAACCATATGGAGCATGGAATCAATATCCCTGGACGTCTGCTCGACAAGGTTCGTGCCGATTACGAGATTGAAACAGACCCCGCAAAGAAGCGGGTAAGAAGCGCGATGTTGGCCGGTGCTCTGTTCAATCGAGCGGCAGATATCTTTAATGAGCTGGTCGAACTGGAAGCCTGTGGTGTTCATATAAAACCCGACAATGAGTTGATGCGAACCTGCGGCGAGTGCCTGCAGGAGGCGCTTGAACTGGGCAAGCTGGCGCGGCATCGAAATGGTGATGAGGGAATCGACGAACTATGGGGCGAACCGTTCAAAGCCTTTGTCATGTCGATCGAGGATTTCTACCAATCCCGCTATGTGAAGATCGCACTCACTATGCAGAATATCGATGAGGTCGCCGACCATATGATCGGATGCCTGCGCAACAACCACGCCCCCCAGGAGATGGAGTCGAAGGTCAGACACTATGCCTGCATGGCAAGACGAAAGTGCGAGATTCTCAGAACCGATTCCGACATCTTTGAGGCCTGGGTAGAATTTGTCGTAGCTGGAGAAGCCATAACCAACGCCACAGCCGAACAAGCCGCATCAAAAATCGAGAAAGGCATCCTGGATGAATTCGATACCCGTTACATGCTGGAGCAGGGTGTTGAACTGATCGCAGACATCACCCGAGCCAGAACATCGATGCCAAGCAGCACAAAGAAATACTTGTCTTTGTGCGAACAGTTCAAGAGCCGAAAACGTAGTAACTTGGTTAATTGATTTAACCTATCTATTCAGATCAGCAGTCGATAAGGTGAGTAGATTATTGGATAAAGAGCCTTATAAAAACAGCAGGCCAATCGGTCAGCACGAGAAATTATCAAATAGTTAATCCTGGCTGTGGTACTCTGAGACACTCTTAATTGAGAACCAGTTTATACCGATCATGAGTGACATAATCAGAATACCAAGCCACTCAATACCACTTGCCTTCCCAGCTGCAAGCGTAAGAGCAATCTGAACGACCAACATTATTAAAGCGATATACTTGGTCATTTGCACTAGACTTTTATCGGTTTTTGTCCAAGCAAGTGATAATAGATATATTGTTATCAATCCGTAGCCAAATGCCATGGAAGCGGCAATAAACGGCAGCGCAGGCAACTGTTCAACTTGTAACATCATCAAGCCATAAAAGACATATATCCCCGATACGATAAAACTCAAAATACTCCATAGGATGATTGTTGGCTTACTCATATCTCACCACATTAAAAGAACAGGTTACCGGCTGACTCTGTTGAGACGGTGGGACCACCATCTGACACCTGACCACCCTATACGCTCTCTGGATTGCCGAGATCATTGATGGAGATTCCTGTCACAGGCCATATATAAAAATTTAAAGCAAAACTATAAGACAGTAAACTCGCAGAGCAAATACACTTAGGTGGTTACTTATTATCACCGCCATAACTTGCAAAAAAAATCCAGCTTCAGAAGAAGCTGGATTCCCATCAGAAGGTTTCGGAGGTTAGTTTAGGCTTGCTTGCGCCGACGGGATCTGTAACCCAGTCCAGCCAAACCGACACCAAACAGCGCCAGGGTTGAAGGTTCAGGCACATTCGTCACTTCAACCGCATCGAGAAAATTGCCAACAGTGCCGGCCGTCGGGGTGACTGAGGTAAAGGTCAGAGTAATTTCATTACCGGTACCCAGAAAGCTGTCCGCAAAGTAGTTCCATTGACCGGTAACATGATCATCAACGAGCTGATCCAGGATAGTACCAGTGTCATCTTGCAAAGTGACCCGGAAGGCTTCCGAGCTGTTGCGTCTGGCACGATAAGCGAAACTGATGTCATACACTTCAGACAATACGGAATCGAAAGATTGATAAATGCTCCATGCGGTTCCATCGTAGGAGTGGGCATTCAATTCACCATGCTGACTGCCTTGGTAGGAATCCACACCCAGAAAGCCGGAGGCCCAGACTTCAATATTGTCGCCCTGCCAGCCCCCTGAGGGATCCGCCCCGTAAGTCCAGCCACTGGTAATACCAGGTGACTCAAAACCACCGTTGACAATTAAATTGCTGTGCGCAAACCCACTGAGAGTCAGCAGACAAACTGCAGCAAGGCTTTCAAATCTATTCATTCGGTCATTACCCAAGTATCGATTGCTCTGTTCCGGGAAATAAAGCAAATACGCTGCCAATATTCATAACTTACTGTATTTACGAGTAACACTAGATACTAATGGGAACATAATTACTAAAACGACTGGTTTTTTTGTCACTTCGTCTTTTAAGTGTAAAAAACTCCGACACTACACGACTGCCATCAATCCTCGCAATCATCACACCAGGGCAGCCAAATCCGGCGGATTCAAACAAAGGAGTGATTACCTTGAAACAGGTCAGATGTTGCAGCTCATCATGAGCGAAGATAGCGCCGACTCGCCATCTGGCGCTCTCTACCCAATTTGCCAGACTGCCGCCCAATCAGGCACTCTTTCGAGATCTAGGTAGCGGCGACGACCTTTTTGCCTGGCGTCTGTTTCTGAAACGCTTTCGATATTCGCCCATGGTCATGCCGATGGTGCGCTTGAACAGACGCCGGAAGGAACTGATGTCCGTATACCCCACGCTGTTGGCAACAGTTTCGTGTGACTTGCCGGTACTCTCGAGCAGCCACTTGGCCCGGTCGATCCTCAAGTTTTGCAAACAGGCAATGGGTCCCTGACCCGTGGCACTTTTAAAGCGCCGGATCAGTGTCCTGTCACTGACGTTCAGATGTGCGGCAAGCTCAGGAACCGGTTGCGGATCACTCAGGTTCTTCTGCATCAGTTCATGGGCCTTGGTAACCACCGGGTCGTCATATTTACGCACGCTGCTGACACGAAAGGCGGCCTGCGAGTGTCGACTGCTGTCGAGCAACAGGTAACGGGCAGTCAAATGAGCAACCCGGCTATTGCTGAAACGCCGAATGACTTCCAGCATCAAGTCCTGATAGGAGGTGGAGGCACCAGCACTGATAATGGATCCTGCGGTTACCAGCAACTCGCTGCTCTGCAACCTGATATCCGGATATCGGGCGGCAAACAGACCTTCCACAGGCCAGCCCGTGGTGGCTTGCTTGTCCTCTAGCAAACCAGCTTCGGCGACGAAAAAACTGCCGGTACAACTGCTGGTGATCAAGCTATTACTGGTGGAGAGACTGGTCAGCCATTTGACCAGCGGCCGGTTGTTTTCAAGGATGCTGACCAGGCGGGTCTCATCGATGACTGACATACCGGGAATGTAGACCACATCCACCTTGTCTATCCCCTTCAAGCTGCAATCCACCGCCTGCAGCATGCCATTGCCTGTTTTCACCGGCCGACCTGAGACGGACACCACTCTCCACTCGAATCGGGGCAAGTGCCGTTTGCCCATCGCCTCAATGATCCGGTTGGCAGCGTAGAGCATATCGATGGAACCGGCGATGGCCGAGGCCATGCACTCTTCTATCACCACAACTGCGACAGAAACGGTCTTTTTCATAATGGCGAATATGGCATTAAAAATGTCATTTATGACTCTTACTGACACCCTAGTCCAGGGCTATATTTTTTTCAACACCGGCAATGTACCCCGAGGAGAATGAAGATGCCCCTATCGACCACGCAACTGCTTTCCACACCCTACAAGCGTAAAATCAAGCACAAACGCACACCGATTCAGATTGCATTCTCCGCCCTGACACGGGTATCGCCCTATCTCGCCGGACGACTGGCCACACGCCTCTGGTATCGCACCCAGCATCGTTGCATGACAGTTGAAGAGCAACGGGTGCTGGAGCAGGCCAGCACTGAAGTCAGAAAGTTTGCAAACAAGTCTGTCTGTATCTATCGATGGGGAGAGGGTGCGCCGGTACTGCTGACTCATGGTTGGAACGGCAATGCGGGACAGATGGCCTTTCTGGTGGAGGCGCTGGTGGATCAGGGCTTTCAGGTCACCGCATTTGATGCGCCTGGACATGGTCACTCTTCCGGTAACAGTACAGACATCATTGAAATCAGCGGTGTTATCACTCAACTGCTGCAGGAGTCCGGAAAAGATACCGCCGTCGTCGCTCACTCCTTTGGTTGCATGAGCGCAATGCACGCAATTGCAAACGGTGCCAGTGCGAGCTCGATGGTCTCTATTTCACCGCCCAAGGATGTCACCACCCTGTTGCAGCAGTTTACCAACATCCTGGGAATGAACAGTGCGGTAACCCATCAATTGAAGCGCCGTCTTGAGCGGCGATTTGGCGAAGCGATGTGGTCCAGGTTATCCATGCAGGAGTGGCTTCGTGGTACCGATATTCCAGGCTTGATCATTCATGACTCACGGGATCGATATATCCCGGTTTCCAATGGCAGAGCGGTACACAGCGTCTGGAAGAAGAGCGAACTCAAAATAACCCGCGGGCTCGGCCATATGCGCATCTTGCAAAATGCCGAGGTAATTACCAGCATCGGAGGTTTCCTGATCAAATCGAGCCAGAAGATAAGGCGGTGAAGATAGCCTGGGATTCGCCGGGACATTCAGGTGAACGGACGCAGGGTGCGGTATGCCGCACCCTGCAAAGCTTGATCGTCAATCAGAAGTTAGAACTATCTGATGTTGATAACGGTCTGGGTTACCGCATCTGCGGTTGTAATCACCTGTGCATTCGCCTGGAAATTGCGTTGCGCAGTAATCAGATTCACCAACTGTTTCGCCAGATCCACATTGGAGTTCTCCAGCGCACCGGATTGAATCAGTCCAAAACTACTGGTTCCGGCTTCACCGACCTGCACATCACCGGAAGCGAAGGATTCCGCCCAATTGGTGTCACCGATCTGGCGTAAGCCCTGTGTGTTGGAAAAACGGGCAAGTGCGATCTTACCCAGGGGTTCCGATTGACCGTTGGTGAAACGGGCGAAGACAACACCGGAGTCATCCACATCCACACCGCTGAGTCGGCCGGAGGTAAATCCATCCTGGGAGAGTTCATTGACCGCAAATCCGGAACCGAACTGGGAGGTTGAGCTGTAATCGAAGGTCAAGCCACTGATATCCGCTGCGCCACCACCTGGGTTGAAGTCGTCGATAAGTACATTACCCAGGGCATCCACATCGCCGGTACTGACCGCCAGGGCGCCGGTGTTGGTGAACTGCACATCGGCAAACGCATTACCACCCACGGTGACGTTGTTACCGTCAACAAACGTGAAGGCGTTCCACTGGTTGTCCGCCACTTTGACATAGAACATGGTGGCCGTATGAGCCGTACCCAGTGAATCATAGATGGTGGTTGCGGTTGAGTGGTTGTAACTCAGAGGATCCGGCGGAAAGGTAAATGTTGCCGCAGTTGGATCCAGGGTCACTGCAGGCGGCTGTTCCGAAGCACTCAGATTGAGAGTCGCTTCGATACTGGATGTGGTTTGCGGTGTGCCGGATACCACGGGCAGGTTGAGATCAATGGTTGAACCGGTATTGAAGAGGCTGCCTGTGGTACCGATACGTGGAAAGATCTGCAACCTGGAGCCGGTCTGATCAACCACGTTACCATCACGATCCACAGAGAATGCACCAGCCCTGGTATAGGCTCGATCACCGGCTGAGTCTTCCATGATGAAGAAACCCTCACCATTGATTGCCATATCCAGATTGTTGGAGGTGAACTCAGTACTGCCCTGGGAGAACTGCTGGGCAACCCGGGTTACCCTCACACCACGACCTGGCACCGAACTGCTGACATCGCTGATCGAGTTGGCATAGATATCTGCAAACTCGGCGCGGGACTGTTTAAAACCAACGGTACTGGCGTTTGCGATATTGTGTCCGGTAACTTCCAGGTCGGTGGAAGCTGCATCCAGACCACTCAGTGCGATACGAAATGCCATCTTTTTTCTCCTGTCTATTCACTGAATGGACAGCGCCCATCCAATCTAAAAACCTTCTGCTTATTGAATCTGTACCACGTCATTCATGGAGATCTGCCCCAGGCCGTCCAGGTTGAGCTGGATACCGCCTGAACCACCCAGATTGACGCTCTCCACCTGAGCCGACACCAATACAGTGGGTGCCATCTCTGCATCATCGACGCTGGCGGTGGCGGTAATCTGGTAGAAGCCGTCCCCCGCATAGTGACCGGCATCGTCATAGCCGTCCCAGCTGAAGGAGAGGTTACCCGCTTCATGGGTGCCCAAAGGCAGCTCACGCACCAGCTCGCCGGCACTGTTGGTGACCCGGAGTGTGATGTTGCTGGCCGAGGCCGGCAGCACCAGACTGCCCTGTACGGTCTCGCCCTCGCTCAACACACCAACATTGCTCTCAACCAACACATCCCGGCCAACCAGACTGGCCGCCTGCAGGGCCTGGTTGGAGGTCAATGCACCGCGCAGATCGTTGAATGAATCGTTCAGATCGCCGATCCCGGATACGGTGGCGAATTGAGAGACCTGAGTGGCCATCTCGGAGTTCTCCATCGGCTTGAAAGGATCCTGGTGGGTCAGCTCGGTAACGAGTAGATTCATAAAGTCTTCCAGGCCGAGTTGTCCCTGTTCGGACTGATTGTTGTCTGGCTCTCTGACCAGACCAATCTCTTCATATTGGTTGTAGGCAGATACGATGCCGGTTGTCATAACGGTCTCCTTATTGACCCATACGCAGGGTGGCCAGCAGCAACTGTTTGGCGGAGTTCGCCACTTCCACATTGCTCTGGTAGGAACGGGAGGCTGAGAGCATATTCGCCATCTCTTCAACCATATTCACGTTGGAACGGAAGATATATCCCTCTTCATTGGCCAGTGGATGGTCCGGTGCATGCTCCTGAATCAGCGGCGCATCACTCTCCACCACACCAGCCATGCGGACACCATGGGCGACTGCATCCGGATTGAACTGATCGAGCATGGTCTGAAACACCGGCTGTCTGGCACGATAGGTCTCATCCAGGCTGCTGCTGACCGCATCCGCATTGGCCATGTTGCTGGCGACAAGATTCATGCGCAGTGTCTGGGCGCTCATGCCGGTTGCTGCGGTATCAAATATCTTGAAGATGGACATGACTATTCACCCTTCAGCGCTTTGCGAAGACCACTGATCTTGCTGTTGACGAAATTGAGACTGGTCTGATACTCGATGGCGTTGGTACCGAAGGCCGCATGTTCACGTTCGCTATCCACCGTGTTGCCATCCAGTGAGGGCTGACTCGGCACCCGGTAGAGCAGCTGTGCCGGTGGCACGGTGCCTGACTCTGCCTGGATATGACCATTGTTGGTGGTGGCCATACGCATGCCATCACCCATCTGCTGTTGCAGCATGGCTTTGAAATCGATATCCCTCGCCTGGTAACCCGGGGTATCGGCATTGGCCAGATTGGCGGATAGGATCTCCGCTCTCTGGGAGCGTAGAACCAGGGCCCGCTCATGTATGCCGAAAAGGTTATCGAAATCCATCTGATGCTCCACTGGATGAAATGACTCACTCAGCAAGTAGCAGGGAGCATGCCAACCGCATTAAACGGCTAAAAACACAGGTTTTCCTGAGTTTGAATGGGAGTGCCTGCAGCCGGCCAGGCTACCCAACGGCAAGCGACTGCCGCAAAACGGCAAGCTTTGCCGTTGATTCATCCAACTGGCGAAACAAAAAATGGTTTGCTGGGTATTTGGCAGAAAAGTGCTTGAGAGATGGCGCGATGGAGCGCCCGCTGAGACTAGCCTTTGAGCCGGTAGGAGATGCCTCCATGGCCCACTTTCATCTCAAACCGGTTGGTCAGCTGATTGATCGATTCGGTGGAACCGAGAAACAGATAACCACCGGGATTGAGGATATCCGCCATCCTTTCAACGATATCCTTTTTCAGCTCGTTTGAAAAATAGATCAATACGTTACGGCAGAAGATCACATCAAATCGGCCCATGGTGTGGAAACTGTCGGCCAGATTCATCGGCTTGAAACTGACCCGCCGCTTGATCTCCGGTTTCACTTCCAGGCAGTCCCCCTTCGGATTGAAAAAGCGCTGCCGCTGCTCCTGGGTCAACCCCCGTTCAACCGCCAGACCGCAATAGACCCCTGCCCGGGCCTCATCGAGGATCTTGCTGGAGATGTCGGTAGCCTGAATCTGAACCTGTCGAGCCCGTCCCTTAGCAGCCTGATACTCATCCGCAATCATACTGATGTTGTAGGGTTCCTGACCGCTGGAACAGGCGGCGGACCAGATTCGGATGGAACCGCTCATCTGCTGATTCAGGTCCGGCAGGATGGTCTCCTTGAGCAGGATATAGTGGCCGATATCACGAAACCAGAAGGTCTCATTGGTGGTCATGGCATCGATGACCTTTACCTTCAGACGGGAGTGTATTGGGGATTTGATCTGTTTCAGCAGTTCACCAAGGGAAGCGATGCCCGCCTCTTTCATTACACCGTTCAAGCGACTCGAGACCAGATACTCCTTACCATTTCCCAGCAGGATTCCGCAGGCCTGCTGGAGAAAATCCTTGAATGCTTCATAGTCAGCAGACGAAATGGCCGCGTTTCGATTGTACATAGCAGAAATTTTGGTTTTACCCTTGCAGGTGTTTAATTTTTATGAAATTTCTTTCATTCGTTTGGTTACGGTACCAACCAGCTCATCGGGCATGAACTTGGCAAGAAACTGATTCGCTCCAACCTTCTTCACCATACTCTCATTAAACACACCACTCAGTGAAGAGTGGAGGATCACGTACAGATCGGAAAGCTTGGGATTTTCACGAATCGCGCTCACCAGGGAGTAGCCATCCATCTTCGGCATTTCGATATCCGAGATCACCATCGCCAGCCAATCACTTACCTGTCCCTCTTCTGACCAGGCTTCAAGGTGTGTCAGGGCATCACGGCCATCCTTCGCCAGAATCGCCTCAAGTCCGATCTCTTCCAGCACCTTCTTGATCTGATTGCGGGCCACCATCGAGTCATCCACCACCAGTACCTTGTAGGCCTCCAGATCAGCCCCTTCGGTATCGATCGGCTTGGTGATCTCCTCATCGATACCCAGCACTTCACTCAGCACCTTCTCGACATCGATGATCTCAACCAGGGTCCCCTCGATCTCGGTCACCGCGGTCATATAGCTGTTGCGGCCTACCCCCTGAGGCGGCGGCAGAATATCTTCCCAGTGGGTGTTGACGATCCGCTCCACACTACCCACCAGAAAGGCCAGCAGACGGCGATTGTATTCCGTGATGATGATGAAATAGTCCGTGGCATTACCCATTTTGGGCCCACCGATGGCATGACAGAGATCCATCACCGGAATGTTATTGCCTCTCAATGAGGCCACACCACGGATATTCTCATGGGCACTCGGCAAGGCGGTCAGGGGAGGACACTGCACAACCTCCTTCACTTTGAACACATTGATGCCAAAAACCTGACGCCCCGCGAGACGAAACAGCAGGAGTTCAAGACGGTTTTGTCCGGCCAGTTTTGTCCTTTGGTCAACACTGTCTAACATTGACGCCATGGTTTGCCACCCTCAAATATGCGGTTTTTGCTGAAATACAGTAATAAGTATGGCGGCTTGTCAGCGTTGACCTTTAGGCCAGGTTCTGCGGCCGTTCTTTTCGGCACAGTGTTTGCATTGTTACTTAGGGAACAGTCTGGAGAAACCGAATGATCAACCCTTTCACGCTCGGCTCTGCGCTGCTGCTCGGAGTGCTGCTATCCGCTAGCTTGTCGGGCCAGCCTCTGAACAGCGAACACCACGCCCACCAGGCGATTGCGGACGCTGCCAAGGAGTACCTGGAGACGACGCTGGTCCAGGATACGGCGGGGGCGACCGTAAAAATCACCCCGCTGGATCACCGCCTCAAGCTGGCTCGCTGCGAAGCGCCGCTGGAAGCGTTCAGTCCACCAGGTGGCGTCAAACTTGGCCGCACAACCGTGGGGGTCCGCTGTCAGACACCCAGTCCCTGGTCGATCTATATCTCAGCCAATGTCTCGATTGAGGCACCGGTGGTGGTGGTGGTTCGCGACCTGGCTCGGGGACAGGCGATCACCGGCAAGGATCTGAAGATCAAAATCTCCGATACCAGTCATCTGCTGAGAGGCTATTTCGAGACCATCGACGAAGTGGTCGGTCAGACTTCAAAACGTACCATTCGCCGAGGCCAGGTGGTCACGCCCTCCATGCTGGTGGTGAGAAAAACCATCAAACGGGGAGATCAGGTAACCATTGTGGCCGGAGCCGGAGGCATCCAGGTACGGATGCAGGGGAAAGCCATGAAACAGGGTAATCCGGGTGATCTGATAACCGTTATGAACACCAAATCAAAAAAGCAGGTGGAGGCCAGAGTGGTATCGAAAGGTTTGGTGATGGTCGACTGAGGTATACAATCCACCCTATCCGGTGTAAAAAAACTGAAAACATGATTGGATTTATCCCTGCCCATGGCAGAATAGTCCTGATCCAGGTAACTGAGGTATCGCGATGCCCATTCAAATCAACAGTCTTTCAAGCCGTAGTCTGAAAGGTACGGGTAAAAGCGGCAAAGCAAAAGGCAGCAGTAAAGCACAAGGTGGTAAAGGGGCAACCGCCACATCGACTACCGGTGGCGGCGACAGCCTGAATATCACTGGAGATGCGGGCAAACTTCAGGAGCTCGAAGGGCGCATTGCCAATATGCCGATCGTCGATGCACAGAAAGTCGAAGCCGTGCAGCAGGCACTGGCCAATGGCAGCTTTACCATCGATCCCCAGACCTGCGCCGACAAAATGTTGGCGATGGAACTTTCACTCCATTAGGACCTGTCAGCACGCATCATGATCAATCCACAACAGCAGATGAGCTTCGTCAGAATTGTACAGACAGAAGCCGAACTTTCTCAGCAGCTGCTCAACCTGCTGCGCCAGGAGTTTGAACTGCTGAAATCCCCCCCTTCGAAAAAGCTCGAAGAGCTGCTGGCACAAAAACAGCAGCAACTGCAGCAGATCGAACAGAGCGTGTTGCAACACAACCAGCTGCTCGCATCGCTGGGTTTTGATCCGGACCGCAAAGGAACGGAGGCTTTTATTCAGCAATGCCCGGACAATCCGCAACTGCAGGAACAGTGGCGCCAGCTCACATCCCTGCTTGAGGAGTGCCAGAAGCAGAATGAGATCAACGGCGGCGCCGTACAGCTAAACCAGCATCAGGTTGCCCACGCCCTGGATGTTCTGAGAGGATTTGCAGACAGCGACAAGACCTATGGCCCTGGGGGGGAATCCAGGCCGACCAGCAGCTCAAAATCACTGGGAAAAGCCTAAAAATATTGCATCACCTGCCCGGTGTGGCGTATAAAGCACACTGTAATAGTGAGTTTTTTTGGATGTCACCAGGGAATGTTTGGATGGCCCGTCCGATTGGGGCCACTTCACATCAAGTGATTGAATAGTGATGATGACAAAACACAGCCTCCTCCGCCTGATCTCTGTATTTGCCCTTCTGCTGGTAATTTCCGATGCCTTTGCCATCGAACTGAGGCACAGGTTCACCTTCACCGGTAGCGGTGGTGAAACGGGCAGCGGTTCTTTCACCTGGGATGACACGGTCGTGGCCGATGGTAATCCGCTGCCATTGGGTAACCTGATTTCCGGCACCTTGACCATCACCGGCGGCGCCACCCCTGGTGGATCCCAGACCTTCCTGTTGGCTGACTGGACGAATGTGATTTTCACCAACACACCCAATTTCGCCGGCGATTTGAACATTGCCGGCAACAATGGCACGGCCACGCTGACAACCCTCATTCCCTATACGGCACTGGCCTCCGACGGAGGCGCCTGGACGACCACCCTGACCTTCACGCCAGGCACAACAACCGTCGCCAACCCGATTGCCGTACCACTCCTGGATCTACCGGGCCTGATCTTGATTGTGCTGGTGATTGCCTTAGCCGGCTTTTGGCAGCTGAAACGACAGCAACCGGCAAACTGAAACGATTCACTCGGGTGGAATACCCAGCTCCTTGAGCTGCCCCAGATCTTCCGGCCGATCCAGATCCTGCAGCAACGGCAGTTCCCGCCAATTCCAGCCAAGCTGTCGCATCGCCTCCCTGGTGGTTTCAGCCACATCGGCCTCACCCCAGCGGTGGCCTTTAAAAAGGGACAAGGGCGTGGACTTCAATCCCAATAGCACATAACCCCCATCCTGTGCCGGGCCCAATACCCCGTCGCATGACTCCAGCCAGGCAAAGGCCTGCTGCAGATGAGCCGACGTCAAAGCCGGGCAATCGACACCCACCAGGACAACCTGTTGATAGCGCTGCAAGGCGCTGCGGGCAGCATGCATCATCCGTTCGCCCAGATCCTCCCCCTGCTGGAGGAACAGACTCAGGGCAGGCTTACCCTGCCACTGCCGGGTCATGGGGTGTTCCGTTGAGGGGGTCAGCCAGAGTTGAATCGAATAATCGGTCTCGGCTGTCAACCAGGCAAGCTGGCGATCCAGCAGTCGACGATAGAGATTCGCCGCACCCTCTGCACCAAGCGCCGGTATCAATCGGGTTTTCACCTTACCCGCTTCAGGCAGCTTGGTGAAAATGAGTACCGCTCTGGATGGTTTGGTCATCGCTGATCAGTGCCTATGGTTGCGGTAGAATTCCGCCAGACGCGGTGGAGTGACACCCGCCCAATAGGCAAGACGCAAACCCCACATCAAGATAATGGTCGAGACAACCCCACCGGACTCCCAGCGACGGCTCGAAGTGATCAGCTGCTGTTTCAAACAGCGGGGGGCTGCATGGCGTTTCAGCCGTCGGCTGATCTCCACATCCTCCATCAGTGGCTGGAGTGGAAATCCACCAACTTTTTGAAATAACTTACGATGAATAAAGATACCCTGATCCCCGGTTGCGATACCGGTAACTCTTGAACGCCAATTCATCATTCGCTCCACCACCCTCAGCAGAGTATGGCGACCACTGAGGCGGATATCGAATCGTCCCCAGAGTGACTCATCGACCGGCGGCTCCAGCATCGGCTGCTCTGCATCCGCAGTAAGCTGTGTGTCAGCATGAAGAAACCAGAGCAGTTCTCCCGTTGCAATCGCGGCACCGCGATTCATCTGTTGTGCTCGGCCAGGTTCTGAGACCAGCAAGTGGTCGACCCAGGTCTGCAGTGATCGATCCAGCGCCGGCTCACTGCCACCGTCCACCAGGATCAGTTCGTGCCCCTGATGACGCAGGTACTGCAATGCCTGCAGCAGATCGATCAGCATCTCTCCCTCATTGAGGCAGGGAATCACTATGCTCAGTTGTGCCGACACCGCTGCTCTACGCTCCTTGAATCCTCAATCGAAGATGGATCGGTCAATCCCCCAGTGCACCTCCACAACTGCTGCCCTGCCCGGCCGTGCAGCCATAGCAGTGCTCCGCCACCTGGATGTCAACGCCGTTGAGGTCCAGTTCAAACAGATCACGCAAGTGGGGTTTGAACGACTTATCGGTCTTCAGGTGGATCTTCAACATCTGATTGAAATCGCAGTCATAGAGATAACCCTGCCAATCGACACTCAACAGGGTTCGGCACATCACACTCTGCAGATTGTCAGCCTGATAGGCACCGCGCAACAGTGTCATATACTCACCGAACTGCCCCTTCGACTGCAGCAGGCTGCCGAATCGCTGGATCGGCATATTGGTGATGGTGAACAGTTGATCGAAGTGGACGCCAAAGCGTTGTTCCAGCTCCCGCTGGTAATCCGCCTGCAGGGGGCCTTGGGGAGGAGGCAGAGAGGGTCCCTGTGGATTGTAGACCAGATTCAGGGTCAGCTCGCTGTCACTCATACCATAGCCAAGGCTATTGAGTTTTTTCAGCGACTTGATACTTTGGGCGTAACTCCCTTTGCCCCGCTGTTGATCCACATTCTCTTCCAGGTAACAGGGCAGAGAGGCGACCACTTCAACCTGATGATCGGCGAGAAATTCAGGCAGATCCTGATACCCCTCCTCCTGCATGATGACCAGATTACTCCGATCGATCACATGCACACCCATGGCCCGCGCCTGCTCCACCAGATAGCGGAAGTGGGGATTCATCTCCGGGGCGCCACCGGTCAGATCGAGACGCTTCAGCCCCTGGCTGCGTAGAAACCTGAGCACATCATCCACCGTCTCACGACTCATCATCTCGGTACGCTTGGGACCCGCATTGACATGACAATGGACACAGGAGAGGTTACAGAGAAAGCCCAGATTGACCTGCAGGGTCTCCAGCCTCTCCCGTTGTATATTCGGGAAGGTCGTAGGATGGAGTAGATGGACAGTATCTAACATGTTAAATCACCGCATTATTATATCTTTATCCAATAGACAGCTGGATCAACCATCAGTGCTATCAGTCTTATACGTATTGTTTTCCGGTTTGGATGCAATTTTAACGAAAATTCATCAAATTCCACCCTCAATCTTGCCATGGATTGTCACAACAGAAGGGATTACCAGCACCTGCTATAGATCATCAAGTAGATTAGGGAAGGCTATCTGGAACGATGTGTCTGCAGTTTAAAAACCGCTCAAAACAGCGTACCATTTTGCTTCCCATACAGGGAAATACTAACCTGGGGCCTTTGGGCCGCATACCAATCTGAACGGCCTGGTAACTTGAAGATCTGGATACTTATAGCCTGGTTAGCAATCAGCATATGCCCTCGTAGCTCAGCAGGATAGAGCAATCGCCTCCTAAGCGATAGGTCACAGGTTCGACTCCTGTCGAGGGCGCCATACCACCGAGGGACGCACTACTGCCACACTGGCAATAAAGCGAGTCAATCGAATGAAACATACCCGCCTATTTCAGATTGTGCTGATCTCCAGCTTCTGGGTGATCAGCCTGATCGGTCAAGCCAGCCATGCTGCCTCCATCCAGGGACATGTCATAAACGTCGACAGTGGCGAACTGATTCAGTTAAAGACTTCTGACGGTCGCTACCGACAGGTAAAACTGCTTGGCATTCATATACCCAGGCACTCAAAATTCGGCCGTATCGATGCCAAACGCCATTTGGCCATGCTCCTGGCGGGGCGCGTCGTCACGGTGGAATATCAAAAGCTCACAACAAAGGGTGTTATACTCGGATTAGTGAGGCATGGTGGTACGGATGTCGCATTACAGATGCTGAAAGCCGGTCTGGCACGTGTATCCATTGAGGACCCACTCAACCCGAAAACACTCGAGGTTTACCAGGCCTATGAAGCCCGAGCGAGAAACAGAGGAATGGGGCTCTGGCAATAGTGCCGTCTGCATGTAATCCGGTGACTCAGATTGCCGTATTGGATTCGTGTTAACAGGCTTTAGGGGAATTCGTTCCAGAGAGGAGACCAGTCGATGGGGAAAAAATCCAAAAAAGCGAAAGACGGCCTCGATGACAAGGTAAAAGAGAAGAAGGCCAAGAAAGCAAAGAAAGCCAAACGCAGCGAACCGCAATTGGAGAGCAGGCCCAACCCGATCGATCCAAGCTTAAGGTACCAGATGATCGAAACAGCGGCCTACTATATCGCTGAAAAGCACGGCTTCGACCCACGCAAATCGGTTGAAGACTGGGCACAGGCGGAGCAGGAGATCGATACCATGCTGGATGAAGAGGAACAGAACCGCTGAAGTTGCTGACGGCTTAAGACTTGTCAGCGCTCTTCTTGGACTTACCCTTCTTCTTGGAAGAAGTCTTGGACTCTGTTTTGCGTAACCTTTTCAAATTCTCACAAAGCGCCGTCTCCAGGGCTTTGTAGACTTTCAACTGAGCAGCCTGATAACGGGTTTCCGGCTCTCCGACCAATTCAAGCCGGGCACCAAAGTAGGCAAGATCCGCCTCCAGGGAGATCGGATTAATATTAACCCTCAGTTTGTTGCTGTCTTGCTCTGGCAATCTCTCAGTCCCTGCTCAATAATCCACTTGAAAAGCGGATACTCTGTTCGTTATTCGGCAATCTGAGCACCATACACCATTATCTTTATTAATATAGATCATTGGATCACGCTATTGTCATCAGGTTTATTTATAACATTAAGCATCTGTAAAGTCTGAAATCATACGATCTGAAAGCTACTTGATAGAGACTTTTTGTTACCCTGTCGTAGCAGTAAATGATGCGCTCTATTTTGCCACATCGTTGATAAATTTTTCACAAAATCTGTTATCAAACAAATAGATTCAGCTGACAGTGGTTACTATAGACAATCGCTGAGAGGATTTATTCAACGCGGGTGTGTGAATCCGAAGAAGATCACCGAAGGGAGTTTTTCAAACCCTGATGCGATTATAATGAATGCCCGAGCCCCGGTTAATTCGATCCTAAGAATTCCAAAACCAGCCATCTGAGAGCCGTTTGGGCAGGTGGTAACACGCCCCTCCTGTGCTAACATTTACTGATAGCTCCCCAAAAATAAGTTATCTCCAACCAAACGGTTACAGACACACAATGACCAAAACTCTGGATGTCCTTAGATCCACCTCTGCCTTTTCCGGAGGCAACGCCTCCTTTGTCGAAGAACTCTACGAATCCTACCTGAAAGACCCGGAGAGCATTCCGCCCGACTGGCGGCATAAGTTTGACGAGTTACCTCAACAGGAGAAGCACGACACGGCCCATGAACCGATCAGGCAGCGCTTTCTGCATCTGGTCAAAGAGAAGCGATCAGCCACCGCCACGCCGCAGGAGAACCTCTCCCCGGCTGCTGCCGAACAGCAGGCTTCAGTACTGCGCTACATCAACGGCTATCGTATGCGTGGCCACCAGAATGCAAACCTTGATCCTTTGAAACTGCGGGATATGGTTTCTGTCGATGATCTCGATCTGGCCTATCACAAGCTTGACACCATCGATCAAAACACGATCTACAACACCGGCTCCCTGTTCGCCCCGGAACGTATGGCGCTAAAGGATATCATCGAGCTGGTGCAAAAAAGCTACTGCGGCAGTATCGGCACGGAGTATGGCCATATCACCGACACCAAACAGAAACGCTGGATCCAGGAGCGCATCGAACAGCGCCATCTGTTTCAGCAGTTCAGTGTCAAAGAGAAGCGCTGGCTATTGACCCTGTTAACGGCAGCGGAAGGTATCGAAAAATATCTGCATACCCGTTATGTCGGTCAGAAACGATTTTCACTGGAAGGGGGCGAGACCCTGATACCGCTGCTTGACGACCTGATACAACATGCCGGTAGTAACGATATCAATGAAGCCGTCATTGGCATGGCCCATCGGGGAAGAATCAATGTCCTGACCAACATTCTCGGCAAACCGCCACAAGAGATCTTCGACGAGTTCGAAGGCCGGGTCACTGTGGATCCACAACGTCTCGCCGGCGATGTGAAATACCATATGGGATTCTCCACCGACATCGATACACCCGGAGGCATCGTCCATACCGTACTGGGATTCAACCCCTCTCACCTGGAGATCATCAATCCGGTGATCGAAGGATCGGTACGTGCCCGACAACGGCGTCGGGGCGATCACGACGGATCCAGGGTATTACCGATTCTGATTCACGGGGACTCAGCCTTTGCCGGTCAAGGGGTGGTGATGGAGACACTCAACCTCTCCCAGACCCGTGGTTATTCAACCGGCGGCACGGTGCATATCATCACCAACAACCAGATCGGTTTCACCACCAGTAATCCTCTCGACACCCGTTCAACCCTCTACTGCACAGACGTGGCAAAAATGGTCCAGGCGCCAATCTTCCATGTCAACGGGGACGATCCTGAGGCGGTCATCTACGTCACCCGGCTGGCCCTCGATTTTCGCATGCGCTTCCGCAAGGATGTGGTGATCGATATGATTTGCTACCGCCGGCTGGGACACAATGAGGCGGATGAACCCTCGGTTACCCAACCTGAGATGTACAGTAAGATCCGCAATCATCCAACCATCAGAACCCTGTATGCGGAGAAGCTGGTTCAAGAGTCGGCCATCACCCCTCAGGAGGCCCGTGACCTGGTCGACAACTACCGTGAATCCCTTGAAGCCGGCATCGTTGAAGCGCGTCCGGTTACCTGCGCACTGCGCCATCCCTATGCGGTGCGTTGGAACAGCTTTCGCGGCATCGAGTGGGAACACCCTTGCGACACCGCCATCTCCAGCGACGAATTCAATCAGTTGGCTGAGCAGTTGTTGCATGTACCGGGTGGATTCGACCTCCACCCCAGAGTGGAAAAAATCTGGACCGAGCGACGTCGCATGGCGAGTGGCGATCAACTGATCGACTGGGGTTTCGCCGAGAACATGGCTTACGCTTCCCTGCTGGCGAAAGGTGTACCGATACGCCTCTCCGGTCAGGATTCAGGTCGAGGCACCTTTTTCCATCGTCATGCGGTACTGCATAATCAAGCCGATGGTGAAGCTCTGATACCACTGCAGCATCTGAGTCAGAATCAAGCGGATTTTCTGGTCATCGATTCCCTGCTGTCGGAAGAGGCGGTGCTGGGTTACGAGTATGGCTACGCAACCGCCGATCCCAACTCTCTGACCATCTGGGAAGCTCAGTTTGGTGACTTTGCCAACGGTGCTCAGGTGGTAATCGATCAATTCATCACGTCGGGCGGTGAAAAATGGGGACTGTTGTGCGGCCTTGTGATGCTGCTGCCACATGGATATGAAGGTCAGGGTGCGGAACACTCCTCAGCCAGGCCGGAACGTTTTCTACGACTCTGCGCCAACCATAACATTCAGGTCTGCTGCCCAACCAATGCCTCGCAGATCTTTCATCTGTTACGCCGGCAGATCGTTCGCCCTTACCGTCACCCACTGGTGGTGCTGACACCCAAGAGTCTGTTGCGCCATCGTCTGGCGACCTCATCAAAACAGTCGCTGCTCGAAGGTAAGTTTGAGAACGTCATCGACGAGATCGATGAGATCGATCCGAAGAAAGTGAAACGGGTTGTGCTGTGCACCGGCAAGGTCTATTACGAGCTACTCGAAACCCGTCGCTCGAGAGGCCTGGAGGATGTTGCCATCATCCGTATCGAACAACTCTACCCATTCCCGCAAAAGGAGTTCGACAAAATCATCAAGCAGTATAAAAATAGCAAGATGATTATCTGGTGTCAGGAAGAGCCGCAAAACCAGGGTGCCTGGGATCAGATCAAACACCGCTTCTACCCGTTAACCAGTAAGAACAGACAACTACACTACGTGGGGCGCTCCACCGCTGCAGCACCGGCAGTCGGCTATCGCTCCGTCCACATTGCCCAGCAGGAGACCTTGATCGACGAGGCTCTCACCGGACGCATTAACCCCAGAATGAACTATAGGAATCAGGCATATCAACAATGAGCATTGAACTACGTGTTCCACAACTTCCCGAGTCTGTCTCCGACGCCACCATACTGAGCTGGCACAAGCAGCCCGGCGAATCGGTCAGCCAGGATGAAACACTGGTCGACCTCGAAACCGACAAGGTGGTACTCGAGGTACCGGCGCCCCAGGACGGCGTCCTGACAGAGATCCGATTCAAAGTCGGTGAGACTGTCCAGGCTGAGGATGTATTGGCTTTGATGGAGGCCGGCAAAGCGGCCGCCCCTGCAGCAACTGCCTCAAGCGCACCTGCGGAGAGTGAAGCTGCCACCGCTGAGGAGGCACCGGTGTTGTCACCTGCCGTCAGGCGTCTGGTGAATGAGAGCGGTATCGACCCCACAACAATCAAAGGCAGCGGTAAAAACGGCCGCATCGTGAAAGCGGATGTGGAAGCCGCGATTGCCGCCCAACCGACTCAGAGTGCCGCCCAACCTTCAGCTGCAGCCGCAGCTCCAGCCGCCCCGGCAGCCCCTGAAGGACGCATCGAAGAGCGGGTACCGATGACGCGTCTACGCAAGCGGGTGGCTGAACGTCTGGTGGAAGCACAGCACACCGCGGCCATTCTCACCACATTCAATGAGGTCAATCTACAAGCGGTCTCAAATCTGCGAGTCACCTACCGGGAGAGTTTCGAGAAAAAGCACGATGTGCGTCTTGGCTTCATGTCATTTTTCGTCAAGGCAGCGGTTGAAGCACTGAAACAGTTCCCGATCATCAATGCCACCATGGATGGAGACGACATTCTCTATCATGGCTATTTCGATATTGGTATTGCCGTCTCTTCACCACGGGGCCTGGTGGTACCGATTCTGCGCGATGCGGATCAACTCAGTTTTGCCGCCATCGAGCAACGCATCAGGGAGTATGGCGAGAAAGCCAAGCAGGGTACCTTGAGCTACGATGATCTGACTGGAGGCACCTTCTCCATCACCAATGGCGGTGTGTTCGGTTCGATGCTCTCGACGCCGATTCTCAATCCACCCCAAAGCGCCATTCTCGGCATGCATTCGATTCAACAGCGACCGATGGTTGAAAAAGGAGAGATTGTCATCCGACCGATGATGTATCTGGCGCTCTCCTATGATCATCGAATCATTGATGGGCGGGATGCGGTGCAGTTCCTGGTGACCATTAAGCAACTGCTTGAGGATCCGAGCCGCCTGCTGTTGGAGATCTGAATCGAGAATAAACCGGTTATGAGCAAGCTAGCCAGGGCCTGTCATCAGGCCTTGGCCTATTCACTGAAATAGAGTCATGCAGGCTGCACTTGAGGCACCAAGCGTATTGTATGGTAATGAAACCGGGCACGAGGTGAACCGGGCAAGTCGTTCATCAACAACCTGATCCCGGATACCCACCTTCCCCGGGATAATCAATGAGCAATAAGCAAAGATCGTTGACGCCAGATACCCCTTACAGCAACAGCCGGTTCATGAAATACTCACAGAATCACCTAGGGCCTGTTAACACGAATCCAGCAGGGCGTATTGGATTCGTGTTAACAGGCCCTAGCACAAGTGACAAAAGTGTTGATGATTTCCCCCTGATCCACCGATTTCATCCAACACGACACGAGAAACAAAACTACAATATTTCTTACTGATATTCGGGTAACACAGGATAGACCATGACACAGATTCGCCAGGATGATTTCATCCAAAGCGTTGCAGACGCCATCCAGTTCATCTCTTATTATCACCCAGTCGATTTTCTCAAGGCCATGGGAGAGGCCTGGGAGAGAGAGCAGAGCCCGGCGGCCAAGGACGCCATGGCCCAGATACTGGTCAACTCCCGGATGTGCGCCGAAGGCCGCCGCCCGGTCTGTCAGGACACCGGCATGGTAGTGGTGTTTCTGAAAATCGGCATGGATGTCAGCTGGGACAGCAGCATGAGCGTTAATGAGATGGTCAACGAAGGGGTGCGCCACGGCTATGCACACCCGGACAATGTGCTCAGATTCTCCATGGTCAACGATCCTCTCGGTGCACGCAAGAACACCGGTGACAACACACCTGCCATCGTCCACACTGAATTGGTACGGGGCGACAAAGTGGAGATCAAGATCGCCGCCAAAGGGGGTGGTTCGGAAAACAAATCCCGCTTCAAGGTCCTTAACCCTTCCGGCTCCCTGGTGGACTGGGTGCTTGAGGAGTTGCCGAAAATGGGTGCCGGATGGTGTCCCCCGGGCATGCTGGGTATCGGCGTCGGTGGCAGTGCGGAAAAAGCCATGCTGCTGGCCAAAGAGGCCCTGATGGAACCCATCGATATCCATGAGCTGGTTGCTCGAGGCGCACAGAACCGCAAGGATGAACTGCGCCTGGAGCTGTTCGAGAAAGTCAACGCCCTGGGCATCGGGGCACAGGGGCTTGGCGGACTGACAACGGTTCTGGATGTAAAGATCAGTGATTTTCCAACCCATGCCGCCTCGCTACCGGTGGCGATGATACCCAACTGTGCCGCAACCCGGCATGTGGAGTTCACCCTGGATGGCAGCGGTCCTGCGCAACTCACCACACCCCAGGCCAGTGACTGGCCAGCGGTTACCTGGGAGGCCTCACCCGAAGCACGACGGGTCAATCTGGATGAAGTCACCAGAGAGGAGATTGCCAGCTGGAAACCGGGTGAATTGATTCTCCTCAACGGTAAGCTGCTGACCGGACGCGACGCTGCCCACAAAAGGATTGCCGACCTGTATGAAAAGGGCGAGGCGCTACCGAACAACGTGGACTTCACCAATCGCTTCATCTACTACGTCGGGCCGGTGGATCCGGTGCGCGATGAGGTGGTCGGACCGGCCGGGCCAACCACCGCAACCCGCATGGACAAGTTCAGTGAAACCATGCTCGGCCAGGCCGGGCTGCTTGGCATGGTCGGTAAAGCTGAACGGGGCCCCACGGCACTGGAGGCGATCAAAAAACACAAAGCAGTCTATCTGATGGCCGTCGGCGGCGCCGCCTACCTGGTCTCCAAGGCGATCCGCAGCTCAAAGGTGCTTGCCTTTGAGGATCTGGGCATGGAGGCGATCCGGGAGTTTGAAGTAGTGGACTTCCCGGTTACCGTGGCAGTCGACAGCCAAGGGGTTTCCGTTCACCAGACAGGCCCTGCCGAGTGGCGGGACAGGATCGGCAAAATACCAGTCGTCGTGGAGTAGTCATCATGAACTCATATCGAGCGTTCCGGATAAACTTTAAAAACTCTGAGCACTCTGCCGGTATCGAAGAACTGGCACTGGATGCGCCGGAAAAAGGCGAGGTGTTGATCAGAGTACGCTACTCCAGCATCAATTATAAAGATGCCCTGGCAGGCACCGGCAGAGGCAAGATCCTCAGACACTTCCCGCTGACCGGAGGAATCGATGCCGCCGGCGAAGTGGCGCAGAGTAATGACCGGCGTTTCAAAGAGGGGGATTCGGTGATCGTCACCGGCTACGAGATGTCAGCCACGGCAGATGGCGGCTACGCGGAGTATCTCAGAGTGCCGGCGGATTGGGTGATCCCGCTACCGGACGGCCTCACTCTGGAACAATCGATGGCGTTGGGTACCGCTGGCTTTACCGCTGCTCTGGCACTGCATCGCATGGAGGTCAATGGCCAGCAACCCGATATGGGGCCCATACTGGTGACCGGTGCAACTGGCGGGGTTGGCTCTATCGCAGTCAACATCTTCGACGGCGAGGGCTTTGAAGTTCATGCGGTCACCGGCAAACAGGAGCAACAGAGCTATCTGGAACATCTAGGCGCCCAGGAGGTACTGGGGCGGGACAAGATCCCCCCTGCCCACCATGCCCTGGAACGGACTCATTGGGGTGGCGCTGTGGATAATGTAGGTGGCGCCATGCTCTCCAGCATCGCCTGCAAGATCAGACCCTGGGGCAGTATCGCCTCGATCGGCCTGGCCGGTGGCCATGAGCTGAATACCACGGTAATGCCCTTCATCCTCAGGGGTGTCAGTCTGCTCGGCATCGATTCCGCGGGCTGCCCATACCCGGTCCGCACAGAGATATGGCAGCGCCTGGCGACCGATCTGAAACCCAGACACCTGGATGATATCGTGCAACAGAAAGTCAACCTGGAGCAGTTACCTGACACCTTCGAGCGCATGCTCTCCGGCGAGATCTTCGGGCGCACACTGGTTGAGGTATAGGTGGTTTATTGAGTCCGCAAATGAACGCGAATTAACGCAAATGGTATTTACTACGAACAGGTGCAGAAGCTCCCAGGTTAAAACGATCAACAGAATTTCAACCTGTTAAACCCTTTTGTACGGCCATGCTCCTGGTGATCGATTAAACTCTGCAAAACACGAACCCGGCGACTCAGTGCAACGTTCACTATCAACAATCCATTTGCGTTAATTAGCGGACTGACAATCTAAAACTGATAACCCTTCGGCACCACCACAATGCCTTTATCGGAGATCGAGAAACGCTCGGCATCCAGACTCTTGTCGAAGCCGATGCGCTCACCCGGCGGAATGACAACCCCCTTGTCGACGATGCAGTTATCCAATTCCGCTCCGTCACCAACCTCCACCCCTTCAAACAGGATCGAGTTGTGAATCACCGCTTCGTCTCCGATGCGCACGTTGGGGAACAGAATCGAGTGCTGCACACTGCCACCGACGATCAATACCCCGTTGGCAACGATCGAATTGATAAAAATCCCTTCGCTGCCGGATATGCCGGGTACCGTACGTGCCGGAGGATATTGTGAATGGTGGGTTCGGATCGGCCACTCAGGCTGATAGAGATTCAGTGCGGGCTGAGGGTCGAGCAGCTGCATATTCGCCTCATAGTAACTGTCCAGGGTACCCACATCGCGCCAATAGCGATCACGACTGACACGCCCCGCCTCGCCACCAAAACGATAGGCATAAACCCCATTCTCGGCGAACAGTTTCGGCAGAACGTCATAGCCGAAATCGTGCCCGGAATCGGACCGCTGGTGGTCCTCCTCAAGGATCGAAATCAGCCGATCCAGGGAGAACACATAGATGCCCATTGAGACCAATGCGTTTTCGCCTCCCGGTTGACAGGGGTTTGGCTGTTCCGGTTTCTCTTCGAAAGAGGTCACCCGACCCTGCTCATCCACCTCCATCACACCGAACTGGCCCGCCTCGCTGAGGGGAACCTCCATACTGGCCAGCGTCACACCGGAACTGTGTTCTTCATGAAACGCCAACAAAGGCGCATAGTCCATGCGGTAGATATGGTCCCCGGAGAGGATCAGCACCCGCTCCGCACCACTTCGCTTCAACATGTAGAGGTTCTGATAGACCGCATCCGCCGTTCCGTCATACCAGCTGCCACCGGTTCGCATCTGCGGCGGCACCGCCGTGATGTACTCCCCCAGCTCAGGATTGAACAGTGACCAGCCATCTCTGAGATGTTTCTGCAGTGAGTGGGATTTGTATTGAGTCAATACAAGCACCCGCCTGAGACCTGAATGGAGACAGTTCACCAGGGTAAAATCGATGATCCGGTACTGACCGCCGAATGGTACTGCCGGTTTGGTTCTCTCCAGTGTCAGTGGCTTCAGACGGGAGCCATGGCCTCCCGCAAGAATGACGGTCAAGGTTTTATCAAGCATCAGATCGCTCCGTGTTGTTATTTCTCTATTGAATAACACTCAAGCAAAAAACAGTCCCACTCTGTCCGAACCAGGCCCGGATGGCTTGATCGACCTGGCAGGCGAATCGCCAGCTTTCGCACCCCGCGAGGTATGAGATCCCCAAACAGTCGTCAACCTTGTTGGGTAGTGTTGCTGTCAGATCAAAGCGTTAGGGATTCCCAGAATGAGGGGTTATCGTCCAAGCGTCAACTGATGATGATGGATAGAGCCTGTTTTGGCGCACAAGCTCTCTCCAGCCTGTTGACTGTGCGCACCAAGATGAATCGGTTGAATGAGATCAGGCAGGATTGTGCACAGGGATGGGGCGTCAATTTTCAGGCCAGACTGGGCCGACAGACCCCCTCAGATAACCCCAGCGTTATCCGATACCAGGAGTATCGAGCCGGCCTGAAACTTCAGATCACTCCCTCTAATGGTGCCGGTAGCCCGCATCCAGCCAACACTGAGGCAGCGGCTCCCCAGATGGAAACTGCATCTGTGCTTTTATGAATTTCTCTGCATCCTGCATCTCTTCACCAGCATGAAAGCGTCCGACGATTTCACTGTGATTAGGGTTGAACAGGTCAGTCAGGCTAAGCACTTCAACCAATCTTTCACTGTTTTTCTGCATTAGAAACATTGACTACCTCCTCTCTCAGGGACGAGAAATACGCGCCCTATACCATAAGTATGGTGTAGTGGAATCGATTTTCAATGCATCTAACCCACGAATTGATTCGGGATTTTTAGTCCGCTAATGAACGCGAATAAACGCAAATATCATTAATTGCCAGCGACTGCAGAGCAGTCCGGAGCCATGCTCACGCTATCGCTCGCCAGCCCTATTCGTCACATGAAACTTAGTGATTTCCATACAGGCCAAAAGCGAAACAGTGAAGAAGCGGATAACAACAAACCCATTTGCGTTTTTACGCATTCATTCGCGGACCTTTCACTCTTCAGAAATCAAAGCTCCCGGGTCGACATGAATCTCACCTCCGGCCAACGCTCTGTGGCCAGATCCAGATTGACCCGGGTGGGTGCCAGATAGACCAGCTGCTCATCCCCGTCCAACGCCAGGTTGTCGTGGTTCTTCTGCTTGAACTGTTCGAGCATCTTCTCATCGTCGCACTCGATCCATCGGGTGGTGGCCACATTCACCGCCTCGACGATCGCTTCGACCTTGTACTCGTGTTTGAGCCGTTCGACAGCCACATCAAACTGCAGTACACCTACCGCACCAAGGATCAGATCGTTGTTTTTCAGCGGACGGAAAACCTGGGTTGCCCCCTCCTCACAGAGTTGCAATACCCCTTTCAGCAGGGCCTTCTGTTTGAGGGGATCCTTCAATACCACCCGGCGAAAGAGTTCCGGCGCGAAGTAGGGAATACCTTCATATTTCAGCTCTTCGCCTTCGGTGAAGGTATCACCGATCTGGATCGTCCCATGGTTGTGCAGGCCGATGATATCGCCCGGCCAGGCCTCCTCCACATGGCGTCGCTCATCGGCCTGAAAGGTGATCGCATTGCTGATCTGCACGGTCTTGCCGAGCCTGACATGACGCATCTTCATGCCTTTGCGGTAAGAGCCTGAACAGACCCGCAGAAAGGCGACCCTGTCCCGGTGTTGCGGGTCCATATTGGCCTGAATCTTAAACACGAAGCCGCTGAATTTTTTCTCCGCCGGCTCCACCAGACGCTGTTGGGTATTGCGGGACAAGGGGCCCGGGGCATACTCGACAAAGGCCTCAAGCAGCTCTCTGACCCCGAAGTTATTGATTGCCGAACCAAAAAACACCGGTGTCAGCTCACCCTTGGCATACGCTTCCAGATCGAGTTCATGGCTTGCCCCGCGCACCAGCTCGATCTCTTCACGCAGCTCCTCAGCCTGGTGACCGATCAGCTCATCCAGCTTGGGACTGTCGATACCCTGAATCACCTCACCAACCTGAATCTTGCCCCCGTGGGTGGCACTGAACAGGTGCGTCGTATCCGTACGCAGGTCATAGACCCCCTTGAGACGTTTTCCCATGCCGATCGGCCAGGAGACCGGCGCGCATTTGATCTTCAGTACCTCCTCGATCTCGTCGAGTATCTCCAGAGGATCCCGTCCCTCACGGTCGAGTTTGTTGACAAAGGTCAGAATCGGCGTATCACGCAGTCGGCAGACCTCCATCAGCTTGATGGTGCGTGCTTCCACGCCTTTTGCCACGTCGATCACCATCAGAGCGGAATCCACCGCTGTCAGGGTACGATAGGTGTCCTCTGAGAAGTCCTCATGGCCTGGGGTATCGAGCAGATTGACAATCTCTTCACCGAAGGGAAACTGCATCACCGATGAGGTGACCGAGATCCCACGCTCTTTCTCCATCTCCATCCAGTCGGAGGTGGCATGGCGGGCGGCCTTGCGTCCTTTTACCGTGCCAGCCATCTGAATCGCACCGCCGAAAAGCAGCAGTTTTTCAGTTAGCGTGGTCTTACCGGCATCCGGGTGCGATATGATAGCAAACGTACGTCTCTTGTTGATTTCATTGGATAAATTGCTATCAGCCATAGCGATAAATTCCTAACTTTGCAGCTAATTTTCTAGCAGACCGGAGATTTCCCCCACAGGGAGGGGCGAAAAACGGGCCATTCTACCGAATAATCGATGTGCGATAAATTACTGCTTTAGAATGCTCTCGGCATCTGAGGAATTGTGTTTGACTAGAACTTCTCTGAGAGCCCTCTCCACTCTTGAGGTGACATTTACCAGCTCCTGATAGCGCTCTTTTCCGAATTGATCGAACTCTTTTTTGGAATCGTCATTGGTTTTTTTGGCGATAGTGAAGACTTCGTTGGCGCCGATGTTTGCCGAAGCTCCCTTGATTGCGTGAGACTCATCGTGATAGCGATTGTAATCGTTAGCGTCAATCGCTTGCTGTATCAGTTCCAGCGACGTGCTCAGGTCACTCAGATAGCTGGTGATGAATGCCTCGAAGACACCCTCTTTTGAGCCAAGGCGCTTTAGCTTATCAAGCACCTGAGGGTTCAAAACTCCGTCGTCAGCTCCATCGATATTTCGGCTGTCACCGCTACCGGTGGAAATGAAAAGCTTATCAGTAAACTTGTCGGCTTCAGATCCTGTGTATTGGTAGATCACTTTCAGCAACTCAGCTTCGTCAACAGGCTTCTTCATATACGCTGCAGCACCCGCACGCTCACACTCTTTACGGGCATTTGTCGTCACGTTGGCGGTAAGCACAATGAATGGGATCTTATGGAATAAGCCGTTAATGGCATTGTATTCCCTGATCACATCCAGCCCACCCACATTCGGCATCTGCATGTCGACGATGGCCAGATCAAAGTCGTGCTGCTCGAACAAATCCAGTGCTTCATCTCCATCCTCGGCGGAAACCACATTCATGTGATGAGCTTTCAGCATCTCCTCCAGTATCATTCTGTTTACACGGGAATCTTCCGCTATCAGCACATTGAGTTTTTTGAAGTGCTCCTTTTTAGCTTCACTGATGTTGATGATGCCTGAAGGAAAATCGACTTTTCGGTTAACCGCATGAAGTGCATTGAAGAGCTGCCTTGGTGTGGAGAGATCGGTTACGATCGAGGTCACCACATCTTCGTAGTTTGACCTTTGCTCCTGAAGATCGACCAGAACGATATCCACATCCTGCGAAACACCAAACCTGACATATTTCAGAAAATCCCCAAGCTCACCTTCGACTGACAAACCATCCACCAGCAGAATTGGTAATCCACTGCCCTCAAACTCATTCTCCACCAGTAGTGGACAGATGTTGTGCAGATCCGATGTGGACAATACATTCATACCCCAACGTGAGGTGAAATGTTCGATTCGCTTTGTCAGGGATTCATTTTCCGCGTAGATCAGACATTTTATGTCGGAGAACTCCTGCTTGACCGGAGTGTCCACGACGGGCAACGGAATATCGAAATAGAAACGACTGCCTTTACCAAAATCACTCTGCACATGAATCTGCCCGCTCATCAGTTCAACCAGCTCTTTGGATATCGTCGTACCAAGACCGGAACCACCATATTGACGGGTGATGGAATCATCGACCTGATTGAATCGATCAAAAACATGGGGCAACGCCTTGCTGGGTATGCCGATGCCTGTATCGATAATCTCAAATCTCAGGAAAGCTTCCCGTTCATCCACGGAGAGCGCGTTGACTTTTATCTCGACATATCCATGTTTTGTAAACTTGATCGCATTACCGCAAAGATTGATCAATATCTGCTTCAGTCGGTTGGCATCTCCAATCAGATTGACAGGCACATCGGTTGAGATAAACACATGAAAACCGAGCCCCTTGTCCTTGGCCACCGGCATCAACGTATCACTGACGGTGTGAATCGCTTCGTACACGTCAAATGGCGCTTTGTTTACATGAAGTATTCCCGACTCAATTCTGGAGAAATTGAGGATATCATCGATCAATTGCAACAGATGGTTGGCGGATTGATTGATCGTCATGACTGACGCACTGGCGCTTTTCGGCAGTTTCTCTTTCTGCAGCAGATTTGAAATCCCGATGATGCCTGACAGCGGGGTTCTCATCTCATGACTCATGTTGGCGAGAAATCGTCCCTTCGCCTCATCAGCCTGTTCCGCTTTTGCCTTTGCGACCGACAACTGCATCAACAGACGGGAAACGAAACCTGAAATAATGATATTTGTAACAATCATCCCATAGCCGATGATGGGATGCTGCAACCAGAACTCACTCGTATTGATCAGTATCAACAGCCCCAATACAGAGAACAGCATCCCCAGGTAGAGATACTTCATACCGTATCGGGCACCATAGCCTACCGTGATCCAGAGTATGACGGTGAAGAGCGGTGCACCGGCCTCGCCTGCCCGGAACATGGCCAAACAGGTTGCACCATGATCACCCAGCATGGTGATCGATTTTCTTATCTTTGATTCTTCTTTATAGAAAATAAATGAGAATACGACGCCTATTGAGAACAACAGGTAGACAGACGCCAGATAGAAAGCCGTATTGTACAACCCGGGCTCAGCATCGATAAATTTATGGATCAGGAAATAGACAACCACACAGGCTGTGAAGAGCACCCGAATCAACGCCTGCTCATATTCAAGCAGCGCTTCCTCCGACAAACCTTTGCAGATGAAATCGGGTTTAGGAAGTGAAAAAACCTGCTTTCTTGTTATGCCAGCCATAGATTGATACTCGAAATCCGCTTGGTTGCTTGACGAATGAGAATTCCTGAAGTCATTGCATAATCGTCCCTTTTAAAAAATCCACTCATAAGCTAACGCACGTCAAATTATCTGAACACCCGCATTGATAACCTCCACCACTGGTTTACGATTAAGTAACAACCTGGGATGACTCACATTCAAATATCACTAATTACTAAGTTAAGTGTCGTGAAATCCTTGTGTTATTGTTAGTTGCCCACAACAGTATGGCAGTTATTTCAGTGGATTCACAAGTAAGGAGAATATCATCATGCTTGCACCTACTCAGACAATCGAAATAATTGAACACGGCTATAAAACGCTGAACATAAGCTATCAGGAAGATATTAAGGCTCAATTTTTTGCTATGGATCCAGGCGAAATTCCTTGTTTTTCACACCAACTTCTTAGGGATATCGACTCTTTTCAGAAAAGATTAACCAACCAATTCAGTATGAATAAGCGGGCTCATCAGCCGGTAGATTACCTGATCTTTACATCCGATGTAGCCGACGTATTCAACCTGGGTGGTGATCTTGCCTTTTTTGTCGACTGCATCAAAAACAACGACCGGGAGACCTTAACGCGCTACGCCCGTCTGAGTATCGATGTACTTTATAGTAACTACAGCAATCTGGGCATCAAGGATGTCACCACAATCTCACTGGTGAACGGCACGGCCCTGGGCGCCGGTTTCGAGGCAGCGCTCTCCAGTGATTACATCATTGCCGTGGAAGGCAGTGAGTTTAAGTTCCCGGAAGTTGTGTTCAATATGTTCCCCGGTATGGGAGCCTATTCATTCCTCTCTCGTCGTGTTGCTCCGGCAATGGTCGAGAAGATGATCGTCAACGCGGAAGGCTACACTGCAGAGCAGCTCTATGAGATGGGCATTGTCGATATGATTGCTGAAAAGGACAGGCTTGATGAAGCCTTACGTCAGTTTATCCGACGTCTTAAAAAATCGAATATCACCCGTAAAGCGGTTTTGAATATGCGTAACCGGGTGATGCCGTTGGAGAAGCAGGAGCTCAACGATATTGCCGATCACTGGGTGGATTCCGCTTTCTCTCTCTCCGATCGGGACATCAATGCCATGTCCAGACTGGTCAGAGCTCAATCCAGGATGATGGCGAGTCAGCAACCCTCCGTAAAGGAGAGCCTGACGGCCTGAGAGCCGGTACTCCAGCAAGCGCCGGTATCTGCAGAATTCAGGATGGTTCACTGCGACGGCTAGTGGTATCTAGTCTTACAGGTTCCGGTCAGTTGGCGCGATGCGTGACAAAGCACGTTTCGGTAACAACTGAGAGATAAAATATAACATTGTTCACTTAAATGATCGGCAGACAATTCACTTATCCAGGGCCAGTACAACAACCCAGCCGTCTCAGCACGTCTGACTGTTGCGTTACGCCAACCTAATCACCACAGCAATACCCTCGATCGGGCTATCGAGATGAGGTGTTGCATATTCAGACCAGTGAACTATAAATTGAACATCGTTTGGTATGTAGACCCATTTGTCCATAATTCAAGGAATAAACCGACTAAATTGAGACTGAATGACAAAATTGTTCAGCCGTTTTCATACCAGTTTCCAAACAGTAGATATAATTTAATTGGGTAAATAGATAAATTAAGGCGCTATGGACCTCTCAATCGGCAGAATTTCGATGCTTGGCAGCCAATCCCAGCTAACGGGAAGGGTACCGGCCGAGAGTCGTGAACAGCCCCCTCTCATGGGGTCTGGCGAGACTGCCGCCCCTGCGGAAAGCAAACAGAACGAGACTCAGAGACCGGTCAGGGAGACCACCCAGAGCAGCGAACTCACCCGGGAAGAGCAGGCCCAGGTCAGAGAGCTGCAGCAGCGTGACCGGCAGGTGAGAGCCCATGAAACAGCTCACCGCGCTGCCGGAGCCGGCATGGTCTCCGGTGGCAGCTACACCTATCAGACCGGCCCGGATGGCCGAAGATATGCGGTCGGTGGTGAGGTGACGATCAGTGCCTCCTACTCCGGCAGCCCACAAGAGCGACTCCGCCAGGCAGAGACCCTGCGTCGTGCCGCTCTGGCGCCGGCAGACCCTTCCCCACAGGACAGAATGGTAGCCGCCCAGGCTGCGGCCATGGCATCTCAGGCACGGGCTGAAATCAGTGCCGTCCGGCGGGAGGAGATGGCGCAACAGAATCAATCCAATAGTACGGCAGAAGAGCAGGATGATGGGCGTCTGTTTGACGCTCAGTTCAACAGCCGGGCAATTGCAGCATTCAATGGCGTCTCAGGCAGTGCCACACTCCACAGCACACCCTCCACCATCGACGAAATTATCTAGCGTCCATTAACACCAACCCGCTACCTCCTGCAGGGTCTGTTTTTGTGTTGAGCAAGGCGTGGTTCAGCTCTATGAGGGATTGATAACACCTCTGGGCGCTAAAACAGACCGACCCCCAAACGGTACTTGCTTAAGCGTTATTTGGTGGGGGATTGCACCTGAGAAAGGATCTATTGGATTCGTCTTATCAGACCCGAGCGCTGAAGCTTTCGAGAGAGAGCAGCAGTGCGTCTTCCCGATTATCGTTGTGATCCGGATAGTAGGCCTTGCGCATACCAACTTCGACGAAGCCGATCTTTTCATACAATCGCAGCGCCACCCGATTACTCACCCGAACCTCAAGAAACACCGTCTCTGCGCCGTGCTGCGCCGCCACTTTGATCAAGCGCCTCAGCAGCTTCTCACCCAGCCCCCGCCTCTGCCACTCCGGAGAGATGCAGATATTGAGAATATGGGCCTCATCGATTACCACCGACATCACGCCATAGCCGATCACCAGATCGTCCATGGTAAGCACCCAGCATGAGTACCCCACTCTGAGACAGTCGTTGAAGATCCCCTCGGTCCAGGGAAAGGGGTAGACCTCAATCTCCAGCGCAATCACCTGGGTCAGATCCTCCTCCCGCATTGGACGCATACCCAGCAGGGGGTCGGTGACCAGAGCGCTCATGATCAGTCTCGACCCTGGTCCCTACGGACAGGCCCCAGCACCGAGAGAGCCAGTTGCAGATCCTGCCAGGCCTTGCTCTTCTGTTCAGGCGAACGCAGCAGATAGGCGGGATGGTAGGTGACCACCAGCGGAATATTGGTCTCGCCAAAGGTATGTACCCGCCCCCTCAGCTTGCCCACAGCAATATCCGTTTGAAGCAGATTCTGGGCTGAGATCCTGCCGACCGAAAGAATCAGTTTCGGTTGAATCAATGCGATCTGTGCCAGCAGATAGTCCTGACAGGCCATCGCCTCTTCTGCAGCAGGGTCCCGATTGTCAGGTGGCCGGCATTTGACGATATTGGCGATAAACACCGCCTCCCGTTTGAATCCCATGGCCAGCAGCATGCCATTCAGCAGCTGTCCCGCACGGCCGACGAAGGGCTCGCCCTGACGATCCTCATCCGCACCGGGCGCCTCACCGATTACCAGCAGATCGGCCTGCTCATCACCAACACCAAACACGGTCTGGCTGCAACCGGCGCGTAAGCCGCATTGCCGACAAGCTTTTACCTGCTGCCGGAGTGTCAGCCAATCGGAGCGGTCCTCAGCGAGATTGACTGATTCCGTCGGCGGAACAGCATCACCCACCGGAGCCGGCTGTTCTGCCAGAGTGACATCGGCTTCAGCTTCCACAACGGGTTGGGGTATTTCGTCATCGGAACCGGTCTGGCGCAGTCGCCACTGGGTGACCCCCATCATCCGCAGGTAGTTTTGACGTCTCAGCTCATCCATTGCGCAGGTCTGTGTCTAGCTGAGCACCGTTATACATCACCGGTTTGCGGGTGAGCTTTGGTAATCGGCGTCATGATTTTGTTCACCGCATTGATATAGGCTTTGGCCGAGGCGATCACAATATCGGTATCCGCACCCTGACCATTGGCGATGCGTCCATCCATCTCCAGGCGGACCGTCACTTCACCCTGGGCATCGGTACCGCTGGTGATGTTGTTCACAGAATAGAGTTGCAGCTCGGTGCCACTGCTGACGATACTCTCGATCGCCTTGAAGGTGGCGTCCACCGGTCCACCGCCGACTGCGGTGCCCGGCTCTTCCGCCCCATCCAGACTCAGGGTGACATTCGCCTTGGGAGTCTCTCCGGTTTCGGAACAGACCCTCAAAGAGACCAGTTTGATCCGCTCATTGAAGGATTCGGTCTTGGTGTCGGTCATCAGTGCCTGCAGATCCTCATCGAAGATCTCATGCTTCTTATCGGCCAGATCCTTGAAGCGGGAGAAGGCCGCATTGACCTCCTCCTCCGATTCGAAGCTGATCCCAAGACTCTCCAGACGGGTACGGAAAGCGTTGCGTCCCGAGTGCTTGCCCAGCACCATGCGATTCTGGCTCCAGCCCACATCTTCGGCGAGCATGATTTCGTAGGTCTCGCGGGATTTCAGCACCCCGTCCTGATGAATACCGGACTCATGGGCAAAGGCATTGGCACCAACAATGGCCTTGTTCGGCTGAACCGGAAAGCCGGTGATGTTGGAGACCAGTTTGGAGCAACTGACGATCTGCGTGGTATCCAGCCGGGTCTCACAGGAGAAGACATCCTGACGGGTCTTTACCGCCATCACGATCTCTTCCAGTGAGGCATTGCCGGCCCGTTCGCCAAGACCATTGATGGTACATTCAACCTGCCGTGCCCCATTACTGACAGCCGAGAGGGAGTTGGCCACCGCCAGCCCAAGATCATTGTGGCAGTGCACAGAGAAGACCGCCTTATCGGAATTGGGTATCCGCTCGCGCATCTGACGGATCATCTCGCCAAACTGATGCGGCATGGCATAGCCCACCGTATCCGGCACATTCAGGGTACGGGCCCCCGCATCGATGACCGCCTCGAAGATACGGCAGAGGAACTCGATCTCGGAGCGTCCCGCATCCTCGGCCGAGAACTCCACGTTGTCGGTATATTTACGCGCCCGCTTGACCGCATGTATCGCCTGCTCGACCACCTGATCCGGGTCCATCCGCAATTTATGCTGCATATGAATCGGCGAGGTGGCGATGAAAGTATGGATGCGTGAGGAGTTGGCGTGTTTGAGCGCTTCGCCTGCCCGGTCGATATCCTTGTCCAAGGCACGCGCCAGGCCGCAGATGGTGGAATCCTTGACCACATTGGCGACCGCTGAAACCGCCTCGAAATCCCCTGGGCTGGCAATCGGGAAACCGGCTTCGATGACATCCACCTGCAGCTTTTCCAAAGCCTTGCCGATACGGACCTTCTCATCCTTGGTCATGGATGCTCCGGGACTCTGTTCACCATCCCGCAGTGTGGTATCGAAAATGATCAGTTGATCGGCTTGACTCATGCTTCTCTCCGGCAAGTCAGGGGGACCTACAGCCAGGCAGATCTCAAACCCGGAAACTTGCTCACAAAATAGTTACCTGAGGGCCTGTTAGCACCAGTCTGGCTGGCCCTAGCAAAACCTAGAAAAATCTGTTTTAAGAATAGTATGTTATCCGATCCCGGTCATACCAGGAACAGAGAATGCAATCGGGCGGCTGAGCGCTGTTTGTGATTGACCCGGCGAATATAACCCAGCACCAGGGAGTTGCCAATCGCAGGGTCTGCTATGACTCTCTATTCTGTCCAGCTTCGCTATCCTGGTCGGTGGCAACCCGATCCTCCCGGTGTTTGCGCAGCTGGGTGAGCGTCAGTACCGGCCCGGAGATGGCATAGACCAGAAACAGCACGAACAACACAGTGGGGGGATGGGTCTGGATAATCGCCAGCACCACCATCACAACGACCAGCACAATGAAAGGCACCTTGCCGCTGAAGTCGATCTCCTTGAAGCTGTGATAGCGAAAGTTACTCACCATCAGCAATCCCACCAGCGTGGTGAGCACGGCCGCCACCCAATCCAGGGATTGACCGGAGATCTCATAGTCCACGCCGAGCCATACCCCACCGGCCATGATTGCTGCGGCCGACGGGCTGGGCAGTCCCTGAAAATACTTTTTATCCGCGATGCCGATCTGGGTATTGAATCTGGCCAGACGCAAGGCACTGCTGGCGGTATAGATGAAGGCCGCCAACCAGCCCAGTTTACCCAGATCGCTGAGCGCCCAGATATAGACCACCAGAGCGGGCGCCAGACCGAATGAGACCATATCGGAGAGGCTGTCATACTCGGCACCGAAAGCGGATTGGGTTTTGGTCAGGCGGGCTACCCGACCATCCAGGCCATCCATCAGCATGGCGACAAAGATCGCTACCGAAGCCACTTCGAACTTGCCATTGACGGCGGCCAGAATCGCATAGAAACCGGCAAACAGTGCGGCTGTGGTAAACAGATTGGGCAGCAGATAGATACCTCTGCTGCGTTTCTTAGGCTTAGCCTCTTCAGTCTCCATTACATCGATCGCCTTTACGTTATATTTGGCAGAACCAGGGCTCTCTCAACAGCTGCAAATCGTGCAGCATGCGGGTACCGAAGCCGCTTTTCAGAGTACCTTAACCATTAAACTGGTGAGCAGCTTAACAGTCGAGCGGATAAGTATATTACTTTCAGCGGGAGTATGCCTGCCTTTGTATAATCAATATGTTAGGAATCTCAAGCCGGTCTGACGAGATAATAGCGAAGGGTTCGTAAGTTTTTTAATCTTAGCGTCAGGTCAAACGCTTCGCGTACACCCTCTCCCCAACCCCTTTTCCCATCTAGGGAGAGGGGCTTCTGGTCCTCCTGCTGGGAAGATTGAAAGTTAAGGGGACAGCCGTGGGCAATATCCACGCTATTTAAATTGCTGCATTGAATCGATGCGTGAAAACAGAGGCCAGCGGACAACTACAAAGCCCCTGAAGCTTTGACATCCAGATAGGCATTCACCAGATTGACCGGCAGCTGCTGAGGGCGACTGTCGATAACCAGGCCACCCCGGTACTGCAGTCGCTCGTGACTCTCTCTGCGCTCGCCAAGATAGTCGACCACCGCCTGAAAGCGCAGCGCTCCGGAGCGATCCGTGACCGGTCTATCCAGCACCTGATCCAGGCTTGCCTCATGCAGATCAGCAATCACCACCAGATGTCGTTTGGCCAGAATAGAAACCGCCTTCTGCAGTTCGCTCTGGTCTTCGGTTCGACTGTTGGTGAGGATCACCAGAAGCGCTCTACGGTTTTGCAGCGACATCAGCTGGCGGGCCGCAGAGAGATAGTCGGCCGCCTCCAGGGTAGGCTCTATATCGTAACTGCGGTCGAGTATGCGTCGCACCAGATCGCCACCTTTGATCGGTGGCTGCCAACGGTCGATGCCGCCAAAACTGAGGAAACCGACCCCATCCCCCTGTCGCTCAGCCACATAACTTAATAGCAGCATGGCATTCAATACATGATCGAGATGGGCGCCCTGGTCATCCCGGTGACGCATATGGCGTCCACAATCGAGCAGAAACACCAGCTGCTGATCCCGTTCATCCTGATACTCTTTGGAGATCAGTCGGCGATAGCGGGAACTCGCTTTCCAATCGATCTGGCGTAACGCATCACCCACCCGATACTCTCTGAGCTGATGAAAATCACTGCCCTCTCCCCGTCGCTGTCGCCGTCTGACCCCCATCTGGCTGAGATGGTTGTCTGTCGCCAACAGCGCAAAATGGGCAATCTCCCGAAAATTGGGATAGATCCTTACCTTGGTCTGGTGATCGACAAACCGTTTCAACCGCCACAACCTCAAGCTTGAATGGATCACCAGATCAACCCCGGCAAACTGTTTATCGCCGCGACTTCTTGGCAGAATCTGATAATTGATGGTCACTTGGCGTTGAGCCGGCAGTTCAAGGGTGAGCGGCTGATCCCTGACGTCACAATCCGCTGGATGGTGATCATGAACAGTGACCATCAGGTTGCGTGCGAAACCACTCTCCAGTTTCAATTGAACCCGGGTCCAGACACCAACCGGGATCGTCGAATGGAGCTGACGCTCCACCCTCGGGCGCGGAATCTGTCGCACCCACCACAGATCGAGCGCCGCCAGAAACAGCAGCAGAACCGCACCCGCCATCCAGAGATAGGCCCAATAGGGATACCAGACTGCCAACAGCGCCGGCAGTAGCAACAGTCCCGAGGCGAAGATCAATCGACGCGTGGGTGTCACTTTCTCGGTGCCGGCAGGTTATCCAGAAGATCCTTCAACACATCCTCCGGTCGGTAGCCCTCGATTTCCAGATCGGTCGTCAGGCGAACCCGGTGGCGCAATACCGGCAGCGCCGCACTCTTGATGTCATCCGGTGTGACAAAGTCCCGCTCGCTGAGAAAGGCCTCCGCCCTGGCGGCCCGTAGCAGGGAGATGGTACCCCGTGGCCCTGGCCCCGCTTCAATACCGTTCCAATCCCTCGCCGCCCTGATCAACCTCACCGCATAGTTGACGATCTCATCATCCACTTTCAGGCTGGCCACATGGTTCTGAATCTGCGGTATCTCTTCGGCACGCATCAAAGGCCGGATCGTCGAGGTATCGAGCTGGTCACCCACCCGGCCATCGGTGATCTGTTTGACCATCTGTTGCTCATCGCCCTCTGCCGGATAATCGATGAAGACCTTCAGCAGGAAACGATCCAGCTGAGCCTGCGGCAGGGGATAGGTCCCCTCCTGCTCGATCGGATTCTGGGTGGCAAGCACAAGAAATGGCGCGGTTAACGGAAAGGTCCTGCCTTCGATGGTCACCTGCTGCTCCTGCATCGCTTCCAGCAAGGCTGACTGGGTTTTCGCCGGTGAGCGGTTGATCTCGTCCGCCAGCAGCAGGTTACAGAACACCGGACCCTTGCGTACCCGGAAATTCTCGCTCTTCATATCGAACATGATATGACCCGATATATCGCTGGGCATCAGGTCGGGTGTGAATTGAATGCGACTGAAATCACCCTGTATCGCCGCCGCGAGGCTTCTCACCAACAGGGTCTTGCCCAGTCCCGGCACCCCCTCCACCAACACATGGCCGGCGGCCAACAGGGCCAGGACCACTTCATGGATCACTTGCTGCTGGCCAATCACCGCACGGGCTATCTCGCTCTCCAGTTGCCTGGCCCGCTGCAACCTCTCCTCAGGGGATCTCTCTTCTTGCATCTCTATTTCACTTTCCTGTCCGGATGTAGTGCAGCGTACAAACGCTGCAGATTGATACTGTTTTTAATCATTTGGGTAGTGTCCGGTTGATCCGGATAGAGCGCCTTGCTGATCGCCGTTGCACTCAACCCGGTGCGCTTGGCAAGCCATTCGCAACGTGCTTCACCATCGAGTTGCTGGAGTACCGGATGTGCGCTCAGCCAACGTTTCTCAATCTGATGTCTGGCGCCATCCAGAAGCCCGGCCTTGAGATCGTTACGCCAGGCGAACTCAGCACTCGCTTCCAGATGCTCCAGCAGATTGCGCCGATCGGTTGTTCTGTCTGCCAATTTTGCACCACTGCTTCTGCTCATCCACCAGGTCGTCAGCAACAGCAGCAGCACCAGGCTCACCACAAGATAGGGCGCCGATTGCCAGATCAAGCTGAGCAGCGAAGGCAGCTGTGCGCTGTGAAGCAGCCAGACACGACCATCATCGGGCGCCACATGGGCCAGCAGACGGGCATGCTCATACTCGCCAATCCGGTTATTGGTGAACACGCCACTGTCGCTGATCAGAGTGACTGTTCCATCCCCCCAGGCAAACTCCAGGTAGCGTGGATCCTCAACACGAGGTGCAGGCCCTTCGAAATTCTCGTCGAATGCAAAACGCTGCGCCATCTCAACCTCGACCTGCAAGCCATCAACCCGGCCGGAAAGATCGAGTGCCGGCGTCTCCTCCTCTTGCCAGGCCTCATCCGGGTCGACCAGGCTGACCCCTAACCTTTCCAGCAGATTATGTTTGCCGCCCGCTTGCAACTGGCCACTTGGCGCAGCCACAAGCTGGCCGCCCCGCTCCACCCAGGCAAGCAGCTTGGTCACGCCACTCTCTGTCAGTGGGGGGCCCAGATCCCGCACCAGCAGCAAGCCCTCTTCTTCCGGTGGCTGGATCAGATACTCTCTTCCCGTTCTACTCTCAACCGACAGGCCAAGCCGGCTTAGAAACATCTCCGCAGCCAGCATGGGATTACGCCTGGCTTCCATACTCATGCTGCTTCTCACGACCTTTTCACGGCGCTCAAAATTCTTTTCGAACCAGAACCAGCCAAGCGTACCGAGCATAGCCAACAGCGCGATCAGTAACAGGGCTGTCTTGCTGCTATCCCGCATCGCGGTCACCAAAATATTCAGACCATGCCTGGCAAAGTTCGATCAATTGCTGCTTCTGCGGTTGATGATGGGCATAGGCAAGCCTCTGCCAGACAGCGGTCAACTCACCCAGGTATTCGAACAGATCGGGGATCTTCAGTTTTCGACTCCTCTCCAGACACTGCCCCTCGGTATCCCCAGCCTTGATCGGCAAGTCATAGTGGTGCACCAGCCGGGAAAGAGTGGCCCTGTAGAGCAACGCCATCCCCTCTCTGCTGCGCTCCTGTTGAATCATCTCAAGCGCTTCGACAGAAGGATTGTCAGGCATGCTTTCAGGCCGAAGATCCAGACCTGCGACCACAGTGGGTGTGGTATGTCTGCCAGGCCCCTCAACAGTCGACCCACCGAAACTCGATCGGTTTTTCAGATACCAGTGAAGCAGATAGACGAGCAGTACAGCCACCAGGATCCAGAGCAGCAATTCACCCAGCCTGGCGGCAGAACCGGCGATCGACTCCAGCCAGCTTAATAATGTGGAATCCGACGACTCCGACGAGTCATCCTCCTGATCCACATATTCCCAATAGTGAATCGTCCGCTTCTCACCAAAGGCCTCATCGGCCAAAACCTCCTGAATCAGGCTACGGGCCTCCTGATGGCTCATCTCTACAGCCTGCACCGTTCCCGGCATGGCGATATCCACCAACAAAAGCGCCACACAGGCAAGCACGGTATTGCGTAGCGTTGAGGATCGAGTCGCCTCTGCCCCATCGGATTTATGCCGTTGCGCCATTTTGCGCAATCCCAACTCCAGATCCCAGGCCTCCAGTTGACTGCGCCGGTTCAGATAGAGCGCGAATCCGGCCGCCACATAGAATGGGGCAATCAGTGACATGGCGGCCAGGGCTGTGAGATGGTGCAACCACTCACTGACAGGATCAGGATCGAACAGATAGCTCTGCCAGTCGGTCCACAACAGATCTTCCGGTATCAGGGCCAGAATCAAACCCAACAAGCCAAACTGCAGAATCACTTCGAAATGGATCCCGACAAAGGTCAGCCAGGAGGCGGCACCACTGTTTTTGGCGAGTATGTTGATCCGCTTGCTGCGCCTTTCACCCCGCAACCCCTCCAGTACCACCACCGGCATCACAAAAGAGCGGGCCGGGGTCAACCGGCGCCAGCTGAGCATGGCGAACAGCTGGGGCAGCACGACACTTCTCCACTCACTGAACACACCCCTCAAACCGATCGTTTCCGAGAATACCCGGCGACTCATCCAGTAGAGGAGTGGTGGCTCATAGACAGGCTTCAACCACCACAGAATAAACCCCGCCAGCCACAACGGCAGTGGCAGAACAACCAGCAGCAACATCACCGGCAGTGCGCTGCAGAGCCAGATCAGCCAGAGATTGACGAACCACTCTCTGGCCATGGTGAAACCGAGATCGATACCTTCCCAGCTCTGCCGCGGGCGCAGCTTGATGGCGATTCTATCCAGATCCATCGTTGCGCCCCATAAAGACCAGGTAGAGAACAACCACCAACCAGAGAATCGCCGCGACACTGTATTTTGTCCCAATGGCCACAGAACTGGATGACCAGAAGGCCTCGATAAAGGCGGCAAACAGCAGCATCAAAGCCGCCCCCATGACCAATGGCAGCGCTTCGAGCGCCCTCGTTTTGAGTGCCTGAAGACGTGTCTGTTGGCGCGGCGCCAACAGAGCGTGACCCAGCATCAGCCCGGCTGCACCGCAGATCACAATCGCAGTCAGCTCAAAAGAGCCGTGGCCGGAAACAAACGGCCAGAAGGTATCGTGATAGCCCAGCCGGCTTAAATGGCCAGCCACCCCGCCAATCACCAGACCGTTGAACAGAAGAAAGAACAGCGAGCCGATACCGAACAGAATCCCGGAGGCGAAGGTTCGGAAACCGATACCGATATTGTTCATGATATAGAAACCGAACATCATGAAATCGGTATCCGAACTGCGCTCCACCGATCGACCGGGCCGATCATTCGCCGGATCGTAGTTCTGCTCCATCTGCGCCACTGTCGATTCATCCATCACACTGTAGATCAGCTCGTCATTCAGAAAACAGGCCGTTCCCATCAGCAGACCGGGCAGCAGGAATGCCAGCAGAGCGATCAGAAAATAGGTTTTCTGGCGTCTCAGGGCCCGCGGGAATCCGCTGAAAATAAATTGCAGGGTTCGCCAGCCCCACTCCCCCTTGAAGCGGTAGAGCAGCGGATGCCCTCGCAACACCAGAGTGTGTAACTGATCCACCAGGGCCGGACTGAAACCGCGACTGCGAGCCAAGGCATAGTGACTGCAGAGCTTGCGATAAAGGTGTGGAAACTGAAGATGCTGCTGTTTGCTCAGCTGTCGATGCTGGCGTTTGCGTTGCAGATCGTGAATCAGGGATTCGATCTCATCCCACAAGGATTGATTTTCAAGTTCAAACTGTTGCTGCTTCATCAGCGTCCCTTGAGAATCCAGTTGGCATAGCGGTAGAGGGCCTGCTCAGCACCACCACCCTGTAAACCGGTCTGCGGGGATAGCAGCTCCGCCAACTCCTGCCGGCGCTCTTCAGAGAGAGTCTCCCGTCGCTCGGCAAAATTCAGTATCACCAGTTGCTCCTCTTCAGAGAGATCCATCGGCGGCTTGAGAGCAGTGGAAGTTGTCGGCTGCATGCGCTCAATGTTCTGATCACGATAGACCACCAGTGTTCCGGCGGTCAGATCCCCCAGCCGCTGGAAACTGCGATTGCTGAGCATGGCTACCAGCCCGATGCCATACAGAAACGGCAGAAAATCGACGCTGCGCAGCAGATTTCGAATCACCGAGGCGGCCGGGGTGACCGGTGTACCATTCTCCTGAATCACCAGAATACCCATGGCACGTTTGCCGGGTGTGGCACCGTTATGCAACTCAAATACCACCGGGTAGAACCACTCGATCAGAAACAATCCAATCAGCATTACGCCCAAACCCAACTCCCCCAGGTAACCCAGCAGTATCGTAAGAGCAAGGTAGATTAAGGTTCGGATGAGTGCATCGATCGCCCAGGCACAAGCGCGCACCACCGGACCGGCAACTCGTAGATGAAGCGTTACCCCTTCAGGTATCTCATATTGCCTGAGGGTATCGAGAGGGGAATCAGGAATCCTTTCCGTCATACCTGTGCCACATTTCAGTCGTAATAGATATCCGTGTAAGCCGAATAGATTGCGCCGATCTGTACTGGAAACAGGATCAGCAGTCCCAGCCCGAAGAGTGCACCTGCAAGCACTACCGAGACGGGAGACAAGAGCATAAACAGACCGTTCAAAAGAAACAACAGTAGCGCAAAGATACTGTATAAAGTAAGTGGTAACAGATTCTTCAGACAACCCATAAAACTCATTTTCATGGCCTGCCAGGCACTCAGGTCATCCAGCGCCGCCAGAGCCGGCGCAAACAGGTAGGCCATCAGAAGGAGCAGAAAGGCCAACATGCCGACGGCGAAACTGGCGATCATCGGTGTCGTGACCGCCATCCCTGCCGCAGCTTGCAGCTCACCCACCTGGGGAAACACACTCTCCAGGGAGCCGAACACGCTAACCATCATGGTGATGACGATCGCACCGGAGATGATCATATAGAACAGACCAACCAGAATCGTCTGCCCCGCATTGTGGCTGAAACCGGCGAACAGATGGCTGGGCGAAAACGACTCACCCTCCTCCTGTTCCCGACATCCGACCATGAAACCGGCCACCAAGGTGGGGGCAAGCAGGGTAACCGCTATGGCTCCGACGAAGGGCACCATGGCTAGCAGCACATTGACCACCCCCCACAGCACAAGCGCAATCATCCAGGCAATGGGGGACTCCTTGAAAAAACCCCAGCCTTCCACCACCCAACTGAATCCACGCCCGACGGAGACCGACCTTGGGCCGACCAGGCCACCTTCACCGGGCTCTTCCAGATCCGCTTCCGGTGGGGTGTAGGGGTCATCCTGACGAACCTCCTCGTTGGCAGAATCCGCTGCATCGCCTCTGGCCTGAGCGGCAAGAAACTTGGACGCCACAATGCCGCAATCCTGGCAGATCCCCAACTGCATGTTGCCTGAACCGCATTTTGGGCAGCGCGCCCGATGAATCTCCGATTGATCCAACACCTCGGTAGTCTCATCATCACCACCGCTGTAGATGTCGAGAGTGAGCTCCGAGGGTTCAGCTGCAATCAAATCGGGATCCGGATCGATGGTGATCACCATGCCCAGTTTTTCAAGTGACTCCTGATACTTGAGTGCCTTATCCAGATCAAGGTCTTTCTTAAGGGTAATTGGCCTTCCACCCTTGATCAGTCGCTGCGCCTTCTCCTGACCCAGCTTGAATTTTTCGCTGAAGAGCATGACCAGCCGGGACTCATCTGCATAGGGCTGCAATTTGCCGCTATAGATGACTTGATAAACTTCTGACATTCCTGTGATTCTCCAATCTGCCCGGATAGGTGTCCATTATTGTTTTTAGAACAGGTTTCCAGCGAAACCCCTTTTTACCACACCTGTAAAAAACCCGGCATACCTCCGGGTTATTATTCTATTACGGCAAGTATTTGATGTCCTTGAATTTATTTCAACATATGCGCGATTGCACAAAACTTTAGGACTCTTTTTCCTGATTCGGATCGGCCTTGTCCAGACTGTCTTTTCTAAGTAGTTGTTTTATAAGGACTCTTCCAGAATGGTCTCGAGCAATTCAATAATATCCTCAGACACCTCATCACCAGCCCCCATCAGCCTGGGAACAAGGTAAGAGGCATAGACCTTTTCAGGCTCGCTCTTCTTTACGTATACAGCGATGGTGAATGGGCAGATGGCGATATTCTCCGCAGCCGCTTGAGCCATCTTGTGTGAGATCAAAGCACTGCAGAACTCAACCGATTCAGCTTTGCTGAATATCTCCGAATAGCCAAGGTCCGCCGCCGTGCGGTTAAGCATATCGCTGACATGCAGGGTACCACTGACCAGCAGCCCCTGGTCGACGATCGCCATTTTGATATTCTCCACCAGATCCTCGAACGACTCTTCCGAGGTAAATACACGTACCGGGTCACTCTCCGCCACTTCCGAGGCCAGGCTCAGATTGGGACCGACCAGCATCAAGCCAATCAACAATAGCAACTTCATCACCACCTCCAACTCTAGGATCTTACACACGCTCAGCCTGAGTACACGAGCGTAACCGCTGCACGTACCAGCTCATGTGACCGGTAACCACCTCGTTTCATGCTCGAACTCCCAACCACTGCAGAGCGACAGACAACCCGGTCATTGAGTACAATAAGTGATTGGCAATCCAGGCAGTAAGGGACCAGTGATTACCCAACCGGCATTCCGGCAATCAGTATACCCAGTGAGCCTGATCTGTACACTCATGCAATGTCTCTTAAGCATATTGAATCAAACACCGGCTTGATAGAGACTAAATCCGGAGTTTTAGAGTGGTATTGGTTTGATCCCGCCCGCAGCCAAGTAAACCCGTTAGGGACCTGGCTTCATAAACAGCAGGGCTGCCACACAGAGTTTTATCGAGACGGTTCAGAACAGCAAATCATGTCACTCATTAGAAAAGTCTTACAAGAATCGAAAACCTGGCTCTACGGATCCTTCGTCAATGACCGTCGTGATATCGGAATGAAGCAGGCCATCATCAGCTTCAGTTTTGACGATGTTCCCAGCAGTGCAGTGGAGAAGGGTATTGCCATCCTGGACCGGCATTCCGTCAAGGCAACCTTCTATATTTCATCCGGCCTGGCGATGGGTGATGAGCAGGCCAACGCAGAGATAGGGGAAAGCTATCTTGGCCGAGAGGATATTGTGCAGCTCGACAAGGCGGGACACGATATCGGCTGCCACACCTACAGCCACTACAGATTGACTGAGGGCAACGCAGAGAAGTTTGCCGAGGATGCCTCCCGCAATGTCAGGATACTCAGCGGATGGCTTGGCGGGAAACCGATCGAGCACTTCTCCTACCCATTCGGACTGGTGGACTTCAAGAGCAAAAGGCGGCTATCCCAACACTATAAAACCCTTCGCAGCTCAAGACCCGGCATCAATCAAAAGGGTACCGATCTGTACCTGCTGAGGGGCACCAGCCTCTATAACCCAAGCTTCGATCAGGCAGCCATCCAGCGGGTGATCAACAACACGGTGACGTCCGGCGGGTGGTTGGTGTTCTATACCCACGGCGTGGACGACAACCCCGGAGATTATGACTGCACACCACAACAGTTGGAATGGGTGCTTGAACAGGCCGTTGCGAGCGGGGCCCGCTTACTGCCTGTTGCCGATGCTTATGATCTAATCAACGGCAACAGGCAGTAAAATCATTACGACTTATAGATCCCGTTGATCATCGACGATCGCCACGATCTCTGCCAGGTATCCCTCTGTACTGCAGCTGCCATCAACACCGACACTCTGTCCGGCCTGTATGGTGCCACCCTGGGTAATCTCACTGACGCTATCGGTAATCACAACCGTGATAATTGAAACATCCTCTGCAAGGGTGACCTGCAGGTCGGTGGTTGTCACGCCACATACCGTATCTGTCGTGGGTGCAAGCACAAAACCATTGGTACCTGCCGAAACGACACTACCCGTGATCTGACCGCTCTCGTCGGAACCCTCATCATCGGACTCCGTATCGATGATGACCAGCGCTGCATTAAGCGTCTCTACTGCTGCGGATGAATCCACAACACCATCGACCTGTACCTGACGAGGCACCAGGATATCGAGCGGGGTCAGCAGGTCACCCGATTTGGAGACCACCCGGGTACCGTTAACCCCTGATTCCCCCATTTGATGGACAACTTCAAGCAGGGTATCGGCGACAAATACATCGCCCACAGAAACCGTCATGGCAAATCCTGAGGTATCGGAATCCCGGTTTACACTCCCCTCCAACTGAAGGAACTCGCCCAGCTCAACAACCAGCGCATCCACTTCCATGAGCGGATGATATCGCTCGCCCACAACCCCTTCATGATCAACCAGCACAGTATCATCGGTCACATCATCCTCCAGCTCCTCGCAATCTCCAGGAGCCGACTGCCGACCTGGAGGCACACCCTCCTCCCACAGCCGACATTCGCCTGGAGATGGCAAGTGCCCCGGAGGAATACGCACAGAGGTTGACGACGCCACATGGTGGTCCGGCTTTCCGATTACCGTGATCTGTTGACCCACCATGGTTTCAACCAGGAGCTCCGAAAGCGGTCTGGGTGTTCCGGTATAGTTCAGGTTATCGAAAAAGGCGCTGTCATCTCCCAAACGCACCTCAACACACTCCATGTTGTTCGACTCTTGTACTGGTAGAGCATCGCAGAGCAGCAGTGCATTCTCTTCCGGCATGACCTCTCCGATCTCACCACGCAAGCGTACCAGTTTGCTCTCAAAACCCTCTTCGAGCACATCGACGAAGACAACCGGTCTGAAGTTATATCCACGATTGTTCTCCACAATATGGATTGAATTCCCGGCATCCATGTCAACCTGCACAGTGATCACATTGCCTTCATCAACCGTAAAACAACCACGTACAAGGAGATCCAGATTACCGTTACCCGGCAGATTGGGATGGTAGGTTTCATTGTCCGTCAGATCATCCGGAGTATCATCGACCAGCACCAGCTCTAGATCGCTGAGTGTCAAACGTATCTTGCAGTAACGGCCTACTGGCACATCATCCCGAAAGGTGAACGGAATGGATTCGTTTCTCAATCTCAGCAGATCAACCGTCTGTGGTGCATCGGCATAGAGCACGACCGACTCCTCCCCATCAGGCCCAAGCAGCTCGACCTGCTCAATGGTTGCATTGATGGAAAGGAAAATGTCCGGGTCTGCCGGTTTGTCCGTCAGCAAAATGCCAACCGTACCGGTGCTTTGGGTCGTGCTGGAGTTCGTATCGTCTGATGTGGCGCTGCTGTCGCTGCTGCCACCGCCACCGCAGGAGATCAGTGCAAATGTCAGCCATAGTGCCAGCGCTATAGGGGATAGCAAGGTTGAGATCGGTTTCATCAAGTTCACCTTCGAGTGGTAATTGGGATTAATTTACCACTTACTCAAGAACAATCTGTGACCTTGGTGGATTTTTTACATTTTCTCAAAAAGTCGGCTTTTTCTTCTTATAGCCACCCGGCTTAGGATTTTATTTCGCCTATTGATTGTTGTCCCATATTCTCTATCTATTATTCTCAGGCACAATCAATCTTGGAAATCTTCGCTTAAATTTGAAGAAACACTATCCAGCTATCTCCTGCTGGAGAAAATCGATAACAACCTGCCAGGCCGCTTTATCTGCGGCTTCATCATAGCGGGGGCTGGTTGGATTGGTGAAACCGTGGGCCGCATCATAACTCACAGATTCGGTATGTTTGCCGGCCTCACGCATCGCCTGCTCAAAGTCATGCTGTTTATCTGGCCAATTTCGCTCCTGCTCTGCATAGATTGCCAATACAGGACCCTGTAAATGAGCCAGCTTGGAGGGGTCTGTCTCCATCCGGCAATAGGCTGTAACGGTGGCATCCACCAACTCCGGTTTCAGCAGACTGGCCTGCATAGCCTGTTTACCGCCAAAGGAGCAGCCGTAGACAGCAATTTTACGATCATCCCGAGCGAGGTATTCAATGGCAGCAATCAGTTTACGATCCGCCGCTTGCTGGTCGATCTCCCGCATCCACAGGGCAGCCTGCTCAGGATCGTCTGTCACACGTCCGTCATACAGATCGACCACCAACGATTGATAACCGGCATCCGCAAATTGATCTGCCCACTGGCGGTTATGGGGCTTCACTCCCCACCACTCATGCAGGATCAGGATTCCGCCCCTGCACTCATCGTTGCCGCTTAGATAAGCCTGGAATCGCTCACCCTGTTCAGTCGTCAGCTCAATCTCTTGTCCCATGGATCTTTCTCAATATTCTGGCTTTTGTTATTGACCATCTGCCGCGATCTCCGCCATAAACCCGGATTAGCCGATGGCAGCTCATTTGAACTTGATGCGTCAACTACTCTACCGGAATGGCTCTATCAGGCAAACATTATTGAACTAAGACTGCCAGTTAGGGACGTCAAGCGCACGGAATGGACCGATTCGATGTGATTACGTAATGGATGATTCTCTCTTCATATAGAAGTGAAGATGTACAGTTTTGCAGCAGAACAGTGCGTTGAAGATCAAAGAGTTTCCGTCTGATCCAGGATATGAGTGACTACAAGCTGTGCTGGTGTGGGTTATTGGGCTCATTTTTTCCTGTATTTTGCGTTGTACTCCACCGGTTTCCGCCACGCTCCCGCGCGTTCGATCGACATGCTTATGGTTGCCCATTTAGACCCATGGCGAAAAATTTTCAATAGGGAGTTTGCTTCCCATCAATCTCATAGAATACCCATTCAGAAAGGATACTTTTTGTTAAATATTACCGATTATTCAACAACTAAGACCCTTTCTTTTAGTTTACCATATATAGTAGTATTGCAGTCTCAAGCCAGCCGTAAATCACAATAAATCAGCATCAATTCAGGAGATGAGGGCACGCGCCTGCAGGATATTCGTATAAATGCTATTCAACTCATTTGAATTTATTTTTTTATTTCTACCAATAACCTTCTTCGTATTTTTTTTTATTGGCAAAAGAAATCATCATAGAGTAGCAATCTCCTGGCTTATTCTCTGCTCCCTGTTTTTCTACGGCTGGTGGGATCCGGCCTATCTTGGACTGATTCTCTTCTCCATGCTCTTCAACTATTCCTTTGGGATCATGTTGAGCAGCGACAGCAACGGTATCTATAAAAAAACGCTTCTTATCATAGGCGTAGCAGTCAACTTATCCTTACTCGGCTATTTCAAATACACAAACTTTCTTGTCGACCAGATCAATATCGTCGCTGGCACTGAGTTCAATATAGAAAGAATTGTCCTGCCGCTGGCGATCTCTTTCTTCACCTTTCAGCAGATCGCCTATCTGGTTGACGCCTACAGAAAAGAGACCAACGAATACAATTTCCTCAAATACTGTTTGTTCGTGACTTTTTTCCCTCAATTGATCGCCGGGCCGATTGTTCATCACAAGGAGATGTTGCCCCAGTTCGATCAGGACTCGATCTACAAGATCAACAATCACTATCTGGCGCTTGGACTAACAATCTTTTCTATCGGCCTATTCAAGAAAGTCGTACTTGCAGACAACGTCGCCGTCTACGCCAACCTGATCTTCAGTGCGGCTGAAAACGGCGAGCCACTCTCTTTCTTTGAAGCCTGGGTCGGCGCCCTGGCCTACACATTTCAGCTCTATTTCGATTTTTCCGGATACTCGGATATGGCGATTGGGCTGGCCTATATGTTTGGTATCAAGCTACCGATCAACTTCAACTCACCCTATAAAGCGACGTCAATCATCGATTTTTGGCGAAGATGGCACATCACCTTATCGAGATTTCTCAGAGACTATCTCTATTTCACACTTGGCGGGAACAAGATGGGGCTTGTCAGGCGCTACGCCAATCTGTTCATCACCATGCTGTTAGGTGGTATCTGGCACGGCGCTGGCTGGACCTTTGTTTTCTGGGGGATGCTGCACGGTTTCTACCTGATGGTAAACCACGCCTGGCGTAAGTTCAGATCGTCCGTTCTGAAATGGGGTAACCACTACTCCAAAGCCGAAACACTGGCTGCCGGATTAATAACCTTTCTCGCCGTTGTCGTGGGCTGGGTCTATTTTCGCGCAATTAATCTTGAAGGCGCCAACAGCATGCTCTATACGATGGTTGGGGGCAATGGCATCTCCCTGCTGAAGTCCCTTGAAAACTACCCGGAACTGGTATCCACACTCGGTGCCGGTGGCTATTTCACCTTCGAAGGGATATTCCCCCACTACTTTGCAGAGCTGGAAGGCAGTCTGCTTTGGATTACCGCTTTAGCCATGATCAGCTTTCTGGCACCAAACTCCATTGAAATCATCCGAAAGGTGGAAGAGACACTCGAGCACAAAATTCCGGCTTATTATGTTTATACATTCTCTTTGTACGTTTCAGTCCTTTTCATCCTGGGTATTTCCAGCCTGATGAGAGTGTCTGAATTTTTATATTTCAACTTTTAACATGTACAAAAAGTTTATCAGCACATTTTTTATTTTTGCGTTCCTGATATTTTGTGTTCAGTTGATCGTCAATTACTATTTCGACCCGTATGGGTTTAATGGCAAGTTAAAACACATTGACAGCAAGGCAGTCAAAATTTTCAAACCGTATGATGTAATTGACAAAGATCCCTCCACAGTAATTATCGGTAATTCACGCAACTATTACTCATTCTCCCCCGAACATACCGGAAAGAACAGCACCTACAATCTGTCGTTTCCCGGAATCGGCATTGCCCAGATACGCGCTCTTTACGAGCATATTTTGAAGGCTGAGATCGCTATTGAGGAGTTGATCATCACCCTGGATTCATTCTGCGATCCACTGACCATTCGATCAATAAGCAACAGTCTCGATGATCGGGTCTTGATCTCTGATGACAACCCTCAGATAAGGACATTGGTAAATAAAGTACTCTTCTATCTAAGCCTTGACGCCAGTTATACTTCGTACAGAAACATAAGGAAGCCAAAAGACAATTACATGTCCAGTGATGGGCGAGCAGTCAAATTCAATGAATACAACTACCTGAGGAAAGGCCCAGGTAATGCATTAATTGAGAGAGAATCCAGAAATATATTTCAAAGAGTCAATAGAACAAACAGCATTAAAGCCACAAGTTATGCAGATTATAAAAAGCAGTGCAAAACCTCTAATTTGGATTTTATCATCAATTCAACTATTGAAAACAATATCAAAGTCAGCTTCTTTTTGAATCCGGTAAATGCGAGATACTGGGAAATATATGCATACTTTGACGGACTCTCCAGCTATATACACTACCCTAAGAAGCTGATCCAGGAGAAGCTGAAAAATATCGCTGAAGAGAATCAATATCTATTCGAAGGGTACGATTTTCTAAGGTTGAACGCCTTCACATTGGAGCCATTGAGCTACTCAGATATTGAGGAACGAACCTATTGGTACGAATCATCACACTATAATCTGGCATTTGGTAACATTCTTCTCTCTAACATATTTGACGAAGATTTTGAAAGAACACAACTGGTCGCCAATTTAAAAGAGATCGATTTGGATATGGATTTCGAGCGACAGAAATCACTACTCCAGGAGTGGAGAGAAAATAACCCTGAACTCAAAAAAGAGATACTTAATTCCATAGAGAACAATACCAATTAAAGGCATATAAATGCCTAGTATGCATTGATCGATCGATGAAAATTACAGTATGAGTTTAATTTAAAGGATTTCCACACAGCAAACAGTCGTTTGGATTGGCACTGTATTGCCAATCCACTCACACGTATCAGAAACGGATTCATGTAGCCTTATAAACGCAGGGATTGCATTTGATGGACACTCTCTTTGTCAAGAAAAACATTTTAATAATCCTGTTATCGTTAGCAGCTTGTTTAATATTTATACGCGAACCTCTTTTTCTTCTGGAACCAAGGATCTGGGCTGAAGAAGGTAGAATTTACTTATCACGCGCTTTAGCAGAGGAACCAGTTAGCGCATTGTTCTCATTCAATCTCGGATACTACTCATTTTTCAATAGTTTTATTGCTTTTATAGCGGTTGAGTTCTTCCCCATAAAGTATGCAGCTTACGTAACAACCTACTCTAGCTTATTTATACAACTTGCCACATTCCTGTTGATTGTGCTCACACCCAGCAAGTTGCTAGCGACATTTGAGGAACGCTTTCTAGTTGGGATTGCACTGATTATTCTTGGGACCCCTGAGATTTGGCTAACCACAATCAATATGCAATTTTGGTTAGCCACAGGAGCTTTTTTCTGTTGAATGGCAAGTCACTTCAAACCATTCATCTGATTTACTTGGCTATGGCATTCTTGACTGGAATTCCCAGCTTGTTATTCGCGCCATTTTTTTTAATACGATACTCAAGAGAAAGAGATAGAAGTTACTTGATCGTTTTCTGCATGGGCACAATAGCCTTTTTCATCCATCTTCTTGCTTTCATCGATTATCTCAGCAGCGGTGACAATAACAGATTAAACCTTGATCATGTAACCAATATATTCTATTCATTGGTTGAATCACTAACCGTTACCTTTGACTTTACCCACCTGCAGATCAGTGTTAATAAATATTTAGATATTGTTTTATTTTTGGTTTTTATTTCAACACTGACAACCTATTTCCTGAAGGAGAGAAGGGAGCTATTCATCTATGTGCTATTTCCGCTAATCTTATATTTGATTGTAACCTTAACCCTATCAATTCGCATGACAGGAGGAGAGCGATACGCATTTCCCGTCACAATTGCTGTATATTCTGCTTTGGTTCTTCTCTGTAAGAGATATCACTCTGAATAATTCTGGCCAGTACTACCGATTCTGGTTCTGTTACTTCATCTACCTGGTTATTTTCAAACATCCAGGTTTTATGATGAACAGTGGCCTAGCTGGAGATCCCAACTCGACGCGTGGGATGGCAGATCACCAATTCAGGTATTGATTTTCCCCCAAAACAAAAAGAACAACTGGTCTGTTATTCTCGATTCAACTCGAAGTCCATAAATTAAGCTGAGCCTACACCGTCATTTGGGATATTTGACTATTGCCCTAATCTGACAACAATAATTCCGGATTACTCATCATGTAAGCCGCAGATAGTGTACCGCTGTCAGAATTTTGCGCCCAATGTCAGATGACAGATTAATCCTGTGAGCAGCATCGTCATTCTCCAATCTGCTTAACCCATCCATATGGAAATAAACTCTTGTAAAATTGATCGCACCGTTGATCAGGGAATACTAATTTAATTCCTCTCCTGACCTGACCGACTTAGCCGCAGCACCACTCTCAATCTCTTCCTTATAGGTCTATTTCATAGGTACCTTTTCTATCTCAAGTCCTCATAGAGCACACCTGCAAGCGAAATACATTTTGACAAAATACCCCTCCTTACTGTGCTAAAATAGGCGTAATAAGACCACTTATCTACTCGATGGGCCCATGAACCTCAATCAAACCGCCATCATTCTGATTGGATTTCAGAATGACTATTTTCTCAAGGACGGGGCATTGCATGAAGCACTCGAAAGTTCAACCGCCGCAGGCCAGGCTCTCAACAACACAGTCAATCTTTTAAATCGCCTGAAAGAGTCCCCAGTCCTGCTGATCAATACCCCGATTGTATTCACCGCTGATTATTCCGAGATCACCCAGCCAGTCGGTATCTTAAAGACTATCAAGGAGATAGAAGCCTTTAAACAAGGCACTACAGGGTGTGAGACGGTTGACGAGATCAGAGCTTTTAGCGACAGAGTCGTTACTGTTCCAGGTAAACGTGGACTGAACGCATTTTCCAATACATCGTTGAATGAGTTATTGCAATCACACCATATCACCGATGTTGTATTCGCCGGAGCTGTCACATCGATCTGTATAGATACCACTGCCCGTACCGCACTCGATAAAGGTTATTCAGTCACAATCTTGAGAGACTGTACCACTGGGCGCAGCAGCTTCGAGCAGGAGTTCTATTGCGAGGAAATATTCCCACTCTATGCAGAAGTTATCAACTCATCACAGCTAAACTGACAACTTTTATTCTCTATCCACAGTGAATAAACAGATAACAAGCGACGAATTACAGGCCCAACTAAACCTGAAGTTGCTTGAGCGCCTGCGTGCCTCTGAACGTCGTTACCGGGAACTTGTCAGCAATCTCAATCAGATTGTATTCCAGTTGGACCGAGATGGCCGTTTCGTCTTTCTCAATCAGGCCTGGGAAGAGATTACCGGCATGCCAGTCGATTCAGCGCGCGATCAACAACTTTCGCACTTCCTGCTTGAAGCGGATCGACGTGAATTCAATGACCTCATAGAGCAAATATTAAGCAATAACGGCCAGGTATTTTCCTTTGATTCCTTATTGATCGGTGAAGGCGATAGAGAGATACCGGTCGAGATGTCCCTCAACCCTCAGGTTGAAATCAACGATATCACGGGCATCATAGGTACCATAATCGATGTGACCGAACATAAGGAGATGCTGCACGAGCTCAATCTCAATCGGGAGCGTCTGTTCCTTGCGTTACAAGGCGCCAACGACGGTTATTGGGACTGGAATCTGGAAACCGACGAGGTTTACTACTCTCCCCGCTGGAAAAGCATGTTGGGATACAGGGATGAAGAACTACAGCAGAATGATCTGTCAGTCTGGGCGAATTTAGTCGATCCTGATGAAAGAGAACACACACTCGAACAAGTCAATCAATATCTTTCCGGTATAATCGACAAGTTTGAAGTTGAATTCCGCATGCGACATAAGGCTGGCCATTGGGTGAATATCTTATCCAGGGCGTCGCTCGCCTGTGATGACAACAATCAACCCTTGTCACCAAAGCGCCTGGTTGGAACCCATGTCGACGTCACGGAACGCAAACAAACTGAATTGAAGATGCTCAAGCAGAATCTGGCGCTTGAAGCGGCTGCCAATGCCATTTTTATCTCTGACCCGGATGGCATTATTGAATGGGCGAACCAGGCTTTTCTCAAAATGACTGGCTACAGAATGGATGAGGTAGTCGGCAAAAATCCAAAACAATTGATCTTTTCAGGTCAACAGGAGTATGAGTTCTATGCTGATATGTGGCAGACCATCAGTTCAGGACAGGTCTGGCATGGCGATTTGATTAATCGCAAGAAAGATGAAAGCCTCTACGATGAACACATGACCATTACTCCGGTAATGAATGCAGAGGGAAACATAACCAACTACATCGCAGTAAAGGATGACATCACCCATCGTAAGCAGATCGAAAAGGAAGTCGAAAAGCTGGCCTTCTACGATGCTCTGACCCGTTTACCCAATCGTCGCCTGTTTATGAACCGCTTGAAACAGGTCATTCTCCAAAGTCGACATCAACAGAGTTATTCTGCCCTCCTCTTCATCGACCTTGATCACTTTAAAAACCTCAATGACAGCTATGGACACGATATTGGTGATCTGCTGATTATTGATGTGGCATCGCGGATCACATCCTGTCTGCGTGAAGATGACCTGGTGGCTCGCCTTGGCGGTGATGAGTTCGTCGTAATCCTCGAAAATATTGGCAAAGAGAGTACGGATATCAATAACAGTGTAGTGACCATTTGTGAGAAAATTCTCGAAACGGTTGCCACCGAAACGAAACTCAATAATATCACCTACTCCAGTACCTGCAGCATCGGTGTCTGTTTGTTCATGGATGAGTACCAGCGGGCTGAAGATATTCTTAAGCGTGCAGATACTGCCATGTATGAAGCAAAAAAGTCTGGGCGCAATGCGATACACTTTTTTAATCCTGAGATGCAGAAGGAACTTAAAAGCAGACTCCAACTTGAACAGGAACTGACAACTGCAATAACGCATAAACAGTTTCAGCTGTTTTATCAAATGATCATTGATCAAAATCGTGATGTAGTCGGTGCGGAAGTATTACTTAGATGGCAGCATCCAGATAAAGGAGTGGTCGGCCCTGACCAACTCTTTCCATTGATTGAACTGAATGGCATGATCATTCCGATAGGTGAATGGGTAATACAGGAGAGCATTCGTCAGTTGCATCACTGGCAACAGAACAGCGAAACACGTTCCCTTACACTGTCAATCAACATCAGTGCATTACAATTTAAAAGGCCAGATTTTATCAGCAATCTTGCCAAGATCATCGACAAATACCCGATTGATTGCAATCAACTCTATCTTGAGTTGACCGAAAGCACTCTCATAACGAATTTATCCAGTACCAAAGAAAAAATTGAAAAACTCAATAGCATGGGCATCAATACCTCACTTGATGATTTTGGTACCGGCTATTCCTCATTGAGTTACCTGAAACGCTTCAATGTGTCACAATTAAAAATTGACAGATCTTTCATTAATGACATCCTGGTGGATGAAGGCGACCTCACTATGGTCAAAACCATTATCGAAATGGGTAGAAATCTTGGCCTGGAGGTAGTTGCCGAGGGAGTAGCTAACGAACAACAATTCGAACTCCTGAAAAGCTGTGGTTGCAAACGCTTTCAAGGATATTGGATCAACCGACCGTTCCCACTTGATCAGGTCGATACGCTGCTTAATCATCACAAAAACAGAAACTTACATGTCAGTTAGATTATTGAACCGCGTAAAGCCTAACAATATACAGCCCTCATTCTAATAAGCATCAGAAACCAGGTTACTTTTCATGAGCCTAGTACAATAAAGGCGTGTAATTTTTATTCCAAGTAATAGTAGCTCTGTTGGGAGCGATGACTCAGACACGATGAAGCACTTGTCTCATTTTATCGGAAATGTGGTAAGTTCCACTGAGTCATCCAACACGCCATAGTGATAGGCGCCTTCAAGCACACCACTCACATAATAACCATTAAGTCCTTTAAAATTTCCTTTGGCGTGATAAATCTTCAGTGCATCATTATTCAGCTTGGCTGTCATAACCTGCTTGACCAACTGCTCATCCGCGTTGCGCACCATGACCCCTAAAAAACCCGCCGTGAGGGGGAATACATCATTACCGCTATCGCCACAAAAGACGACATCTTTACCCGCGTCGTAAACTTTAGCCACATACTCGAGAGAGGTCTGTTTGGTAGCGCTTGCCGGAAGCACATCCAATAGCCCATTGCCATTACTGGAGTCAAAACTGTAGACCAACACTTCATCAAAACTACCGCCGACCAAACTTTCGACTTTTCTCATTATGGTTTCGTGATTTTGATGGTCTACATAGTAACTCTGCTTGAATTCATTCTGATGTTCAGACTCCTGTTCACGCAGACCTTCGACCCCTTCCAATGCACTTCGGATTGCTGAGTTATTCCAGCCTGGACTCATGTGATGCACATGCTCCACCCAACCGAGATCCTTCGACCAGGCGTTATTCTCATAATGTCGGATGGTGGTCCCTACGTCGCCACAAAGGATGTCAGGAAAGCGTACACCGAACTCATCTATGGCCTTTTCTGTCAGATCAAGGTTTCGGCCAGTTACATAGACTACCAACACGCCCTGCTTGGCAGTCCATTCATTAAACAGCTCGATAGCGTATTCATCCACCGGCCATGAACCGTTAGGTAACAGAGTACGATCGAGGTCTGTGGCGAGTATTTTCATGATTTATTATGCTTTAGGATTTGCTGTAATTATAGAGTTGACTGCCACCCTCATCCGAGACGTGAGTAATGGTGAATTCATGGTTTTCAAGATTGGCCTTTAAGGTGGCCGTATCACCTTCATTTATCCAGGATAGCTCCAATTCTTCAGGTGGTGTATCGGCAATTTTTAATATACCGTTGAACGCTGCCGCCCGATTTCGAAGACGCATCATTTCCAGTTGATCCAACACCACACTACTTTTTAGACCTATTTCTACCATTTCGCTGGTTAATGTTGTTCGATTGATCTCCTTGTGGCCAGCTGGTCCTCCCCGATCTGCGGCAGCATAGTCATTTCTACCAGCAAAAAGATCCAGATACCAAACCTGGGGAATACCTGGCATGAAGAGCTGGATGGCACGTGCCAACTTCAGCTTCTGTTCATCCTCCCCCAAAGCACTGAAGTAGGTGGCATTGACCTGATAATAGGCGATCTTTTTGCCATCAGGTCCAAACAGATTTTTAACCCTGCCACCTCGTTCAAGTACCCTTTCAATAATCGCTTCAATATCGGCTTTCTCCAGCAGCCCTGCCTGGTAGCGGGAATCTGTTTCAAAACCATCCAGATCGAGAACTGGAATTCCATCGTGACAACCAAGCATGTTGACTGTTTCTATACCCTGCGTCTGAATCTCACCGATCCATCGCAAAAGATGGATGTTTCGCCCTTGATCCAAGGCATCCAGAAGCAGACCGGGTAGGAAAAAATCGTAAATTGGGTAACCTGCCTCTGCAACAGCCGAGTGCAGATGTTTACCATATTGCGCGTGGATTTCCGGCAACAGGGTTAGTTGATTATCCTGGGCTATGGCATTGAGACGATCCAGATACTCCCAAGTACCTGGTACGTTGAAAAAATTGGTCAAACCCGGTTTTTTATGCAAATAAGCAAAAGCATCCAAACGTATCAACTTGCCGCCAAATTCTGCAAGTCTTTGCAGCGTCTCGTCATAAAACTCCCAGACCACTTCCGATTCAGCATTCAAATCCATCTGGCCCAAATAGCGTCGTTTGGATTCGACTATGCTGATCACCTGTTCAAGATAGTCCTGGTAGGGGCCCAAATCGATATCATGAAAAGGTTTTCCCGCGGAAATTCTAGCATTGACCTTCGCTAGAATCGTTTGTATACCCTCAGGCGGCACCATCCGGAAATGGTTGATATCATCGGATTCCAGAGTACGATAATGTATCTGTTGATAAAAGGTATTCCAGTAGGGACGCTCCGAGCCATCAGGAAAGCGTACCAATAGAATCGGCAGCTCAGGTTTACGCATAAAGAGTTTGTTGAGGTGAGCTTCATTCGGAATAATGTAACCATCCTCTCCCATCTCCCCTTCGCCTTCCCAGAAGCTATTCCAATCAATAAAAAAGTCTCGATAGCGAGAGTGGAAACCCTTTTCCAGTATGTCGAGGAACTGAGGTGAACGTACCGAAAGGTGGTTCAGCACCAGATCGAACTTGAGAACAATGTTCATCTCTTTGAGCGATAGAAGATCCTCTTCTGAGACCAATTCATCATTGAGTTCGTAGCGGTTTATGGAAAACCCTCGATCCAGATCACTTTGGAAAAAAGTAGGCAATATATAGAAGAGGGAAAAGACATCATGCAACTCAGGACGTTGCAGCAGTGTAACCGTATCACTCAGTTTCAACCCAATACTGTCAGGGTATGCGTTGAACATGACCCCATTGGGCAAAGATTTATCTAACATACAAGCCCTTCTTTTTGTTATGGCTAATCTAAGACTTCGGCACTACCCCTCGTTATTATAATACATGACAGTTGATACCACTCAACGAAGTTGTTCCTGCACCCTCCCCCTTTACTCTCTCTCGCCTGGTGTAGAACATCCATATCTAAGCTGTGTGACCGGTCCTGCGGTAGTAGAGCTTGAGGACTGAGTCAAGTCCAGTGACAGGCTCTATCCCAGGACTAGAATACGTACCTGCCACCAAGCAACCATGAAAAGCTCAAAATATAGCATTTTATGAGAGCTAAAGATTTTCTTTATGATATATACGGCGGGTAATAAATCGTGTTTATCGGCACCGGCTCTTTTGCTAGTAAAGTGACTGACAGAGTGTAAACTGGCCCAAAATTAACAGCGCAAGAGGCAATCCAGAGTAACTACCCTCCGAACACTCTGTTTGAAGTGAATGCATTGGCAAACAATATGCTGCAATTGACGAAGAGCCATTAGTTGTATAATCAAATACTAATCACTTAACCTGATCGATTGAAATTATCTATCATGACTGGTAACTTTCAATGCAGTGTCTGTGTATATACCCTCAAATAGGAGTTACTTTACTTGTTGATCTGGACAGGTGATTGAAATTACTTAATTTCGTTTAGACTGACTTAGTTACAGTTTTGTTGTGACAGGTCATTGTCATAATTCCAATATAAGGACATTATCATTCAGTAAAATTCCTTAATTCTCTCCTATGGATGGGATTCGACATTGCGAGCAGGTAACGACTATGCGCACATCGAATTCTCTCTTTACACACTGCTGCTTGATTATTCTGTTAATTGCCTCATCAAACCTATGGTCAGCTGACCAGCGTATTTTAGTCGTCATGAGCTATGAGCAAAACAATCCCTGGTGTAAGGAGATTAAACAGGGTATCGACCGGATTCTGGGTGATCATGCAGAGATCACCTACTTCTATATGGATACCAAAGTCAATCTACAGGGAGGTCAAGAAAAAGCCAGAATGGCTCACGAGCTATACCAAGATCTGAATCCGGATGGTGTAATCACGGTCGACGATAATGCGCAATCCATGTTTGTCGTGCCCTATTTGATGGGTAGAGTCACCACTCCTATCTTTTTTTGTGGTGTGAACAATGATGCTTCGGCATACGGTTATCCAAATCATCATATTTCAGGGACATTGGAGCGCGGTCATATTCGCGAATCCATCGCCTTTCTCAAACAACTTCTTCCGGATTTGGAAAACACCTGCTTTCTAACTCGATCCAGCCCATCAGGTCTTGCCCTTAGGAAACAGGTGGAGAGCGAACAAACCACCTATATCGTACCGATCGAACAGTTTCTTCTGGTAACAGATTCCAATCAGATTAATAAGTTTATCGAAATCCATGGTAACCACTGCGATTCCATCTACATTGATAGTCTCGAAGGTATCATCGACGAAAGTGGCAAACCAATGGTAAACCGACAAGTGATAGAGCACCTTAAAAATATTTACAAAGGACCAGTAATTGGTGGTAACAGCTATCACGTGGAAGACGGCGCAGTCAGCGCAGTAGCCAAGACCGGCCAGGAACAGGGTGAAATTGCTGCAAGTATGTTACTTGAGTCATTGAATGGCACTCCGATGGAGAAACTTCCGGTTACGCGCAACTATAAAGGCCGTCGTTACATCAATGTAAACAGTATTAAAGAACTTGGCATACAGCCACGCCCAATAATACTCAGGGGCGCAACTCTGGTTACCACCCCTCAATAACATGAGTCTGTTTTATACAGAGGCTTGTCGATCACCATGAACAACAGATATGGCAGATTGAAGATCATATCCAAAATATGGATCTTTATTGTCATATTTATTGTAATTATCTCACTCTCCTTGATCGTACTGCAAAAGACTCTACACACGACGTATGAACTTGTAAAAGAGGTTGCGGATACCCGACTCAACGAATTGACGGCCACCTCAAAAAAAACCAGACAGCTGGCAGCAATCTCATCCGGTATCAATCGTCTCACACGAACATACTCGATAAGCAACTCGCTTGACGAGGAAGGTAGACAAATATCTCAAGATCTTTCTCTTATAACGAAGGATATTGACAATCAGTTACTATCTGAAGTGCTTGAAAGTTATTCCAGTGCATTTGACCGCTTCTTGATTTACGCAAAAAATCTTCGTCAGCTGCAAGGTGATTTTCAACTATTGTTTACTTCAGCAGAGGAAGAAATCACATTACTGGAGAACTTAATCAGCAGTTGGATGATCGAATCGGCACTGCAGGGTACTGATATCGATTACTACGATCAACTGCTGAGCCTGATTACTGGATATCGAGAAAGTTTTCTGATCATAGATAAGAAAACAACTGAGTACATTACTGTTTCGGATCCCAATAACTATGAACGAAGTGATCTATATAATGAGCTCTATTCGCTTCACCTACGGTTACAGACCATCACTGCATCGATGCCAGAGGTCGCGGTACATGGCCGCAAATTAGCTCAATATGTACAACAGTATAAGAATCATGTTAAAGCCTTGAAAGAGGAGTTGACGTCTCTTCTAAGCGTACTTCAGCAATTGGCTGATAGCGAATCGTCTCTTCATCAACTGGTTTCCCAGAGTGAGAGGGAGGCAGCATTATCTGCAGAACTGATCAAAGATGAAATTGACCTGCTGTTTATCAATGTTTTAACTCGCATGGGCATGTTCATGTTGATCATGGTACTTATGATTATTGGCACTATGTATTACATGCTACGACTGCATATCGAAAAACCTCTCAAAACACTAACAGGCGTGGTATCCGATATCGGAGCGGATCACTTAGACAAGACAATCATTCTCGGCCGGGACGACGAATGGAAAATCATAGAGAATGCCCTGAATGAAATGAGCAAAAAGTTAGCCAAGTCCTATGCAGAACTCCAGGTTAGCCAAGCCAGTTATCAGGCCCTTGTAAATAATGTACCGGGTATCGTTTATAGCTGTCAAAACGATTCAAATTGGACGATGGAATATCTTAGTGACGAATTCTGTAGTCTAACTGGTTATGATACGAGTGAAGTACTAAACAACAGAGACATCAGTTATTCAGAGATAATCCATCCAGACGATAGGAGAGAGGTTGAGAATAATGTTAACAAAGCGGTGCAACAGGGTAGACCGTTTACACTCGAATATAGAATCATAAAGAGAGATGGCGAAGTTCGCTGGGTATTTGAGCAAGGACGAGCAATCGAGTATTTGATTGATAGCAACAAAACACTGAACGGTATAATACTGGATGTTACCCAACAGAAACAGTTGATGGATGCTCTTGCTGAAAGTGAGACCAGGTACAGGTTACTACTGGAACATACCACCGAGGGGATTTTTGGCTTCGATGAAAATGGTGTGACCACATTTATCAACCAAGCAGCGTCCGAGATGCTCGGCTATAAAGCTGATGAGATCGTCGGATCTAACAATCATCACTTGATCCACCATTCAATGCCAGATGGAACAGCAATACAGGAAGAAGAGTGCTGCATGATGCGTCCCATCAAGGACGGTAATGAGTATCATGTAGAGGACGAAGTTTTGTGGAAGAAGAACGGAGAACCCTTCCCGGTTGAATACTGGTCGGCACCGATATGGGGCAGTGGGAAGGTTATTGGTTCAGTAGTCTCCTTTCACGATATTTCCGAACGGAAACGTTCTGAACAGAACATGCAGCATCTTGCCTATCATGACCTGATGACTGGCCTGCCAAACCGGGTTATGTTTAACATGGAACTAAAGCAGGTATTGGCGCAATTTCGCCGTCGCGATGAACTATTTGCTGTACATCTGCTGGACCTGGACCACTTTAAGGAGGTTAATGACCGGCTCGGTCACCCAATGGGTGATAAGTTGCTGAAACAAGTCGCTCAGCGGTTATTGGAAGCCATTCGGGAGACTGACGTCCTATCTCGATTGGGAGGTGATGAATTTGCTTTAATTCAAAGAAACCTAGAGTCCGTCTCGGATGCATCCTATCTGGCATCAAAAATTCTCGATGTTGTCAATGAGGAATTTTTAATCGATGACAATACGATCTATATCGATACCAGTATTGGCATCTACGTACCAGAGACGAAAACAATCAAACAGGAAGATGTTCTGAGTAAGGCGGACTTGGCGCTGTATAAGGCCAAAGAGGCCGGTAGAGGCATGTTCACCTTCTTTGGTGATGAAATGTCTCTCCAGATGCATAATGAGTTGAGCCTCTCCCATGATCTTATTGTTGCCCTCAAGCAGGAGGAGTTCTTCCTTCAATATCAACCGCAATTTGATGCAGTCAGTCAAGAACTCTGTGGCATCGAGGCACTCGTTAGATGGAACCACCCAAAACGGGGTGTTCTGAAACCTATCGATTTTATACGGATTGCAGAAAAACGCGGGATGATAAAACAGATATCCGATTGGGTTTTATATGAAGCCTGTAAACAGGCTAAATTATGGACCGATCGACACTATCGCTTTGGTCGTATCGCAATAAACCTCTGTGCAAAGCAGGTCAATGATACATTGTTTCAGCAGAGTATAGAGAACTTGCTCTACATCACCGGTTTACCTGCCACCCTACTCGAACTTGAGTTTACTGAGACTGTTTTCATGGAAGCCACGGACGATACGAAACAGAGCATTCGCCATCTGTCCAATCTTGGAATTCATTTTGCAATCGATGACTTTGGGACAGGTTTCTCCTCCTTGAGCTATCTCCATAGATTCAAAGTTGACAAACTAAAGATAGACAAAGAGTTTATCCATGATGTCAATCAACATCGACACGATGCAGAGATCGCCAAGGCGGCTATAGCGCTTGGAAAATCCCTGGCACTGACTGTGGTAGCCGAAGGGGTTGAAACCCAGGAACAGGTCGATTTCTTGTTACAGCATGAGTGTGATCTACTGCAAGGCTTTCTGTTTGGGCATCCTGTCTCTGCTGAGGAGTTCGAAACCAAATATTTGACAAAGTTAGTAGACGCTTGATCAAAGCTTAAAACCTAACCGCAATACTATACAACAGCAAAGCTGATCCTCATCAAAATAACCACTTACTTAATTGTGCTAACCAACCAGAGATGATCGCAAACTCGAAAGAAACTTGATGTATTGTTTATCATCATTAACATCTTCAAACAGGTCAGTTCTCAATTTAACAATTCTTTCTGCCGTAATCGCTTTGTCTGATTTGGCCATTTCGACTTTCATGCTCTCTACCATGGTAAGCAACTTTTTATGGTTATCATGATGGTCAATAAAGTCTGGATAGTTGTGCCGAGCCATAAAGTGTTCTTCAAAATCGAAGTGCTTTTCAATCATATGTGACAGTTGAGTAAAAAAGCTTTTCAGGTCATTAAACCTACTTTGATCGCTAAGTTGGATCAGTTCCTGGAAAGCTGTACCCAACTGAATATGCTGTCGATTCACTTCAGCGATATGGCTCTCGATGTGTTGCTTCAGACTCGTATAGACCTCCTGGATAAAACGCCGCGGGTCATAGGGCTTGAGTATGATTGCATTCACACTGGCAACACTGGAGATTTTCAAGATCGAGGGGTTGCTGTTTGAGGCCAGTATGATCTTTGGGATGTTACTCCACTGAGCCTGATTGTTCATCATTTCCAAGAGCTGGAGAGCTGTGATCTGTAGTTCACCCTGTTGAGGCAGATCCGCATCCATAACGACCAGGTCCGGAACATCGTCAGTTAGAATCGTATTCCAGGCTTTCAGGCCGCATTCTGAAGTTCTTACGCGGAACTTTTCCGGGCCCAGCATCAATTGAAGCAGTTGAGAATCAATACCCGGAGGTTCGATTAAAAGGGTGGAGAAGTGCATGAAACAGCCTGATACTTATATAATTAGAATAGTGATCATATGAATCATTTATATACTATTTTAACCCCACATCACCTTGATTTGAAACAAGGCATTTCACTCTCATCTTGCAGACAGTATTCAAACTACGTCTGATCTGGCTTTGCTGACCATTGAGGAGACTCGGAAGCCGAATCAGGTCAGTTTGCAGGTAATCGCTCAAATATTCACGGTAGAGACAACCATACCGAACTGAACATTACTGATATCCTCCGCTCTAGCGCATCTTTTCAGGCTTTGAATCGACTCCCAAAGGATCGAATAAGGGAAGAAACAGTCAAATTGCTTTATTTTTTAGATAGTTAACAGGCTATAAACTACCCATTTTCAGAACTATTGGGACAGAGCAGCACTGATTGTGGAGTCGTACTGATACCACATTACACTGCAGCACGCAGGTTGGGGCCTAATTTGTGAATCGCTCTATCTGAATCCTGCACGAATTTACAAGCTGATTAAACCCACATTTGTAAAAACCCATCTGGTTATTGACAGCGTTACTGAAAGCCGATCATGGATCAGCCATATCCCTCGCATCGGATCCTGCTTGACTTGTGTTTGCATCAATCAACTCCATTAGTCCGGACGCCAAACGGTCACGTAAAATGTAGAGTTGTTTCAGATTGTCTATTGCAGTTTCATTTTTCCCCGTCGAACACAGATCGATCAAGGAGGCAGCAAATTCATGAATTTCTCTGTGTATTTTGTCTATAGAAATTAGCTTTGGATGATTTGAGTACTGCTTCTTTGCTTCCAAATTCAACCATTTACCGAAGTTGCACTGACCTTCGTCAAGAGCAGGTGGATACTTCAGCCTACTACGAACAAATGCCTCAAGTTCTTTGACCCAAGCGCGATGTTCCGTAACAGCATACAGTACCTGTCGAAACTCCTGGTTAAGAGGTTGCTGCGCTCTCCACTCGGCTGGACATATCCAACTCTCCAACCAACCTGATAGTTCACCTACTGGCATTGGCCTGGCAATAGCATATCCTTGACCAAGCTGGCACCCAAATTGGAGTAACAGTATTCCGTGATCAACAGTCTCTACGCCTTCAGCGAGAACTTCCCGGTTAAACGCTTTGGCCAGCCCTATAATCCCATCCAGAATCGCAAGGTCTTCCGGGTCATCGTGCATATCACGGACGAAACCTTGGTCAATCTTAAGTTGATTCGTAGGTAGGTGTTTCAGATACTGCAAAGAAGAGTAACCAGTACCAAAATCATCTATTGCAATCCGGATGCCCAGTCTCCTGCACTCTGAGATGACGAGCGATGTCTGTTTGACATCTTGCAGGGCACTGGATTCAAGAATCTCCAACTCCAGCATTTCAAAGTCGAGTCCACGCGAACGTATCTTATCGGCTAGATCCTGAATAAAATTTTCTTGTTCAAACTGCAGCGCACTAATATTGATACTGATCGGCAGTTCGATGCCTGATTCACGCAACTCAACAAGTTGATTTAATGCCGTCTCCAGTACTAATTCACCAAGCTGAATCATGACAGGGTGCTTTTCAACGGCAGGTAAAAATTTCTTGGGTGACAGTATACCTTGTTGCGGATCATTCCATTGTAGAAGGGCCTCCAAGCCGACTACTTGGCCGCTATGCATATTGACTTTAGGCTGATAGTGGAGATTGAACTCCGAGTTATCAATACCTTTTATAACACTTTGGATATTTTCGTAGTCACTACGTACTTGGTCGTCTCGTTCCGTGTCGAACAGATGGAAACAGTTCTTTCCGGACAATTTTGCCTGGTACATAGCCTGATCGGCCTGCCGTATTAATTGCTCTGCCACGATGGACTCTTCTTTTTGCGGAAAAAAGGTAACGCCGATACTCGATGATACCTGAACAGTTACTTCATCCAAGTCGATCAATTGTGAGGTAGTATGCAGGAGTCGATTTAGCAAGGATGTGCAGGAGGAAATTTCATCAAGATTGGGAATAAGAATAACAAACTCATCCCCACCGATACGCGCAATCGTATCCTCGTCTCGCAATGCAGTCTGCATACGTTGTGCTAATACATCAAGTAGTCTATCGCCAACCCCATGTCCATAACGATCATTGACCTGTTTGAAACCGTCAAGGTCCAGAAACCCGATAGCGATTTGCGTATTATGCCGCTTCGAGTGAAGCATAGCTTGGTTGAGGCGATCAGTCAGTAATATACGGTTGGGCAATTTAGTCAGATCATCATAATGCGCCTGAAGCAGAAATTTTTGTTCCTGCTCTTGCTGTAAAGTCACATCATGGACAGTACCGGTCGATATGAGAGGCCCTCCCTCGTCATCGTAAGTTGTATTGCATCGCTCATCGACATATTTAATGCGCCCGTCATTCATCAGCAGGCGATGCGTTATCTTGTAGGGGGTCTTATTTACCAGAGAATCCTCATAGGCGAGTTGTACCCTCTCACGATCTTGCGGGTGAATTGCATTGAGAAACGCATCGTATGTCGGTGAAAAATTACCTGCATCAAGTTCAAAGATCCGATATACCTCGTCGGACCAGTGAAGTTCACCGGTTTTTACATCATGTACCCAACTGCCCATCTGAGCGATTCGCTGGGCTTCAGTAAGCGATTTCTGAGCATCCGTTAATTTTTTCTCAAACTCCAGACGTCGCCGTACCTCACGCTGTAGATTGCTGTTTGAATAGATGATTAAACCAATGATGGTCAACAGGGAGAACGCCACAATCACCGTGATGGTGTAATCGACTTTTTCAACATATTGAGAGCGGATCCACTTATGGTAGATGCCTTGTTTTATCGGCGGCTCGATCGCATGCAATGCCTTCGCAATGAGTGAGTGGAGTAAAGGCAGCTCTTTATCAACGAAAAGGGTGAGATTCATAACGATCGGCGTTTTACCCACGATACTCAAGTTGTGCAATCCCATCTCGGCCATATGGTAGCTGGCCAGTGCCATCGTCACGAGCATGGCATCTAATCGCCCCTGGGATACACCAGACAACCCTTCCTGAATGTTTTCTACCTCAATAAACTCAATATCAGGATAGATTCTGTAAATGTCAGCGGTGTAACCGTAATCCTTGATAATAGCTATGCGCTTGTCTGATATCTCGTCCAGATCGTTGACGAATGATACCTGGTGGTCCATAACGATGACGATTGGATTTCTACTGTAAGGATCTACTGGACGAAAACTCTTATTGAGGATTGTATCCGCTGCGTCGCCTGATATGACAGATACCTCCCCACCCATCGCTAACTGCAATGATTCTGTCCAGGTTTTTACGGGTAACGCGTTAAAAGTCAGCCCGGTAGTTTCTTCAATCAGCGCCAAATGATCGGCGACTATGCCAATATACTGCCCATCGGGATCAAATGCTTCGTAGGGAAGCCAATTCGGATCACCCGTGAAATTGACAATTGGGTTTTCCCTGATCCAGTTAAACTCTTCTACAGTCAGTTCAAACGGAGAAAAGTTAACGCCTACCCACTTTTGAGTAATTGCGTTGATCTCGATCTGCCTTAGAGATACGACAGCCTTATTCAGAATGGAAGTCAATTCTGGCTTGTCTTTGCGTACACCGATTCTGCCAAAGCCGATAGGAGGAAGGTACTTCGAGTAGATGACATTCAGGTTGGAAACCAGCATAGAGCGCAAGTTTTGTACGATTTGATCGTAATTGGCGAATCCCGCATCTGCCTGGTCTGTAATGATTGCATTGATGATGTCAGGGTTACTGCTGACACTGACACGTTTTATACAAGGAAAACTCTCTTTTAGAAACCGCTCACGACTTGTACTGGCGACAACAGCGACTGTTCTGCCGCAAAGGGCACTTAAATCATTAATCTTCTGCTCATCCCCTCTGGCAATGATTGCTTGTGGTGTCGCAACATAGACAGAAGTGAAATCGAGAAATGACTCGCGACTCTTGTTCTTGGAAGCATTCATGATCGCGTCGACTTCTCTATGTCGTACACTTTCAAGCGCACTTTTCCAGTCTGAAGGCAGCAACTCAATCTTTACCCCAAGCCGTTCCTCGATCAGAGCAAGAATATCGACATTAATACCTTGTAAATTTCCCTGTCCATCTCGAAATGCTCGCGGCGGATTGGTATCGGCAAGCGCTACAGTAATGACAGGATTTGCCTCAAGGTATCTACGTTCTTGAGGGGTGAGTTCGATAAGCTGATATTGCGACTCGTGCCGATCACTTGCTATCGCTGCATCTTGAGGGGTTACTTGGCCATGCACAGGTACCAGAAAATTCCACAGCCAAAAAAGAATAGAGATTGAGAGCCAGCCTTTAGGCATGTTGTTCTCTTCCACCGGGAAACAGGAGGGACTCACTCAGTCACATCAGGGCTATTGAGCGCGAGAAATAGCCCCAAGTATCAAGTATGGCAGATCCACTAGCTGTTGCATTGATGCCAGTCATTCCAATCAGAGCAAGAGCCTAAACAACTGACCATTTCCGTTCCCAGCAATAGAAAGCTGGCTGATTTAAGATTGCATTTCCAATGGCTTCTCCCCGACCATTCACTTAACCATGCTAACCCAGTGGTTATATTAAGGAACAGTAACCCGTGTAGTTTCCCCGATCTAATAAGAGGTTCTGAAGGATTAAGATCGCCAGCATTAAAAAAACTAGGCCGCACTCTACTCCAGACTAAAGATGACCTGTTTACTGTCCCTAAGGTAAAAATCAATCGATGTCTGTTTCTAGCCGAGCAGTATGGTTGTAACCACCAGTGCGATACCCCCCAGGACAGCACCATTGATCAAACCACTCCATATGCGGTTGCTCAATCCCTGCTGCTCAACACTGCTCATCCTGCAGTAACCCGCAGGCTTCCTAAAGCCCCAGAGGATCCCAAATAGAGCGGCAACACCTGTAATCACTACGATTTCAATCATCGATTCCTCGCTTCTCAATTCACACTCAATAGAATCCCATTGTCACCACAGAAACACTCATGGTCCAGGGGAGGCAGACCATAGCCCCCACTCTTCACTCGTCCCTGCACTTTTTCATACCAAGATAACCGAGCAAAATCGACGGCAAGGGATGAACCGACAATCACTCGAACTACCCGAGTCACTAAGGCTTTGATACCCACCAAAGCTGGATCAACTGGGTGACGAAAAACAGTGCCAAGCTTACGGGCCGCTGCACCAGCTCGGCAAAACAGACGTCATTTCTCGCACTGAGTTGGTGCGAACAGTCTGGCAAAACTCGTTGCACACCAGATTTTAAATTTTAATATCAATTACTTATCACGATTTCGCCCAACTGGTACAGCTGTTGCAATATTACTATCAACTGATATTGATTTCCGGGGGTTGTCATGAATGTCGTCAATCTGAATCGTGCAAGACGTGGCTCGGCGTCACCCTGCGTACACCTTAACCTGAATGTGCGGGGACTGGATACATCGGCCACACTGGCGATCAATGAAGAGAGCACTGCCCTGCAGCGGGCCGGGAAAACGATCTATCGACTGGGACTCGGTCAATCACCGTTCCCGGTACCCGACAGTGTCGTCGCTGCGTTGCAGAATAATGCACATCAGAAAGATTACCTGCCGGTACGTGGCCTGCAGGCATTGCGCTCTGCCGTGGCGGATTTCCACACCCGGGTCAATGGCATCGAACGCACAGCGGATGATGTATTGATCGGCCCCGGCTCGAAGGAGCTGATGTTCATATTACAGTTGGTGTTCTATGGCGACCTGGTGATCCCGGCTCCCAGCTGGGTCTCCTATTCGCCGCAGGCCTCGATCATCGGACGCCAGATCCGACGCGTCAATACACTGGCAGAGAACGGTTGGCGCATCCAATCCGAGGAACTCGAAGCCATTTGTCTCGAGGACCCTGGCCGACCTCGCCTGCTGATCCTGAACTACCCGAATAACCCCGTCGGCATCACCTACAGCGATGCAGAGCTGAAGGCGATCGCACAGGTCGCGGAACGCTACGGCATGCTGGTTCTATCAGACGAGATATACAGCGAACTGCATTACGAGGGCGAACATCACTCCATCGCACGGCACTACCCGCAAGGCACCATCATCAGCAGTGGCTTGAGCAAATGGGCCGGCGCTGGTGGCTGGCGCCTCGGTACCTTCCTGTTTCCGGAAGGTCTTCGCTGGTTACTCGACGCGATGGCCGTCGTCGCAAGCGAAACCTTCACCACGGTGAGTGCACCCATCCAGTACGCCGCGATTCGTGCCTTCGAAGGCGGCCCGGACATCACCGATTATCTGAGTCGCTCACGCCGCATATTCAAGGGCTTGGGGCAGACGCTGACCAGCCGACTGCGGCATATGGGCTGTGAGTTGGCAGACCCTGAAGGCGGTTTCTATCTGTTCCCAGACTTCAGCTTGCATCGTGAACACTTTGCCGCTTGCGGGATCAAGACTTCCCGCGATCTGTGCAAGCAACTGCTCGACGATGCGGGAGTAGCCTGTCTGCCCGGCACCGACTTCGGTAGGCCGGCCACCGAATTCACCGTACGCATGGCCTATGTCGACTTCGATGGCGAACGGGCCCTGACTGCGGCGGATCCTGAAACAGAGATCGACGAGGCGTTTCTGAACGAATACTGCCCGAACCTGATCAACGCGATGGAGCGGATCGAGATGTGGCTGAAGAGATCGTAGTGCCTGTAGCGTAACCAGAATTCCTTAAGAACAGTGCAGTGCGTACTGACGCAGCCTATTCATATGCCTCTCTGCATTCCTATGGCGAAGGGAGTGGTTTCGAATGCAATCGAAATCCATCTCTACCACAAACTTGTAATGCTGCAGGTAGCTTCTACAACAGAAGTTATCCTGAACAACCATCCGGTTTACCGACTATTGAGGCTGGTGCTCTATAGAGTTAAAAAGTATTCGCATATGCGCCCCGAACACGTCGACAAATACCACTCTACTTTTAGGTAATCCTGTCAAAGCGTGTATTAGCTTAAACACCCCAACGATAGACGTTGCCAGCTGCGACAGTTATATGCCATCGAGCATCTCTATTGAGTTCGCCCTAAAGGGAATTACACGACAGTTACGCTGTCAATAATTCAACATTCACCATCAATTACCAGCTTCCCGTGGATTCGTCTCTAACCACCTTAGCTGCCAGAAATAGATGAATAAACAGATCATTTTTATTCCCGGCCTGTTTGCTCTCGGTATACTCACCGGCATCTTCATGATGCTGTCGCAACAGGACGATGAGCCCATCGCACCAGCAATGGCTGCCACACCCACACAGCTACCCGAGCCTGCGATGACTTCAGTTGCCACCGCAGCACCCGACGCCTTGCAGGCCAACGACATTGAATCGTTACAAAACCGTTTCGATCAATTAATCTCGCGGGTTGAGCAACTGGAGCAGTCATTGCAAGAAATGGACGTATCGGAGCCGTCAGCTACGCTTGATAACGATGAAGCGACGTCAAACAGTGCTGAAACGCCGGCCAGCGACAATACAAACGCCTTTACCGAGAACTTGCTGAGCGCTGGTGTCGATTCAGTAACGGTGGAGGAGATCGTTCGACGCAGAAACGAGCTCGACCTGAAAAGACTGGAACTGCGCGATACCGCCATCCGCGGTGGCTACATAGACACGGAACGTTACCGGGATGAGCTCAACGAACTGTTGGCACAGGATATCTCAATACGCGAGGAATTTGGTGACGACGTCTACGACCGCTTTCTATATAACAACGGACAATCCAACCGGATTCGCATCGACTCGGTGATGATGAGCTCCGCTGCCGAGCAGGCCGGCTTCAAACCGGGCGACATGATCATGGACTACGACGAGCAACGACTGTTCGACTATACCGACTTACAGCAGGCGACCACCCAGGGCACCCGCGATGAGTATGTCAGCGTCACCGTCGAACGTGACGGAGAGCAGATGATGCTGTGGATACCACGCGGACCAATGGGGGTGCGATTGACCAACACGCGAATCAATCCAGATCTCTGATGGTTAGATGAAAAAAAGCCCTGCACTCCGGTTGGGCTGAAGAACATACCGATCGCTTCAAAGTCGTTGAAACAAATGCTCATAAAATGGTCGAGAAGCTGAGCAAGGCCATCGTAATTGAATTGATGGTCGTCGTTACGAGCTAAGACTTCAACACGATGATTGCGGCGATAAATATTTTCAAAGGCGATCCGGATATCACTGAGTACCTGAATCACACACGCCTTATACTCAAAGGCTTGGGACAGATAGTGACCGACTGATTGGGTGCTTACCTAACGGGACTTACCTGTTGGGTCTGATCAGCTATTGAGACCGGCCCAATCATTAAAAGCTACCTGAATCACCCCCCAATCAGAGGCACACCGGCAAGATATACGTGAAAGCGCACCACCAGTGCGGCGATGCCAACACCCACTACCACTACCAAGAGTTCGCCATACCAAGCCATGGTTGTCTCGGGTTTGACCCAAGCGCCGTCACGGCGATTGATTAACAACATAGAGACAACAGTCCAGATTGCCATCACCGAGAAGAGTAAGAGTGAGCGGCTGTCACCATTGGCCAGGAGGTGGGCCAGTGCCCAGAGTAATACGCCTGTCAGTTGCGGGTGACGAATCAGGCGCTTGACACGAGTACGCGGAAAACTGGCCGCAGCCATCAATATGAATCCGATCACGACCAAAAGCATGGCCGCATGACGCAAGCCGGCCGGTGGCGCATAGACCTGGGTCGGCACGGTGCCACGCCAGCCAAAAACGATCAGAACCACTCCCGTGAGAATCAACAATGCAAACAGACCCTGGTACGGACCATCACCGATCCGCTTGATCAGGTCATCACGCACCTGCGGTAACAAGGATGGGAAGAGGTGGACGCCGGCCCACAGGGTCAGCCCGATCAATAGCAGCGTCATGTTGATTTCTCCACGTTGACTGGCATCTGAGTTTAAACCAAAGCGAATTCGTGCCCAAGGGTAAAAGCTGCCATTTATCAATCATAAAACGCTGATGAAATCGTGGATTACCTCATATACCCATAGATCTTTGGGGTCATTGCGGTGCAATTTTCTTGGCATAGGACCTGTTGGGCCATGAAGGATGATCCGGCTGTCGGACCAGGTCTGTTTGTGGAGGCGCTAATGCGCCTTTCTTTATGAGTTAAGCGAGTATCTTGTCGATGACCGGCTGAGCCTCAATGCTGGCGATCACCTTGGTTTCACCGCCAGACTGCGGTCAGGTCGACACATCAATGTTGAATATCCGTTTCAGTCGCTGTACTCAGGTCATAGTTTGGTGGCGCTATTGCGGATTTTTTATTTATCCTGTTGATTGGCACCGCCCTTACCACGCTTGCCCAGTGTCACGCCAACACGATGTTAGCTGCTGGAGGCAATTACGCTATGGAGCCGGGTCAGGTTCACTCTCGGTTTCGGCAGCAGGGCGAAGCATTCATCTTCTTGCCAGGCGGGGACGGTCTGCATGTTCACGTTATGCCCTGGTTGAGGGTTGAGGGCCGATGGCAACGCGGTAACATACCAAGCAACCCAATACCTGTTGCATTTCTACAGTTGCCAAGCCAGAAGAGAGTATTGGTACTCTGCTGTCAAATCGACTCCAGCGACATAATCTCAACTGAGGGTGGTAACCGCCTCAATCGCCTTACGCCGTCCCCGCCGATCCAGATACGAACCGCTCGTGGGAGGCGTTCTGCCAGTTCTTCAAGATCGTCTCTGATCGTGTTCCTGGTATAGCACCCACTGAAAGAGAGTGCCACTGTCGATACCCCCGACCGTTCCGCCGCAGTCACTATCTCATCAAGCGGGACATCCGTCCCCAGATTCAGGGTGGCCCTGCCTGAGTTTATCAGCAGGGCCTCGGCCATCAGCAATCCCAAAGCGTGCGGCTCGCCGGGAAGAGTACCCAGCAGTACCTCAGGATTCCCAGGGGGGTGTCCGACGCGGCTCATGGCTACGTCGAGGAAGCGCACCAGGTGTCTGGTGAGTATGTGCTCCTCGAAAATTTGCAGACGCCCAGCAGCCCAGAGCTCTCCGACTGCTTTGGTCAAAGGTGCGAAGGTATCGAGCACGAATGAGCTTAGCCCCTCCTGGGCAAGGAGCTGCTCCAGTGCTGCATTAAGTGCCGGGATATCGCCGGAAGATGCCAAATCGATCAGTCGGATATGGGTGGGATCCATGTCCGTTGGACTCAATAAGAGATCGTGCAGTGTGTTTGCAAGCTTGTTGAGGGCCTCATCCTCGAGTGGCACCACTTTACCGGGCCGGAATCCCTGATCCAACAAACGCCGGATCCGTTGCAGGCGTTGAATTTGCTCAGCGCTGTAGACGCGCTCGCCCTTATTGTTACGCCCAGGCGTCGGGAAACCGTAGCGTCTTTCCCATATTCGCAGGGTATCCCGACTAATGCCGGTGTCACGCTCCACAGTACCAATTGCAAACATCTTTCTACCCAATATTGTCTAAGACATTTTCTAATATCTAAAATATATCATAGATTATAAGTTTTATTTGTCCTAGACAAAATAAATTTCGATGCTAATTTTAAAATCATGCCGGCTGCAAACCACCGGCACACTAACCCGGAAAATTAGGATAGGAGAATGACTGTGAGTATTCACCAAGATCAGATTCAGACACCAGCAATGTATTACGAACCGGTAATGCTAAATGCCGATCATAACGATCGGGAAATGCCCTCACCTGCAGACGCGGAAGGCGATGAACATGAGTACGAATGGGCCGATGTACTAAAAGAAGTGGAACCTTACTATTGAAAGATGAATAAGGTCAGAGAGTCTTTGATTGGATTGCAATGTTTCATCCGGTGAACATTTCGAGCACCGGGTGGAGCATGGTTATTTGAAGTGTAATAGACAGCAATTTTGACTTGAACAATTTCTCCAGCATGCCTGAACGTGCTCCCTATTTTATATCCGACAGAACGTTCCAACTGTGAGTTGATCAGGATGGGCAGCGGCTCCTGATCCTTTCGCCCCGGAGAAAGTGTTAACGATGTCTCCGGAATAAGGTTTTACCTATGTGCCCGGTAAGCACCCTAGAAATTTTGGTGGGCCATGAAGGATTACTCGGCTGCGCCTCGCCCTGCGGGTCGTAGGCGAAGACGCCTACGATCAGCCTCGCTCCGCTCCGCTGTCGAACCAGGCTTGTTTGAAGTCGAAGGTTCGAATCTCCCCTGTAGAAAAAAAACCGAACACTAGGGCTCGGTTTTTTTAGAAATTTTGGTGGGCCATGAAGGATTCGAACCTTCGACCAATGGATTAAGAGTCCACTGCTCTACCAGCTGAGCTAATGGCCCGTTCTGAAGATGGGGTGGACGATGGGTCTCGAACCCACGACCGCCGGAATCACAATCCGGAGCTCTACCAACTGAGCTACGTCCACCATTAACTGTTTGCCTGGCTGCAACGAGTCAGCCACTCCTGCAGACTTGGCACGCCCGGCAGGATTCGAACCTGCTACCCTCGGCTTAGCTTACCAACTACGCCTTTCGACGCCCCCAAACGGAGTTTGTGGTCTGGACTATCTCTTCACCGTCTCAGGCGTCGCACGTATAGTCTCTACGGATCCCCTGGCGGGTTTCCTCGGGATTGCCATCAGCGCTACCTGTTAAGGTTTCCCCGATACAGTGCGATCCACTTTATGGGTTCTGTTTCCCCATAAAGGCTCCTATTTGGCACACTCACTGTGCTCACTTAAAGGCCGATGCTCTATCCAGATGAGCTACGGGCGCAGAAAAATTGGTCGGGGTAGAGAGATTCGAACTCCCGACATCCTGCTCCCAAAGCAGGCGCGCTACCAGACTGCGCTATACCCCGAAATACCGCCTCAGGCGACAACCTGTTCAACCTGGAAAGGCGAAGGGAGGGAATCATACTGTCGTTAACCGCCTAGGTCAATGCCAAACAAGCCGTATTTCACCGTTTTTACTTCTCATCCGCTGCCCCTGATGCGCTGACAGTTTGCCCCGCTTTCGGTATCATGCTGCTCTTTTTAGACCGATGGAATTTCCATGAGTGCAGAGATTTTGGATGGCAAGGCGATTGCTGCTGAATTAAGAGCAGAAATCAAGGCTGGCGTTGAGCGTCGTGTCGCGGCCGGAGAGCGTCGACCCGGCCTGGCCGTGGTGCTGGTGGGTGAGAATCCGGCTTCGCAAGTCTATGTACGGAACAAGCGAAAATCCTGCGACGAGGTCGGATTTCACTCCCAATCCTTTGATTTACCTGAAAATACTTCTCAGGACGATCTATTGCAAGTGATTGACCAGCTGAATCAGGACGAAAACATCGATGGCATTCTGGTACAGCTTCCACTGCCACAGCAGATCGACGAGGAATCAGTCATTGAACGCATCCTGCCGACCAAGGATGTGGATGGCTTCCACCCTTACAATGTCGGTCGCCTGGCACTGCGGATGCCGATCCTGCGTCCCTGCACCCCGCGCGGCATCATGACCATGCTGCAGCACACCGGTCAGAAACTGGAAGGGCTCGATGCGGTCATCATCGGCCAATCGAACATCGTCGGCCGTCCAATGGCACTGGAACTGCTGGCAGCCCGCTGTACCATCACTGTCTGTCACAGCCGCACCAAGGATCTGGCTGAGAAAGCGCGCAATGCGGATATTCTGGTGGCCGCGGTGGGTCGCCCGGAGTTCGTGCCCGGTGATTGGGTAAAAGAGGGGGCGATCGTGATCGATGTGGGCATCAATCGAACCGACGAGGGTAAACTGGTTGGTGATGTGGCTTTCGAAGCGGCCAAGGAGCGCGCCTCTTGGATCACCCCGGTACCTGGCGGTGTCGGCCCGATGACCATTGCCACGCTGCTTGAGAACACCCTGCAGGCCGCCGAGCTGCATAGTGCAAAGTAGCAGCTTGTTTTGATTGGACTTCAATGAAAATGCGCCCCCTCCAGATCAATGGTGCGGCAAGCCGCACCCTACGAACCTAGCTAGCGTGTAGGGTGCGGCTTGCCGCACCGAATCACTCACCCACAGATTCGAGGTCTATCTTCTCTTCAGCCACACCACCCCAATCTATTGGGTAGATACCTTTTTGAACATACCGATGAAATGTAGACCAGGGCCAATCTGAAACAGATTCTGTATATCCATGCTTAACCGGATTGAAGTGAATGTAATCGAAATGGCGCCTATAGTCCCTCTCATCTCGAATGAGATGCTCCCAAAAGCATCGCTGCCAGAAGGTCACCTCCCCTCGATTCTGCCTGGAGATGGTTGGCGCTATCTTTCTGCTGGTTTGTTTTCTGTAACCTCTAGAGAAATTGCCTTTAATAGCCCTCCAACGTTTTGAATAGTTCATATCGCCATCTGGCAGAGTCCAGATCGTATGTAGATGATCTGGAAGTAGACATAGAGCATCGATTTCAAATGGGTAATTGATACGCACATTGGAGATCGCATCTCGTAGAAACAGGCGCGCAGAATCATCAGAAAACAGAGGCTTGCGTTTGTGCGTTACGACTGTAAAAAAGTAGCTGCCACCTTGAATGAGTGCTCTTCGATAATTCGGCATTATTGCCCTCCCTGGCAATTGCGAAAATGGTGCTGCGGTGCTTCATTGCAAAGTTAGGTGATTTCATTACAGGCCATCGGTGCGGCAAGCCGCACCCTACACGCTAACTAGGTTCGTAGGGTGCGGCTTGCCGCACCGATACTTTCAACCTCGGCGCCAGGTTGTTCCTTCTGGACCATCCTCAAGCAGGATGCCTGCTTCCTGCAGCTCGTCTCGAATCCGGTCAGCCTCTCCCCAATCCTTGGCGGCTCTGGCATCGATACGGGCCTGGATCATGGCATCGATCTTATCGTCGGAAAGCCCGTCATCGGCGGATGCACCACCCTTCAGGTAGCTCTCCGGGTCGCTTTGCAGCAGCCCCAGCATGCCACCCAACTCTCTGAGCAGAGCGCCGAGCGAGGCCGCATCTTCAACATTTGTCTCCTTGATGCGATTGATCTCCCGTGCCAGATCGAACAACACGGCGAGCGCCTCCGGGGTGTTGAAGTCATCGTCCATGGCCTCATGGAAGCGGCTCTTGAAACTCTCCCCGCCAGCAGACTCTCCCTCGGGCAGCCCCCTCAGTGCGGTATAGAAACGGGTGAGTGCTCCCCGGGCATTGTCCAGGTGCTCGGTATCGTAATTGAGTGGAGAGCGGTAGTGACTGGTGAGTATGAAATAGCGCACCTCTTCCGCCTGGTAACGCTCGAGTATCTCCCGGACGGTAAAGAAATTACCCAGGGATTTGGACATTTTTTCATCATTGATGCGGACAAAACCGTTGTGCATCCAGTATTTGACGAAGGGATGCCCGGTTGCCCCTTCGGACTGGGCAATCTCATTCTCATGATGGGGAAAGGTCAGGTCCGCACCGCCGCCATGGATATCGAAGCTGTTACCCAAAGCATTGGTCGACATGGCTGAACATTCGATGTGCCAGCCGGGTCGTCCCCTGCCCCAGGGGGAGTCCCAGGCGGGTTCTTCGGGCTTGGCCGACTTCCAGAGCGCGAAATCGAGGGGATCACGCTTGGCGTCACCAGGCTCCACCCGGGCCCCGGCCTGCAGATCCTCGATCGATTTTCCGGACAGCTTGCCGTAACTGGGAAAGCTACGCACATCGTAGTAGACATCGCCATTATCCGCCGGGTAGGCGTGACCATTCTCGATCAGCCGCTCGATCATCGACAGAATCTGATCCATATGCTGGGTCGCCTTGGGCTCATCGGTGGGTCTCAATACCCCTAACGCGTCCGCATCCTCGTGCATCGCCTGAATGAACTCTTCGGTCAGCTCGGTAAAGGGGATGCCTCTTTCGTTGGCCCGATTGATGATCTTGTCATCCACATCGGTGATATTGCGGATATAGCTGACGTCATAACCATTGGCCTGCAGATACCGGTAGACCACATCGAACACCACCATCACACGGGCATGTCCCAGGTGACACAGGTCGTATACTGTCATGCCACAAACGTACATGCTGACCTTACCTGCCTGCAGTGGCTGGAAGGTCTCTTTCTGGTTGGTGAGATCGTTATAGATTGTCAGCATTGCTCCAGGCCTATCCTACTGAGATTAAACCTGGGCATCTTAACCAAAAGGTCGTTGGCTTCATAGCCAATTGATTTGAGGGCGGATCAGAAAGTGTGATTTTTTATTCAGCAGATATCCAGGCAGTGTTAATCGTGGCCCTGAAACCAGAAACCCGACCGACACTCAGGTGTACGGCCGGGCTGCTTAGCCACCAAGCATTCCCGATTCACCCGGGCTCCTGTGTTGCAGCCGGGTGAAATCTGGTGATCAGACCTTGAACTGGTTGACCATATTGTCCAGTCTCTGGGAGATCTGTGCCACTTCCTCACTCTCTTTGAGGGTCCTGCAGGTTCCTTCTGCGGTCTGATGGGAGACCTCGTTGATCGCAATGATGTTCTTGTTGATCTCACTGGCCACGCTGGTCTGCTCCTGTGCCGCCGTCGAGATCTGAGCGTTCATCTCACTGATCATCTCCACCGCACCCGAGATCTGTTGCAGTGCTTCACCGGCACGACTCGAGTCAGCAACGCTCTGATCAGCCTCCTGCTTACTGGTGCCCATCACTTTCACTGCCTGTTCCGAGGAAGAGATCAACTGTTCGATAATTTCCTGGATCTCATGAGTCGCTTCCTGGGTCCGCTGTGCGAGGTTTCTTACCTCATCCGCAACAACCGCGAAACCGCGTCCCTGTTCGCCGGCACGGGCGGCTTCAATCGCCGCGTTAAGCGCCAGCAGATTGGTCTGTTCCGCAATGGCTGTGATCGATTCTGAGACTTGACCGATGTTCTGGGTTCCCTCCGCCAGGCGTTTCACCACATCGGACGCATCATCAATCCGTTTCGCCAGACTGACAATCGAATCGGAGACCTGACTGACCACTTCACCGCCGGCACTGGCATTGGTCTTCGCCTCGACGGCGGCCTGTTCCGCTCCAGCGGCGTTTTCCGCCACCCGTTCTGCGGCCACGGTCAACTCACCAATCGCCACCGTCAACTGTCCGGTCTCTTTCTCCTGCTCATCCACGCCGTCCCGGGTTACCTTGGTTACCTGAGCCAGACGCTCGGCAGAGTTTGCCAAGCCATCCATCGTGTTCGCCAAGTCATTGATCGTAGGCTGAAACTGGTCCAGCATACTGTTCACCGCCTGACCGACTTCGCGGAACTCGTCGTTGCCAGTCAACGGTACCCTCGGCCGCAGATCGGAGTTTGCCCCGACCTGATCCATTGTATCCTTCAGGCAGTAAAGCGGTTTGATCACTACCTTTCTGACGATCATGGCGATGACAAACAGCCCTGCCAGAAGCACCAGAAAATTGATTCCGGCACTGGTCAACAACTCATGATCGATCGCTTTGTCCCGTGAACCCATGGAGAAGGTCAGCCGTCCGGCACCCAATACAGTCCCTTCAGGGACCTGATGACAGGTCAGACAGTTGGTGCCATTGCGGTCGGCAACCGCGGGAAAGGGTTCAATGATGGTCAGGATTCGCTCACCCTTCACCTCTTTCACTTCGATAATCTGCTCACCAGTCAAGGCCCGGCGATCAAGATCATCCAGAGGCTTTTCGTGATCGAAGCCGGCGCCGAAGGTCTTATTGATCGCCTCCGCACGCAACATGCGTACCTCCAATACACCATCTCGCGCGGAGATCTTTTCCCGTAGCATCTCCCGATTACCCATGGTTCCGGTGAACATCATGGCGTTCATGCTATCGAGATATCCATGCAGCACATCAAATATTTGGTGTTCCGTTAACCTTAAGAGCCTGTCCTTTTGCTGCTGTGCTGAATAAATTGTTACGACTGACATTATGAGGATGAAAATCAGCGCCATCGGCGCGACAATCTTCCATTGGACAGAGATATATTTACCCATCGCTCAACTCGGTATTCTTGGAATGATTGATACAGCTATTGACTATTTCGGCAAACAACTGCATCTCTTGAATATTTATCGGTGTTATTTAAAAACAAGCTGATCGGCTAAGCGGCAAAAATGATCGGATATAAATTAAGAACAGGCCGCTCTTGCCAGCAAAAATTAACGGTATAAAGCATGAGAAAGGCTAAAGAATCTCCAATTTCTCCCGACAAATAGAGTGTACTTAACAAGACGGGAAGTCTGGTTGGCTATGGTGTTGACCAGCCTCCTTGGCACATTCCTCAGGGAAATTGCCTGACTATTTCATCGATTCGGAGTTATCCAATGGGAAAATTCGCTTCCGCTCTCATGCTCGCCGCCTTAATATCAGCACCAGCCGCTCAGGCCAGTGAAGCCCTGGCCATGCAGTCCGGGTGTCTTGGCTGCCATAAAACCGATGTCAAGCTGGTTGGCCCGGCATTCAAGGATATTGCAGCCAAATATGCGGGAGATGCGGCGCAGATCGACCGCCTGACCAGTAAGGTAAAATCGGGGAGCAAACCGGGGGAACCATTGGTTTGGGGTGGCGCCATGATGCCAGCCAGTCCAGCAAGCGAAGAGAACATTAAAGGTGTTATCGAGTGGATCATGACATTAAAATAGGAGGAGTAGTACGATTGGATATCATTTTTCCCAGGAGACAGGTTTGCCCATTGGATAAGGGCAAAATCACCTAATGCTATGGTTGGCTAAATTGAGATAGTCAGGCGGGGTGTGCAGCACTTCGCCCAGACAATAAATAAGCATAATTATTCAGGAGCACTCTATGTTCAGGCCTAACACATTGATTTTATTAGCAACCCTTTCAACCGCATTGTTGGCGGGTTGTAGTGCCGGGCCGGCACCGGTCAGTTATAAATCTGAAATCAAACCGATCATCGACAAATATTGCACAGAGTGCCATCTGGCAGGTGGCACAGGCGCTGAAGCCAGTGGCTTCATCACTCAGGACTACGATGCGATCATGAAGGGCACAAAATTTGGTCCTGTCGTGGTTGCCGGGGATCCTTTGTCGAGCTCTTTCTATCGCCTGGTGGCTGGCAAAGTAGATCCATCCATCCGCATGCCACACGGCAAAGAGGCTCTGTCTGAGGCCGAAATCACAAAAATTGAGCATTGGATAACCCAGGGTGCGAAAAACAACTGAGTCAGCCATCAGATACTGAAGCAGACAAGTCTAAGAATCCGTAGCTCATGCCTTCCATGGACTACGGATTTTTTATTGTCATCAATAAGTTAGGGCCAATCATCTAAAATCGGATCGTTGCTGGGTATGGTACCGAGCAATTCGTTCTGGAAGTAGAATGGTCCGAACGCCCCCAAATCCCCCACTGACCACTTTGTGATGATAGTTTTTAACCGCTATCATGCTCCCTGATCAATCAAACGGAAGCTGACGCAACACGCCAGTGTAGTGTCTCATACCAATGCCACGAGGATGATATGAAAAGAATCCATAAATCCCTGTTACTCTCTTTTAGCCTGCTGTTCGCCTTCTCAGCAGAGCTTCTGGCCGACCCGGTGAAGGTGCTGATGAAGACCTCGATGGGAGACATCACACTCTCACTCGATCAGGAAAAAGCACCCAAAACGGTGGAGAATTTTCTGCAATACGTGCGGGATGGCTTCTATGACGGGACCATTTATCATCGCGTCATCAAGGACTTCATGATTCAGGGTGGTGGTTTTACAGCCGACATGAAAAAGAAAGCGACCCGTGCGCCGGTTGAAAACGAGGCAAAAAACGGCCTCAAAAACAAAAAAGGCAGCATCGCCATGGCGCGTACATCGGCACCCCATTCCGCCACCGCCCAGTTCTTCATCAACCACAAGGACAACAGCTTCCTCGACTACCCCAGTCGCGACGGCTGGGGATATGCGGTGTTCGGTGAGGTCACCCAGGGGATGGATGTGGTTAACGCCATTGCAGAACAGCCTACCGGGGTCAGTAACGGTATGCGTGACGTACCCCGCAGCACCATCACCATCGACAAGGTCAGCATTGTCGAATAGATCGATGCACCGCTATTCCAGAGCCTGATATCACGCCAAAACAAAAGAAACTGATAGGAAAACTGATGATTACAATGACAACCAACCTAGGCCCCATCCAGATCGAGCTCGATGAGGAGAAAGCGCCGAAAACCTGTGAAAATTTCAAACAATATGTACAGGATGGCTTCTTCGACGGCACCATCTTTCATCGGGTCATCGATAACTTCATGATTCAGGGTGGTGGCTTTCTGCCGGGCATGGTGCAAAAGGATACCCGGGATCCGATTGAGAACGAGGCGAAAAACGGCCTGTCGAATGAAGTGGGCACCATCGCCATGGCGAGAACCATGGAGCCTCATTCGGCAACTGCGCAGTTCTTTATCAACGTGGCAAACAACAAGTTTCTCGACTACCCGGGACAGGATGGCTGGGGCTATTGTGTCTTCGGTAAAGTCGTGGCCGGCATGGATCTGGTGAATCAGATCAAAGGGGTGGATACCACCACCCAATCCGGACATCAGGATGTACCGGTGGATGACATCATCATCGAAAAGGCCGAAGTCACCGAGTGACCCAACAGCTTTTCATCTCGGATCTGCACCTGTCTGCCGAAGGGGCAGACAGGTTGCAGCTGTTTCTGGACTTTCTGAGATTTCGGGCAACCAAAGCCCAGACACTCTATATTCTTGGTGACCTGTTCGATGCCTGGCTGGGTGACGATGACCGGCAATCGATCGCCGTGGAAGTCAGACAGGCACTGCAAGCGCTCAACCAGAGCGGTACCCAACTGAAGATAATGCACGGCAACCGGGATTTTCTGCTCGGCGAGGATTTCTGCCAAGCCAGCGGCGCGCAACTGATCTCCGATCCCAGTCTGATCGACCTTTACGGTACGCCCACCCTGCTGATGCATGGGGATCTGCTATGTACCGATGACCAGGAGTATCAGGCGTTTCGCAAACAGATCCGATCGGCTGAATTCGCCAACCATTTTCTCTCACTAAGCATCGACCAGCGTATCGCTGTTGCCCACGAGTACCGGGCCAAAAGCGGTGAGGCGAATGCTCAAAAGTCCGACAATATCATGGATGTGAATCAGCAAGCCGTGGAGCTCGCCCTGCAACAGCATCAGGCGCAAAGGTTGATCCATGGCCATACCCACAGACCGGCAGACCATCGTTTTACCCTCGACAATCGCAGCGTCAGCCGTCATGTGCTGGGTGAGTGGCATGGGGATCATGCGGAGATCCTGTGCGCAACAGAAGATGGGGTCACACGCGAGACCATCACTCTCTGAAATCTACATCCAGATGTATTTGATTGACTAGGGCCTGTTAACACTAATCCAATCGGCCCTGTTGTGCCTTGCTGGACGAAAAAATAGACCCAGCAGGGCCGATTGGATTAGTGTTAACAGGCCCTAAATGCCACTCATTGAGGCATGGGCCTTCGGGTAAACGACTCCGGCAGGTTAAACAGATCCGCATCAACTGTTTCCGATTCGCTATAGTCGGTCAGGGCCTGTTGATTTCCATTGATATCCCACAAACGCAACGGCAATCCTTTCAGCAGTAGCGCATCCGGGGCATAGACCTGGATTGCATCGGCACAATCATCCCGATAGGCCATGGGTATGCCCGACATGGTGATTTTATGCTGTCTCGCCAGCAGTCCCAGATACTCCCCCTGAGCTGCCACACTCATTGCCATCGTCTCCGGTAATACCATCGCCTCCTGACAAGGCTGTCCATTGACCAGCAGCGCCCAGTGCTGAGCTTTACGACCCGCGACCAACGGCGCCTCACCCACATCCTTTGCCTGAATCTTGATATCGGGTACCCGGGTATCCGGCTGCTTGAGCGGTTTGGGATTGATCACCAGAACCGTGCGCTCTTCACTGTCAACGCTGTAGATCACCTGTTCAGCGCGATCGAACAGAATGAAATCGGCCGTGTCACTCCCCTGGTCAATGCGCACCATTTGCTCGGTCACCAGCATGCGGCTGAGGTAGGGGGTCTGGCCCGCTTCCATGACCTCATATTGCAGCCGTTGGACCTGCAGCGTCTGCGCCAGCAGAGTCGTGCTCTGCAGCAGACAGACCAGAAGTAATAGCGGTACTCTCATACCCTTTTGCATAGCGCCTCCAATCGTTCCAGCTCGGACTGACTGAATCCCGCCTCACGCCGAGCCTGATGATGCAGGGGACAACGGATCTCACCGTTGAGAAAATTCTCCAACAGATCGAAATAGGTCTCTTCGGCTGGCAAACCCCGCTGTTGGCAGAGATAGTTGAACCAGCGACTGCCAAACTGTACATGCCCCACCTCCTCACGCAGGATCACCTCCAGCGCCGCTACGGTCTGATGATCCTCGATCTCCCGGAAACGCTGCATGATACCCGGCGTCACATCCAGTCCCCGGGCTTCCAGCATGCGCGGTACCAATGCCATGCGCACCAACGGATCATGGGCAGTGCGCTGTGCCATCTCCCATAGACCATTGTGAGCGGGAAAATCTCCATAGGCCGCCCCGGCCGCATTCAGGCGTGCCTGCAGCAGTTGGAAATGTTCAACCTCCTCAACCGCCACCTGAATCCAGTCGGTATAGAAATCTGCGGGCATACCGGCAAACCGCTGTACCGCATCCCAGGCCAGATTGACTGCATTGAATTCGATATGGGCAATCGCATGAATCAGTGCCAGGCGCCCGGCTTCGCTGCCCATCCGGCGTCGGGGCAGTTTGCTTGGATGTACCAGAACCGGCTGCTTCGGATGCCCCGCCCGGGTGATCTCCGCCGCATCGGTCCAGCCGGTGAGCGCAAGCTCCCCCCTGGACCAGGCTTCTGCGATCTCTCCACTCATCGCCATTTTCTCATCCACTGAATCACTCAGCAGACAGGCTCTGGCAGCCTGATAGAGGGAGTTCTCAGGATTCATACTTCAAGCCAACCACCAGATCCATCACATTGGTGCCGGTGGGGCCGGTAGTGATCAGGTCACCACTCGCCTCCAGCAGCGTCCCTGCGTCCGCGGCGCTGAGGGATTGCCCGGCACTCAACCCCAGTCCCTCGACCCGCTTCAGGGTCGCACCATCCACCAGTGCACCGGCGTCATCCGTCGGTCCATCGGTACCATCCGTACCGGCCGAGAGCAGCAGACAGTCTTCCACGCCCGATAACACTTCCGCGGCGGCCAACGCCAGATGCTGATTACGACCGCCTCTTCCCGGCTGCGCAGGCAGATTGACCCGGGTCTCACCGCCCCAGATGGTAATGCCCGGAGGGCCTTTGATCACCTGATCTGCCAGTTCACGCCCGGTATCTGCCGCCTCTCCATCAAGAAACTCAGCACTCACGCTGACTGAAAACCCCAAAGCTTCAGCTTCCTCGGCCGCAGCGGATTTCGCCGCATCGAGATTGGCCACGATCTGCAGCGGCGGTACCTCATCCTGGGCAACCCTGATACCCCGCTGTTGTGCCCCGGCTGTCAGCTTTTCACTCAGCCAGTCAGGCAACGTCAGTGTCTCAAGTCGTTGTTGAAGTTGCGGTTCCGGGGTAAGCAGACCGGAACCGATCGCTGCGGGGATATCACCGGGCACATCCGAGATCGCCAACAGGGTGGTTGGCCTGCCATGCAGCCAGTTCAACAACCCACCCCCTTTGATTCGGGAGAGCCCCTTGCGTACCCAGTTCATTGAGACGATATCCAGACCGCTGCCCAGCAGCCACTCATTGGTCCTCACCAGAAACGCCAGATCCACCCCCTCGACCGGCACTTCGACCAGACTCGAGGCACCCCCTGAGATCAGTACCAGCAGAGGGGTCGATGCGGACTCATCGAGAAACTCCAGCAAGGCATCACCGGCTTCGAAACTGGCCGCGTCCGGTACCGGGTGGGCCGATTCCAGCGCGTGCCAGCCCTGCTGCCGGCAATAGCGTTGATCCAGGTGAGCATATTTCGAGATCACCAGGCCCTGCTGAATGGCATCGCCCAGCTGCTCCCGGGCCCCCATCGCCATCGACTGGGCCGCCTTGCCAATGGCAACCATTCTCACCGGTGTTGTGACGGGTTGCCGCTGTAACCAGTCGGCAACGGCGCCCCGTCCTTCCACCCGGCTCAATCCCTTCTGATAGATTCTCAACAGTGCCTCTCTGGCATCCGTTGGCGTTGTGTGTTGCAACATTCAAGCTACCTAGTTTCAGCCGGTGCAGGCTCTATCTCTGACCCTGACGGCTATTACATAAATTTGCAGAGCAATGTATCAGGATTTATTCCATGAAACACGGCTACTGAGTTACACTGTAGGATCTATTCAGTATCACGCCGGGAGTATTGCTTTGGGAAGCATACAGCTACGCCGAAACTTCAGCCGTAACATCCTAATCAGGATGATTCTACTGTTCGCCGTGATCGCGGCATTGATGGTCTGGAAATTCGAGTTCATCAATGATGTCTATTTCCGCGACCAGCTCACCAGTACAGGTCTGATCATCAATGGCACCATCGTCGGCCTGTTCACCATCGGCATCCTGCGCATGATCACGATTTTTCTCCACTACGCCTCGGAAGAGAATGCGTTGCTGCGGTTTCTACGCAATCTGCGCGAGGGCGAGAGCGATCCACTGAAGCGGATCCACAAACGGGCCATCATCGCCAACCGTTTCCGCACCATGCAGGGATTGCACAAAGCAAACTGCCCGATCAATCACGGCTCCCTCGCCTCAACCCTGGTGGCCAGTGAAAGCACCCGCAACAGTCTGCCCAAATTTATCAACAACATCCTCATCCTGACCGGCGTCTTCGGCACCATCGTCTCCCTCTCGATCGCTTTGATCGGCGCCTCGGACCTGCTCGAAACCTCGATCAACGTGGGTGGCATGGGGATGGTGGTGCATGGCATGTCCACCGCCCTCTCGACCACCATTACCGCGATTGTCTGCTTCATCTTTTTCGGTTATTTCCACCTCAAGCTGAGCGATGTGCAGACCAATCTGATCAGTGGCATCGAACAGGTCACGGTAAATGAGCTGATCCCCAGATTTCAGGTTCAGACCGACAGTGCCCTGTATGAGTTCACCGGTCTGGTCCGCTCACTGCAGAAGCTGGTAGGCCAGATGAGTAACTCCCAGGAGGCGTTCGAGAACATCGAAAAGCGCCTGCTCGACTCCCTGGAGAACGTGGAGGAGAAGAACGAAGCGCTGCACAATGATCTGTCAGAGATCAAGCATGTACTAAAACAAGGCTTCCGCCTGCACGAGGGCGATTGATACGTATGGACGATAGCTTTATCGATCTGCGGCTCAACAGCCAGGGTACCCAGGGGGACGACAGCTTCTGGCCCTCGTTCACCGACATCATGACTGTAATCGTGATGATCTTCATGCTTGCGATGGTGATTCTGCTGCTGCGCAACATGGAGTTGCTCTCTCAGCTTCGTGCCACCATGGAAGCGGAGCAGCAGGCGATGGAGCTGGTCAGAAGCACCGGTGAGGAGAATGAGACCCTGGAGGAGCGGCTGATCGCACGGGAGCATGAGCTGACCATGTTGCGTATGCAACTGATGCAGCTGCAGGAGCGATCCGAAGAGCAGGAAGCAGCCATCTCCAGTCAGCGGTTTCAGATCAGCCAGTTGAATCGGGAACGGGATGAGCTCAACAGCCGGGTCAACACCCTCAGCAGCGAGCGTAACCTGCTCAACACCCAGATCACTCGACTCAGCCAGGAGAGCCAAAGACTGCGCGATCAGGTCAGCGAAGCGAATCTCAGCATCAAGAACCTGACAGCCGACCTGGACAGGGCAAACAACCGTCAGGCTGAAACCCTGCAGGATCTGGAGCAGCTACGCATCACCCTGACGAGCAAGGACGAAGAGCTGTTGAAGGCTTTGGCTCTCAATCAGGAGCAGGACGAACAGCTGAGCGACCTGCAAGAGGACTATTCCGATCTCAAGATCCAATACAACAAACTGCTGCGTCCGGCCCGTACCGCCAAGGGTAAAACCCTGGTCGAAGTGCGATATACCAAAAAGGGCAAGCAGACCCGAATCGAGTATAAGGGGCCGCAGGACAGCCGCTTCAAGTCCATTTCACGCAGCAAGCTGGAACAGAACCTGGCGGGCCTGAAAAAACAGCATAACAATCTCTATGTGAAGGTCATCATCCCGAAAAACAGCGGTCTCTCCTACAATGAAGCGTGGAGCTTCACCAACCATATGCATCGGAATTACGACTACTATTATCAGGAAGAGGCGAAAAAAGAGCGCATCGTGGAGTAAAGACCCCATGATTCGTCTAAAACCTGCCCAGGAGGAATGAGGATAAACCGCAAACGAACGCCAATCACCGCAAAATGGCGCGAATAATTTTTAACATTGCATCCTCTATTGCGTAGATTCGCGGTGATTAGTGTCCATTTGCGGTTAATCTTTTTAGGGTGGCCCAATTTCTCCAGTAATATTGGGGGGTAAATGGATCAAGTAAGCGCCACTCCCGCCTCAGGGAATTTACCGAAGACCTGACAGTCCAACAGTTGTGAATTGCATTGGAAGCCTCGGGAAACATGAACAGACAGAGCAGACGTATCCTTCTCATTGTTGTCGGCAGCCTGATCATCAGCAGCTGTGCCTCAAAGATACCACTGGCCATCCGCACCCCCGTTGACGGCGACATCCGGGTCGATGAAGTGCAGCAGGATGCTGAGCCGTTTGTCGGCAGCCGTGTACGCTGGGGCGGTGAGATCATCTCGGTGGAAAATCTCGCCGATGAGACCCATATCGAGATTCTCTCCCAGCGCCTGAGCAAATCGGGCAAGCCATTGGACAGTAAAAAGAGCTACGGCCGTTTCATCGCCCGCATGGATGGCTTTATGGAGCCTGAGGATTTTCCCAAAGAGCGTCTTATTACCGTGGTCGGGCAACTTCAAGAGGTGGTCGAAAAACCTGTCGGAGAATACCCCTACAGCTACCCCCAGGTGAAGGTCCGGAGCTACCATTTGTGGCCCAAACAGATCGATCCGGCCTATCAACACCGATACTTCTATGACCCTTTCTACGACCCCTTCTACTACCCCTATTGGCGAAGACACCCAATCTACTGGTAGCTTGAGACATGCTTGAATCCCTGAGAGAGAAGTTCCTGGTGGTCGGCTTGATCGGCTTGTTGCTCAACCTCATCGGCTGCAGCAGCAATCCGGTGATCACCCCGGCAGACCGCACTCTCTCCCCAAAACAGACCGCCACAGCCTCAACACTACCGGAGCAGAATTTACAGTGGGGCGGTATTGTGATTGCCGTCAGCAACCTCGCTGAATCGAGCGAAGTGGAGATCCTTGCCTATCCACTGGATGAGCAGGGTCGACCGATGCGGCAATCGACCTCCATCGGACGCTTTATCGCCAGCCAGCCTGGCTATCTGGAAGCCGGGGATTACCCATCGGGACGACTGGTCACCGCGACCGGCCGGATAGCAGAGATTCGTGCCGGTCAGGTCGGTGAAGCGGCGTATGATTTTCCAGTGATGCTGTGTGAGCAACTCGCCCTCTGGCCGGAACAGAGGGAGTCCCGGAGCAAGCCCCGCATCCGTTTCGGCTTCGGCGCCAGCAGTGGCGGCAGCAGCTATGGTGGAATTGGCATCGGGTTTGGTTTTTAGTCCGCGAATGAACGCGAATGAACGCAAATAAGAGTCACAAGTTGTATTGTTGATCCAGAGCCAAGACCCTCATCGCGTTTTGAGTCCTGGTGGGGCCTTGCCCCACCAGATAGAGCTTAACAAAGCGTCATCCACATCAGGCCATGGTTTGCTGTGTTGTAAACTGTAAAGCCTGCGCTTTACCACTTCATTTGCGTTTATTCGCGTTCATTCGCGGACTTAACGCTTCTTATGCGCCACTTCATTACGCAGATAGACCGGCAATGCCCGTTCGGCAGGTACCGCCAGACCGGCTTCGAAATCAGCGGCTGCCAGGGTAGCCACATCCCGCGCGCTGCAGTAGAGATCCGCCTTGTAACCGAGCAGTGACTCTCCAAGCCGCTCGCCCAACTCGGGACCATAGACACCCCAGCCTGAACCGACCCCATACCACTCTTCGTCCAGCGGCAGATGAACCTGTTGCGCACTGGCCACCTGTTCGTCCATAACCAGACGAACGATCTCGCTACTGTCGACCCGATAACCCGCCCAGTAGAGCTCCCCCATTCTGGCATCAAAGGCTGTCAGCAGATTTGGCTCGCCCTTTTCCCGATAGGCCCGCTGGGCCAGCGCCGCCAGGGTGGAGACAGGAACCACCGGCAGATCGGCCGCGAACGCCGCCCCCTGGATCACCCCGGTGGCAATTCGCACACCGGTGAATGAGCCTGGGCCACGGCCGAACGCCATCGCATCGAGCTGATTGGCAGACAATTCCGCCTCGGCCAGTAACCCATCCATCATGCCGAGGATCAGCTCACTGTGGCCTCTCGGTTTGATCTCATATCGCAGCTCGATCTGGTCATCGATAAGGAGGGCGGCAGAGCAGGCCTCTGTCGCGGTTTCAATGGCAAGTAGTTTCATAAAGCAGGAAAAGCTGAAATTGCTGTAAGCTGCCTACAATAATCCAATTGGCTCAGGCTTAACAGGCCCAGGGTTAATAACTTTCTGAAGAGAGACCCTTGCTCTCTCTGCGTCTGGCGATTCTCTCCTGCAGTCCCATTAACAGATCCCACAACACCGGAATGATAAACAGGGTCAAAGCCGTGGCTGCGGCAAGCCCGGTAACGAAGGTCGATGCCATGGTGCCCCACACCAGTGAATAGCTGGGGAAACCCACAGCCATTGGCAGCAGTCCCAGGCTGGTGGTCAGGGTGGTGAGCAGAATTGGCCGCAGGCGAATATGCACCCCTTCGGTGATCGCTTCGCGTCGAGTCATACCACTTCGATATCTCTTGTTGATGAAGTCGATCAGTACCAGCGCATCATTGACCACCACACCCGCCACACCGATCACCGCAATAAAACTGTTGACGGTAAACAGGGACTGGGTGACTAACTTGCCGAACACCACGCCGATCAAGGCGAAGACCACCGCAGAGAGTATGATCAACGGCTGCAGATAGGACTGAAACTGGGTTGCCAGAATCACATACATCACCAGTACGGCAATGATGAAGGCATAGGCCAGCGACTGGAAGGAGCGTTGGGTATCCTCATGTTCACCGCCAAAGGTTACCGTAGCACCGGGATACTCCTCACGAATGGTCTCATAGTGACGTCTCACTGCCTCCACAACTGCCGGCGTTGAAGTGGGAGCACCCTCACGGATATCGGCCTTCAGACTGATTGCCCGCTGTCCCTGGTAGCGCTTGATCTCACCACTCTCGTTATAGGCTTTGACCTCTACCAGGTCGCTTAAATAGACCGGCCGCCCGGCATCCTCGATCACCGGGATATAGAGGGCATTTTCCGGCTCTCTCAAGGCGCCGGGATCGATCCGCAGTTTGATATCGACCTCTTCATCGATATGCCGGTACTTACCGAGATAACGACCATCCAGGACGCTCGCTGCCAGTTGCGCCACCTGGCTGTTGTCGAGGCCATACTCAGCCACCAGCTGTTGATCCACCTGCAGACGAAACACCCGTTTGGGCACCCCTCTGTCATCCTTCAGATCGATCAGGTTTGGTCCGATCGCGTCGGAAGCCTGCATGAATTTCAGTAATTCAGCGGACAGCGCCGATACCGCTTCGACATTCGCACCAACCACCCGCACATTGATATCCTTGCCACTGGGCGGTCCATCGTTCTGCGGATGCACGTGCAGATGATAGCCATCCTTTTCATAGATCGGCTTGAGCTTGTCCCGCATCCTCTGCAGATGGGCCAGAGGATCATCGAAGGTCTGCTCTTTGGCGCTTGGCATGGTAACAATCACGGAACCGTGATTGTTACCGTAGATCGGCTCGTAATCCTCATTGAAGTACATCCCGGCCAACCCGGATGCGGCACTGGCCATCCCCGGACCATCCTCCATCACCGTCTGTGCAATCTGTTTCACCCGGCTGTCGATCTCATCCAGTGAGACATTACTCGGCCCTACCACATCCACATAGTAGATTTTGTAGTCATCGGGAAAGAACTGAATCCGTATCAGCGGAACCTTGCCGCTGGCCGAGAGCCCGATGATCACCACTGAGACAACAAACAGCAGCGACACGATGAAAACAGAAAGCAGCCGAAAGCGCATCGTCAGATTGAGCAACCAATCGGTAAAGCGGCGGGCGACCCGCATCATGGCGTTATCCCGCTCCAGCAACTTGGAGGCATTCTGACTGCGTGGCCCGAAATCGAGATAGTGGATCGGCAGAATCAACAGACACTCGATCAGTGAGGCGACGATGGCAAAGGTGACCGCCTTCGGTACCAGGGCAAAAAACTGGCCGGTTGAACCGGTCATGATCAGCATCGGCAGGAACGCGGCCACCGTGGTCATGGTGGCTGCGATGACCGGCAATGCCACCTCCGTGGTACCGTTGATGATGGCATCGCGCAGGGGATCACCCTCCTGCACATGGCGGTAGATGTTCTCGGTCACCACGATTGCATCATCCACCACGATTCCGGTCACCAGGACGAACGAGAACAGGGTGATCTCATTCAAGCTGTTACCGGTGAGATACATGATCAGCATGGTGATCATGAAGGCGAAGGGAATGCCGATAGTGACCAGCCCGGCATTGCGAACTCCCATAAAGTACCAGATGATCAGCGAGACCAGGCTGATACCCACCAGCATGTTCATTCCCAGGGTACTCAATCCATCCTTGATATAGACAGTCGAATCCTGGGTCAGAACCAGATCCACTCCTTGTGCCTTCAGGGTCGGACGGAACTCCTCGACGATCGCGATCACCTGATCGCGAATCTTCATGGCATTACCCTTTTCCGACTTGATGATCTTCAATCCCAATGAGGGCTTGCCGTTTACCGAGGCAATGACAATCGGATCCCGGTAGTCCATACCGATTCGACTGGCCAGATCGGACACCTTGACCAAACTGCCATCCGCATCCCGCCGTACCACGGTGGACTGGACCTGCTCCAGGTTGTTGAAGCGTTCATCCATCTTGACCAGGAACTCACCGCTGTCGTTGGTGTATTTGCCGGCCGGGATGGTGTGATTGGCGCCAATCAGTGCCTGCGCCACCTGATCAAAAGTGACACCCAGTTCACGCAGCTTCTGCGCATCCAGGTAGATGTGAAACTCCTGGGTCTGTTTGCCGGAAAACTCCACCTGCTGCACTTCCGGCACTTTGAGGATTCGGGTCTTGATCTCCTCCCCCATCAAAGCCAGCGCACGATTGCTCTGGTCACCAAGCAGATTGACCGCAATCACCGGCAACCAGTCCTGAACTTTTGCATTCAGCAGCTGTGGAGGATCGACACCTTGCGGCAACTCACTGATTACATTCAGGACTTCAAACCGAACTTCATTGAAGAGCGTGTCATAATCGGAATCGTCGATGAATTTGACGCGAATATTGGAGCGCCCACTGAACGAGGTGGAGTTGATCCACTCCACATCATCGACCTGCTCCAGCGCATCTTCGATCTTACGGGTTACCAGGCTCTCCACCTCCACCGGGGAGGCACCTGGGTAGACTGTGGAGATGATGACTTCACCAAAGCCGAAGTTGGGGTAGCGTTCGGCCGGCAGTGCAAACAGGGTGATAAACCCCACCACGATCAACACCACAAACATCAGATTATAGAAAACCCGCTGTTTCAGTGAGAAAGCGACAAGATCACGCATGGTTTGGTCTACTCACCGATCATTTGAAATTGATCCCCTGGCTTGATCTGCGGCGAAGTTACCCTGACCCAATCCCCATCGCTGCCATTTACCCGCCCGAGATAGACTACAGGAATCTCACTGCCGTCGGGACGCCGCATCCAATACTGTTCATAGCGTTGTTGCAGTGCCTGCTTTGGTACCACTACAGCGCCGGAGCGGGTGGGGATACTTAAACTCAGCTCAACCCGCATGCCTCCCCGATGAGTCGGCAGACCTTCATTCAATTGCAGCTCAAAATGGATCTTGCGTGAGCGTTCATCAAAGGCGGGTGAGAGGCGTATCAATTGAGCGGGAAGAGCCAGCTGATAATCTGGTAGATTCACCGACAGACCTTGCTCCTGCTGCTGCATCAGTGCACGAAACTCTGTGGCACTGAGTGCGAATGGTACAACCAGGCGGCTGTAGTCACCGACCTCGACCACCGGCTCTCCCCCATTCACCCATTGCCCAGGTTCAACAAAACGTTTGATTATCTGCCATCCCTGAGGCACTGAAATACAGAGTCTCTGCTCCCGTTCCTTTAGAATCTTCTCTGCAATCGACAAGGTTTTGAGCTGATTGCGGGTCTTGTCCAGGTTTCTCTGAGCACTATCGAGCTGGCTTTCGGAAGAACTGTTCTTTTTCACCAGTTTACTGTATCGCGCCACCTCCTTGCGGTAGTAAGCCATATCCACCTGCAGCGCCTGCTGCTCCGCCTGATTGGTTCTCAGCTCAAGTTTCAGATAGGTGTTATCAAGACAGGCAAAGGGTGTCTCAGCATCCACCCGGTCTCCCACGTCACCATTGACGCTCGCCACTCGGCCCGACTCTTCCGCTGACAGGGTCACTCGTGAGTGCGCACGGGTAAAGCCCGATTGGGTTTCGTTCTGCACGGCAACCCGGGCCTCGATCAGAGGATTCGCAACAGTCCGGCTGGAAGCCGGCATTAGACACAGAAGAGATATAAGGATCGACAGCAATCTCATGACGGCACTATTCCGTTTACCTTAAATGGTAGTCAATCCGACAGAAACATAAAGCATCTGATGATTCCATTCTTATTCCTTATTGTTTCAGTGGGTATAGTGAAATACAAGTAACATCTGACTGGTTACAATAGTTTACACATCCAGACCTGCTGTTTGCATACACTTTGACTATTCATCTCAGTCGCTTTGTGCAACAACTTAGGCATCCATGGGAAGATCGATTTGGAACATAGTGATGGATGTGCTGTGTAATGGTATACATTTAGGATTGAAACAGAGTTCATAGCCTCTTGGTACTGCATACGAATCGATCTGAGATCCGCATGCAGGCACCTTTGCATTAGGCGATGCCAGCAATTATCCGACTCAATTCTGACCAGTAAACTCTGCATAAATATTATGGGTAGGTTCAGGAAAGATCGGCATAAAACAGGCCATTCCATTCAATTCCAGAATGACAAACCATAATATAGGGGTATGGACATTGCACTGACTGGTTTTTGTGATACCACCTCTCCAAGGATTTTGGAACACTGTTCACCGGATGAAGCCTGTGGATCAGCGTAGATTTTTGGAGGCAATCATGTGGATTTTTTATAAGCACCTTCCGAAGAATGTCACCCTGAAGGAGATCCAGAACGTCACCCTGAAGGGCGCCCGTAGCAATTGGTCACCCCTCTCCATATTCAATAAACCAAGCATCAAACGGACAAAAATCATCCGTATCCGGGATCTTCAGAAGGACAGTATTGAATATCATGCTATCATCCAGGTTAATCCGACTTCCGTAACCGATACCATTATCGAGAACCTGGATGGCCGCACCGTCAATGGCCTCTATCTGAGACCTCACCGCTACCACAGAAGATTTGCCAATCGCGACAGACGAAATATGCAACGCGATGAGCATCAGTCCGGCGAGCGGCGAAAATCGGACAGACGTCGCGATAATCTGGTCACCAGAGTCATGGCGATCGACTGAATAACGGATCGGTTTGGGTGAGTTCAATTTTCCGCGAAGGAACGCAAATCACCGCAAATGGACGCAAATAGTATTAACCTCTCAAGAGGCTAAGCCTGCTACCTGATCATCAGCCGCAGAGTATTCACAGTTGATTAAAGTGATGACAATATATCAGCCAGCACTTCGCCATCAACCGGATGGAGTGAGTGACTGAGCGTTGTGTGCCGACTCTGCACCCGCCCTTTGAGTACCGGGATATTGTTCATATCCTGGCTGTAGGCCGGAACCACTTCATCCCCCATACCCACAGGACCAGGCCGGATTACCGACACATATTCGACCTCCGGGTGTGGTTGACGGTTGAGCCAAAACAGCAGACTGCCGGGATGTTCAGGGGTCAGATCGAGCAGTACCCCCCAGGAGTCTCGCACCACATCATAGATGTCCCCGACAAAGAACGATTTCACCATGCTGATGGGGAAAACATCATCCGTCTCATCCAACGCCTGTACAGCGCGCCCTGTACCCAAATGAGGTGAGGCAATGGTGACCAGTGCCTTTGCCTGTGGAACCTCTCCCATCACCAATGCCATACGCGCCACGACGCCACCGGCCGAGTGCCCGACCAAAACCAGTGACTCGCCAGGGTGCTTCTGCAGAATCGCATTCAGCATACCGCTGAGGATCCTCGCCTGGGTAGCAATCGGCGCGATCGAAGGCAGTTCCACAGTATAGAACTTGTTTTCTGCCTCACCACCGGACAGAGGCAGTAGACCTCGAGGTGTCCCTATACCGGCAGCCTGCCAGCCCCCCTGGTGCAAAAGACTGGTAACGCCACTGCGTTCCCAGGAAGCGGCACTGCCGAGATAACCATGTACCAGCACCGCCACATCGGCCTTTGCCGACAACGCCATCAGACTAAACAGTAAAGCAGTAAACCATTTCATGATCTAACCCTCCGTTTTGTTTACCCGGAACCTAATCAACAGGGCTCTGCAAACAGAGCCTAAAAATTACTACGCCATACTCTGGTAGTAGAGGTTTTGTGGATGTTTCGCCTCAGTAAAAAAGTAGTAGCGCTCGATCACCAAGCCGGCGTATTGAATCAGAAATGCAGCAATCGGCAAGCGTGAGGATTCAAGCAGATAGGCCAGCAGTATCAACAGTACCGGCAAGATGAAAACCATCAGCAGAAAGCCATAACGCAGCATCTGCAGCAGTGCATCGCTTTTGCCATGAAAGAACTCCCGGGTGTTGAACGCGCCACCCATGAATCCCTGAGCTTTTTGATGCAGCTTGGCGTGGTGCACGCCGATCGCTGACTGCATACTGATCTTGCAGCGAAAATCGCTGTTGCGATAGAGAGAGGCACCGCGCGTGATCGCTCCCAGCAGGGTCGCCACAACCGCCCAGGTCCCATAGAAAACCACCAGACTGGACGAGTTGTAGGCCGACAGAGCAGCTGCCAGCATGAAGCCTGAAGCGATACCGAGAAACAGAAAATTGGCCACGGTCAGTGGCGAGTGCCAGGCTTTGATGAAACGCAGACTGGCATAGATCATCGCCGTACAGAGAAACAGCAGAAAGGTGGCCAGGGTTCCCAATGCCCCGACGATCAATGTGGCATCCACCGGCAGGGTCTGGGAGATGACAAACAGGGGCTGGGTCCAGCCAAAATAGTGCAACAGACCGTAAACAGCGGTAAACAGCATCGCCGCCGGCAAGACGATCACCTCACGGGACAACCAGGAGGTACGCCACTGGGTGGCGGCACGCCAGGCCCGTTCCGGACGCCCCAAATGAAATACCGATGCCACCAGACCACCAATCAGTAACATCAGCGCGATCATACTGCCTTGGGCGTAAAACAGATCGGTCTGCGCCGGCAGCAGATTGGCCAGCGCATAGAGCTGACCGGTAAACAGGGCCAGAAACAGTCCTTGCCCAACGCCGATCAGCGTGGTCAGAAATATGACTGAAAAGGCTGGGTGCATAATAAACTCTCCAAAAACTCAAATAGCCTGAAGCGACTCAACAGAAGACGACCTCACAGCGCTGCGCTTGTCGACCTTTGACCTGGGTTGCTTCAGTAACATAATCCAATACCCACCAGTGCCGATTACCAGGCCACATCGTCCAGCGTCTCACCACCCTCAGGCAGACTGGGCAACTGCTCTTTCTTCAATGGGTTGTCGGCCCGAACCAGCTCATCCTCATGGATCTGAATACGCGTCTTGCGACGTGGCAGATAGTGGTTGGCAGGCTTTGTCCCCCACTCGGGCTGCAGGGCATAGCCACCCTGCTCACGGATCGCCACGGAGACTTCGGAATCCGAATCGTGCACATCACCGAACAGCCGCGCACTTGTCGGACAGGCCAGTACACAGGCCGGCTTACGCTCCGACTCGGGCAGGCTCATATCGGTAATGCGATCGATACACAAAGTGCACTTTTTCATCACCCGCTGCTTTTCATCGATCTCCCGCGCACCGTAGGGGCAGGCCCAGGAGCAGTACTTGCAACCGATACACTTGTCATAGTCGACCAGCACCACCCCATTGTCTTCCCGTTTGTAGGAAGCGCCGGTGGGGCAGACCGGTACGCAGGGCGGATCCTCACAATGCAGACAGGACTTTGGAAAGTGATAGGTCTCGGTATGTGGAAAGACACCCGCCTCATAGGTCTGCACCCGATTGAAGAAGGTGCCGGTTGGGTCCTCCCCATAGGGACGCTGGTCGGTCATCGGGCCGGCCCAACCGGAGGTGTTCCACTCTTTGCAACTGGTCACACAGGCGTGACAGCCGACACAGACGTTTAGATCGATGACAAGTGCAAGTTGTGTCATGTTAAAACCACTCGTTAAATCATTCAGTCAAGTTTGTGCTTACGCCGGAACATACCGGCGAAGTAGGCCTGCCACCGGCCCCGCTGAGGATCCTGGCCCGGCACTTTTTTCTGCACCTTGAATTGAGGCGAGGTGACCTTGGGCTCATCCTCACCGGCCGGGTAGATCTTCACCCGCACATCGAACCAGGCGGCCTGGCCGGTAACAGGGTCGGAATTCGACATAAACTCCCCGGCATCACAGGGCGGCAGCTCCTCGGAGATCAGATGGTTGAGCAGAAATCCCTTTTGCGACTCATTCGCCTTCTCGCTCAAACCCCAGGCGCCAGCCGCCTTGCCGATGGCATTCCAGGTCCACACCGTGGTGGGTTCCACCGCTTCCGAGAGGCGCGCCATACAGCGCACTTTGTTGGTCGGTGATTCGACCCAGATCCAGTCGCCATCGCCAAAGCCATTGGCCTCCGCCAGCTTGGGATTGACGAACAGGTAGTTGTGGGTATGAATCTGGCGCAACCAGGCGTTTTGCGAATCCCAGGAGTGGTACATGGCCATCGGGCGCTGAGTCAAAGCGCTGATCTGATACTGTCTCGAGTCGATCAGTTTGTGCTCCAGTGGCGCGGTATAGAAAGGCAGTGGATCAAAATGGCTGATGACCCGTTTGCGCAACCGCTCCGGTGGTTGCTTACCGGATGACTTACCCTGCGCCGCAAGGCGGAATCGCTGCAGCACTTCGGAATAGAGGTGCAGAGTGATTGGCTCCACATAGCGGGTCATGCCATGCGCCCTGGCCCACTCCAGATAGCCCTGATTCCAGTTCCGCATGTACTGGTAGGATTTCGGCAGTTCATGGTGGTAGACGCAACCGTTCTTCTGGTACATCTCCCACTGGCGAGGATTGGGCTCCCCTTTGAGGAACTTCTCTCCACCCTTCCCCCGCCAACCGGCGAGAAATCCGATCCCGGATCCGGGGGAACTCTCATAGTTGGTGATAAAGTCCGGATAGTCGCGAAACTTGCGGCTGCCATCCTGTTTGACGAATGCCGGCAGACCGAGTCGGCTGCCCAGCTCGATCAGCACCTCCTGAAAAGGCTTACACTCCCCTTTCGGGGGCATCACCGGGATACGTACCGAGTCCACCGGGCCGTCGAATTCTGATATCGGCCGGTCGAGCATCGACATCGCATCATGTCGCTCCAGATAGGTGGTGTCAGGCAACACCAGATCGGCAAAGGCCACGGTCTCCGACTGAAACGCGTCGGCAACGATGATGAACGGAATCTTATACTCTCCGTTGTCATCCTTATCCTTCAGCATATCCCGAACATTTTCCGTGTTCATGGAGGAGTTCCAGGCCATGTTGGCCATGAACAGCAGCAGGGTATCGATGGGATAGGGGTCACCGCGCCAGGCGTTGGTGATCACATTGTGCATCAGACCATGCACCGACAGGGGGTATTCCCAGGAGAACGCCTTGTCGATCCGTACCGCCTCTCCCTGCTCATCGACGAACAGGTCGTCCGGTTTCGAAGGCCAGCCCAGGGGCATGCCATCCAGCGGGGTATTGGGCTGGACTCCCTCAGGAGAATTGGGTGGCTTGGGGCACGGGGGTATGGGCCTCGGAAAAGGCGCTTTATGGCGAAAACCACCCGGCCGGTCAACGGTCCCCAGAATGGTCATCAGAATGCCCAGGGAGCGAATCGCCTGAAAACCGTTGGAGTGCGCCGCCAGTCCACGCATGGCATGAAACGAGACCGGATTACCGGTCACACTCTCATGATCATTACCCCAGCTGTCGGTCCATTGGATCGGCAACTCGATCTTCTGGTCCCTGGCAACCACACCCATTTCATGCGCCAGCCGCTTGATGGTCTCTGCCGGAATCCCGGTGATATCCTCCGCCCATTCGACGGTGTACTCCTCGACGCGCTCCTTCAGCAACTGAAAGGCCGGTTTTACCTTTGTACCATCCTCCAGTGTGAAACTGCCGAGCAGACGTGGGTCGGTGCCAGGGGTATGGGTGGAGATCTCCCGATCCAGCTCCCGGTCCCACCAGAGTTTGTTCTCCGGATCGAAACAGCCCTCTTCCACATGGGTTTCGAAGCGACGAAACAGGCCATGGTCATCCCGCTCAGGATCATCCACCACCAACTCGGCGGAGTTGGTGTATTTGATCAAAAACTCACGATCATAGAGCCCTTGCTGGATCAATTCACGGATGATGGCCAACAGTAACGCGCCATCGGTACCCGGCTTGATCGGCACCCACTCATCAGCGATCGCTGAATAACCGGTGCGGATCGGATTGATGGAGATGAATCGTCCACCACGTCGCTTGAAATCCGCCAGGGCGATCTTCATCGGATTGGAGTGGTGATCCTCCGCTGTGCCAATCATGATGAACAGTTTTGAGCGCTCCAGATCCGGCCCGCCAAACTCCCAGAAAGAGCCACCGATGGTATAGATCAGCCCAGCCGCCATGTTCACCGAGCAGAAGCCCCCATGGGCAGCATAGTTGGGGGTACCGAACTGTTTGGCGAACAGGCCTGTCAGGGCCTGCATCTGATCCCGTCCGGTGAACAGGGCAAACCGCTTGGGATCGTCTGCACGTATCTTTCCCAGGCGCTCTTCGATCAGATCGAAGGCCTTTTCCCAGGAGATCTCCTCAAAATCGGAATCACCACGCTCCGCTCCCGGTTTGCGCAGCAGAGGTTTGGTCAGTCTGGCCGGGGAGTACTGCTTCATGATTCCGGAGGAGCCCTTGGCGCAGATTACCCCTTTGTTCAAAGGGTGATTGGGATTCCCCTCGATATGACGCACTTCCCCATCACGCAGGGTAACCCGGATGCCGCAACGGCAAGCGCACATGTAACAGGTCGTCTCTTTGATTTCGACACGGCCTAGGTCGCTGTCTGACTGTTTTGTCGGGTCCTGCATGGTGGAACGCCCTGATCAAATGTGTAAAGTAAGTATTTTCTTATATTAGCTTTTTATTATTTAGCATGCCAGACGAGTTTCATCACAATCCTTTGGGGAGGCCCTATCTCATTTAATGGGGGACATGGTTACTGAGAGCCCATCGAGCCAAATCCGTCCGATATCTTGAGCGTAAATATTTAACATCCGGGCCAGATGTGGATGTTTATAATGTCCACCGACCCATAGCCATGGGCTGGCTCAGGTTTCATGGTCGCAGAGCGTCAGTAGAGAACAGAGAGCAACACTAGAAATTTCCAGACCGAGGCTTGAGACAGGTAGAGAGGCTATTCATACAGGTATCGGTTGAAATGAGACGAATGGTTCTCTGATTATCGGCTAACAGAGTACAATCCGAATCGTCATCAGGCATTATGCCAGTAACATTTCGGGGTATGAGCTGCAGGGACCTCTGAATCAGAATTGATTATCATCCCGCTGAAGATCGTGTCTCTGGATTATCAACTGCATGGCCTCAGGTATCAGCACTCATGGCAGATCGTTCAGTGACTCCAGCAGGGCATTTTTTCCGAGTCAATGGAATGTATACAGGTAACAGTGGATTAATAAGCGGAAGTCGGTTTATATGTAACAGCACAACAGGATCTGTTAAATCAGTATTTTACTGTTTGGGGTAGAGCAGTTTGATGTTCAATTTGAGTAGAAATCACTATTTATTGCTGCTGGTCATGTGGTCCGGCCTGATCCTGGCGTGGCTGTTTGGTCATGAAATAATTAAGGCGATCTATGACGGTAATGCGTCTGTCTTCAATCGGCTGATTCAAGGACAGTCACACGTTACATTCGAGGAGTATTACGCGCTTTATGATACGTTCATCAGATTGGCATTGACCCTGGCGATTCTGTTGACACTGGGCTCACCGATTCTGAACTGGATTTTCAAGGTGGAAAATCGTATCAAGCCCTTCCGATTGACCGATCTCTACCTTTTTATCTATATCTCTTTACTCTGCCTGATCACTTTCTATCTCGGCATGCAGGGCTATATCGACAATAACAACTGGCGGATTGGCGACTGGCTGATCAACTACCAGGCGGGATTCGTAAGAAGGGGGCTACTTGGCGAAGCCTATCTCTGGCTCTGGAAGACCACAGGAACAGAACCGGCGATCTATGTATTACTGACACAAATTGTCTGTTACTTCGCCTTTTTCCTGTTTCTGGGGCTGTTGCTGCGAAGACAAGAGAGCCTGTTGCCTTTTTTACTGCTCATCGTCTCGCCATTTATCTTCGCCTTTCATCTGCACGACCTGCAAGGGGGCTTCAGGAAAGAGATACTCTACCTGGCACTGCTCCCACTGTTTAGCTGGTTAGCCATAACGACCAGCCAATTCGCCATCAGAACCAGCACGGTTCTGGTCATGCTGGTCTATCCGGTTTTGATCCTGAGTCATGAGATGTTAGCCGTTTTCCTGCCCTACTTTCTGTCGATCTATGTGGCCAGCACGAATCGATCGCTAAAGCCCGATCTGCTGATAGGGATTCTGCTGGCCTTCTCGATTGCGGCTTTCTATGCCGCCGTTACCCACGCTGGCAGCAACCAGCATGTCGAGATCATTTGCGACTCACTCAATCCACACGCGGTACATCACTGCAAGACGGAAGGTGCCATATCGGCGCTGGCGCGCTCGACTGAGTATGGTCTGAACGCAGTACGTGACGGCATACAGAATCAGGGGTACTTTTTAAAGTATGCAACCTGTCTGCTACTCGCACTGCTGGCCTTTGTTCCCATCCTCAACAGGTTTCAGTTTATCAAGCACAACTGGCTCGCTTCCCTGCTTATCCTGAGCAGCATCCTGGGCACCATCCCGCTGTTTATCGTTGCCATCGACTGGGGTCGATTCCTGCACATTCACCTGGTATCCCTGCTGGTCATACTGTTGATCAATCCAGCCACTGAGGTGAACCCCAAAGCGCTTGTTGCGAGAGCCGGTGGTTATATTGATGGGGTGATATCAAAAGGTAATTTCAGCAGTCTGATACTCTATCTTGGCATCCTATTCCTGCTGATTCTGTATGCCCTCTCCTGGCATATACCACATACCGGCATGGACGAAATCTGGCTTCACCACCTTCCGCTGTAAAAAAGCCAAGGCGTCATAGGAATCCGTTGGCGCTGTTGAATCCTCTGAGCGTTGCAGAATCGAACGGATAGACTGAATAAACGCCAGGAGCCGTTACAGCGACAATTTCTTGAACACCATTTCCGGTATGGATTTGATGATCAGCATGATGTAGCGCCAGAACCAGGGTACATAGGCAATACTCTTCTGTCTATCGATCGCCTTATTGATATCCTGCGCGACTTTCTCCGATGACGCCCATAGGGCGCCTTTGGGGAAGTCCGCCGTCATCGGCGTATCCACAAAACCGGGTTTGACCGTCAGAACGTTGACTCCCGATTTAGTGAGCCTGTTACGTAATCCCTGCAGGAAAATTGTCACGGCACCCTTCGCAGCACCATACACATAGTTGCTTTGTCGTCCACGATCCCCGGCAACCGACGAGATCACCACGATGCTTCCCCTCTGCTGCGCTTCAAAATAGTTTGCCAGGTTCGTCAACAGGGAGATTGTCGTCAGGGCGTTCACCTCGAACTCTTTTTTCGTCAGATCGGGTGAGTCCTGACAGGCTACTTGATCCGGCAGTGTGCCATGGGCGATGACCACCAGGTCCAATCCACCCAGCGCCTCCACAGCGCTATCGATGACCGACTGATGGCGCTCATACTCGAGTACATCCATGCTTTGCATGGCGACTGACGAGGCTCCCCTGAGCTGCAAGTCATCCGCCAAAATCTTCAGCTTGTTGTCACTGCGTGCGACAAGACAGATCGCATCCCCCGCTTCAGCAAACAACTTTGCCAGGTCCTGAGCGATCGCGGAGGTCGCTCCAATGATCAATGTTTTTCTCATGATTCTGCCGTTACCCTTCGCCAAAAACTCGATGAAATACGGGGATCGATATAATCCTCCATCTTCCGCCAGTTGGCAAAATGATGCTGAAAATCCTCACTCGACATACGCGCATCCTTGGATGGGTTGACCCGGCCGCCGACAGAGCGGGTCACTTCATCAAGCTGATTCAGCAGATCCAATGTTTTCTGTCCATAGTTTGGAAAATCGAGCGCTAGGGTTGCCCCGGGCATGGGAAATGAGAGCAACCCTGGGGATGGCTTGTCGCCGAACAGTTTCAACACCGTTAGAAACGACCCCAGGCCCGCTTTACTGATTCTTTGCAAAATCTCACCCATTGCATCCTCCATATGCTCGACCGGTAAGGCGCACTGGTATTGGAAGAAGCCTTTCGATCCATAGATTCTGTTCCATTGATAGATGGCATCCAGCGGATAGAAAAAGGGCTTGTAGTGGACCTGGCTTTTGACCTGATCCTTTCTCTGTTTGTTGTAGTAGACCGTATTGAACATTTTCAGGGTCATTGAATTGATCAGTGTGAACGGCGGCTCAAGCGGTACGGTGAGATTCAGCTTCGGTTGCCTGACCGCACGGTTCTGCACTGTGTCGGAGTAGTTACCCCGGATAAACAGGCCCCGTCCCAGTTGATCCCCTTGCGCCAGGCAGTCTATCCAGGCGACGGTATGCTCATAATCCTGGTCGGATGCTTTGGCGATTTCGAAAAACTCTGCAAGATTCGAGTAGCGAATCACTTCCTGATCGATCAACGCACTTTTAACCGGGCGCAGCCGGATCTCAGCCCAGGTTATGACACCGGTCAAACCCAACCCACCGATGGTGGCCTGATACCACTCGGCGTTTTCCTCGGCTGAACAGAGCCGCCTTGAACCATCCGATCGCAGTAACTCGAAGCAGTTGACATGCTGACCGAAGGTACCGGCTTTGTGGTGATTCTTACCATGTACGTCATTGGCAATTGCGCCACCCACCGTGACAAACTGAGTGCCGGGGGTTACCGACAGAAACCACCCCTTTGGCACAGTAAAGTGAAGGATCTCCTGAAGAGTAACCCCCGCTTCGCAACGCAGTATGCCGTTCTCCGAATCGAATTCGATAAAGTGATTCAAGCCGCGGCAATCGACCACAATGCCACCATCATTCAGGCACACATCACCGTAACTTCTGCCGTTTCCGTAAGGTAGAAAGCTCTTGCCGTCGCTACCTTCCAGCGGCAGGGAATCGGTCTGCCAATTCATCTTACGGGCTTCATGCTCGACGACAGGATAACCTGCCCAGGATTGATAACTTCTGTTCGTCATATTAGGACCTATTGAAACCGCACTAGATCGCCAACCAGAGTAAAATTGCACCGATACCGACTACCCATTGGCTGTGTCGGTCCCGGATAACAAAAACCACTGGATCTTCATCCACCTTGCCCCGGCGAGCCAACAACCAGATCCGGGTGACCAGATAGAGCAGCAGCGGGCAGAGCAGCCAGATCACTTCCGGATGGGTGTAGAGCCCTGTTACGTGTTCACTGTTGATATACAAGGCCAATACGAGAACCGCCAGATAGGCACTGGCACTGCCGAAATGGGAAAGCGTCTCCAGATCCGTGGTCATGTAACCACGACCAAGGGTTTTGGTTTTCGCCTGATGCTGCATGGTCAGCAGTTCGGTAAAGCGTTTCACCAGAGCAAGACTGAGAAACAGAAACATGGAAAAGGCCAGCAACCAGAATGAGGGCATCACCGATACCGCTGCCGCACCGGCGATGATACGGGTGGTGTAGAGACTCGCCAGAGTCAACACATCGATCGGCGCAAAACGTTTCAGATAGAAGGAGTAGGCGACGGTGATCAGATAGTACAATCCAAGCACAATCAGAAATTCAATCGGCAGAAACAGGGCAATCAAGAAGGCCGTGACCAGCAGTACCGGAATCAGCAGAATGCCATGAATGAGTGAGACCGTGCCTGCAGCGAACGGCCGGTTTCGCTTGGTTGGGTGCTTTCTGTCATCCGCAAGATCGAGCAGATCATTCAGCAGATAGACGCTGGAAGCGCAAAAACCAAAGGCAAAAAACCCCAACACCGCCTGTTTGAGCAGGCCAATGTCGCCGAATTTATGCGCCATCAACAAGGGGACGAATATCAGAAAATTCTTCAGCCACTGATGCAGACGAAGTGCTTTGATGTAGTTTTTCAGTCGGTTGTCACTATTGCTTTCAAAGATCCCATCGACCTTATGCCGGCTCCGTGCCTGATCTTTCACACCCCGTTCAGGATTCACCAGGATCGCTGATTCCGCACCAGCCCACACCTTCATATCGACCATACCGTTGCCCGCATAGGCGAAACCGCTGTTGCCGAACAGTTCGGTCAGGTGTTGCAGTTTGCGGTCCCCCGACAGATTGACCTCCCCATTGCTCGACAGAACATCCTGAAAAATCCCCAGATGGGCGGCGATGGCATCTGCATATTTCCGATTCGACGCCGTCGCAAGTACCAGTCGACGGCCATTCCCATGTTCACCCTTGAGAAACTCAAGAAACTCCTGCTGGTAAGGGAGAATCGTGACATCGATATCGACCCTGGAAGCAATCTCCTGTTTCAGTACTGCCTTGCCTTGCCAAAGCCAAATTGGAAACATGAAAAGAAACAGAAAGTTCTGCTTTATCAGGGCAAACGCTGATTCGGCAAGCAGATCAGTCTGTATCAGCGTTCCATCCAGATCTACCACAAGTGGTTTATTCATTGAATCACTCATACGGTTCCTTAGGGCCTGTTAACACGAATCCAATCGGCCCTGCTGGGGCTATTTTTTCGTCCAGCAAGGCAGAATGAGCGACGTGTAGTTGTTCTACATGAGCGAATGATAACGCCGTTGGCGGAAAAATAGCCCCAGCCCCCTCTTCAACATCAATATGGGGGGTTGTGCCTGAAAAAGCGCCACTCGGCGTTGCTCGTCGTTCATTTGGAATCACCAAACCTCTCTCCTCGCGCCTTGATTGGCGCTTTTTCAGGCACAACAGGG